>CBDCAW010000055.1:0-50960 GCA_965214025.1 Granulosicoccaceae bacterium
TGGATCGTTGGTTTCACGGCGGCTGCCGTGGCTTACCGACAACCGTTCATCCGGATCGCAGCGCTCCTGTGCATCCTGCTGGCCATCACGGTGCCGCCTTTGGAAGTCGTGCCGTTCGCCAGCTCCGCACCGATGTCTGCGATCGCGGCGTTCGGCTGTCGATTACGGTACGCGATGGTGCACTGATGCTCGGCGCCGTGCTGCTCTCGCTGCTGACCGTGGCCGTGGGTGCCGGGCTTTGGGTGTAATTTCAGGAGTTGTCATTGTCAGGTCACGGACAGAAGGCCATGCTCCTGCATGACAGCCAGACCACGCTGAACCCTTAAAGCCGACCGATGTACCGCCCAATGGATAGACTTCCTGTTGTCGTGTTCTTCGCCTCCGCCGTCAGTCTGGCGGTGCTGTTCGGTTCTTTCGGAGCCATCTACGGCTGGTTTCCACATCCGCAGATTCGCACCGTACAGGGTGCCTGGTTCGAGTTCAGCGAACACTGGAAGAACGACCTGGCGCTGGAGCCGACCCGCCACCTGGTGCCTGCGCGGGTGCCCGGCAAGGAGGTGTTCGTCATGCACGATGCTGCAGCAGCCATGGGAGGCCACGTGCTCATCGGCGGGCTTGCACCGGGCCGCGAGGTACTTCAGGGCGTGACCCTGTATGCGGCGGATGGTCGCGAACTCCACCACTGGAGCCTCGATTACGAGTCGTTGCATCCGGATGGGCCGGGTGAGTTCAACGTGATGCTGCATGGCGTCGTGCCGTTCGAGGACGGTTCGCTGGTGGTGGCATTCGATGCAGGGCGTCGTCTGGCGCGAATCGATGCCTGTGGCGAGACGATGTGGTCGAGGAAAGGTGCCTATCATCACTCGGTGCACCACGGCGCCGCCGGCTCCCTGTGGACCTTGCGCGCCGAATCACTGGTTCAGGTCGATGCGGAAACCGGCAAAGAGCTACGCGGCTTCGACTTCCGCAAGGATGTGGTCATCGCCCAGGACCTGCTCGGCTCTCTCGGGATACGTACGCTCGAGAGCAAGGACGAGCTGGACTGGCTCGACGATCCGTTTCATGCCAACGATGTCGAACCGTTGCCTGCCGACATGGCTGAAGCCTTTCCGCAATTCGAGGCCGGGGATCTGCTGATCAGCATGCGTGAATTGAACCTGATAGGTGTGATCGATCCTGACACGAGACGTTTCAAGTGGTACCGGCATGGCCCATGGTTCAAGCAACACGACCCGGACTTCCAGCCCGATGGCACCATCACCGTGTATGACAACCGCATGGGGCTCGATCACTCGCGCATTCTTCGCCACGACCCGCAGAGCGACGAGACCGAGGTATTGATCGAAGATTCCAAAGAAACGCCTTTCTACAGCTGGCGACGCGGCAAGCACCAGATACTCGACAACGGCAACATACTGGTCGCTGAATCGGAGCGAGGTCGGGTCTTCGAGGCGACCCGCGATGGCCGACTCGTCTGGGAACGGCGCATCGCCTACGATGACGCACGCAACGCGATCATTACCAGCGCCGAGCGAATCCCCGCCAACTACTTCAAACCCGGTGTACTGGATACCTGCGATTCGCAACCGCTGGCAGACAAGCGCTGAGGCGAGAGCCTGTCGTCAGTCGCTCCATGGTGTCGTTTACCGACCCGCCGATGACAGGCGGGGAAACCGGCGTTTCAAGCAGACACCTCATCGATCGCGAAGTGCCGTATCAGACGGGTATTCCCCAGCACCTGCATCAATTCGATCTCAGACAGCCATTCCAGTGCCTCGTCGATCGAGTCGGCCTCGACGAGCTTGGATTCCGCGACCAGCAGGTGGGAGTTGGGCCGACCGCGCTGCCGATGGGCCTGAGTGACCACGTTACGCGCATGACGTTCGCGCACGACGGGATCGGCCAGCACATCCACGATACGGATACAGCCGGTGGCGGACCGGTACTGCTCCGCCAGCTGGTCGCGAAGCAGGAACTCGCCAGGCGGTTCGGTTTCGCACGGTGACGACAACAGCCTTTCGCGTCGTAGCCATAGGCCGAGTTCGCTGCTTCCGCTGCCCCTGGACAGGGGTATGGCCAGCACGAGCCCGACGATGATCGGCATTACCCAGGGCAGGATGGAAGGATCCACCATCACGGCGATTGTCAGCACCGCGATTCCCACCAGCATATGGCCCACATGATGGTGCACGGCCACCCGCCACGGCAGACGCTCGCCGGATCGCGCCTGGAGCGACCAGCCCGAGTCCTGTCCGCGGACGATCTGCCAGAGCTGGCGCGACTGAATCAACATCATGATCGGGGCGTACAGCGCCGACATCAGCAATTCCAGCAAGGCTGACAGGCAGAATCGCGGCCCACCACAGTAGCGAGCGCGACGCTCTCGGTTCGACAGCACCGTGGCCACACCGATCAACTTCGGTACGAGCAACAGAACGAACGTGTAGACGAACAGCGCAATCATGCGTTCGCTATCAAACGATGGCCAGTCGGGAAACAGGCTCACCTGATTCGGAAAATAGTCGTGTTGCACGAGCGCCGCCTGAATACTCAGGCACAGGCCGATACCGATCAGCCCCAGCCATAGCGGCGAGATGACATAGCTCATCACACCCATCAGAAGATGCATGCGATTCGGCCAGGCAATGCCGCGCCGCGACAGTACGGCCAGGTGTTGAATGTTGCCCTGGGCCCAACGGCGATCACGGATAGCGACATCCAACAGGGAGGGTGGGCTGTTCTCCCACGAACCCTCCAGCTCGGGCGCCATGCAGACACGCCAACCCGCCTTGCGCAGCAGCGCCGCCTCGACGAAGTCGTGCGACAGGATATCCCCACCCAGTGGCCGTCGGCCGGGCAGCGAGGGCAACCCGCCGGCGGCGGCGAGGGCGCGCACGCGAATCATGGCATTATGGCCCCAGTAGTTCCCGTCATCACCCTGCCACGCGCTGATACCGCGCGCGATGACGGGGCCGTAGACGCTGCCGGAAAACTGTTGCAAGCGCGCCAGCAAACTGTGCCCACCAGCGAGCAACGGCACACTCTGAAGGATACCGAGCGTCTGATCCGCTTCCATGCGCCGGGCCATCTCGATGATGGTGTCTGCTCTCAACAGGCTGTCGGCATCGAGTAGCAACATCGACTCGTAACGCGCACCCCAGCGCTCGACGAAATCGCGCACGTTGCCTGCCTTGCGGCCGGTGTTGTCTTCGCGGTGCCGATACCAGACCGGCAGGCGTCGACCGAGTCGTCGGCGCAGCCGATCGACACAGGCGGTCTCTCTTATCCAGGTCTCGGCATCTGTGGTGTCCGACAGAATGAACAACTCGAAGTGTTTCGATACCCCGGCCTTGCACAGCGCACGGCCCATGGTCTCCAGTGCGGCCGAGGTGGCGCTGGCGTCCTCGTTGTAGACCGGCATCACCAGCACATGGCGGCACGCCAGTGGCATCGGTTTCTCTGCCCCTTGGCTCGATTCACCGAACAAGACACCGGTCAGCGCTGCACAGGCCGAGAGTGCGATCCAAGCAATGGTCAGAACGAACAACACCACGAAGCACCACTCGAAGCGGGTGATGCCGTCGGAACCGACGACGCTGATCATCTGGTGCAGACCCATCAGTACCAGTGCCAGCGTCCCGCCGAACGTGGTCAGCCGTGCCGCAAACGTACGCAAAGAACGCTGACCGGCTGACGCCGCCGACGCCGGGGCGTCCAGATCCTGTGTGGGCATCGACAGGGGTGCGGCAGGCGGCACGGGTGTGGCATGGGCCGCGGACGCTACCGACGGGCGCCTGCCGCCATTCAAGGTGTCCATCGGTAGGTCCAGGTTTCACTGACTGGCTTCTGCCCGCGCATCAGCGTCAACTGCCACTCGCTCGTGGTGACGTCGTCGGGCCGAAAATTGAAGTGCACCCGGTAACGACCCTGGCCACTCAGAACTCGACCGGCAAGATCGGACATCTTGCCATCGCTGACATCGATTTCGGGTACGGCCTCGCCATCCAGATCGCCGTTACGCGCTTCGAAATCGACGATCACTTCGAGCACATCGTCACGCTTCATCCGCTTGCCGATGCGCACGTCCTTGACGCGCATCAAAGGCACTTCATCGGGTGGGTGGTCGGTCCACAACAGACGATACTCGAAGCGATACTCCTCACCTTCCAGCAGGGTCTGCTGCGGTTTCCAGAAGGCGACGATATTGTCGTTGATCTCCAGATCGGTCGGAATCTCGACCAGTTGCACCGCACCCTTGCCCCAGTCGCCGAGCGGTTCGACCCAGGCGCTCGGACGTTTCTCGTAGTGGGCCTCGGCATCCTCGTAGTCCTGGAAGTTGCGCTGGCGCTGTACGAGGCCGAATCCGACCGGATTCTCATCAATGAAAGCGGACACCTGCAATGTGGCCGGATTGGCCAGCGAGCGCCACATTCGCTTTCCTGCGCCGTTGATCATCTGCAGGCCGCTGGAGTCGTGAACCGCATCCCGATAGTCATCGAAGCGCTCGCGATTCAGATTGTTGAACAAGAACATCGAGGTCAGCGGCGCTATACCCACATCGCTCAGATCACGGCGTGGAAACAGCACGGCCCGAACATCCATGCGCGTGTCGGCACCTGGAATGATATCGAAGCGCAGGGCACCGGTGACCGAGGGGCTGTCCAGCAAGGCATGCACGATCACGTTGGCAGCCTCCTTGCCCGGCTCTTCCACCCAGAACTCGACGAAACGTGGAAACTCCTCGCCACGTTCGGTCGCCGTATCGAGCGCCAGCGCTCGCGCGGAGAGACCGTAGAGTTGGTCGCGGGCAACGGCCCGAAAGTAGCTGGCCCCCTGAAAGACCGCGACTTCGTCCATGACGTCCGGGCGATTGATCGGCGAGCGCAGTCGAAATCCGGAGAAGGTCAGATCATCGGGATTCTCAGGCTTTACCGCCTGGGGACCGAAGTCGAACCAGTCGTTGCTGTACACCAGGCGATCCACACCTTCGGATGAGAGCCGGTTGATGGCGACCGGTCGATCGAACAGCCAACCTGGCGGTAGCAGATCCATACCGAAGGCACTGGCGGATTCCGCCAGGGCATTCCTGTCGGTATCGAAGCGAATGTCTCGATGCTGATCGTATTCGAGACTGGCGAAGTCACCGGTAAGTGGTAGTTTTCGATCTTCGTAGGTCTCACGCGAGAGCACCCTTGCCTGCTCGATCACCGATGCGAAATCGAAGCCGGCATACGCCGGGGGGGCCGCGCCGATCAAGCCGGGAACGAACAGCCATAATCCGAGCCGTTGCAGGCCTTCGAAGGTAACTTTCATGCGTCTCCAATGCCAAAGCTTTATGAATGCGGATACATAATTCCTCATGTCGAAGGCAGTACCCGCGCATCAGACACAACCATGCGGCGATACGACTACAGAGATATGAATGCACATGGAAAATGTATTATTTCCCCATACCGAAGTCGATTCATACAACTATCACCGGAATGAAATCGAACTGTCATTACTGACAGTTAGTGTCTTGCATGTCGTCACCACATACGTAGCTGCCGAATGCACATGTCATCGAATCGTTCGGGCGACGCATGGAATCGTCGTGACTGGTTGATCGCCGCTGCCAGGCTGGGTACCGCGTGTGGCCTGGGCACGTTGCCGAGCGGCCGTGTCTGGTCCGCGCCCAGCTTTGCCGATGACCCGTTCACACTCGGCGTGGCCTCCGGAGACCCGTTGCCAACCAGCGTGGTGTTATGGACCCGTCTGGCGCCGGATCCGCTGGCCGGCGGTGGCATGCCGGCCCGCGCGGTCGATGTCCGCTGGGAAGTGGCCGGCGACGAGGCGATGCGCCGCCCGGTACGCCAGGGCACGACGCGTGCCTTCGCCGAACTCGGGCATGCGGTGCACGTCGAGCCCGAAGGGCTCGAGCCTGGCACCGAGTACTGGTACCGCTTTACTGTCGGCAATGCGCGTAGCCCGATCGCTCGTACCCGTACCGCACCCGCCCATGACTCTTCTCCGGAGCGCTTTCGTTTCGGAGTGTGTGGCTGCAGTCACTACGAACAAGGCCTGTTCACCGCCTACCGGCACATGGCCGAGGAACGCTTCGACGCGATCTTTCATACCGGCGACTACATCTATGAATACGGTGCCGACGAGCGGTCGACCAAGGCCGTTCGCCGTCACCTGGGCGCCGAGACCTTCACCCTCGACGATTATCGCAGGCGCTATGCGCAATACAAGCTTGATCCGGACCTGCAGGCAGCGCATGCGTCTGCACCGTTCATCGTGACCTGGGACGATCACGAGGTGGACAACGACTGGGCATCCGACTACACCGAAACACGCACACCGCCCGAGATTTTTCGCCTGCGACGAGCGGCGGCTTTCCAGGCCTACTACGAAGCGATGCCGCTGCGCCGCTCTGCGTTCCCTGGCGTGGATCATCTGCAGCTCTATCGGCAGATCCGGTTTGGCGATCTGTTGTCGATCAATGCGCTGGATACACGTCAGTATCGCTCGTTTCCGGTATGTCGTTACACGAACGCCCCCGATTGCGCCGAACTGACGGATTCGAATCGTTCCCTTCTCGGCCATCGACAGGAAGCCTGGCTCGACGAGCGCCTGAGCCGCAGCCGTACGCACTGGAACGTGCTGGCCCAACAGGTGCCCCTGTTCGGTCGCGACAGCCGCGAACCGGGATCCAATCCGCACGCGATGGACAAGTGGCCAGGCTACCCAGCCTCTCGCGAGCGCCTGCTACGCTCGATCGAGGCCAAGGGGCTCAGGAATGTCGTGCTCCTCTCGGGCGATGTTCACAGCCACTGGGCAGCTGACATACCCCGCGAGCTGAACGACCCGACCGGTGCCAAGTTGGCCGTGGAGTTCACCAGCACCTCGATCACCTCCGGTGGCAATGGCAGCGAGATCGCTGATTACTGGCCCTCGATGCAAGCCGACCACCCGCACGTCCGTCATCACAGCAATCGACGCGGTTACCTCGCCTGTGAGGTGACTCCTGAACGATGGCAGACAGATTTCAGGGAGCTTGACCAGATCCGCAGGCCCGGCGGGCGTGTGAGCCGTAGCGTTCGGGTGGTGGTGGAGCAGGGCAACCCGATGATTCACGTCACCTGACGGCTGCGACAAGGCTGTCACGCATCGCACGACACTGACGTTCCCGCCAAAGACGTCGGTGCCGACTCAATGATGGCGACTGAAATTCCTCGGGAGCGCAAGATCATGCCTGAATCAACCATTCCGCTGCTGGCCGGATTCGGCTTGCTGATGACCGGTGCCATCACCGCCTGGCAGGAACCGAGCGATGGCAGGGCGGCACTCGAGACCCAGGCCGACTGCCTTTGGTACGTGGCACGCAACCACGGCTTCTACAGCATTCAGGCCCGCGTCGTCGGCGCGGAAACTTTTCCGTCATCGAGCGTAGACCTCGATGCCTTGTGGCGCGATTTCGTGGCGACCACGGGTCGCGACGAATGCGAGATCGAATCCATGTCCCTGGCACCTCTCGCCAAAGCCGTCCGGGCGCGCCAGCCGGAAGCCGAACGTCTCCTTGGCGGCGATCCTGTTCCGCCCGGTGATGAAGCGGAATCTGCAGTGACCCTGGCACGACAGGTCGGCCGAGCTCGCTGAACCTGTCACTATCATGGGCAGGACCACTGACCCTGATTCATGAGATGGATGGACTACTAGCTCACGGCCGCGATCATCTCGCGATTCCCGGCCCCTCCGTCATGCCCGATCGCGTCCTGCGCGCCATGCACCGCGCAGCTCCCAACATCTACGGTGGCGAGCTGACGGAAATGGCCGGCACGTTGTACACCGATCTGAACCGACTGGCTCGCAACGAAGATGGCGAGGTCGTCATCTACATCGGCAACGGGCACGCGGCGTGGGAGGCCAGCCTGTGCAACCTGTTCAGCCGAGGTGATCGCGTGCTCGGTCTGATCAACGGCCGTTTCGGATTCAACTGGGTGGAAATGGCCGCCGGCCTCGGCATCGACATGCTACGTCTGCAGGGTGGCGAAGAAGCCCCGATGGATCCCGCCCGCGTCGAGACCGCGCTACGCGAGGACACCGGGCATGCCATCAGGGCCGTGATGACGGTGCAGACCGATACCTCCACGTCAATCGACAACGACATCCGGGCGATCCGGCAGGCCATCGATGACGCCGGTCACCCTGCCCTGTTGCTGGTCGACTGCATCGCCACCCTCGGCTGCCAACCGTTCGACATGAGGGGCTGGGGAGTGGATGTGATGGTGGCGGGCTGCCAGAAGGGTCTGATGACGCCGCCGGGCATTGCGTTCACCTTCATAGGCCCCCGAGCCTGGCAGCCGGAACAGCGACCGAACCTGTGCACACCCTACTGGGACTGGGTAAGCCGGGTGCAGACACCTGTCTTCGCCATGCAGTTCGGTGGAACACCACCGACCCATCATCTCTACGGCTTGCGCGAGGCACTCGACATGCTGTTCGAAGAGGGTATCGAGAATGTCTGGCGGCGACATCGCACGCTGGCCGAGTGCGTCTGGTGTGCAGTGGATGCCTGGCAGGTCGACGGCGGTCTCAGGCTGCAGGTTGCCGAACCGGCTCATCGTTCGCCAGGGGTGACTACCGTTCGCAGCGAGAACGGTGCGGCCGCCCGGCTGCGCGACTGGTGCGAGCGAGAAGCCGGTGTAATTCTCGGCGTCGGCCTGACGCCGGCACCCGGAGGGGCCAACATCAGCGATGATCTGTTTCGCATCGGTCACATGGGTCACCTCGATCCACCCATGCTGCTCGGCACCCTGGCCAGTATCGACACCGGGTTGAAAGCTCTCGGCATCCCCCACCTGCCGGGCGCTCTGGAACAGACCACGCATCGGCTCGCCAGCCTGATCGGGCACCCATGACCTGAGTTCTCGCGACGATCCTTCACGACTCTCTTGAACGGAGGTTCAAGGCTGTGGTTACAATGGATCAACACCAGCGGTCGACAGGGCTGCCGGTCAAACAGAGGACTGATGCATGGAACGACGTAAATTTCTCGCCGGTACCGCAGCGGCGGCCGGTGTCGGCGCCACCACCATACTCGGCGCACCGGCAATCGCCCAGGACCGCAAGGAGATGACGATCGTCTCCACATGGCCGCGTGACTTCCCCGGGTTGGGTACGTCCGCACAGCGCCTCGCCGAGCGGATCACCGAACTTTCCGAAGGCCGCATCATGACCGAGTACTTCGCCGCGGGTGAACGCGTCGGTGCGTTCGACTCGTTCGACGAGGTCGCCTCGGGCAACGCTCAGGCCTATGCCGCAGCCGACTACTACTGGACGGGCAAGCACCCCGCCTGGGCCTACTTCACGTCCGTGCCGTTCGGCATGGTCACCGGCGAGACCAACGCCTGGCTGAAGTACGGCGGCGGCCAGGAGCTGTGGGACGAGCTGGCGGACGAGTTCGGCCTGAAGTGTCTGCCTTGCGGTAACACCGGCGTGCAGATGGGTGGCTGGTTCAACAAGGAGATGAAGACTGCCGCGGATTTCAAAGGCCTGAAGATGCGGATTCCCGGGCTCGGTGGCGACGTTCTCTCCAAGCTGGGCGCCTCAACCGTGTCGCTGCCGGGCGGGCAGATCTACGAGAACCTTGTTTCCGGCGCCATCGATGCCACGGAGTGGGTCGGACCCTACAACGACTACTTCATGAAGTTCTACGAAGCGGCGAAGTACTACTACTACCCCGGCATGCACGAGCCGGGTGGCAACCTCGCCTTCGGCCTGAACAAGGAATTCTGGGAGGAATGCTCGAGCTGGGAGAAGGCCATCATCACAGCCGCGTGTTACGAGGAGAATGCCAACCAGATGGACGAGACTCACGCGCAGAACGGCGTGTATCTGCAGAAGATGGTGGACGAGAACGGTGTGGAGCTGCGTGAGTTCTCCGACGAGATCTACGACAGCTTCGGCGAGGCTGCCCAAGAGGTCTTCGAGGAAACCCGCGACCACAGCAAGCTTGCCGAGAAGATCAACGATGCCTACCAGGAAAGCCTGCGCTCGATCGGGGCCTGGATGTCGATCTCCGACGTGGCCTACTCGATCAAGCGCAATCGGGTGCTCGGCATCAAGGTCTGACCAGGCCCCAGGAACACGGTGAATTCATGGACCAGGCGATGAGCTCGACCTACCCGGCTCGCGAAGCCAGCACGCTGGCCACCACCACCCGCCTGTTCGGCTGGTGCATGCTGGTGGTGCTGGCGATCTGGCTGGTCAACACCGTGCTTACCCTGTCGTACGGATGGCCGGGCGTGGGCAGTCTGCTGGAGGACGGCATCAGCATCGGTGGCGTCGTCCAGCTGCTGCTCTACGTCGCGGGAATCGCAGCCGCTGTGCTCTGGTCGATGCGTCAGGGCACGCGGCCGCTGCGCCGAGACAGCGACAACATATCGCGGTTCAACGCCTGGCTGGTACGTGCCGCGTTCTTCGCGGTACTGTTCGTCGGCATCGGCGACACCGTGATTTCGTTCCTGCGAATAGAAGATCTCCTGTCCGGGGTGGTCGGGGAAGACCTCACCCGGGAACTCGGCCGTTCGAACTATCGCGGCACGTACGTTCACTTCCCTCTGATCCTGCTCGGCCTGCTGGTGGCCTGCGTCACCCGCACCCTGGGTTTCATCTGGCTGACCTTGCTGATCGTGCTCGCGGAGCTGCTGATCGTGATCTCGCGTTTCATCTTCTCCTACGAGCAGGCATTCATGGGCGACCTGGTGCGCTTCTGGTATGCCGCCCTGTTCCTGTTCGCCAGTGCCTACACGCTCGTCGAGGAAGGCCATGTGCGTGTGGACGTCTTCTACGCATCGTTCAAGCTGCGCACCAAGGGCGTGGTGAACGCCATCGGCACCCTGCTCTGTGGCATGACGCTGTGTTGGACCATCCTGATCGTCGGCCTCGGCAGCAGCACCTCGATCGTCTATTCACCGATGCGCTCCTTCGAGACCTCGCAGTCGAGCTACGGGCTGTACGTGAAGTACCTGATGGCGGGGTTTCTCGCCGTATTTGCCGTGACCATGCTGATCCAGTTCGTCAGTTATCTGTTCGCCGCCGTGGCCGATGCGCTCGACGAGCCCGGGCATGTCGAGCACGAAAAGGCCAGCGCGACCTGAAACGCCAGCCCTAATCACACGGACCCACTGACAGATACACGCTTATGGAACTGCTCTTTCTGGCAATGCTGGTCCTGCTCATGGCCACCGCCCTGGGCTCGGGCTTCCCGGTGGCCTTCGCTCTGCCCGGCGCCGCCATCATCACCATATCCACGGCGGCCATCTGCGGGTACGTGTTCGCCGGTGGCGATGTCGACGCCTATTTCTTCCAGGACGGGCCGAGCCAATGGTTATCGGCCGGCGTCACCAATCTGAGAGGGGTCTACTGGGAAGTCGAGCGCGACACATTGATCGCAATACCGCTGTTCATCTTCATGGGCATCATGCTGCAGCGCTCGAAGATCGCGGAAGACCTGCTCATCACGATGGCCCAGCTGTTCGGCCCGGTGCGTGGCGGGCTTGGCATATCCGTGGTCTTCGTCGGTGCGTTGCTGGCGGCGACCACCGGCATCGTCGGGGCTACGGTAGTGGCCATGGGCTTGATCTCGCTGCCGGCCATGCTGCGCAACAACTACTCTCCGTCGCTGGCGACGGGCACCATTGCAGCCTCAGGCACGCTCGGCCAGATCATTCCGCCATCGATCGTGCTGATCATTCTCGCCGACCAGCTCTCCAGTGCTTCCGACCAGGCGTCGACGCTGCGCAAGACGCTCTACAACGACGCCACCGGCGAACTGACGATGCCGGCCGAATACGGCGTGACTTCCACTTCCGCCGGCGAAATGTTCCTCGGCGCGATGGTGCCCGGCCTGGTGCTGGTCGGCCTGTACATGCTGTATATCCTTGTCTACGCCTTTCTGCGGCCGAAGGTCGCGCCGTCGGTTCGTCGCGAAGGGGCACTCGACGCAGATTTCTTCTTCCGGCTCAGCCTGGCCCTGGTACCGCCACTGGCACTGATCTTCCTGGTGCTCGGCTCGATCCTGGCCGGTGTGGCCACCGTCAACCAGGCCGGTGCCATCGGCGCGGCCGGTGCGCTGCTGATGTCCAGCTACCGGCTCACCACCGGCAGCAAGACCAGTTTCTACCCGGCCATCCTCGCGCTGGTTTCACTGTTCGTCATCGGCCTGGTCGTCGCTTACTACGACACCAGCATCAAGTCCGCCGCGGCCGAAGCGAATGCCACCGGCATCCTGATCGCCATCATCGCAAGCGCGGTACTGCTGCTGTCACTCGGTTGGAGCGCCATACGTGCATACCGAGTCGACAATACCCTGCAGGAAGTGATGATCGAGACTGCCAAGGCCACCTCGCTCGTCTTCATCATCCTGCTAGGTGCCGCGATGCTCACCGCCGCGTTCCGTGCGTTCGGTGGCGAAGAACTGGTACGGCACTTCCTGTTGGGGCTGCCGGGTGGCTTCTGGGCTCAATTCTTCACCGTGATGGTCGTGATCTTCATCCTCGGCTTCTTTCTGGATTTCATCGAAATTGCCGTGGTGGTCGTACCGATCGTCGCCCCCATCCTGCTGGCCGACCCTTCTGCGAACATCACCGCCGTATGGCTCGGAGTGATGATCGGTCTGAACATCCAGACCTCATTCCTGACACCACCCTTTGGCTTCGCACTGTTCTACCTGCGCGGCGTGGCGCCCGCCATCGTCAAGACGATCTCGATGTACAAGGGTGTCATCGGCTTCATCATGTTGCAGATAAGCGCATTGTTCATCGTGGCGTATTTTCCACCGATGGTGAACTACCTGCCAAACCGGGTTTCGTACCTGTCGGACACCGCACCGCCACCGCGTAACCCGAACCTGCAGTTCTGCCTGGAAGAGTATGTCGGCGAGAAACTCGAAGAAACCAACCTGCCCGCCCTGGCCGGCGACATTCAGGGTCTCGACATCAGCGCGATTCCGAACGAGCTGAAGGAAGATCTTCCAGCCGGGCTCGAATCGGTGAGTGAAGCCGTCGCTCTGTTGAAGGAGGCCAGGGAAGCTGCCACGGTGGTCGACGACAACGCCGACGCCTACCGGCCGATACACCGCGAGGTACGTTCGATCCAGGCCGACATGCGCGCAATCGACGCTCAGATAGAGGGGCTCGACACGCGAGCTTCGCGTCTGTACGGCGAGGAGAACGAGGCGCAAAAAGCCGAGCTCGAAGCCCAGATCGAAGCGTTGGAAAAGGAACATGAAGCGGTAGAGGCAACGATTCCCGAACAGTGGGACGAACGCAATACCGAATTCGTCGCACTGACCAAGGCAGAAGATCTGGCGCGCCTGAAGTATCGCCGCGCTGCGGATGATAGCTACGCAGCCCTTGGCGAGATCGCCGCTGCCCTGCGCACCACACCCGACCTGGAGTCTTTGCGCCAGGGTATGGCAAACGCAAAGACCACGCTCGAAAATGGTGACATCGAGGCCGCACGCCTGGCGATCGCCGACATTACGCTAAGCGCTGAGGACATTTATGATGCCGACAGCATCATCGTCGATCTGAACACGGCGCGAGAGTCACTGATCGGCGGCGAGGTGGTGGAGGGTGCCGAGGAAACGGCCGAGCCGATCGACACGAGCGAAGCGCTCGGCGCCCTGGATACCGGGATCAATACGGCTGACGAGCAGCTTTCCTGGCGCACGGCAGTGGAACCGGATGTTGCGAAGCAGATCATCAGCTTCGAGGCGACGATGGCCGATACGCTTGGCCTGCGCTCCCAGCCGAAGATGAACCGCGACCAGGCCCTCTATGTGGCCTCTTGCCAGTCGCATCATCGGGATGTGTCGTTGAAATTCTGAGTATGTGGAGGAGAACCATACGATCGGCCACGTGATCGGCAGGTCGGCGTTCCACACCGTCGCGCAGCTCAGGGAGTCGATGGACGCGCATCTGGAGTGGATGCGCCGTAAGCGCGGTCGCTGATTCGCTGATAGCCTTCAACAAGTCCGCTCATACCAGCGAACCATCGCGCCTTCGAAATCGGAACCGACTCGGCGGCGCACGCAGCTCGATCTCCACCTGCTGCCCATCACACATCACTTGCAGGGCCGCGTGACGCCCGAGCGAAGCGTGCTCCGACGACGGTGCTGCGCCTACCTCGGATTCCCAGTCCGAGTTGCGCTCTACCGTGTATCCACCCTCATGCAACAAGCGGTGATGGGCCGTGCAGCAGGTCATGCCGTTGGCAACGGACGTCTCTCCCCCGTCGGCCCAATGGACGACATGATGCACATCAACGAAACGCGTGGCATCACAACCGGGCCACTGGCAGCATCGATCACGGGCCAGTATTGCCCGGCGCATGGCTGCCGGCCAGGTGCGTGCCTTGCGACCGATAGAGAGCGGCTCGCCATCTTTCATGACAATGGATGAAACACTGCAATCGCAGGCAAGCCGGCGTGCCGTGCTTGCCGCAATGGACGAACCGTGCTCGACGAAAGAGCGTAGCGCGGGCGCGCCGACAGGGTCGGGGAACTCCGGCGTCTGCCGAAGCGTATCGGCATCGACATGAACCATCACCTGAAACCGATCGGCAGTGCGCATCTCGCTGGTCGTGCCTGCCAGGGTGGCATCCAGAAAGGTTTCTGCCATCAGTGACATGGCATCCGCGCGCAATTGACGTGGCAATCGAACAGCGGCATCTTCACGCTCGAAACCGGGCTCCACCGCTCGCTCGCCCTCCGGGCCGAGAGCACCATGACTATCCTTGAACAACACATCTTCGGCGCGAGCCAACGATTTCAGAAACGCACCACCTGCCAGGGGCGTGAGCCTGAGAGTCACTTCCAGCATGCCATCGGCATCGTGGCGGAAATTCAGGGCTCGTTTCCCGTGACAAGCGATGGCATTCGCATCTTCGTCTTCGAGCGTCTCCCGAGTTTGGCAGTCCCTGTACTGCCTGACGTGACGATTGAGAGCGCTGGCACTCATGCCGAGAGCGAGACGCGCTAGCTCTCTTTCTTTGTCTGGCGTGGCAATGCGCGTCAGGACTACCACTTTCGACCAACTCAGCTCTCCCTGGCGGAAAAGCTCCTTGATCACCGGTAGCACTTCAAGCGCATAGCCAACGCGCAGGCGCTCCGATGCGGCAGACGGATGGATACCACACTCCGCGTTCAGCCACCCGACACAGCTTCGGGCGCCCCTGACACGCCAGCCCTTCTCACGATCAAAATCCGGCAGCAGGATCACGAGATGGAAAAGACCCTGATCCAGAGAACGGGCAAGCTTGCGTAACCGCCGTGGCATGCTATCGGTGGGATCGGCGGATTGGCCTGACCGCCGCGACCGGCGTGCTTCCGCCTGCCTGATACGTTCGGCTGCATGGTGCTCTGCGTGAGTGGTATTGCAGCCCGCGCATTCACCAGGATCTACAGGGCTACAGGGCATCCAGGGCATCCGGTACCGCTTACCGAGCTACCAACCGAATCGAGCGTGTTGACATCCATGACATTAAACACTGATCTAAAATACAGCTTCACTCTATCAGACAAGGATCGATCCAGGTCCCCCAAGCTGTACTAAACACCTGTATGTAGCATTACAATCGACCGGTGTCCTGCCTTGTCTTATCGCTACGGAATTTCCAGTACGGCAACCTGAGTGCGACAGGCTTCATGCGGCTGGCATTGAAAGGCTAGTGGAGCTGATACAGCCGTTGTAAAGCAAACCCCGTCCACATTGCAGTTTCACTTGTTTCGTGTGCGCACAAGACTTGGACTCAGTTCACACCGTTCGTGCGCGCATAAGAACTGAACCCAGTTCACACCCTCCGTGCGCGCACAGGAACTGAACCCAGTTCACACCCTTCGTGCGCGCATAAGAACTGAACCCGGTTCACACTCACACCCTTCGTGCGCGCATAAGAACTGAACCCTGGTTCACACCCTTCGTGCGCGCATAAGAACTGAACCCGGTTCACACTCTTCGTGCGCGCAGAAGACCTCGACCCAATTCGCCCCCTTCGTGTGTGCACTGGCCTGCATCATTCATCACGATGACGCTGTCGACCGTCCGGCGCTCGATCGGAGCCGGATTTGACGGTACGAACACGCACCGACGGCTCGAGATGCCGTCATACACCCCGTATTGCCCATCCCGATGGTATCGAGCTCGACGATCGAGCCGTTTGGTGGAACCCGCAGGCACGGCGAAGCGAGCGGCCATCCGCTCGGCGCAGTCCTCTCATGCTCGTTCGACCCGCGTTGCGTTAGCCCGGTGGGGGCTGCGCCCAGCACCAGAGCGATTCGGATTTAGCCTCCTCGCCACGGATCGGGTCGTCGATCAGACGGGCCGCGTCGTTGCAGTCCTCGTAGCCCGCGGCGATGGAGAACACCCTCTGGCGCAGCATTCGAGAGACTCGAGCGTGATCGCCCGGTTCGTGATGTCCAGTCGCTCACGCCGAGCGCCGTCGAAAGGTCTTGATCGTGACGCTCAAGCTGTCCAGCGATCGGCTAACTCGTCGAGCCGCGTTCCGGCGCCGTCCAGACCCGCCTCACGGGCCTCGGGCCCGGCGAACTGCATGGGCTGTGGGTTCACGAACTCCATCTGCTCGATACCCATGAAGCCAAAGACCATGCGCAGGTGAGGCTCGAGCAGGTCCATTTCGGCCATCTGAGATCCCGGCGAGTAGTCCGCTCCTCGCGAGGTCACGAACAGGGCCCGCCGCCCCTTCAGGAACCCCTCGAAGCCGCTTTCCGTCTGCACGAACGTTCGCCCGACACGCACGATGTTGTCGACGAAGGCCTTGAACACCGACGGCATGCCGAAGTTGTACATGGGCATGCCGCACACGATCGTATCCGCTTCGAGCACGAGCCCGCACAGGTGCTCCGACTCGCGCAAAGCATCGTGCATCGTCGGGGTGCGCTGTGCTTCGGGGACGTACATGGCTTCGGTCTGCGCAGCCGACACGTGCCGGGGCGGACTCACAGCGAGGTCGAGCCGTTCCACCCGTACGCTCGGGTCGGCCCGCTTCAGAGCTTCGACGAACCGGGCGCTCAGGGCGCGCGACACGGAATCCGCGTGCCGCGCGCTGGCGTCCACATGCAATACCTTCATCGTTCTTCTCCTGGGGTCGTGATGTGGGAGCCCACCATCGAAAATCGGGCGGGCGGGTATCTCAGGTATCGACGCCGGACACTGCAGAGAACCAAAGGATGGTGTCGCGCTTGAAGCGCTCGGGGGTTGCGGCCGAGAAGCGTTCGTCGATGGCGGCCATCGAAGTGGCGGCCAGCGTGGCACGAGCGGCAGACTCCGCCTCGAGCATGGCGGCATGAATCGCACAGGTCCCGCGGCGAGCCCACGCAGGTGCCTCACCATCGAACAGCGCACAGTCCTCGCGCACGTTCGTGCACTTGAAGAACGGTTTGCGTCCTTCGACGGCGTCCACGATCTCGAGCACGGAGATCTCGGCGAGAGGACGCGCCAGACGGTACCCCCCACGAAGACCTTCCTCCGCAACGAGCACGCCGGCCTTCTCCAGCCGGGTAAAGAGCTTCGCGACGTAGGAGCGCGACACCCCTTGAAAATCGGCGAGCGAGCGTCCGCTCGCCTTTATCCCCTCGGGGCCCGCGCCTAGCAGAAGCACGCAGTGCAGCGCGTACTCCGCGCCAGCTCCATAGAGCGCCATGACCTATTCTCTTTCGACAGAAACATCATACTACGACAAAAATAGTCTTAGTTGTTGGGCGTACATGATGTCGTTTTCGTTAGTGAAGGCGGCCGGCAACCGTCCCGCGCCGACGATCACTGCGATTACGCCTGGGAGCTGTACCCGAACCGGTGGCCGGAGCTCACCCGCCAATGTGAGATTTCATCGCCTGTTCACGTCGCGCGACTGTCGCAACGTGAGGCCGTGCCCGAGTCTTCCGGACAGAGCTCACACTTCTCGGGGTTGTCTTATGCCGCTGTCGCTACTTGGACAGCCCTCGATGGAGCACTACCCACTGAAGAAGCTGCGGATGAAAGGCAGCGCATCGGATGAAAGGCAGCGCATCGAAGATCAGGAAGGTGCGACCGGCCGTGCAGGACTGGCGCTACGAGCGTGAGCTATCAGGGGGCTCGTGATCTGTGTGCGGGGAAATACCTAGAACCCGCCGACGATGTTGATCGGCGAGCCATCCGAGAATCGCGACAGGCGAAAGTGATGCGGGTCGACCACGGGGGTACGCCCTGACACCAGGTCCGCCATCAACAGACCGGCCCCGGGGCCGATACCGAAACCGTGGCCGGAGAAGCCGGTGGCGATGTGAAAGCCTGGCAGTTCTTCGGTTGCACAGATCACCGGCACGGCATCCGGTGTCACGTCGATCAGACCGGCCCAGTGTTGTACTGCCCTTGCAGTTCTGAACGCCGGGTAGACGGCCTGCAGCGCCTTCAACGCGTCATCAGGGTGTCGCAGGTAAGGCGATGGGTCGAGTATGCGTTGTCGCTCGAACACGGTAGGCTGATCGAGTGACCAACGCCGCGGCAGGGTCAGTTCGAAGAGAGATCGTCGGCCGATGCGTAGCGCGAGAGACTTCCACTCGGTGCGCAACGCGGGCAGGAACGGGCGAAAGTAGCGAAATGAATCCGGAACGATATCCACGCGATTACGGTGCCCGCCAGCAATGGTGTAACCACCGTCGTCGCGCCGACGGAAGGAAAAGTCGTTCGTCCACAAGGCGGTTTCCGGTCCATCCGGCACCGGCGAGGTACGCATCACCGAGTTGAGAATCTTCAATTGCGGCAGATCGATACCGAGGTTCCCGCAGAACAGGCTCGACCAGGCACCACCTGCAAGCACGACTGAATGGCAGGCGATGGGCCCGCGCTCGGTCACCACGCCGCTGACCGAACCACCCGAGGTCTCCACGCCACGCACCGCGCAGTTTGTCAGCACATGCCCACCGCGTTGCCGCACACCCCGGGCGATGGCGGGCGCTGCCAGCTGTGGCTCGGCCTTGCCATCTGACGCCGTGTGCAGAGCACCGACACAACGGGTGGACATGCCCGGAAACATCTTGCCCAACTGCTGCCTGCTGATCAGGTTCGCCCGCACCTGATAGGGTTCGGCCGCTGCCATCCAGGCCTCGTTCCGTTGCTGTGCAGCATCGTCCTCGGCCGTGAACACGATGCCGGACCGACGGTAGCCGGTAGCGACTTCGAGCCGATTGTCGAGACCGGCCCACTGTCGCTGGGCAACGGCCACCAACTCGATTTCGCGCGGGTCGCGCCTTGCGATACGTACCCATCCCCAGTTGCGGCTCGACTGCTCACCGGCGATCTCACCCTTTTCGCACACCGCCACGCCGAGCCCGCGCTCAGCAAGCTCCAACGCAGTACTGGTGCCGATGATGCCACCGCCGATGATCACTACGTCGACTTTGGGCGGTAGCTTCGCATCCGATTCAAATGGCTGCAGTGTCGGGCCTGGCATAAGTTAGTGCAACGGCGTACCGACTAGAGGCGAACCGTTCATACGGCCGACATCTCATCATCCAGATACACCTGTATTATTTCGTCGAACGACGATTCGACGACGAAACCGAGCTGTATCGCACGCTGCGGATCGAAGCTTTCCGGCCAACCGGCGATGATACTCGCCACCACAGGGTCGGGCTTGCGCTCTATCAGCTTGACGGCATCGGCTCCCACCACCCGTTCGAGTGCGGCAATCTGCTCGCCAACCGTAGCGGACAGACCCGGCAGGTTCAGGTTGCGCCGTGGTCCGATCCGCTTGCCCGGTAACGTTGACGCATGCAACAGGAATTCGACGGCGGCACGGGGGCTTGCGAACCAGTGACGCACCTCGTCGCCGACGGGTAGAACGGCGCGCCGGCCGTTGATCGGCTCGCGCAGAATGCCGGAAAAGAAACCCGAGGCGGCAAGATTCGGCTTGCCGGGGCGAATACAGACGGTGGGCAGACGCAGGCCGATGCCGTCGAGCAGACCGCGTCGGGTGTAGTCGGCCAGCAACAGTTCACCCATCGCCTTCTGGGTGCCGTAGCTGGTCAGCGGAGAGCACAGGAAGTCATCACCGATGGCGTCCGGAAGCGGCGCACCGAATACCGCCAGTGATGAGGTGAACACCACCCGCGGAGTATAACCGTCCTGCTCATGCAAGGCCGCGATGCCATCGAACAGTGCACGAGTGCCGTCCAGATTGATGCGATAGCCTTTGTGCCGATCCGACTCGGCCTCGCCGGAGACGATCGCCGCCAGGTGGAAGATGACGTCGCAACGATGCTCCAGGAGCGTAGTGACAGCCCCCGGCTCCGAAAGATCGATTGTCATCGTCTCGATGGGAAGATCGGCTGAACTCGCTGAACTCGCCGACCCCGCTGACGGTACAGCAAGAGGTTCGATCACGTCGGCGAGCACCAGCTTGCCCAGCGCAGACCCTCCAAGCTGCCCGTCTCTAGAAAGCCGTTCCGCCAGTTTACGCCCGACCATGCCGGCGGCGCCGATAATCAGAATATCCATGGCAGCATGTTGCCATAGCGCGCCTGGCGCTTGAACCCGCTACCGCGAGACTGAGCGATCCTCGGTATCCCCACCCAACGAGAAATAGCTCATGCGATCGTTGAGCTGCCGGATTCGATCGCTCATGCCCTGTGTGATCACCGTCGACTTTTCCACCAGGGAGGCATTCTGTTGCGTGGTGCCGTCGATATGGACCATTGCCCGGCTGATCTGATCGATACCCAACGCCTGCTCGTCGCTGGCCGTGCTGATCTGGCCGATGATGTCGGTCAGTTCGCCGACCGATTTCATGATGTGCGTAAGCTCGGTACCGGAGTCCTGAACCAAGCTGGTACCGTCCCTGACCTTGCCGACGCTGTCGACGATCAGATCCTTGATCTCTCTTGCCGATTCGGCGCTGCGCCCGGCAAGCTGCCTGACCTCGCTGGCCACGACCGCGAAGCCTCTGCCCTGTTCGCCGGCACGCGCTGCCTCCACCGCGGCGTTCAAGGCCAGCAGGTTGGTCTGGAACGCGATCTCGTCGATCACGCCGACGATATCTGCGATATGTTCGCTGGACGCGCTGATCTCCCGCATCGCGCTGACCGCCTTGTCGGCAGTCACACCACTGAGCTCGGCGCGTTCCCGGGCGCTGTTGACCAACTCGTTGGCCAACCTTGCATTGTCCGCATTCCGCTTGACCGTGCTGACCAGCTCCTCGGAGCTCGACGCAGTCTCCTCCAGATTCGTGGCCTGCTCCACGGTACGCTTGCTCAGGCCCTTGTTGCCCTCGAGCAGGCGCTCGGCACCGGCGCTCACCTCGACCGACAGCACTCGCGCCTCGCTGAGTATCGCGTGCAGGCGTTCACGCATCACCACCAGCGACGCATAGGCACCGGTGCGCAGGGCATCGTCCGGTCGAGCGGTCAGTTCGCCGTGGCCGATGGCGTCCGCTACTGCCTGGATCTCTTCCGGATCGCCGCCCAGTTGCCGATAGAGGCCACGCCCGAAAAACCAGGCGAACAAGCCGACGGCCAATACCGCGACGCCACCGACCACCAACGTCGTGGCCAGCAGTGAATGGACGCTGGCCAGTGCCCGGGCGGCATTGATGCGTGCGGTAACCACCCAGGGGAGACCCTCCACCTGCAAGGGCGTGGTCGCCGTCACGTAATCCTCTCCGTCGGCTGTCACGCTGAATGTGCCCGTATCGCCCCGCAGGCCTCGCTCGACCACCTCGGGGTCGGCCTTCTGACGAAGGATGCTCGGTGTTCCGGTGAGCGAGGCTTGGGAGCGCAACAGACCATCGTCGCCCACCAGAACCATCTCTCCATGCTCGCCCAGCGCATCATTCTGGGCCATGATCCGGTTGATGCCGTCTACCGGCATCTGGAAGGCGAGCACGCCGATCAGTTGGCTGCCATCGTACACGGGCGTGGCCACGAACGAGGCCGGTGAGTCATAGGAGGGTACGTAGCGTGAATAGTCTTCGAGCACGGCCTCACCGGCTGGCAGGGCAAGTGCCCTGCGTGTCACGCGCGCCAGGCCCGAGTCGCGATGCGGCCCATTGAACAGACTGGTGGCGTAGTCGATCTCCTTGAACACGGAGTACACGATCGTACCCTCCTCGGGTTCGATCAGGAAGATGTCGTAGTAGCCGAACTTATCGAGATACTTGTGCATGATCGGGTGATAGCGGGTATGGGCCTCGTCGTAACTCGTGGCGTTTTCCAGCGTGACCAGGCCATCCTTCTCACCCAGAGGCAGGCTGTTCTGCGCGATGTACAACGACTGGGCAAGCCGAGCCGCCGGTGACTTCGGCAACAGCCGATCCACGGCCGGCGGTGCTTCTCCCAATGCCCGCATCTGCCTCTGGAATTCGTCTTCGTAGAATCGCGGCAACGCGGCATCGCGCACCTGGCGCTGTGTCTCGGTAGCGCCGATCTGCGTGGGCAGCGAGGCGAACCCTGCAGCGAACTCCCGCATGGCATCCACCACCATCAGGTCTTCACCCATGATGGCGTTGTGCGAGCGCAGGCCCTCGAGATAATTCGCGACGGACGATCGCTGGGTAGCCAGGGAGGCGGTGAGCAGATGGCTCGTATCCGCGCGAAGGTTGGCACTCGCCTGCAGCGTGATGATGCCGCTGGCAACGGCCAGCGGAACCAACCCGCAAGCGAGCATGCAGAGTATCAGGCGCGTGCGCAGGTTCAGTTTCGGAGGCGGTCTCGGGTTCATAGGCCATGTTATCCAGCGATCGATACGCCGAAACCCTGGTCGTCACCCGTCGGGTGGAAGGCCAAAGCGCATCGGGTGAGCGCCGGCCACGAGCAGGATTCAGTCGCGCAGGCGCTCTATCGGCCTGCAGGCCCGGAACTGAATGCTCCGAGGCTCTGCCTACATCCCCATGCCGGGTGGCATCTGACCTTTCATGCCACGCATCATCTTCTGCAGCCCGCCCTTGCTCATCTTCTTCATCATCTTCGACATCTGCAGGTGCTGCTTGAGCAAGCGGTTCAGATCCTGCACCTGCAGCCCCGCGCCGGTGGCGATACGCTTCTTGCGTGAGCCCTTGAGAATGGCCGGATGCTTGCGCTCCTGCGGCGTCATCGAATTCACCAGGGCGATCATCTGCGTGAACTGCTTGTCGTTGACCTGATTCTTCGCCGCCGGCGGCAGGTTGCCCATGCCCGGCATCTTGTCCATCAACGACGCCATGCCGCCCATGCTGGCCATCTGCTCGAGCTGCTCCTTGAGATCGTTCAGATCGAAGCTCTTGCCCTTCTGCATCTTGCGGGCGAATTTCTCGGCCTTCTGATGATCGACCTTTGCCGAAACCTCCTCGACCAGGCTGACCACGTCGCCCATGCCGAGAATGCGCGAGGCGATGCGATCCGGGTGAAACGCCTCCAGCGCATCGCTCTTTTCGCCCGAACCGATGAACTTGATCGGCTTGCCGGTAATCACCCGCACCGACAGGGCCGCACCACCGCGGGCATCACCGTCGGTCTTGGTCAGCACCACACCCGTCAGAGGCAAGGCCTCACCGAAGGCCGCGGCGGTGTTCGCGGCATCCTGGCCGGTCATGCTGTCGACCACGAACAGGGTCTCGACCGGTGAGACCGCACCGTGCAGCGCCTTGATCTCGTTCATCATGTCTGCATCGATGGCCAGCCGGCCGGCCGTGTCTATCAGCAGCACGTCGATGAACTGCTTGCGTGCTGCGGCCACCGCCGCCTGTGCTATGGCCACCGGCTGTTGGCTCACCTCGCTGTCGAAGAAGACGGCACCGGTCTGGCCGGCCAGGGTTTCAAGCTGACGGATGGCAGCCGGGCGATAGACATCGCAGCTCACCACCATGACCTTCTTGCGTTCGCCCTCGATCAGACGGCGTGCCAGCTTGCCGACGGTGGTGGTCTTGCCCGCGCCCTGCAACCCGGCCATCAGTACGACCGCCGGCGGTTGCGTGGACAGGTTCAGCGGCTCGGCCGTTTCGCCCATGACGGCGACGAGCTCATCGTTGACCACCTTGATGAGCGCCTGGCCCGGAGACAGGCTACCGAGAACTTCCTGCCCCAGCGCCTTCCCGCGAACCCGGTCCACCAGCTGCTTGACCACCGGCAGGGCGACGTCCGCCTCCAGCAACGCCAGGCGCACCTCGCGCAGGGTGTCCTTGATATTGTCTTCGGTCAGCCGTCCCTGACCGCGCAGGTTCTTGATGGTTCGGCCGAGGCGCTCGGACAGGGAATCAAACATAGTAAGGAATCCGGCCAGGGTAGGAGCAGTGGAAAACAGCAGAGCTGGAAAATGAAGCAGCGACCACGGCGAACGATCGGAATGCCCGGTGCCCGAACAGTATAACAACGTCTCGAGCGTGGCTTCCGCAACACCCGGTCACCGCCTCGGCGACGCATGTTATCCTCGCCAGACGTTCACGAAAACGGTTCATGATCTACGCCATTTCCATCTTCGCAGCCGTGCTCTACAGCGTTGCCAGTGCTCGCCTCTACGTAGCTCTGGGCAGTGGCACGCCACTGGCACTGCGAGACAGACTCACGCCTCGTGCCATGCGGCCGGTGCAGACGACCACGGCCACCTCGGCAGCGGGCACCGCAGACTCGGAACCGGGCGAGGTAGCGGCCAGTGGTGGCACGACCGCATCGGACGCAAGCGCGCTTCGGCTGATCAAGCGTCGGCGCATCACCCTCGGGCTGGCTACGATGGCCGTCGTGCTGCATGCGACCGTCTCGTTGCATCAGACGCATCTGCCGGGCGATTTCATCCTGCCCTTCTTCACTGCGTTCGGCCTCACGGCCCTGGGCATCGTGGCGCTGCAATTGCTGCTGTGCCTGCACCAGCCAGCCGACTTCCTGGGTCTGGCAGTCTATCCCCTGGCCGCCATCGCACTCATCGCGAGCCAGGCGACCAGCGGCCATTCCCCTGTGCTCGATGCCTCCGTCCAGGTGCATGTGCTGCTGTCGATCCTGGCTTACGCACTGCTTGCGCTGGCCGCGGCACAGGCGACACTGGTCGCGGTACAGCGCCACTTCCTGACGTCGCACAGGCCCGGTGGCTTCATGCGTGCACTGCCACCGTTCGATGCCATGGAAAGCTTGCTGTTTACCTTGCTGACCGCGGGTTTCGGCATGCTCACCCTTGCTCTGATCAGCGGCTTCCTCTACCTCGACGACCTATTCGCCCAGCACATGGTGCACAAGACGATCCTGTCGTGCCTGGCGTGGTGCATGTTCGGCGTACTGCTGTTCGGCCGCTGGCGCTACGGCTGGCGAGGCCGGCGAGCGGTACACTGGACGCTCGCAGGCTTTGCCGTATTGATTCTCGCCTACTTCGGCAGCAAGCTGGTCGTGGAACTGATCCTGCAACGAACCTGAACGGTCCGGCCCCGCAACCGCACGTCGCGACACTGCAAGCCGAAAATCGTGAACCCGAACGCTTGAGCCCGACATCATCCGACCCGAACGCCGCGAGACCCGAGCCTCCAGGGCTGAGATGCACAACGCCCCGACCGGTCGTCACACGAGGATCCACCGTACTTGAACAACATTCCGATCAGCGTGCTACTGGGTATCCTGGTATTGCTGATAATGATGTCCGGCTTTTTCTCCGGTTCGGAAACAGCCCTGATGTCTCTGAACCGGTATCGTCTCCGGCACCAGGCACGTCAGGGTAACAAGGCGGCACAGCGTACGGCGCTGCTACTCGAACAGCCCGACAGGCTGATCAGCCTGATCCTGCTGGGCAACAACTTCGTCAACATACTGGCCTCGGCCATTTCCACCATCGTGGCCTTGCGCCTGATGGGCGAGGCCGGCATCGCGGTGGCTACCGGCCTGCTGACACTGGTGATACTCGTGTTCGCGGAGATCACACCCAAGACTTTCGCCACCCGCCGTGCCGAGCAGATGGCCTTCTTCGCCTCCGCCATCTACCGCCCGCTGATCCGGGCTGCCCATCCGCTGGTGGTCACCACGAACTGGATCAGCAATTTCATTCTCGAACGTTTCAAGGTCCACAAGATCAATCCCGAAGAGGAGCACCTGAGCAGCGAGGAACTGCGCACGGTGGTCAACGAGACCGCCGGGCTGATACCGGCACGCCACCGCGACATGCTGCTCAACATCCTGGACCTGGGCACCGTATCGGTCAACGACATCATGGTGGCGCGCAGTGATATCGTCGGCATCGACCTGGAGGACGACTGGGACGATATCGTGCAGCAGATCAGCAAGAGCCCGCACAGCCGCCTGCTGGTGTACCGCGAGAATGTCGATCAGGTGGTGGGGTTCATCTACCTGCGAAAGATGCTCGATGTGTTGCGCTCGGGAGACTTCACGCGCCATGATCTGGAGTCGCGCATTCGCGAGCCCTACTTCATTCCTGAGGGCACCACACTCACCGTTCAGCTTCTGAACTTTCAGCGCGAACAACGTCGCATGGGCCTGGTGGTCGATGAATACGGCGACATCGAGGGCCTGCTCATGCTCGAGGACATCCTCGGTGAAATAGTCGGTGGTTTCGACACCGACCCACAGACCGGCCCGCCCGAGATCCGTCAGCAGGCAGACGGCAGTTTCATAATCGATGGCAATGCCCATGTGCGCAACATCAACAAGGCGCTGAACTGGAACCTGCCACCCGAAGGGCCGAAGACGCTGAACGGCATCGTGCTCGAGCATTTCGAGAACTTCCCCCCGCAGGGAGCCGCCTTCAGTCTGTACGACCACCCGGTCACCGTACTGTCGGTCGATGGCAATCGCGTGGGTCAGGTACGGATCGAACCGGTGCTGCAGGCGGGCAACATGAACGAGTCCGCCACCGTCGCCATCGATGCCGCCGAAGGTGGTGAGCGCTGAAGGTTCGCACGCAATACCACTGCACCGACTGCGGCGCCGTCACCAGCAAGTGGAGCGGCCAGTGCGCCGACTGCGGTGCCTGGAACACGCTCGAGGAAGGCGCCGTGGTGGCCACTGCGAAAAGCGCAGGCCCGGCCCGCTTTCAGGGCTACGCCGGCACCGCTGCCGCCATCACCAATGCCATCGATGTCGAACTGACATCCCAGTCGCGCGTCGGCACCGGCCTGTCGGAACTCGACCGCGTGCTCGGCGGTGGGCTTGTGATGGGTTCGGTAACGTTGCTCGGCGGCGACCCGGGCATCGGCAAGTCCACCTTGCTGGTGCAATGCCTGGCCAACCTGAGCGTGAATCAACGCGTGCTGTACGTCACTGGAGAAGAGTCACTGCAACAGGTGACACTTCGTGCCCGGCGCCTGGAGCTGCCGCAGGAAAGGCTGCGGCTGTTGGCGGAAACCCAGGTGGAGCTGATCATCGCCCAGGCGCTGAAGGAGAAACCCGAGGTCATGGTGGTGGATTCGATCCAGACCGCACACACCGAGCAGCTGAATTCGGCACCGGGTGCGGTGGCACAGGTGCGAGAGAGTGCGGCACGGCTGGTGCGTTTCGCCAAGCAGTCGGGAACCTCGATCTTCCTGGTGGGTCATGTCACCAAGGAAGGTGCGCTCGCAGGCCCCCGGGTGCTCGAGCATATGGTCGACACGGTCTTGTATTTCGAGGGCGACCCGGGCAACCGCTACCGCGTGATCCGGGCGGTCAAGAACCGCTTCGGAGCGGTCAACGAACTCGGCGTGTTCGCCATGGCCGACAAGGGCCTGCAGGCGGTGAAGAACCCATCGGCGATCTTCCTGTCACGCCACCCCGACCCCGTCAGCGGCAGCGTGATAATGGTCACCCGAGAGGGCACCCGGCCGATGCTCGTGGAGGCCCAGGCGCTCGTGGATACCAGCCCCATGGGTAGCCCGCGGCGGGTGGCACTGGGCCTGGAGCAGAACCGACTGGCCATGCTGCTGGCGGTGCTGCACCGACACGCAGGCATCGCGATGTTCGACCAGGACGTGTACGTGAACGTGGTGGGTGGTGTACGCATCTCGGAAACCGCCGCCGACCTGCCCATCCTGCTGGCGGCCCTGTCCTCGTTCCGTAACCGCCCGCTGCCGAGCGACCTGGTCGTGTTCGGTGAAATCGGTCTGGCAGGCGAGGTGCGCCCGGTGGCCAATGGCGAGGAGCGCCTGCAGGAATCGGTGAAGCACGGTTTCAGGCGGGCCATCGTACCGGCGGCCAACCGCCCGAAGAAGGCGATCAGCGGGCTGACCGTGCACGGGATACACCGGCTGAGCGAAGCGCTGGATGTGCTGTCCGACAGCTGAGAGCTTCGAAAGGCTGCTGCTGGGAAAGGCTGCTGCTGGCTGCTCCTTCGGAACTGCACTGCCCCAGGGCTTCGGACGCTTCGCAGCGAATAGACTAGAGGCACCCCGCCGAACGAGGTGACTCCACCATCTCCAGCCAGAAGCGCGCCATGGTCTCGATCGCCGACCGGCCTTCCTTCATGCCAAGCTTGGGCAGGTAGGCGTTGGCAAAATGGCTGTAGCAGAAGTCGATATCGCTCTGACTCCTCGAAGTAGACATCATGACCACGGGAATCGTGCGCCACACCGGGTCGGCCTTGATGATCTCCAGCGCCTCGCGGCCGTCCATGCCGGGCATGCGGATATCCATGATGACCAGGTCCGGCACCCGTGATTCGAGGATGGCGAGTGCGGCGGCACCGTTCTCGGCACGCAGCAATCGCAATTCCGGATTCAAGCGACGCAACGTACGCTCGACGATCATCGCGTCGATATCCTCGTCATCGACGATCAGCACACAGTCTCTCACCGTTCCGCTCATGCAGCTTCCCTCGTCATGGTCTCCGCACCAGGCAACTCGAAACAGATACGAGTGCCCGACTTATAGCCGGTATCCATCCAGACACGTCCGCCGTGCGCCGAGACAATCGATCGAACCAGGGCCAGACCGATGCCTACACCCTGGTATGCACTGTTCCTGCCATGCAATCGATGCAGCGGCAGGAATACGTCTTCCGCGAATCTTGCTGCCACGCCGATGCCGTTGTCTGTGATCGAGATCACACTGAAACCCGGCCTGCTGACCTGCTCGATCAGGATCCGGGGCGCGGCCTCCGCGCTCGCGTACTTCAGGCTGTTGCTGATGAGGCTGGCCAACACCCGCCCCAGCAATTTTCGGTCAGCGTACACTGTCGGCATACCGTGCACCTCCACCCGGGCACCGCGCGCAAGGATCTCCTGCCTGAACTGCGTGCAGACCGTGCCCACCAATGCCGCAAGCTCGACAGGTTCCACCTGCACGGTTTGCGCGCTAGTCTGGGTGTAGTCGAGCAGGCTATCGGTGATGAGATCCATATCGGCAACGCACTCCTTCACGTTGACCACATGCGCTGTGATGCGGTGCTCATCCGCAGGCTCTTCGAGCAACTCCTCGCAGTGAAAACCGATGTGGCGCAGGGGCGTCTTCAGATGATGAGAGGTAATACCGGCGAATCGCTGCAGTGACTCATTGGCCGCCGACAGCTTGCGGTTGCTCAGCGAGAGTTGCGTATTTCTCAGGCTGATGGTGTGCACATACCGGCGTGAGTTCCAGAGGGACCAGGCCACGAACAGCAGGCCGAGCATCAACGACCCTATCAGGCTCAAAATGACGAAGGCGTTGCGTTGCAGTTTCGCGATCTTGTCCCTGACCGTGAGAATCAGCTCTTCGATCAACCGCTCGCTTTCCGCGACGACCCGCTCGTCGTCGAACCGGACCCGCTGATCGATCTCGCGCGCCGACAGCGCGAAGGTGCTCAGGTCACGTACCTGATCCAGCCGAAAGCGATAGGTTTCGATCATGTCGGCGTTCCGATCCAGGTCTGCATCGATACCCAGCTGCTGCAGCTTTCCGTCCAGTTGCTCCACCAGTACGCTGGCCCTGGCGGCATCCGCCATGGCGTCGAAGTAGAATTGATCCTGGTCCGGACGCAGCAGGTAATTCTTGAAGTTGTGTATCAGGCCACCGTAGCCGATGGTGCGCTCCAGCCGCAGCGCGATCGAGAAGCTGCTGCTCAACAGCTCGTTGAGCTGTTTCGTGCGTTGCACGGTGCTGATCGCCGACCAGGTCTCGGCTATGAGCAACACCACGATGCACACACCCAGCAGCCACCACCGCAGACTCGACACCACCGGTCGAGGCAATGAGGGCGACTCTTCGCCCACCGCCGGGCCATCCCCTGTCGTGGCCATCACAGCGCCCGCCGCCGCAAGGTGATCGGGTGCGTGCGGAGGGTCTTGCATTCAGGCTGCATGGGGAAGGATCCCATCGTTGTTTTCCGCCGCAGCGGCGGCGACCCACCCGGTGGGTGCCGCAGGCTCGGTGGTTTCCTGCTCGCGCGATACCGGCCATGTGAAACGGAACGTGGCGCCCTTGCCAGGTGCCGAATCGATGCCTACCTCCCCACCCATGGAGGTCACCGCACGTTTCACGATGGCCAGACCCACGCCGGTGCTGTCCACCCGAGTGTTGCTCGGCACAGTCTGGAACATCTCGAACACCGATTCGTGAAACCGAGAATCGATACCGGCCCCGTTGTCGCGCACGGAGAATCGGAGAAATTCTCCCAGATCATCGACCCAGACACGCACCCGAGCCTCTTCACGCACCGGGTGATACTTGAAGGCATTGCCGATCAGGTTCTCCAGTACCTGTTGCAACTGAATTCGCGATGTCTGTAGCTCCGGCAGTCGACCGACGACGGTGAGCTCACCGGGAGCCAGCTTCAACGACTCGCCGATCTCCATGATCAGCTGTCGGGTATCCACGTTGTCCATGGCTCGGGTGGCACCCACATCCGACGAGTAGAGCATGATGTCGTCGATCAGCTCTCGCATGCGTACGATCTGCAGCTGCACCCGCTTCAGGTTGCCGACGACTTCGGGCGGTATCTGATCGGCCACCGGTGACCCGTCCAGGTCTTCGTCGATGCAGTCGCACAGCAGACTGATGCTGCCCAACGGTGATTTCAGATCGTGAGCGACCACACAGGCAAAGCGTTCGAGCTCGGCATTACTGTCTTCCAGTGCGTCGGCCTTGTTGCGCAATCCGGTGCTCAGCTGCGACAGCCGTGTAATGTAGTGAGTGGTCTTGCGGTTGGCACGCGTGAGCACGATGAACAGGGTCATCAGCAAGGCGGTGATGCCTGAGCCGCCTGCCAGGATGATTAGTGGTTGGTGATCGACGGCGTCGGCACGAAACCTTTGCGTGCTCTTGAACTCGAAAGTCCAGGGCCGTCCCCACATCTCCAGGGTCTTGGTCAGTGTGTAGAGAGGCTCGTCATCGTGCCATTGCCAATCCTCGGGCGGGTCATCGAGAAGCTGGGAATCACCGTCCCATACCTTGAACGCGACGTACTTCTTCCGTCCGTTGCCGCTTCTCAGCATGCTGCGCAATTCGATCGGTGCGGCCACTGCACCTTCGAACAGGCGCGCGCGCTCGGCCGCGGCCGGCACCTCGTGGCGCGCGTAGAACGGCACGTACACGGCTACCGCGGCCGATCGGACGATGCCATCGTCTTCCATGCCAAGAACGATCGGTTCGGAAATCTGTGCCTGCCCACTGTCCCTGGCCCGCTCGATGGCGCTCTTGCGATGCGATTCGGCGGCTCCGTCGAGCCCCGGCGGCCCTGAGCCCTCGCTCGACGGCTCGATGTACTGAACCGGATAATGCAGCGATGAATGCACAGGTGGAAAAACCTCATAGCCTGGATCGCTCAAGCGTTGTTCGGCCACGAAAGCGGCCAGCTCGGTCTCGGGAACGCTGCGGATGAGCCCCAGTCGGCTGATCGCCGGGTAGCGCTCTTCCAGCCGCAGCGACTTCGTGTACGACGCCCATTCATCCCGCTCCACGTTCAACCGGCGTGCGTGGATCGCAGCCACACCGCCCCAAAGAACGTCCTCGTAGCGTTTCAGCTGCTTGTTGAATTGATCGATCACGATCTCGGTTTCGCGCGTGAACCGAAATTCACCAATCTCCTGGTTACGCTGCCTGACAGACTGGGCTGCTCCCAGAGTCGCCGCCAGGGTGAGCCCGACGACCAACCAGTGAGTCCAGTGCAGACCCTGAAGATCACGTAGCGTTATCCGCAGCCGGCTCAAGCGCTCACCAAGCATCGCCCTGCTCACTGGATGACCGGCCGACGGACCCGTGCCCGGGTAGTCGTGGCCTGTCGAGATGGTCTGCGGCATCGGTTGCAAGTGCCCTCGAGGGCTGTAGTGTGTCGTGAACGATTCCAGTTTCCTGCTGCCTTCAGGGCACACAGGGCGTAACGACCGATGATCGAATTGATTGAACGTTTGAGACATGCACCCGGTTCGGCCTGTGACCTGTGACCTGTCTCTCCCTCGGTGTGCGGCCCGTCAGCCAGGACGATCCATGCGGAGCCGGACGCCGGGTTTGCTAGAATTCCCTCTGTCGGTCACTATCGGCAACTCCCCGGATAAACTGTTCACCTGTCAGCCACTGTGACTCAGAAATCGCGCAAGATTCCCAAATCCACCCGTTTCGAAGATGCTCTGGGCGAGCTGGAAACACTGGTGAAGCAGCTCGAAAGCGGTGAGCAATCGCTCGACGAATCCCTGGAGCAGTTCGAGCGGGGTGTGAGCCTGGCGCGTTTCTGCCAGCAAAGCCTGAGCGAGGCCGGGCAGAAGGTGAAAATGCTGGCAGAGGCTGACGGCGAACCGCGCCTCGTCGATTTCGATAGCGCGGAAGGGTCTTCCGAAGGGCCGTCGCCTGCATGACACCCTTCAAGAGCCGCATGGCCTTCTACCGGCAACGGGTGGATGTAGCCCTGCTCGAACGCCTGCCGCCGCAACATGTCAATCGCACCAGCCTGCAGGCTGCGATGCGCTACGCGGTGACCAACGGCGGCAAGCGCATCAGGCCGGTACTGGCCTATGCTACCGGGCACGCACTGGGCATCAGCCTCGAACGGCTCGACACACCGGCCTGCGCGGTGGAAATGATGCATGCCTACTCGCTGGTCCACGATGATCTACCGGCGATGGACAACGACGACCTCAGACGTGGCAAACCGACCTGTCATCGGCAGTTCGACGAGGCTCTCGCGATTCTCGCAGGCGATGCCCTGCAGGCACTGGCGTTCACCGTGCTGGCCGGCAACGCCGACGGCGAACTACCGGCCGAGCGCAAGCTGCACATGCTTGCCGTGCTCGGTGACGCCAGCGGTGCCGGCGGCATGGCGGCCGGTCAGGCCATGGACCTGGAAGCCGTCGGAACGCAGCTGAGCCTGGCCGACCTGGAAGACATGCACCGGCACAAGACCGGCGCACTGATCCGTGCCAGTGTGCTGATGGCGGCGTTGACCGCGGCTCACACCGATCAGGCCCTGCTCGACAGGCTCGGCCAGTACGCCGCCGCGGTGGGCCTGTGCTTCCAGATCGTCGACGACATTCTCGATGTAACCAGCGATACCCAGACCCTGGGCAAGACACAGGGCGCCGACATCGCGCTGAACAAGCCCACCTACCCCGCTCTGCTGGGGCTCGACGGCGCCCGGCGGCACGCTGGCGACATGCACGAGCGAGCCTTGTCCCATCTCGATGGCCTGGGCGAAAGCTTCGACGAACTCCGGCAGATGTCCTCCTACGTCATCGATCGTACGTTTTGACGTACGGGGGGGTTACTTGTATGAGCTACAGTCACCCCGGGTTACGGCTTGTCTCGTACAGAGGGGCACACCATAATGGCCAGTCGCCAGATTGATCTGACTACATGGACAGCATCACCCGATACCCTTTGCTATCAACGATCGACACCCCGGACGACCTGCGGCGCATAGACGAGACCGACCTGTCGGCGGTGAGTGCCGAGGTGCGCGACTTCATCATCCAATCGGTGGCGCAGACCGGCGGTCATCTCGGTGCCAGTCTCGGTACGGTGGAACTGACGGTGGCGCTGCACTACGTCTACGATACGCCCCACGATCAGCTCGTGTGGGATGTCGGCCACCAGACGTACGGCCACAAGATCCTTACCGGCAGGCGCCATCGCATGAACACCATGCGCATGCAGGGGGGGCTGGCAGGCTTTCCAAACCGCACGGAGAGTGAGTACGACACCTTCGGTGTCGGTCATTCCAGCACCTCGGTGAGCGCGGGGCTGGGCATGGCACTGGCGGCACGGCACCGTCCGGAGGAGTCGCGTGAGAAGGTGATCGCCGTGATCGGCGACGGTGCGCTGACCGCCGGGCTGGCGTTCGAGGCACTGAACCATGCCGGTGGCGTGAAGGCCGACATGCTCGTGGTCCTCAACGACAACGACATGTCGATCTCGCCCAACGTCGGAGCGATGAACAAGTACCTGGTGAACATCCTGAGCGGCAAGTTCGTTTCCGGCGCCCGCGAAAGCAGCAAGAAGGTACTGAGCAAGGTGCCGTCGATGATGGAACTGGCGCGGCGCACGGAGGAACACGTGAAGGGCATGGTGGTGCCCTGCACTCTGTTCGAGGAACTCGGCTTCAACTACTACGGACCGGTGGACGGCCACGATGTCGACAGTCTGGTCGCCGTGCTGCGTAACCTGCGTGAGTTGAAGGGCCCGCTGTTTCTGCATGTCGTGACCGAGAAGGGTCACGGCTACCGCTTCGCCGAGGAAGATCCACTGGCATTGCATGCGGTCACCCCCTTCGACCCGGCCACCGGCCAGAGCTTGAAGAGCAGCAAGTCGAACACGCCCACCTACACGCAGGTGTTCGGTGAATGGTTGTGCGACATGGCAGAGCATGACGAGCGCGTCGTCGGCATCACCCCCGCCATGCGTGAGGGTTCCGGGCTCGTGACCTTCGAAAAACGCTTTCCCGAACGCTACTACGATGTCGGCATCGCCGAACAGCACTCGGTCACGCTGGCAGCCGGTCTCGCCTGTGGTGGCCAGAAGCCGGTGGTGGCGATCTACTCTACCTTCCTGCAGCGTGCCTACGACCAGGTGATTCACGATGTGGCGATACAGAACCTGCCGGTGCTGTTCGCGATAGATCGCGCAGGGGTGGTCGGCCCCGATGGCCCCACCCACGCCGGCAGTTTCGACTTCTCGTTCATGCGCAGCCTGCCGAACATGGTGGTGATGGCCCCGGCCGACGAGAACGAGTGCCGTCAGATGCTGTTCACCGGTCATCAGCTCGATGGCCCGAGTTCTGTGCGTTACCCGCGCGGCAAGGGACCTGGCGTAGAGGTCGAGAGTGCCATGACGGCGCTACCGATCGGCAAGGCACGTACGCTGCGCACAGGCAGCAGGGTAGCCCTGCTCGCGTTCGGCACGCTGGTGCCGCCCGCGGCCGTGCTGGCTGAAGAATACGACTGCACTTTGGTGAACATGCGGTTCGTCAAACCGCTGGATACCGCGCTTATCGACGAGATAGCCGCTGGCCACGAGCTGATCATCACCCTTGAGGAGAATGTCGTCGCCGGCGGTGCCGGCGCTGCCGTGCTGGAGTATCTGTCGACCACCGGGACGCTGGTGTCCGTGAAGCTTGTCGGCCTGCCGGACGAGTACGTCGACCACGGCAGCCGCGAGGAGCTGCTGAGCTACTGCGGTCTGGATACGGACGGGCTGCGCGGGCGGCTCGGTGAACTGCTGGCCGGTGCCAACAGTGATGATGGAGCAGCCCGCGCGGCTACGGTATGACCCGCCGGTAAACTCGACGAGGCAGGCCAGCCCGATCTCCCTGTTCTAGCCGCTTTCCATCTCCATCGCTTTCGCGGCACGCGGAAGGTCGCTTGAGGCGGCGACGGTCGAAGACTGGCGTAGCGTGAACCAGCGGCTGCAGCGATGTTGCTGCAATACCCTGACCCGGTCGTGACGATCACTGAGGTGCTCGTGAACGGCGGCAAGCGCCGCCTCATCGCTATTGTTCTGCTCCGAGAGATGTCCGAGCAGCACCAGTTGCAGATCCTGGTGATCCAGCGATGCGACCAGCTCGGCGGCCTGTTCGTTGCCCAGATGCCCGTAGCTCGATCTGATCCGCGCCTGCAGGGAGGCGGGGTACGGCCCGTTGCTCAGCAACTCGGTGTCATAGTTGCACTCCACCACCAGCCCGTGAATGCCTTCGAGCTTGCGCCGTACGTGCGGCGTGCAGGCTCCAAGATCGGTCACACTGGCAAAACGTACGCCGTCTGCCGCGAATACGAACTGACAGGATTCGGCAGCGTCGTGCGGGGTAGGAAACGGATCGACCTCGATACTGCCGATACTGAAGCGCTCGTGAGCATGAAACAGATGACAACGTGGCAGGCGCTGGTCACGGCAGCCGCGAAAGGTGCCGTGTGTGAGCCATACCGGCACACCGAACTTGCGTGCGAGCGGCCCGATACCACGGATGTGATCGCCGTGCTCGTGACTGACGAGTACCGCATCCAGCTCACCAGGGGTCAGGCCCAGCACGGCAAGCCGACTCACCGTCTCCTTCAGCGTAAAGCCGCAATCGACGAGCAACAGAGTGGTGCCGTGACGTACCAGCAGTGCGTTACCCGAGCTGCCGCTGCCCAGCGCCGCCACTTCAAGCACGCCGTGTTCCATCACAGGCCTTCAGTGGTCGCACAAGGTGGGCTTAGGCCAGTGCATCGCGCAATGCCTGCAGCATTTCACGCTCCTGCACCGACGGCAACGCCCCCCCTTGCTCGTTGGTTAACGAGATACGCGCAGAGCTGGCATGCACCGGCGCCACACTGAACACGAACTTCGCAGTTCCACCTTCCGCACTCTCGTCCTGCACCCGCCGAGCCTGGCCCCGCCCCGCGCCGGCTGAGCCAGACCCGCCGTCGACGCTTGCACTGCGAGTGGTCTGGATCCGGCCGATACCGTCGTCCGCGCTGTCGATGGTATAACCCAGCTTGCCCAGCGCCGCCGACACTCCGTTGAAACTGGTGAGGTAGCCCTTCTGCAGAATGATCTGACTGCCGGCCGTGCTGGACTGCAGCACCGCGTCGGACATCACCTCGCGGGCATCCGCCGCACTCAGAAGACCTTGCCGACGTTGCTCATCGAGACCGAGAAAGGCCAGCAACCGCGCCAGTAGTGCCGACGACTCTTCCGAATTGCCCGCATCCTCGGGCCAGGCAGGTGCGGCGTCAGCCTCGGCCCGGGTAGCGGACTGGAATCGGCTGAACAGGCGCGTGCCGCTACGGCCCGCACGTTCCAGCCGGAAGGCCACGCGCTCCACCACGTCTTCCTTGCCGATCAGGTTCCTGATCAGCCCCCCCGAGCGAACGGCACTGGCCGGCCGCCACTGCGTGGTGACGGTGCCGGCCACCGGTTCGGTCTGCTCGATCGCGTACTTTTGCTCGCGCAGGAATGCCTGCAGGCGCGGCCACACCGCTTCGGGCCGCAGTTCGATCTCCAACCAGCGCTCACCGCCTTCGCGTACCAGTCGAGCCTGCTCGAGTGCGGGCAACAGGGTATTGCGGGTGATCTTGCCGCCGGTGGTGCCCGGCAGAATGAACTGCTCACCGTCGGTCACATCCGTGAGGTCCGGTGGCACCTGTAACTGCTGTGCACCCTCGGCGTCGGCGCTGTAGCGTATCTCGGGGCTGTTCGGCGAACGCGAAGTACCGCAGCCGGCAAGTGCGATCAACAGGACCGACACCACCGCCACCCGCGGATCGCCGATGCGCAAGGCCTGCCTGGACAACCGGTGGAACGACGTGCGCAACGCAGGATCTCTCATGACATCAGTCTGTGCGTGGGTCTGTACGTGGGTCTGGGCGTGGTTCGGTGAGCGATTTCGGGTGACCGCCGAAGGCTGATCACAGCGCTCCGGCCCTGACAAGCGCCTCGCGCACAGGTTCGTGGAACTGCTCGGCCAGCGGCGTCAGTGGCAGACGAATACCAGGGCCGATCATGCCCATGGCGTGCAATGCCCACTTCACCGGAATGGGGTTCGATTCGTGGAACAGGACCGAATGCAACTCGCCGATGCGCGCATCGATGGCTTCGGCCGCCGGCCGGTCACCCGCCATCGCCGCCGCGCACATCTGATGCATGGCGGCCGGTACCACATTCGCGGTGACGGAGATGTCGCCATGGCAGCCTGCCAGCATGCTCTCTCTGGCCGAGGCATCGTCACCGCTGAGCACGATGAAGTCGTCGGCACAGGTGGCGAGCAGCTCGCGGATTCGACCGATATCACCCAAGGCCTCCTTGACGCCGATGATGTTGTCGACCCGCGAGAGCCTGGCGGTGGTGCTGGCCAGCATGTCCAGGGCCGTACGCCCCGGCACGTTGTAGAGAATCTGCGGGATGGCCACCGCTGCGGCCACATGGCTGAAGTGCCGGACCAGGCCTTCCTGCGTGGGCTTGTTGTAGTACGGCGTAACCAGCAGGCACGCGTCTGCGCCGGCCATGGCGGCATGTTCGGTCAGCTCGACGGCCTCGGCGGTCGAATTCGCACCGGTGCCCGCGATCACCGGCACTCGCTTGCCGACGATATCCACCACCCGCTTGATCACCGCGGCATGTTCGGGGACAGCGATCGTCGCGGACTCACCCGAGGTACCGACCGCGACGATGCCGTCGGTGCCGGCTTCGACATGCCATTCGATCAGGCGCTCCAGCGAAGCCTCGTCGACCGAACCATCTTCGTGCATTGGCGTGACCAATGCCACGAGGCTACCCTTGAACATGAATCCTCCTCGCTTCGACAGCGGAATCTTACTGATGCACCTGGTGTAGCACAAGCCATCGTGCAACGATGACAGAATTACTACCGGCCGAACAGGCATAGGCCCTCATGCAGCTCTCACCGGTACGTGATCGGCGCGATGCAGGGTTGCGTAGTCACGGCATCACGCGACATTGGCACGTTGCCGCGATTCATCGCTCCGCCGCTGCTTGGGTCCTGGCCAGGCGTTGAGCACCGCCTGCACCAGAGCTGCCAGCGGAATCGCGAAGAACACACCCCACAGACCGAGCAGCCCGCCGAAGAACAGTACCGATATGATGATGGCCAGCGGATGCAGGTTGACCGCCTCGGAGAACAGCAGCGGCACCAGCACGTTGCCATCGAGTATCTGGATGATCTGGTAGGTCAGCAGGAGATAGCCGAACTTCGCGGTCAGGCCCCACTGGAAGAAGCCGATCAATGCGATCGGTACCGTTACCGCGATGGCGCCGACGTAGGGCACGATGACCGACATGCCCACCAGGAAGCTCAACAGTAGGGAATAGTTGAGGTCCATCAGGTAGAAGACCAGGTAGGTGACCAGCCAGACGATGACGATCTCGGCGAACTTGCCGCGAATGTAGTCGGCGATCTTCTGATCGACCTCCTTCCACACCTTGAACGTCAGCTCACTGCCGTGCGGAATGAACTTGCTGCCCCATTGCAGCAGCTTGTCCTTGTCTTTCAATGCGAAGAACACCATCAGGGGTACCAGCACGGCGTACACGAGTATCGCCACGAAGGTGCCCAGGCGCGCCAGCGAGAACGACAGGACGTTCTGCGTGACCTGTGCGAGTTCGTTGCGAATGGTCCTGATCAGGACATCCACCTGTTCGTTCGTGAAGACTTCCGGGTATTTCTGCGGCAGCAGCAGCAGCCGATCCTGGCCGGCGGCGATCATGCTGGGCACCTCCTTCACGATCGAACTCACCTGCTGCGAAAGCACCGGCACCAGGCCGAACAGGACGATTACCATGGTGGCCACGAAGATCAGCAGTACCAGTGCCGATGCGAGGGTGCGCGGAACCTTGCGCTGCTGCATCTTGGCGACCACCCCTTCCAGCAGGTAGGCGCAGATCAGTGCCACCAGCACCGGTGCCAGCACATCACCGATCAGCCAGACCAGACCGAACACCACGACCAGCAAAAAGGCGAGTATGACCGCCTGAGGGTCGGAGAAATTCCGGTTGTACCAGTCGCGGATGAGATCGAGCATCGTGGCTCCTGAAGCAGGTCGTCGGAAGCGGGCGTCAGCGAGTGTCGTCGGCAATGCGCGCACGTTGCCCGACCGCTGGACAATCTCGCGCCTGGCAAAGGGCAGAGCACATCGATGGCATGCCCTACTTCAAACGGTTGCGATCATTATGCCACCGGGCCGGCCTTCGCGATGCGGCTAACGACAGATCGCTCGAGACCTGGCTTCGAAAAGCCCGCAGACGCTTGGGAGACCGGCCCAGGTGAACCGGGTGAACTCAGCCGGCCGGGCGGGCGCTCTGCTCCAGCGCCTCGAAGTATTCGCGCGCGAAGCCGAACAGTTCGTGCATCACATGGGTACGAAACTTCTGCCGGTGACGCACGAAGTAGAAAGGGCGCACCAGCGGCGGACACAGCGGGCGTGCGACCAGCAACCCCAGCGCGAGTTCTTTCTTCACCGTGGCCTTGGAGACCACGGAGATGCCCATGCCGGCCTGGACGGCACCCTTGATGGCCTCGGTACTGCCCAGCTCGAACGGACGGTTGAGCTGCTGTTCGTGCAGATTCTTGTCAGCCAGCCAGGCGGCGATGACGCTCCGCGTGCCGGAGCCCTCTTCGCGCAGGATGAACGGGTGGTCGAGCAACGCATGCGGCGCGATCGATCGCTGGTGGGTCAGTGGATGACCCAGCGGCAACAGGACCACCAGCTCATCGCTGCGACAATGCTCTACCTGCAGCAGCTGGTTGGTGACCCCACCTTCGACCACACCGAGGTCTATCGCATTGTCGGCCACCATGGCGACAATGGCATCGGTGTTGGCCACCCGCAGGCGTATCTGAACATCGGGAAAGCGCTGGCGGAAGTCCATCAGCAACTCGGGCAGCATGTACTCGGCGACGGTGGTGCTCGCACCCAGCGTAACCAGACCCGAAGCATCGCCCGTCAGCGCCTTGACAGCCTCCTTCAGCTCGACGTAGCGCGCCAGGATCGTCGCGGCGTGGTCCCGGACCACTTCGCCCGCCGGGGTCAGGCTGATGCGGTTGCTGGTGCGATCAAACAGACGCGTGTTCAACTCTTCCTCGAGCTGGCGGATCTGATGGGTGACCGCGGGCTGCGTCATGTTCAGCTCTTCCGCCGCCCGCGTGAAGCTGGCGACGCGGGCGACGGTACTAAATACGAGTAAGCGTTTGTCAGCCATGTCGTCCTCCGTGGCCTGCCATGTTCAGCTGACCCGTAACGCTACAGGTTAACTGATGACGGGCCCCGGCGCTCTGTCGTGGGCCAGCACGCCTCGCTATACTGCGCGCCAGCGTTTTGCTCATCAAAGGACACAAGCGGCCTATGCGTGCCAGCCAATTTCACATCGCCACGACCCGCGAAACACCCAACGACGCCGACATCGTCAGCCACCAGTTGATGCTGCGGGCGGGCCTCGTGCGCCGCGTGGGTTCAGGCTTGTACAACTGGTTGCCGGTCGGGCTGCGCACCTTGCGCAAGGTCGAGGCGATAGTACGCGAGGAAATGAACCGCGCGGGGGCGATGGAGCTGTTGCTGCCGGTGATCCAGCCGGCGGAGCTGTGGCAGGAGTCCGGGCGGTGGGACAAGTACGGGCTGTTGCTGCTGAAAGGCCGTGACCGCCACGATCGGGATTTCTGTGTGGGCCCCACCCACGAAGAGGTGATCACCGATCTCATGCGGCATGAGATCCGCAGCTACCGACAGCTGCCGATCAACGCCTACCAGATCCAGATCAAGTTTCGCGACGAGATTCGCCCCCGCTTCGGGGTGATGCGGGCCCGCGAATTCGTCATGAAGGATGCCTATTCGTTCGACATCGATGAAGCCGGCATGCAAGCCTCGTTCGATCGCATGCACGATGCCTACTGTGCGATCTTCGAGCGGCTCGGCCTGGAGTATCGTGCCGTCGAGGCGGACAGCGGCGAGATCGGCGGCGCACGCTCGCGCGAGTTTCACGTGCTCGCCGACACCGGTGAGGATGCGATCGCGTATGCCTCGGAAGGCAGCTACGCGGCGAACGTGGAGAAGGCAGTCGTCGTGTCGAATGTCGAGCGAGCGCCGGCCACGGCGGCTCTGGCGTCCATCGATACCCCCGGGGTGCATACCATCGCAGAGCTGTGCCAATCGCTCGACGTGGCCGCCACGCAGTGTGCGAAGACACTCCTGGTCAAGGGTACCGAGGTGCCCGTGGTGGCGCTGGTGGTGCGCGGCGATCACCAGCTCAACGAGATCAAGGCGTCGAAGCTGTCAGAGATCTTCGAGCCGCTGACGTTCGCCGATCCCGGCACGATTCACTCGGTGGCAGGTTGCGACGCCGGCTCCATCGGCCCCGTCGGCCTGAGCATTCCGGTGATCGCCGATGCCGACGCGGCAGCCATGAGCGATTTCGTGGCAGGCGCCAATGAAAACGACAGGCATGTCACCGGTGTGAACTGGGGTCGGGACTTGCCCGAGCCGCTGGTGCGCGACCTGCGAGACGCTCAGGAAGGTGACGTGGCCCCGGACGGCCAGGGCGTCTACAAGATCGTGCGGGGTATCGAGGTCGGCCACATCTTCCAGCTGGGCACTACCTACAGCGAGCAGATGCACGCCACCGTGCTCGATGAGGATGGCCGTCCGCAGCCTTTGCAGATGGGCTGCTACGGTATCGGTGTGACCCGTGTGGTAGCCGCCGCCATCGAACAGGGCAACGATGAGAAGGGCATCATCTGGCCCGACGCCATCGCACCGTTCAAGGCCGTGATCTCCCCGATCCACAGGCAGAAATCCGATACCGTGAGCGAGGCGGCCGAATCCCTGTACCAGACGCTGCTCGCAGCCGGCATCGATGTGCTGCTGGACGATCGGCCACTACGGCCGGGCGTGATGTTCGCCGACATGGAGCTGCTCGGCATTCCCCATCGTTTCGTGATCAGCGACAAGCTGATAGCCGATGGCAAGGTGGAGTACAAAGGGCGGCGCGATAAGGAGGCGCAATTGATATCGCTGGAAGCGGTGTTACCACTGTTGCAGTAAGCGGAACTCGATTCCGCAGCCGCCCTGCAGACAATGGGCTCGCCCTGATGCCAGCGTCGACGTTTCGATCGAAGATCTCTGCGGTATCGCTGCGGAGCGCAATTGCCGGCGTGCTGACGCTCCACTGCCTGCTCGGTGCGCCACCCGCCCAGGCACAGAGCGTGCTGAATGCCGAGATCATCAACCCCGGCCTGCCGCAAGGGCCGGCGCGCGAGGTGCACATCGGCCGGCTCGTCTACCGTCATGGCGCACACAGCAGCTGGGGACCGGGCCGTGCCTGGTGGCGTATCGACTGGCCGGAGGCAGAGTTCCACTTTACCGCAGGGGTGAAACGTTACACGGTGATCGATGTGGCGCCGGACAGCGCCCACCTGACGCTGCTCGACGATGCCATCTTCGATTATCCCTGGCTGTTCGTGCAGCAACCGGGGCGCTGGCAACTGAGCGACCGGGAAGTGCAGCGCCTGCGGGAATATCTGAAACGTGGCGGCTTCATGGTGGTCGACGATTTTCACGGTGATGCCGAGTGGCAGGTGTTCGCATCCGTCATGCGGCGCGTACTGCCCGGCCACAGGGTCATCGACATCGAGGCGGACGACGCACTGATGGATGTGGCCTATGATCTGGACCAGCGCATGCAGATACCCGGGCGCCGGCACCTGGTGGCCGGCAGCGAACCGGGCTCGGTGGGTGTGCGCATGCCCTTCACGCCGGCGCGCTGGCGAGGTGTTCAGGATACCGACGGTCGCTTGATGGTCGCGATCAACTTCAACATGGACATGGGCGATGCCTGGGAACATGCCGACGACCCGGTCTACCCCGTGGCCATGACCTCCCTCGCCTACCGATTCGGCATCAACTACCTGCTGTATGCGATGACGCATTGACGGGCCGGCGTGTCAGCGACAGACCGCGCCCTTCGATGAGCTGTCACGCAACACCGACGTGAGGCGCGCCCCGTCTCGGTCACCGACCTTGCCGCCAGGTAACGTGTCAACCGGCCAGCACTGCAATCAAACCAGCCGTCGAACCGTTCACATGGGCGGGCTGTCTTCCGGCCCTTGTCAGCCCGGGTGACCGACCCGGCCACAGCGCTCCCTTGGCGAGCGCGTTCGACTCATGCAGGAGCTAACGTGACCCCTTCGAACCTTGCGGCAAACTGGCCGGCACATCGCGGCACCATCGCACTCTGGCTGCGCCTCGGCCTCGGCGCGGTCTTCGTGATCGGTGGGTGGAGCAAGCTGTCGCAGCTGCTAGACCCTGCGCAGGCTTCGGCGATCGTCGAGCAGTACGTCGGGCCAGCCGGCTACATCAATGCCTTTTTTCTCGACTATCTCTTCACCGGACTTCCAGGCTCGCTTTTCACACCCTGGGGATTTCTGACCCTGTTGTCGAGCTTCGAGCTGCTTAGTGGCCTGTTGTTGCTGGCTGGTCTGCTGGTGCGGCCGCTTGCGTTGATCTACGCCTTCCTGCTGTGGAGCTTCGTCTTCTCACTACCGGTGGTCACCACGCCAGGTGTGGAAACCGAGCTCGAAACCTACACCTCGCCGGCACTCTTCGTACAGGTTCGTGACATTGCTTTGTCAGGCATGATGTTCGTACTGTTCAATCTCGGTGCCGGTCGTTTCAGCGTGGATGCGGCACTCGGGCGGAGCCTACCGCCGGCACCGGGCACCGATCCGGAAGCGATCGGGTTGCTATTGAGACTCTCACTGGCAGCGCCGTTACTGGTCGGCGGCTTCTTCGCCGGCATGGCGAACATACAGAGCTTCGCCCTGTACGCGCCTCTACTTATCATTGCAGGCATGTCCCTGGTTGCGGGTGTCGGCCTGCGCCTATTGGCTGCCGTGAGCTTCGCAGGCATGTCGTGGTACATGCTGGGCAAGATCTCCGCCGACAATAGCCTGATTGCCAACCTCAATGGGTTCAAACGCGAGTTCGCACTGGCTACGGGCTATGCGGTGCTTGGCTGGTTCGGTGGCGGCTCGCGATTCGTCTGGTGGCGACCGGCCACAGCGGCTGGCGAGCACATCGAGCGCCGTGCCAGACAACCGGTAACATGACGCCTTCGAGAGCGATGCACACGCGTTCGCACCGCCATGACGTTCCGGCGCAGAGTCGGTGAAGTAGCCCACTCACGTGTTCGGCAAGCGAAAAGCGGCGCGGGCGGCGCGGATCGAAGAGCTGCTGCAGGCAGGCTATCGGTACGCTGCTTCATTGTCGGATCGACCAAGCGATGCCGCCGACCTGGTCCATGATGCCTGGTTGAAACTCAAGCCACGCCATGGTTTCCTACCCGACAGGGCGCTGCTGTTCCGTACCATCAGGCACCGTCATTTCGATACCTGGCGTCATGAACAGATCATCCGAAAGCACTGTGACGAGGCAGGCACGGCAGCGCAGATGTTGCCGGACCAGAGGTGGGCGAGTATCGATGAGCCGCCGGACACGGCGCTGGCGGAAGCGCTCTCACATCTGCGAGATACGGAACGCGAGGCACTCTTCCTGTCGGCAGTCGAGGGTTATACGGCGCTGGAAATCGCGAATCTGACAGACAGCACCCGCGGCTCCGTGCTCAGCCTTCTGCATCGTGCCCGCAAGAAACTACAAGCCAGCCTTGCACCAATCGAACCGGTACCGGAAGAGCAGCAAGAGCAGCGCGCCGAAAAGCGGCCAGAAGAGCGAACTGAGAAGCGACAGGAGATCGAGGCCGGCGGGCACCTCGCCAGCCTGCATAAGGTCGGTGAACCATGAACAGGCTAGATGAGCGACTCGCGAAGCACTTCCGACAAGCGACGCTGACTCGCGTACAGCTCGACGACATGCACCGCTGGGTGGCGAACACAAGGAAAGCCCGTACCACTGTTGTATTCGACGCGATGTTCCGTCACTGGCGCCGGGCATCTGCGGCTGTGGTGTGCAGCTTGATGGCTGCTCTGCTGCTGCAACATGTCGTGCTCGGCGAGCGCACCGGGCACGCGCTGCGCGAGGCTGCCATGAACCACGCGACCGAGCTGAACCTCGAGTTCACGAGCGACAGTCTCGCAGAGCTGAACCAGGACATGCGATTGCTGCCATTCGATCTCGCTCTGCCAAGCCGGCTGCACGATCGATATCGGTTGCTGGGTGCACGATACTGCTCGATCAGCGGACACCTTGCCGTACACCTGAAGCTGTTCGACACCACTGCCCAGCGTACCGTCAGCCTGTTCGCCACCGAGCTGCTCGACGCCCTGAAACCGATCGGGCAGCAGCAGGGTGCCGTCGATGGCATCACCGTCGACCTTTGGCAGGAGCGCGATCTGTTCTTCGCACTGGCAGCGGGTGAACGGACCGATTGATGACAGACGCCCTCGGTACCGATGGCGCTTGTACAGGATGGTGACGATGAACAGCGTCGGTTTGATTTGAGAGGACTGCCGAGGACTTCTTCCGGTGCAGCATGGCTTTCACCGGGCACAGGTTCTTGTCCCGGAAGGAATGACGCACTGTCACCTTGCTGATAGTCTGGCCTGAGACACCACCATCAGGAGCAGGCATCGGTATGGGCAAGACAGCATCGCACACCCCTCATCAGCCCCTCGGCGTGCCTCCCGGCAAGCCATGCGGCGAACCTTGTTCTACAAGACGGGTGAATTCATGGCGCACGGTGTTGTCACGTCTTGCCTCGAACTCCCGAACACACCTGTCGGTATCGACCGGTGACCGGCAACCATCTCGCGCCTTGCCGCTCGCGCTGTCTTCCGTACTGCTGTTCGCAGCATCGCATCAGTCTTTCGCAGCCATGCCCGGTGACGACGAAACCCTGGCCGAGAAGCAGGTATTCACCTACCGCCTGCTGGACGACATCAAGTCTTTCGACCCGCAGATCAATACGGATATCGAAGGTTCGGAGGTGCTTCGCGACCTGTTCGAGGGCCTCATGAACGATGACGCCACCGGCGAACCGGTACCGGGCGCCGCCAGCGCTTATACCCTCAGCGACGACAAGAAAACCTACACCTTCACGCTGCGGGATGCGAAGTGGTCAAACGATACGCCGGTGACCGCGAACGATTTCGTCTACGCCTGGCAGCGTCTGGCAGACCCGGCGACGGCTTCCGAATACGCCTGGTACATGGAGCTGATGGGTGTGACGAACGCTGCGAAGGTCACCGCCGGCGACCTGCCGCCCGGCAAGCTCGGTGTGAAGGCGATCGACGACAAGACCTTCGAGGTCACGCTCGAGCGCCCGCTGCCCTACTTCCCGTCGATGACGACACATGCATCGACGTTCCCCGTATTGCAATCGGTGGTCGAGGAGCACGGCGCCAGGTGGACTCGCCCTGAGAACATGGTGGGCAACGGTGCCTATGTGCTGACGGAATACCGCTCCGGTGAACGTGTGGTGCGTGAACGCAACCCGCTGTACTGGGACGACGAGAACACCATCATCGAGAAGACGGTGGCCCTGGTCATCAACGATGAGAACCAGGCGCTCACACGTTACCTGGCAGGCGAGCTCGACGAGACGGACATGCCGGCCGGGCAGTACCCGCGCATGAAGGAGGAAAGGCCCGACGAGGCGAACTCGTTCCCGCAGTCCTGTTCGTATGCCTACTGGTTCAACATGGATGAGAAGGGCCCGGAAGCCTTGAAGGACGTCCGTGTACGTCAGGCCCTGGCCTACGCCATCGATCGCGACATCATCGTCGAACGTATCCTGCAGGGTGGCGAACACCCCTCTTACAACTTCACCCACCATGAGACGGCCGACTTCACGTTGCCGGTACCGGACTACGCCACCTGGAGCCAGCAGGAACGCAACGAAAAAGCGGCGGCGCTACTCGAGGAGGCCGGCTACGGTGAAGACAACCCGCTTTCCCTGACGGTCAGCTACAACACGGATGAAGCACACAAGAAGATCGCACTGGCCGTCTCGCAGTTCTGGAAGCAGGCGCTGGGCGTGGAGGTGAAGCTTGAGAACTTCGAGTGGAAGACGCACACCGATCGCCAGCAATCGGGTGACTTCGAAGTTTCCCGCTATGCCTGGTGCGGCGACTACAACGAACCATCGACCTACCTGGACCTGCTCACTTCGTATTCGGGCCACAACGTTTCCGGCTTTTCCAGCGCCGAGTACGACAAGCTCATGAAAGACTCGAAGACCATGCAGGACCCGAGCGAGAACTACCAGGCTGCCGAGGCCATGCTCGCCGAGGAAATGCCCTTCGCCCCGATCTATCAGTACGCCAAGGTCATCATGCTCGGCGATGACGTGCACGGCTGGCCCAAGCAGAACCTGATGCAGAACTGGTATTCGCGAAACCTGTACAAGGTGGCCGAATAAGCGCGGCAGCAGCATGCTGAACTTCACCCTGCGGCGGCTCGCTGCCGCCATTCCCACCCTGCTGGTGCTGATCGTGCTGTCATACCTGCTGATGCACGCGGCTCCGGGCGGCCCGTTCACGTCCGATCGGGCGGTGCCACCGCAGATCATGGCGAACCTGGAGGCCAAGTACGGGCTTGACCAGCCGCTGTACCTGCAGGTGCTCACCTACCTGAAGAACGTGGTGCTGCATTTCGATTTCGGGCCGTCCTTCTCGTACAAGGACCGCACCGTGAACGAGATCATCGCGCAGGGGTTTCCGATCACGCTGACCTACGGTTCGCTGGCCTTCATCCTGGCCGTGGTGGTCGGTGTGTCGCTGGGCATCCTGGCTGCCGTGAAACACAATACCTGGCTCGACTACCTCGCCGTCGGCGTATCGATCGGTGCGCAGGTGCTGCCGAATTTCGTCATGGCACCGTTGCTGGTGCTGCTGTTCACGTTCAGCCTCGGCTGGCTACCCGGCGGCGGCTGGGAGTATGACGACCCCAGGTACATGATCATGCCGGTGATCGCACTGGCCACGAGTTTCATGGCATCGATAGCACGGATCACACGCTCGTCGATGCTGGAGGTACTGAACACCGACTTCATCCGTACCGCACGCGCCAAGGGCCTGCCGACCCGGCGTATCGTTTCTGGCGCACGCGATGAAACCCGCCATGCTGCCGGTGATCTCCTACCTCGGTCCGGCATTCGTGGCGATGATCACAGGATCGGTGGTCATCGACCTGTACTTCTCCACCGGTGGCATCGGCCTGTTCTTCGTCAACGCGGCATTGAATCGTGACTACTCGGTGATGATGGGCGTGACCATCCTGATGGGCGTCCTGACCATCACCTTCAACCTGGTGGCCGACATCCTCTACGCCTGGATCGACCCGAAGGTGCGCTACAAGTGACGCAGGCGATCGACACGGTCACACCCGACGACGATGCCACCGACAAGGCTATCGCCGGTCGCTCGCCCTGGGCCGATGCGCGCCAGCGTTTCCTGCACAACAAGGCAGCCGTGCTGGCGCTTCTGGTGCTGTGCCTGGTGGGCTTGTTCGCCTGTTTCGGATCCCGGCTGGCGCAGTTCTCCAACGAGGAAATCGACTTCATGGTGATCGGCCAGGTGGCTGAACTCGGCGGGCCATCACTGGAAACCGGGCACTACTTCGGCACCGATGAGCTGGGGCGTGACCTGTACGCACGTGTGGTACAGGGTACGCAGGTTTCCCTGATGGTCGGGATCATCGGCGCTGCCATCGCGGTGCTCGTCGGCACATTGTACGGTGCCACCGCAGGCTACCTCGGTGGCCGCGTCGACAGCATCATGATGCGCACCGTCGACATCCTGATGGCAGTGCCGTACATGTTCGTGCTGATCTTGCTACTCGTGATGTTCGGCCGCTCCATCTTCATGCTGTTCGTGGGCATCGGCCTGTTGTCCTGGCTGGAGATGTCGCGCATCGTGCGCGGCCAGACGCTCAGCCTCAAGAACCGCGAATTCATCGAGGCGGCCCAGGCCACCGGCGTGAGCAGCTTCCGCATCATCGTGCGCCATATCGTACCGAACCTGCTCGGGGTGGTCGCCGTGTACTCCACGTTGCTGGTGCCACTGATGATCCTGACGGAGAGCTTCATCTCGTTTCTGGGCCTCGGTGTGCAGGAACCACTGACCTCCTGGGGTGCCCTGATCTCGGAAGGTGCGGGTACCATCCGCTACGGCACGCTCTGGCAGTTGCTCTTTCCGCTGGGTTCTTCGTCGTCACCCTGTTCGCCTTTTACTTCGTCGGCGATGGCCTGCGCGATGCGCTCGACCCGAAGGACCGCTGACATGCCTGCTGACCTATCTGCCGAATTACCTACCGACAGGCCGACCGATCCAACCGGCAACACACCCGCTGCCCCACCGGGCAAGTCTCCGTTGCTGATCGTCGATAATCTCTCGGTGGCCTTTCGAACCAACGACGGTGAGGTCAATGCGGTCAACGGTGTCAGCTTCTCGCTCGCTGCCCGGCAGACGCTCGCCATCGTCGGCGAGAGCGGTTCGGGCAAGAGCCAGAGCGCCTTCGCGATTCTCGGGCTGCTGGCTCGAAACGGTTACGCGCAAGGCTCCGTCAAGCTCGACGGCGAGGAGATACTCAACGCCCCGGTGAAGACACTGAACCGGATCAGGGCGGAACGCATCGCCATGATCTTCCAGGACCCGATGACGTCACTGAACCCCTACATGCGCCTGTCGGAGCAGATGGCGGAGGTTCTCGTGCATCATCAGGGCATCTCGAAGGAGGCGGCCATCAAGCAGGCTGTCGACCTGCTGGATGCGGTCAAGATCCCCGGTGCCTCGAGCCGCATTAAGCGTTACCCGCACGAATTCTCCGGTGGCATGCGCCAGCGCGTGATGATCGCCATGTCGCTGTTATGCAAGCCTGACCTCTTGATCGCGGACGAGCCAACCACGGCACTCGATGTGACCGTTCAGGCACAGATCATGGTCTTGCTGGCCGAGCTGCAGCAGGAGTTCGGCATGGGCGTGGTGCTGATCACCCACGATCTGGGCGTGGTGGCAGGTTTCTGCGAAGAAGTGCTGGTGCTCTACGGCGGCCAGGTGATGGAGCAAGGGCCGGTGGAGCCGCTGTTCGAGACGCCGTCGCATCCGTATACCCAAGGCTTGCTGAATTCGGTGCTGCGTGTGGAC
>CBDCAW010000056.1:0-28451 GCA_965214025.1 Granulosicoccaceae bacterium
CCGATGTGGGGGCTGAGAGTCTTCCTGGTCTATGCGCCACGGCGAGTCGATTGCAAACGCTGTGGTGTGCACGTCGAGCTGCTGCCATGGGCGCTCGGCAAGGAGCGGTTGACCACGACCTATGCCTGGTACCTGGCGGGCTGGGCAAAGCGCCTGAGCTGGACGGAGACCGCTCGTGCGTTTCACACCAGTTGGCATCACGTTTACGCCTCGGTGGCGATGGCTGTACGCTGGGGCCGCGAACATCAGGATCTGTCGGGCATCGCGGCGATCGGCATCGACGAGATCGCCTGGCGCAAAGGGCACAAGTACCTCACGCTGGTCTACCAGATCGATGCCGGAAACAAGCGTCTGCTGTGGATCGGCCAGAACCGGAAGATCGAGACGCTCGAGGGATTCTTCACCTGGTTCGGTGTGAAGCGAAGTGCAGCCCTGGCCTTCGTCTGCAGCGACATGTGGAAGCCGTATCTCACCGTGATCGCCCAGAAGGCAGCCGGTGCGATTCATGTGCTCGACCGGTTCCACATCGCACAGCACATAAACAAGGCGATCGACGAGTCCCGGGCTGCCGAACACAAGGAGTTCAAGGCGGCAGGCGATGGCGAGACACTCAAGGGCGTCCGCTGGGGCTTTCTCAAGCAATCGGAGAACCTCACCGACAAGCAGACGGTTCGCATGGTCGACCTGCTGCGAATGAATCTGAAGACCACCAAGTCGTGGATACTGCGCGAGTACTTTCAGAGCTTCTGGGAGTACACGTCGCCCTACCACGCGGGACGCTTCCTCGATCGCTGGTGCACGATGACGATGCGCTCGCGGATCGAGCCGATGAAGCGTGTGGCACGTATGCTCAGGAATCACCGGGAGCTATTGTTGAACTGGCATAGAGCAAAAGGTCGATTCTCCAGCGGCGTAGTCGAAGGGTTCAACACCAAGGCGAAACTGACCACGAGAAAAGCCTACGGCTTCAGAACCTTCACCGGGGTAGAAACAGCGCTCTATCACGCTCTCGGCGATCTTCCTGCACCGAAAACTACCCACACATTTTTCTGACCAGCCTAAAAAATTTCAAACTCAATCATCATGAAAATCGTTGCTTTTACTTTTGTTTTCGCCGCATGGTCTTTTGGAAGCTGCGCGTTTGCGGCGGAAACAAGCCAAACTATATCGAAAAGTGTATCCGATGTGTGCAAAAGGCCATCCGAAGCGGGAAAGTACTGGGATATAAAACTAAAAGGAGATGGTTCAGCTAAAATCGGGTTGCTTTTCAAAGGCTTCAAAGCGGCCGGAGATGTTGAGTTTTCAAAAGGAGAATGGGAAGGCGTAAAGTCGTCTGTAGAAGATACCGCTGACTATAGAGAGTGCGTTGAGCTTATCCTTCCTGTGTTTGTTGATAAATTCACTCCCGCTGTCGAACAAGCTACTGCGGTGGACCGTAAAAATGCATCTCGTGATCTGGGCGGATTAAAGTGGGTCGATTTTGTGTCGGGAATAGAGCTGGTTCTAGATTCTTGCATCATAAAAGCGGACACCGTCTCGTGTGATATGAACGCCACGGCGATTGATCAGGACTTGGATATCGAAATATACGGAACATCGTCTGTATATGACCAGAACGGGAACAAAATGTCTATTAGCTACGCTCGAGTTGCTAGTTTCAATGACGACATGGCGTCGAGTACATCCGAATTATCTGCCGAACTGGTACAAGGCGTGAAGACTCCGATGACGGCTAGATTCGATAATGCTGCAAAAGATGCGGCAACAATAAGTAAAGCCTCTATTTCTGTAGGCATCCGACCAGATGGTAGTAGCGATAGCCACGAATACTCCGAATTCGACTTCCGGGAGATCTCGTTAAGCTTGAAATGACATGTACTAACATTCCACAACGTGCGCATAGCGGTACGTTGAACGTGCGCCGTGAGAAGGCGTCATTTCTCTGCAGGTGAAATTCCTGCCTGGTAAGGGTCGTTCCAGCCGGTAGTAGCCGAACAACTCGCAGGGAGCGGGTTGAAGCTTTCGGTAAAAGTCCTCTTTAGGGGCTCAACGAGCAAGCAGGCCGTAACGTGTAGTGAACACCGAGCAGGCCTCGAAAGTTGTGATGCGGAAGCCGACCCGCCGTTCAACTGGGGAAGGCCGCCGTCACCGAGGAAGGAGAACGACAGATGCACTCGATGATTCCGCCGGGGTAGTGGTGACAGCATGCTTGCACATGGGAGATGAGCGCAACACGGGAAGCCTTCGTGGGCGGTTGGGTGAGCGACCTGGCCAACAGCGGTATCGTGAGATACGGAGCTGGTCCTCGGAGGTGGCGGATGGGGTGGTAGTACCGATGAAGTCGGGTAACGCCGATGGAGGGAAGCACCCCTTGTCCGGAAGAAGTGTTCTGACAGAGCGCGCGACAGGGGATTGGCGATGAGCCTGGCAACTCCGAACAGTGTCGAGAAGCTCCAGAAGGCACTACAAGTGAAAGCGAAGGCAGAACCCGAGTTTCGCTTCTATCAGCTGTACGACAAGATCTATCGTGACGATGTGCTGACGCATGCGTACGCGGTGTGCCGTAGTAATCGCGGTGCGCCGGGTGTGGATGAGGTCGACTTCGAGCGAATCGAGGCGGGCGGATTGGTGGAATGGCTGGGGGAACTGACGCAGGATCTGAAGCAGAAGACGTATCGGCCAGAGCCGGTCAAACGGGTGTGGATACCCAAGCCCGATGGGTCAATGCGACCGTTGGGTATTCCCTGCATTCGTGATCGCGTGGTGCAGACGGCAGCCGTGTTGGTGCTCGGGGCAGTTCTCGAGATCGACTTGCAGCCAGAGCAGTACGCGTATCGGCCGGGTCGAAGTGCGCATGATGCTATTCGTCATGTGCACAAATTGGTTAACACGGGGCATACCGAGGTGGTCGATGCCGATCTCTCGGGGTTCTTCGATACGATCCCGCACGCCGAGCTTATGCGTTCGGTGGCTCGTCGAATCGGTGACCGGCATCTGCTAGCCTTGCTCAAGCAATGGCTGGTGGTCGCGGTCGAAGAGGGCGATGGGCAAGGGAGTCGTCAACGGAGCACGGTGGCAAAAGACAGTAAGCGAGGAGTCCCGCAAGGGGCGCCGATTTCGCCGCTGTTATCGAGCCTGTACATGCGCCGTTTTCTGCTGGGTTGGAAAGCCCTGGGGCACGAGCAAAGGCTGAACGCCCGCATCGTGAACTTTGCCGACGACTTCGTGATCTGCTGCTGTGATACGGGAGCCGAGGCGATGTCAACGATGAGGCAAATGATGGGAAGGCTGAAGCTGAGTGTAAACGAGGAGAAGACGGATCTGCGGTATCTGCCACAGGAAACGTTCGACTTTCTTGGCTACACGATTGGTCGGTGCTATTCAGCCGAGACGGGCCAGTGTTATCTTGGCACACGTCCGTCGAGGAAAAGTGTGCGGCGAATGAAGTCGAAGATCAGTGCGATCACGGCGCGTCGTACCCACCAGATTGATGTCGATATTATCACTGGGAGGTTAAATCGTCTGATGGTGGGCTGGTCCAACTACTTCAAGTTGGGTCCGGTTTCACCGTCTTACACGGCGATAGACCGCCATGCGTGCTATCGGCTGCGTCAGTGGTTGCGGGGAAAGCACAGGGTGAGAGGCAAAGGGTTGAAACGCTACTCCGACAAGCAGCTCTACGAGCACTATGGGCTTGTCACTCTTTCCAAGCGTACACGTGACCTGCCGTGGGCGAAGGCTTGATTCTGGAGAAAGCCGGATGCGGGAAATCCGCACGTCCGGTTTGACGAGCGGTGACTGGAAACGGAGTGGGATCTTGATAGTGCATCAACCTGCCACCGCGTCAGTCATCGACTCTACCGGTCAAGTTGACTCAGCCTTTCCTTGCGCTGCCGCTCCGGTCGGTCTGCGTTAATTTCCGGTGAACGTTTTGTTCGGTTTTCGCGCAAACATCTTGAGACTTCTAGGGAACTTAGCTGAAGCCGACTGCTTTTGGCCAAGCTGCAATTGCTGACGTATTTATAAGCGTCGTGTGAAAAATAGAGATCGACAAAGCATGAAAGTAGAAGCAAAATACTCAACTATTAGCGAAAACGAGTTAGTATCGAAACTTTTGCCTCTTTACGATTTTAGAGAGCCGCAAACTTGTAGATTTTGGGAGCGTGGAGTCAACGATACCTACAATTTGGTTTGCAACCAAACTGCCTATTCCCTTCGCGTATATCGACACGGTTTGCGTACACTCGATGCTATTGATTTTGAAGTGGCAGCGCTAAATCATTTACATAAACGTGGCCTAAGCGTCGCATATCCCATAGCAAGAAAAGACGGTAGATTCATTACAGAGCTTCAAGCGCCAGAAGGACTACGGCATGCAATAGTCACTAATTATGCCCAAGGCGCGAAACCTGATTATAGAAACTGTGCTAGTGCAGGCTTGTATGGTCAAGCAGTAGCACAGATCCACAATCTTTCAGATGATTTTGTCACCGATCACCATAGGCCGAGGCTGGAGGTAGAGTATTTGCTCGACACATCATTGGATGTCGTTAGGCCCTTTCTAGTCAAGGGGTCGAATGAGTATGAAATTATGAATGAAACTGTAGAAGACCTGCGTCAAAAGTTAGCAGGTACGCGTGTCAATAGCCTCGACATGGGATTCTGTCACGGCGATTGTCATGGACACAACGTACATATAAACAACGAAATTCTTACACACTATGATTTCGATTGTTGCGGCCGGGGACTACGAGTATTCGATTTGGCAACATTCAAGTGGGGTGTCGCGAGTAGTAGGAGCGCTGAAACACTTTGGGCCGCGTTTCTTGCCGCATATCAAGGAGACAGAGGGGTTGGCGAAGCCGACCTGAATCTTATAGATACCTTTGTAGCGATCCGCCACATTTGGTGGATAGCGCTAAGATGTGGAAATGTTCAGGACTTTGGCAACGCGGGCAGCGGTGAGCTATTTGTGCAAAAACAAATACGCAACTTGAAACAATTCTCCGAACAGAACGAGCTTCAGTAATTTGCATGTAGTGGACGTCAATTAGAATACGTAAACCGAACAAAACGATGGTGCGTCAGGAAGCTCCGGGGAGGGGGCTGAAACCGAAGTAGGAAACGGAGGTTTCTAAAACCTCCCGCAGTGGACCTGACGGGTGAGAATCCCGTGCGGCAAAGGTTGGCCACCAGCCGGAACCGAGTGTTGCGTGGTGTCGGGTGACCGGCCCTGCGAAGCGTACACAGGGCGCGTGTGAGCCGCGTTATCGAGCCTCGATAGTGTTGGAGTCCGGAGCCGACGTCGTCATTGTGGCGGAAGGCAGCATCGAGTGTCGCGTGATGGCCTGCGGCATGCGATCCGGCGGGGTCTGAGAGCGAGGGCGCGCACGTATCGGGGTCCACCGGGGAACCTGAGAGATCTCGCGGTCTCCGTCGTCGATACGCGGCAAGGTAAGTTCACGGGCGTCGCGAAACAAATCGCCCGGGCCGGACGTGCGGTGTCGGCACGTCAAGGAGCGAATCACAGGCATAGCGACGGTAGGGCGTGTGCGAAGGCAACGAAGCGCACCCCGATGGACGGCGAGAAGTCGGAGCATTCCATAGTACTGGTGAAGTCGGGGAACCGATCCCACGGGACCCGGTGGAGGGAAGGGGATGGCGGATGAACGGGAACTGGCGGAGGGGCAGATGACCGGGACCATGAGCTCGGATCTCATCTCAACGAAACAAGGCGAGATAGCAGCGCTGGCGGGCATCGAACCGAAGCGCGTACTGACCACATTGGCCCATCGCATCGACCTCGAGTGGATGCGGGAGGCATACCGTCGAACGCGCAAGGACGGCGCGGTCGGCGTGGACGCGGTGGACCGGAAGGCGTTCGAGGAATCTCTCGACGACAACTTGACGGGCTTGCTCGACGGGTTGAAGTCGGGGCTCTATCGAGCGCCTCCGGTGCGCCGGGTGCACATCGAGAAGGACGGCGGGACATCGACGCGACCCATCGGCATCCCCACCCCTCGGCTGACAAGGATTGTTGCAGAGGGCGGTGGTGATGGCGCTGGAGCCGGTGTACGAGCAGGACTTTCTCGACTGCTCGTACGGCTTCCGCCCAGGGCGCTCGGCGCACGATGCGCTGGAGCGACTCCGGCAGGGCACGATGAACCTTGGCGGTGGCTGGATCATCGATCTGGACATCCGTGGGTTCTTCGACAATGTGGACAGAACGCGGCTGGGAGAAATGCTCGACGGCCGGGTACGGGACGGAGTGATCCGTCGCGCGATGGGAAAGTGGTTGAACGCGGGGGTCATGGAAGAGGGGGTGGTGAGTCGCCCGGAGAAGGGTACTCAGCAGGGAGGTGTGGCCAGCCCGTTGATATCCAACATCTACCTGCACGAGGTGCTCGACACCTGGTTCGAGAAGGACGTGCGTCCGCGACTTCGGCAAGACGCCTTCATGGTGCGCTACGCCGACGACGCGGTGCTGTGCTTCGCGGATGAGGAGGACGCCCGTCGGGTCATGGCGGTTTTGCCGAAACGGCTCGAGCGCTTCGGCCTCGAACTGAACGGGCAGAAGACGCGGTTGGTACCGTTCACCCCGCCGGAGTCGGACGCAGATCGCCGAAGTGGTAATCGCACGTTCGACTTCCTCGGGTTCACCCACTTCTGGCGGCGCTCGAGGACGGGGCGCTGGATCGTGAGCAAGAAGACATCAAAGGTCCGGTTCGGTCGTTCACTGAAGTCGGTGAGCGAATGGTGCCGGATGCATCGTCACGGGTCCCTTGCGGACCAGCAGAAGATGCTCAATCGAAAGCTGGTGGGTCACTATGCCTACTTCGGGGTCATCGGGAACAGCCTTGCGCTGGCCCGGTTCCGCTACGAGGTGGGGCGTCGCTGGCGTTACTGGCTGGACCGTCGATCGAATCGATCCGGTGTCACGTGGGATCGGTTCGCACGTCTTCTGGCACGCTATCCACTCGCCCCATCGCGTGTGCCGCACTCGTGGAGTGCGCCGCCCGTGGCGAATCCCTGATCCGAGGAGCCGGATGCGTCAATCGCGCACGTCCGGATCTGTGGGAGCCTCGGGAGAGCAATCTCCCGGGGCCACCCGACAACCTGTAACTTGCGGCCGGCACGCAACCGTGAGTTCCTCAGAACGCGCACCGGCCGCAAGTTCAGGTTATCGTCGGTGTTCGGTGTACTGACCTGACGATCTGGGAAACTAGAAGCGCGTCACAATGCGATACTTCAAGACCAAGCGAGAGAAAGTTGGGACATGCAACCTTTGCAGAGAGGTGCGCGCGTTGAGCTGGGATCACGTCCCGCCGAAAGGAGGAATAAAGATCTCACGTATGGAGATGATCTTCCTGCTCGACTTGCTAGGTGGAGAAGAAAAACCTCCGGTCGAAGAATCACAGAACGGCGTCAAGTACCGGACGATCTGTAAGCAGTGCAACGAACTTCTGGGTGTGGAATACGACCCGCACCTGAACAATATCGCTCGTGCCGTTGGCACTTGCCTGATCTCGCCAATCGATCTGCCGCGACACATGGATTTTGAAGTGTGCCCACAACGACTACTTAAATCCATTCTTGGGCATATGATTGCGGCAAAAGTATCAGTAGAAAATACCAAATTTGATCGCGTGGCGCGTGAATACGTGCTTGATGCTCAAGCACCTCTCCCAGAAGAAATTCACGTTCACTATTGGATTTTTCCGTACGATATATCCGCGACAATAAGGGACGTCGGTATTCTCGTGCCGATAAATCCAAAAGACGCCAACATAAATATTGTTCAGATCATGAAATACTTTCCAATCGCATATATAGCTGGCGAGAAGGAGAGGGTACAGAAACCTCCCGTCGCTATCTAGGCACGGAAAGCTTGAGATAGACGAAACCATAAAACTGAGGATGGATTTTGGTCGAGTTGAGAAGCCATTCTGGCCAGAAGAACCATCAGACGCCGAAAACAGTAGCCTTTTCGTAGGGCAGAGTGGTGGGAACGCGCTCTATGGGAGGAGTCGGACTGCCGGCCTGAAGTAGTAACGAACACCGAACAGTACGATGGACCGGTCGTTTGCGGCCGGCACGCAACCCGCGGACCGTAGAACGCGCACCGGCCGCAAACGCCGGTCATCGCGTTGTTCGGTGTGCCCTCCAGATTCCTGCAAGTACCTGACTCTTTTGCAGCACGTAGCTGACACTCCGTTGTTGACATCCAGTTATGTAAACATTATGATACGTGTAACGTACAGCATAATGCGCTCGAATGATCAAGAGTTTCAAGGACAAGAAAGCTGAGCGGTTCTTCGAAGGAAAAGATGTGAAAGGCTTTCGTGCCTTCGCAGATCAGTTAACTAGACGGCTGACGATTCTGAACGATGCTGCAAAACAGCAGGATTTGCAAGAGCTGCGGAGTAACAGATTTGAGTTGCTCTCTGGCGACAGAAAAGGTCAATGCAGTATCCGTATAAACAAACAATGGCATCTTTGTTTTCGCTGGGAATCTGATGGGCCAGAGGATGTTGAGGTTGTTGACTATCATTAAACAGAAAATTGAAAGAGTATTAAAAGATGAAACGTCGTAGTGGCATGCATCCGGTGCACCCTGGAGAAATCCTACGTGAGGAGATGGAAGAATTGGAAATTTCTGCGCGCGCAATGGCCGAGGCGCTGAATGTGCCGGCCAACCGAGTCAGTGCGATACTAAAGGGCACTCGTGGAATTACTGCAGACACAGCATTGCGGCTATCTCGATACCTTGGCACAACGCCCGAGTTATGGATGAATTTACAGAAGAGCTTTGAGCTAAGAACTGCAGAAATAGAGGCAGGGAAGCAAATAGAGGAACAAATAAAACCACGCTCCAAGGCCGCGTAACTAGAACGGCCCAGCTCTAGCTAGAAATGAGTATGACGAAATATGGTCACACCGAACATTTCATTGCAGCCGTCATTTGACCTTTCCCTCCCTGCGCTGCCGCTCCGGTCGGTCAAAGTAAAATTCAGCTGAATGATCTATCCGGTCTGCTGCTGGACACATCTGCAAGACCAGCAGGCACCCTGCCGTTCGCGAGCCGCTGACTTGTGCGTAGCTATGTGTAGAATTCCGCACATGGCTACGAATCTTTCTATTGAACCTGCCCTACTCGAGAAGGCTCTAGCAGTGAGTGGCGAGAAAACAAGGAAAGCTGCGGTCACCCAGGCGCTAATGGAATACATCGCACGCAGGGAACGCGCTGGCATCGTCGACCTGTTCGGACAGCTCGAATGGGATAGCGAATATGACTACAAGTCGGAACGCGATAGACAGTGAAGCTGTTCGTCGATACGAGCGTTTGGTCTCTTGCGCTCAGGCGCGATGCGCCCCCGGAAGTTCCGGAAGTCGATATCCTCTTTCGAACTTTAAAAGTCGACGAAGAGGTTTATACAACCGGAATGGTTTTGCAGAAACTGCTACAGGGCTTCTCCGGTCCGGCGGCTCGCGATGCTATTCTGACTAAGTTCGGTTCACTTCCGCTCATCGTGCCAGAGACGAAAGTGCGCTGATCGAGTTCTGGAACGGGGCGTAGCCGAATGGATACGAGCCACATCACCCGTAGAGATCGACTGCCGAAATGTCCAATGGTGGCGGGGTGCTTCGTCCTTCGCGGCTAAGCTCTTGTTGGGTCATGACGGCGCCACTCGGGTTCGCGTCGGCCGGTTGCGCCGACGTCAACCGGTATTCGACGAAACGCAGCAATGCCGCCGATGCGGGCGTGCGCCGTTGCTTTCTTGCCGCCTGCAGCGCGCGCTGTGCCTCGCGTAGATCTCCGGCAGCGAGTTGCTGCACCGCAGACCGTTCTAGAACCTCGGCGCGTTCAGCAGCAGCCAGAACGTGCGAGAGGTCCGATCCACACCGACGGCACTCGGCATCGTCTTTCAGACGCGCGCGGCAGACGGGGCACCGTGATAGAGGCTGGCTGTCAGGCATCAGGCGTCGATGTAGTAGACCAAATCACTGAGCTGCTCCATCGCTTCTTCTAGCCGCTTGTCATCCCCATCCGCACCTGGCTCGTTGGAGTCGGATTGCATCGCCTCTTTTATCGCCTCCAATTGATCTACCAGATCTTCGCGGTCTTCTTCGCCAGCAGAATCCAGCAAGTGTTCGGCCTTCTCAATCAGTGCATTGGCTTGCGTATGCTGGCGGTTGCGGGCGTTCCCGGCGGCTCCGGTGGACGGACCATCGGCAGCGCCTGCGTTCGGTCTGCCACCTGCCTCGCCGACCACCGTTGAATCTGCCGCCGCCGATCCATCGGCGAACAGCGCATCCAGATGCTCGCGGGCTGACTGGAGCTCGTCTTCCTGGATGCCGCTGAGCGCGCCGGTGATGGTGATGCTCTTTTCCAGCCCGGTATTCTTTTCACGTGAGCTGACCTGCAGAATGCCGTCGAGATCCAGCGAGAAGGTGGCGGTGATCGGATTGCCAGAGGGCACCTTGCGTAGACCTTCGATGCGGAAGTTGCCGATCTCGGTGTTGTTCAGCGCATCCGGGTCTTCACCCTGATACACGTTGACTTCCACCGTTTGCTGATTGTCGCTCGCGGTGTAAAAGACCTCGCTCTTGCTGACCGGGATCGGCGTGTTCTTGCGGATCAAGGGTACGAAACAGTGCGGGTAGGGCATGCCGTCCACCTCGTCCAGGGCACCGGTGCCGAAGGTGTAAGGCGTGACATCGACCAGCACCGTGGCAGTGGAGTCGCCTGCAATCATGGCACCCTGGATGGCGGCACCCGTCGCCACGCATAGGTCAGGATCAACATCCATGCGCGGTTGCAGCGAGAGCACCGATTCGAGGCGGCGGCTGACCAATGGCGTACGCGTGGCACCGCCCACCAGCAGTACTTCATCGAGATCGGCCACCGTCAGGCCAGCGCCACTCATTGCAGTATGGACCGCTTCGAGCGTTTCATCGATGAAGCCTGCGATCATCGTTTCGTAATCGTCACGAGACAGTTCCAGCGACAGGTTGACGGGCTTGCCCGCATGTTCGAGCAGATACTCCTCTTCGATACGCACGAAGGGTTCATTCGACAATGCAATCTTGGCACGCTCGGAGGCACGCGTGATGCGGGCCATGGCCTGGGGCGACGAGCTCGCGTCTACCTTATGCGATTGCTGCAGATGCGACAGGCAGTGATCGACGATAACACGGTCGAAATCGTCGCCGCCCAAGTGGTTGTTGCCGTGGCTGGCCAACACTTCGACGATGCCATCTTCCATCTTCACCACGGATACATCGAAGGTGCCACCGCCGAGGTCATACACCAGAATCCGCTTGCGCCCTGCCTGCGTGCCTTCATAGGCGAGCGCGGCGGCCGTTGGCTCGTTGATGATGCGCGCCACCTCCAGCCCGGCGAGTTCACCGGCCTCACGCGTGGCCTGTCGCTGAGCATCGTTGAAGAAGGCGGGTACCGTGATCACGGCGCGTGTCAGCTCCGTGCCGAGCTGCGCTTCGGCGATCGACTTGAGGTGACGCAGCAGCATCGCCGAGACTTCCTGCGGCCGGTAGTCGCGCTCGCCCATGCTCACCTTCGTTTCGTCGCCCATCTGACGCTTGATCGACTTGATGGTGCGTTCCGGGTGCAGCGCGTACTGGTTTTTCGCCGTCTCGCCGAGCAGTAGGGCTCCGTCGTCCGCCACACCCACGTAGGAGGGCAGCAGCTTCACTCCGCGTGTGATGTCCAGCACCTCGACGTGGCCATCGCGGACTACCGCGACTTCCGAGTTCGTGGTACCCAGGTCGATACCGATGATGGTGTCAGTCATGTGGTGTTCCGTTCGTATGCTTGTTGACGATGACTTCAGCCAGGCGCAGCAATTCACCATGGCGCAGGTAGCCCTTACGCACCTCGGCGATCACGCTGCCATCCGGCTCGGCCGGCCGGCTCTCTACCGCACTGGCATGCATGGTGTCTGGATTCAGCCTCTGACTGATGGCCTGTACTGGCTGTACGCGATAGCGTGCCAGCAACTCGTCCATCCGGCGCAGGCTGATGGCCATGCCGTCGGCAAGACTGGTGACGAATTGCGTGGGCGCTGCGCTGAGCCTGGCAAGGCCTGTGGCACGGTATCCCACGGCAGCGCTCAGGCCCGCATCCAGACGATCGCGCAGATCGATGATCTCCAGCAGCAGCCGGCTCTCGGCATCATCGAGTGCCTGGCGGTTCGCGCTGCCCAAGGCCTCCAAAGCTTGCGACTGGCGCTGGTTGGTCTCCTGCAGGCCGTCGAACAGTTCGCCGAATTTCTCGAGCGCCGTCTTCAGCTGGCGCGACTCGAGACGCACTTCATTTTTTAGAGCCGCCAACTCGGTATACAGGCTGAACAGATCCGTCGCATCCGCATCCGTGTTGCTCTTAATGAGTGCGTCGGGTGAGTCCGCGCTGCTCTCCAGCCAGGTTCGGAACTGCTCGACGAGCTGCTCATTCTCAGGTGAGGTCAAGCGTCTGCACTCGGCAGCGATGTGGTAGCGTTGGCAAGGCTATGCCGGATGCATTGACGCATCAAGTCGACATCAGGCCTTATCATCGACTCGTTCCCCTGACTGTCGGCCGTGCCGGTGGACTTTCCGCCATCTCGCAATGCCAGGCCCAGCAAGTCGTCCACATCAGGCGGTTCGTTGTCGAACAACGCGTAGGCCAGACGTTGCTGCTGCGTCTGCAGCGCTTCGTAGGCCTGGCGAATCCGTTGGAACGTCTGCGCATCCCGCTCGGGTGGATGTGCGCGTATCAGGCGCAGCCAGGCGTCATGAATGGCATCGTCATCCGCATCGCGCGAGACATCGAGGATGAGATAGGGATCGCGCATCAGAACAATTCTCCCTGGTCGGAATTGGGTATCGGTTTCTTGGCACCACTCTTTTGCGTTTCAGCCTTTCCTGCACCGGTCCGGCTCGAGGCGCCGTGCTTCGAGCCACTCTTGCCCGGGCGGCCGGAACCGGCATCTGGTTTCGGTTGCCGATCATCGCCGCCAGGCAACAGAATCGAATCCAGCGATGTGCCCGTAAAGGGGTTGCCGGTTCCGTTCTCCAGGGAATCGAGCAATGCCTCCGCGCCCTCGGGGCCGAGCTCTTCCAGCAGTTTCGCTAGCGCCGCTGGTATACCTGGTGGCATATCACCTGCAAATGCCGGTTCAAGCTCTTGCGGAAAATCCGGCGGCATACCGAACGGGAAACCACCGCTCATCTCACCGGGATAACTGTCGGGCATTCGTCCGAGCGGATCGGGTGGATAGACGAACTCCATCAAACGATGCAAGGTGCGATCGTCGCCTTCGCTGTGTGCCGCTTCCATGATGCGGTCGAGCTCATCGAGATCGCGCGGTTCCAGTTCGTGACACCACCCTTCGCAGCGCGCGTACAAATAGTGAAAGCCGAACACCGCGCGATCCGGCCAATGCCTGCGAGCCTGAGCGGCGTACCGCCCGAGCATCTCGAATTGTTCGACGCGATGGAGAGTTTCGCAGACCTGTAGCATTTCGGCCTGGGAAAAAGGCTCCTTGCATGCCTTGCGCAGCGCTGGCTCGAACGGTTCGAGGGCCTCTGCCAGCAAGTCGGTACTAGCCTCGCGGGTGTCGGCAACGGCGCGAACCAGTGCCAGTATAGATTCCCGGCTGGCGAACTTGGCAGGTTTCGGCAACCGTGCCGTCGCGAGCCATTCCTTGCCCGACCACTCCTGCAGCCGCTCGCCTTCGATCAATAGGCGAAACTGCCCGACCAGTGCGCCACCGCTGAGTTCCACACCCTGTTGCAGCAGAGTTCGCCCGCGGGCCGTACCACCTGTTTCGCATTCGAGCATGCCGCGCAGCAGCAGCACCTGACCCTCGCTTTCGCTGGAGCGGCTCCAGGTGGCGGCTTCATCGAGCTCGCGACGTGCCAGATCGTATTTGCCGCTGGCGATCTGCTTGCGTGCATGTGACATGTGGGCATCGAGCAGCAGAGCCTGCACCTTGAGATTGATCGGATCGATCTTCAGCAACCGTCGGGCAAGCCTGGCCGCCTTCTTGAAGGCTTTGCCCGCAATGGCTGTCTGCACAGCCTCGAGCAGCACGCCGGTATGGGCAGGAAAGTGTTCGAGCGCTTGATCGAGCCGCTGGCGTGCGACCTTGAGCTGGTTGCTCTGGCGCAGCAGCTCGATCAGCCTCACATGGCTGGTCACGCAATCCGCATCGAGCGCCAGGCTTTCCTCAAGATCGTCGATGGCGATTGATCGGGTGTAGGGGTCGTCTTGGTAGTCGAGTATCCTGGTGGCGAGCCGGCGCAGCACCAATGCTGCGCGCAGCGAATTGTCACCCGAGGCTGAAGCTGACGATGATTGGCTCGATGACGCACTCGATAATCCAGGCGATGATTCTTTCGAGGACTCGAGCTGATCTACGTTCGATGCTTCGTTGGAAGCGAACCCGTCCAATTCGAAGACCACGTCGCGCCAGCTGCTTTCCGGACCGGGTGGTTCGCCGTTCAGTTCTTCGACCTGCGCTGTAAGCGTTGCCTCTTCCAGATCGGACAGCTTGCCGAACGCCCTGGCGAACCCGTGCTGCCCGTGCGGGTAGTGCACCAGCAGCTTCAGGGCCAAAGCTCGGGCATCCTCCGGGTCGAAGGCCTTTGCAAAGCGTACCAACAGATTGAACAGGGCCTTTGCATTGGGCTCAGGCCCGAGTGCCGCCGCTGCCTTGAGCAGCTCCACCTGCTTGCCTGACCAGCCCTGCAGGGCTGTTTGCAGGCTGAGTGTATTGCTGTCGGCCTGCATTGCTGCAATAACGACATTTTCGCCCGAATGCAACTCCAGCAAGGTGTCGGCAAGACCCCGAAAAGGCGATTGCCGGGGTAGACGACTCAACGCGGCTGGCACGTCGGCCGACGTTTGCTCGCCCGCACGCCAGGCTTTGATGACTTGCCGGAAATCGCGAAACGGCGAGCGATGTGAAATACCCTTCAGCGCCATATCGACGCCTGCTTCGTTTGCGTTGCAGAATGCCATGAGCAGGCTCTCGGCGACGGGCTGATCACGTGCCACCGGATCATCGGCAGACAAGCTTGCGACGATGCGCGTTTCACCGCCCAGCGCCGCAGCGGCGAGATACTCCCGCAGCAAGGCGAGCTCACCGGCTGGCAGTTTCCCTGACAACGCGTGATACTGCCCCAATGCCGGTTCGATGCGCCCCGCCTGCAATTGCCATAGCACGGTAGTAGGCGTGGAGCGTTCGGTATTGCAGCTCGTCGCGCGCTGTTCCCAGATGGTCAGGGCTTCATTGAACATGCCCTTGTTCGCAAGCTCAGCAGCCCGGCCGGCATAGGCCTGATCCAGGCCGGCCACCCAGGGTGCACGCCGTTCCTCCTTCACCAACGCCTTGTAGCCGACGATCGCGTCCTTGAAGCGTGCCGCTGAAAGTGATGCCGCTGCCTGAGTCTCGACGGCCTGTGTGTTGCCTGCGGCCGCCACCTTGGCTGGATGTTGACGCGCTTTGCGCTTTGCGCTCTTGCGAGTTCGTGACACTATGGATACCTGGAGGTCAGTGAAGTACGAAGGCGTTCGAGGTTGGGGGTGAGTTGACCGTGAAACCCGATAGACTGGTCCCTGGGTCCAGGGGATTGTCGCGCATCAGGCAGCATCGAACACACCTTACCTGCTTAGGCTGCGAACGTCATCGCTTGGGTGGCCGAGACAATGTTCAGCAGTATCGAGCGGAGCACAAGTCCGATGAATCCCGCAGATCGATGCACGATGACCGCAGCGGAGTTCTTGCAGTGGACCAGTGGCCTGCCGGAAGGTGAACGCTACGAACTCGTTAGTGGGGTGCCTGTTGCCATGGCTCCCGAGCGCAACCGACACAACCTGGTGAAGGTGGACTGTTGCCTGGCTCTACGGCAGGCCGTACGCGCAGCAAGGCTTGGATGCACTGTGCTAGGTGACTAGGCCACTGTCAGGGTCGATGAGAACAATGTTCACGAGCCTGACGTCACCGTTCAATGCGGCAGGTCGATTGATGGGGACGAGACGACTATCTCGGATCCTACGATCCTGGTCGAGGTGCTGTTGCCATCGACGAAAGGCATCGACACAAGCCGTGAGCTCATTGGCTACTCTCAGCTTGCCAGTGTGGAACATTATCTGGTTGTCGATCCCATTCGATACGCGGTGATTCATCACTACCGCACCGCTGATGGAATCGGTACCACACTTCTATATGATGGAGTTTTAAGCCTTCATCCTTCCGGTATCGAGATCGACATCTCCGCCTTCTTCAGAAGCTCTGAAGGAGAGTATTCGAGAGCATCGGCGACATTCCCGGTAATGATCTCGGCCAGTGCGTTGTCAACCTCTTTTGATTTGATTGCATTTGACATGTGGCACGTTGTTGACCAACTATCAAATAGAATCAAATCAAATGGCTGCCAGCGATCCAGTTGGCACCTCTTCTTTCTGATGAGCCATGGGGGATGCGTGAGTTCGGAATCCGAACGAATGATGGCCATCGCATAATGTTCGGGCAAGAAATCGAGTGAAAGGCACCGCATGAAGAATCAGTGTTGAACACGATTCTACCCACCCCTCACCGGACCACCAACACCCCGCAGTGCGAATGCCGTACCACGCTCTCGGCATCGTTGCCGAGCAGCATCCGCTTCAGGGAGCCCATGCCGCGGCTGCCGATGATGATCAGGCCGATGCCGATCTCATCCGCCAGTCGTAGTATTTCGGAATCCACCCGGCCGGTTCGTACATGGGTGTACACGTTGTCGACGCCAGCCTGTCTCACCTTTTCTGCTTCGATCGCGATCCGGTCGTCGGTCTCCTTGCGGATCCGGTCGAGTTGGGTCGTGCTGAGCGTGTCGGGGTGGGTCCAGTGGGAGACCAGGGCCACCATCACGAGGTGCAGTTCGGTGCCGACGATGGGGTAGAGCTCGGCGGCATGCCGAATGGCATGGTCAGATGCATCCGAGCCGTCGGTGGCAACCAGTATTTTCAGTGGGTATTCAGCCATGGAGGCAGTATCCTCGTGTACCTAGTTTCCGGAATTCACCGCTTGAAACGCAGGATGCGCTCCAGCTCGGTCTGCAGCCTTTCCACCGCCTCGCTGCCATCGAGCTCTCCGCGAAGTACACGGTTCCAGGCACCCGCGATCCGCGGAGACATGTCGGTGTAGTAAGGGGATTCCGGGCGTACCCGCGAATTCTCGATGGCTTTCGCGCCGAGTTCCATGATCGGCACTTCGCCAAGCAGGGCGTCGTCCTCGTATAGCTCGGCGAGTGTCGGCAGGAAGCCGCCGTTCTTCGCGCGTGCTTTCTGCTGTTCGGGTGCGCAGGCGAACCGAATGAATTCCCAGGCCGCTTCCTGCTTGTCGGAGTAGGCGCTGGTCATCAGGTTCCAGCCACCCAGGCAACTGTAGGAGCGTTGCCTGCCGTCGCGAACAGGTAGAGCGGCGATGCCGATCTGGTCGGCCTTCAGTTTCACACCCTCCTGCTTGAGCAGACCATACGAATAGGGCCAGTTGCGCATGAACACCGCGTCGCCGGCGAGAAAGGTTTCCTGCGCCTGCAGCTCCTGAAACTCGAAGACGTTGTCCGGTACAATTCCGTCTGCCACCAGTCTGCGGGCGATGTCGAGGCCGGCAGCCGAGTTCCGGCTGTTCACCGTGATCACGTTCGGGTCGATCGCCGCCATGCCGAAAGCGCCGTTCACGGAGACGTTACCGGTCAATACCCGGCCCCCCGCGTTCCAGATGAATTCGAGGGCGTTGGTCACGCCGCCTTCATAGGCCGCGCCCTGGAAGACGAAGCCGTGCTTCACGCCGCTCTCGTCACGCACCTGGGTGGCCATGTTGGCGAGCTCTTCCCAGCTGGCCGGTGGTTCGGAAAATCCGCTGGATTCCAACAGGTCTCGACGGTAGAAGAGCATGCCGGCATCGGTGAACCACGGCACCCCGTGAACGTTCCCGCGAAAGCGTGCGGATCGCAACGGTGTCGAGAGAAAGTCGTCGCTGCTGAAATCGTCGCTGAAGCGATCACTCAGATCCTGGCACCAACCCTGGCTGGCGAACTCGGCCGTCCACACGATGTCGGCACCGAATACATCGATATCCCGCGCCCGCACCTCGAAATCGGACACCAGCTGTCGGTGGTAGTCGTCCGACGCACGTGCCATCTCGCGCCAGATGACTTTGATGCGCCCGTCCTGTTCGGCGTTGAAGGCGTCGATCAATTCAGCGAGGCTTCCAGAATCGTCCGGGCCGAACGCGAAGTTCAGCTCTACCGGCGCCTGCGCTCGTGATGGCCTGACGCTGAGCCAGCCAGAGGTTGCGAGTAGCCCGGCACCGCCGGCCTTGAGCACGCGGCGGCGGGAAGTCGAGCTGAGCAACGAAGACGTATCGGATGTCATCTGCCTTGACCCCATTTACCAGAAGAAACCGATCAATACGGCTGTCGTGATCAGCAGGGCGATTGCCTGATAACGATAGTTCTGCCATGCCGGCACGCCGACGAGCGATTCGGATTCCTCGCGCCACAACTTCGGTGTCCAGATGAGGTCCTCATCCTGCGCATCGCCCTGGGTCGTCATCTCACCCGTCTCCGCATCACGGCTCTGAGCGCCGGCCGAGCCGCTGGCCCCGGCGTCCGGCAGTTCACTGGCAGGCTTGGTGAACAGGCTGACCGTGATCATGATGGCCAGCGCCACGAACAGTAGCAGGGTGGCTGCGTAGAGAAAATGCAGCTCCGTCAGGCTAAAGACTTCGTTGGCGAAGAAGCCGACGACCCCGATGCCGATGCCAACGAGGAAAGTCGAGAAGGCAGCGGTCGGTGTGGCTCTCCTCCAGAAGATGCCGACCAGGAAGATCACCACGATCGGTGGTGTGGTGTACGCCAGGATCGACTGGAAATAGCTCCACAGCGAGGGGAAGTTCTTGATCTGCGGAGCCCACAGAATCGCGATGAGCATGACCACGGCAGTGGTCAGCTGCCCGACGCGCACCAGCGCCTTGTCGCTGGTCTTCGGCCGCATCGGCTTGACGAAATCCATCGTCACCATGGTCGACGCGGAATTCAGGATCGAGTCCACGGTGGATGTGATCGCCGCGATCAGGGCCGCGAGGATGATGCCTCGCAAGCCGATCGGCAGCAGGTCGAACGCAATCGTCGGGAAGGCCAGGTCCGGAGATTCCAGATCGGGGTAGAGCACGATCGCCATCACGCCGGGCAGGATCATGATGAACAGCGGCGGCAGTTTCAGAAGACCTGCGAACATGCAGCCCCAACGGCCATGGTTGAGGTTCTTCGCACCGAGCGTGCGTTGCACGATCAGTTGATTGGTGGTCCAGAAATAGAAGCCGATGATCAATACCCCGAACAGCCCCGGCCATGGCAACGTGGGGTCGTCCAATGGGCGAACGATGCTCAAGGCGTTGGCGGGTGCCGCCTCGGTCATCGCCTCCCAGGATGGAATGGCGTTGAGTGCGAAGAAGAAGATCAGCGCGCCACCGAAGATCAGCACCACCGCCTGGATGGTATCGCTGAGTACCACGGCCCCGAGCCCGCCGAAGATCGACATGATGCCCGCCAGCACGGCCAGTACCAGCACACCGGACCAGAGCGGAATGTCCGGAAACAGCGTCTGGACGACCAGGCCGCCGGCGTAGAGCGCTCCGGCGCAATCGAGAAAGATCGACAGGAAGATCAACATGCCGGCGAAGCCGTAGCGCACTCGCCTGTCGTACCGCCGCTCGAGAAATTCCGGCATCGTGAACACGCCGGAACGCAGATAGAACGGCAGGAGGAAGAAGATGAACACGACCAGCACCACCGCCGCTATCCACTCGTAGCTGAACACCGCGATGCCGTTGCTGTAGCCGGCACCCGCCATTCCGACGAAGGATGCCCCCGACATGTTGGTGGCGAACAATGAAAACCCGATCAGTGGCCAGGTAAAGTTTCGTCCACCGAGGAAGAACGAACCGGTATCACCGCTGCCACCGCGCGTGAGCCACAGCGGAACCACACGGCTGAGCACGAGATAGACGCCGACCACCGTCAAATCTACCCAGGTGATGTTGAATTCCTGCATCTGCTCTGTGCCTCTTGCTGCAGCTCATCGCGAGCTGTAAGCATGAAACAATGGAACAGGTGCCTGTCTCAGGATAGTAAGAAATACACATCGTCAATGGGCCCATGCCGCCAGCGTCATCAACAGGATGGCACTCAGCACCATGGCCCGACCATACAGCCACAACCCACGCCGCACATCCGCCGCCACCGGGTCGCGAGCCTCTGCATTCAACCACGGCTCGTCACTCACCGAATCGGCATACCGTCGTGGACCGGATAGCCGTATTCCGAGGCCACCGGCCAGCGCGCTTTCCGGCCAACCGGCATTGGGGGATCGGTGCCTGCGTGCATCCCGGTGCATCACGCTAAATGATGCAAGCCTGGCACTGGCCAGGCAGAACAGGCAACCGCTGAGCCTTGCGGGAAGCCAGTTCGCCACATCGTCAAGCCTTGCCGCGAACCATCCGAAATGCAGGTACCGCTTGCTGCGGTGGCCGATCATGGAGTCGAGGGTGTTGATGGCCTTGTAGGCCACCATTCCGGGCAGTCCGAACATCACACCCCAGAACAGCGGTGCGATTACACCGTCGGAGGCGTTCTCGGCAAGGCTCTCCAGGCTGGCCCGAGCCATGGCGGGTTCATCGAGCGCAGCGGTGTCGCGGCCGACGATCATGCCCAGGGCGCTACGTGCACCGCCGAGATGGCCTGCCTCCAAAGGTCGGCTGACGGCCAGTACGTGGGCGAACAGGCTGCGGGAGGCGAGCAGCGACGAGGCCAGCAGGGCTTGCAGGCAGAGCCCTGCGAAGGTATCGGGCAATGCTGCCGTGATAGCGATGGCAACCAGAACGCTTGCGCCGACGATCACGATGACGGTGGTAGCACCCTTGCGCTTTTGCAAGGTGGAAGAATCGTTTGGCAGGTTCCAGCGATGGTCCAGTATTTCTACCAACCGCCCCATCCAACTCACGGGATGCCCGATCTTGTCGAACAGGCCGCGGGGATAGCCCAGCAGAGCTTCGAAGGCCCAGGTCAGTGTTATCAGGGTGAAGACAGTCAAGGGGCTGCCGTGAAGAGGAAGACGGGTCGTCAGGATACTGGAATCATTCTCGCAACCGCTAGACAGCCATCCGCAGGCCAGGCCCACTCTGCAGCTCCAGAAGCGCGCTCATGTCATTCATGGCCAGCGGTCGGCTCAGATAGAAACCCTGCACGAGATCGCAGGCTCGTTGTTCGAGGAAGGCCAGCTCCCCGACGGTTTCCACACCTTCGGCGACGATCTCGAGATCCAGGCTGTGGGCCAGCGTCATGATCGCGGAGACGATCTTGTCGTTCGGGGAGTCCGGCTGAATGCCGGAGATGAAGCAGCGGTCTATCTTCAGTGTGTCGATGGGTAGGGTGGTCAGTGCGCCCAGTGACGAGTAGCCGGTGCCGAAGTCGTCCATTGCCACGCGCACACCGATCTTTCGAACCGCCTCCAGTGCCGCCACGACCTCGGCGGGTGCCTCCATCATGCAGCTCTCGGTCAGCTCCACCTCGAGAGCTTCGGGTGCCATGTCGGTCTGTGCCAGTGCGCGTCGTACCAGGAATTCCAGATCGGTCAGAGCGAATTGCCTGGCCGATACATTGACGGCAATGCGCTTCAGGGGTGTGCCGGCATCCTGCCAACGGCGCCACTGGCGACAGGATTCCTCGAGTACCCACTCGCCGATCGGACCGATCAGCCCGGTTTCCTCGGCTACCGGAATGAATTGATCGGGTGGTACGCGACCACGCTCGGGGTGCTGCCAGCGTAGCAGCACCTCGGCGCCTGCAAGCGAGAGATCCTCGGTTTCGAACTGAGGTTGAAAATGCAACTCCAGTTCGTTGCGCAGGAGCGCAACGCGCAGGTCACTCTCGAGCGAGAGTCGTTCTTCGATGCTGGCATGCATCGAGTCGCCATAGAATCGGTAGGTATTCTTCGTTTGTCGCTTGGCTTCGTACATCGCGGTGTCAGCGCATTTCACCAGGTTGTCGACGGTATCCGCATCACCTGGAAAACGGGAGATACCGATGCTGGTGCCGACGAAGAAGTCACGCCCGTTCAGGCAAATCGGCTTTCTAAGGGCCTTGAGTATCGCGTCGCCGAGCGCGCTGATCTGATCCGTATCGACAACGCGATCGAGCATCAGGATGAACTCGTCCCCGCCAAGCCTGGCTACCTGGTCGTTCGGTTTCTCCGTCCCCTCGTCGGTGGTTGCGGTTGCGATCGGACCCGAACTCCTGGCGAGGCAATCGACCAGGCGTCTGGCCACTTCCTGCAGAAGACGATCACCGGCATCGTGACCCTGGCTATCATTGATTTTCTTGAAATCATCGAGGTCGAGGAACAACAGTGCCAGCGAGGTGCCGTTCTCGATGCTGGCTTCGATGGCACGGTTGAGTCGCTTGATGAACAGCCGTCGGTTGGGCAGCCGCGTGAGGCTGTCGCGATACGCGAGGTGCTCGATGCGCTGGTGCGATACCTGCAGCTCGTGCATGGAAGTCGAGAGTTTGGTGTTCATCTCGCGGAACGCGTTGCTCAGGTCCCCGATCTCATCGGCACGGAACACCTGGATCTCGGTATTGAGCTGTCCGTTGCCGATCGCTATGGCCGCATTGCGCAGGGACTTTATCGGCCGTACGACCATCGAGCTGACCAGCAGAAAGATCACCAGGCTTGCCACGAGGATGGCGCCGGTGGTGATGGCTGCGATCGTCATCGCCAGGTGATTACCCACCGCGTCGAGCTCGGATTCAGGTAGCACGGCAAGTAGCAGCGCATCATCAAGCAGCCAACGGCCCTGTATCAGGCTGGCTTGCCCGCGAAATCTCAAGCGGACGGTCTTGCTCTGCGCATCCGCCGCCTGGAAATCGGCTTCCAGCCTTGCCACCAGCGTCTGTTCGAACACCTCGTCGATAGGGGTGCTCTTCGACTGGAACAGGACCTCACCCTGTCGATCCACCAACAGCAGGTAGCCGGCCTTGCCGATGCGCTCTTCGGCGATCTGCTTACGCAGGAATTCCAGGTCAGCGCTAACCGCCAGATAACCGCGCAGCTTGCGAACCGACTGGATCGCCACCGCGTTGGAGTCGCTCAGCTTGATGGGTCGCGTGATCAGCAGCGCGGTCGCGGCATCGTCGCCGTGGGTTTCTATCCGAATGTGGAAAGGTGCATCCCGGTCCGCCTGCATCGTCTTGAACCACGCTGCACCGCCTTCCTCGTCGGTGCGGTTGACCAGCGACCAGTCCGCCATTCGGGTGTCCTCATAGCCATCGGGTAGCAGCAGGCGAATCTCACGGTAGTACGGGTAGGCGTCTCGGTAGTTGGAAAAAAGCTTGAGCAACGAGGGTTGTATCAGGTCGTAGCGTTCTGATTCGTCCTCGACCAACACGTAGCGTTCGATCAGGTCGGAACTTGCAAACAGTTCCACGTTGGCTCGTGCCGTATCGAGGAACGAGTGCATCCGCTGATCGGTCTGCGAGAGCAACAGTTGCATCTGGCGCACCACATCCGTTTCAGCTGCATGACGCAGCTGGGCATAGACCACCCAGCCCATTGTCAGCAGCGCGAAGGCGGTGACCGGCACGATGGCCAGCAGCAGTTTTCCCTGAAGGCGCACGGTTCGAATACGTCAGCGTGTGGTGGTCAGCGTCCGGACTTCAGCTGCACACTGATGCTGTTTATGAGTTTCTGACTCCGTGGTGGCAGCGACCTGATCAGTTCGGAACGGTCGAGAACATCCTTGGGCGGGTAGATGTCGGGGTTGGCAAGGAACTCGGCGGGCAGCAGCTTCGCCGCTGCCGTGTTCGGGCTGGGGTAGTGAACGAACCGGGCCTGTCGGGCCGCGATGTCAGGCTCGTTGAGAAAATTGAGGAGCGCGTAGGCCAGCGGCTTGTTGGCGGAAGAGTGGGCTACGGCAAGGAAATCCAGCCAGAGCAGGCCACCTTCCTCGGGAATCACGAAGCGCATGCCGGGAGCGAATTCCTGCAAGGTCAGTACATCGCCCGCATACATCATACCGGCGATGATATCGCCGCTGACGAACACGGAATCGTCGCTCAGCGAAGGGTAGCGGTAGTAGCGCACGGCCGGTTTCTGTGCCATCAACAATTCGGCACCTTCGTGAATCAGCTGGCGATCTACGGTATTCACCGAATGGCCGAGCGTCTTCATCGCGATACCCATTGCCTCGCGGGTGAAATCGGGCATCAGCAGCTTGCCGCGCAATGCCGGGGCTGGCTCCAGCAAATCCCGCCAGGAGGCGAATCCGTCGGGATAGAGATCGCTGCGATAGCCGATGCCCATGGTCCCCCAGAAGTAGGGCACGCCAAATCCGTCTGCCCCGGGGTGGGCGGTTTTCCAGCGTGAGTCGATCAGGCGCTGATTGGGTACGTCCGCCTCCGAAACGGGTGCCAGCCATCGACGCTTGACGTATTGCTCCATCTGCAGGCTGTTCACCAGAATCAGGTCGTATCCGTTTCCGCCACGGATCGCAAGCTTTTCATCGCGCTCGGAATCGGATTCGAAATAGGTGAATTCAACGTGCGCATCGAATCTGGTCTCGAATTCCGCTACCAGCTCCGGGCTCATGTATTCGGACCAGGTCAGGATCTTGAGGGGAGGTGGCGCCGCCAACAGGTGTGTGGGCAACAGCAGGCTCCACAGCAGGGCGATCACACCGGGCCGGCGGCGCTGACGAACCTGCACACGTGCTCTTGTCGCGATCAGGCTGAACGAGTGGTCGGAATCGATCGACGCGGGTGGTCTGTGCAAGGTCGGCTATCCCGGGCGGTACGTGGCCTTGGTCAAGGTGTTTGCCGAGCGCACAGGCAACAGGGCGCGCGCGACGGTCACCGGGTTCCAGACACCGGCTTGGGTGAGTAGCGGCCATCGATTGATCAACCTTTGTGTAAAAAGGGGGTAGCAGCCTGACTGCAGCCCGACGCCCTGCACGAAAAGTGCTTCGAGGAACAGATGAAACTGATGACCATCGGTGGTAGCGGGTTGTGCGCAGGGCTGTTGCTCGCGATGCCTCTGCACGCTGAAACAGGTGTGGACTACGATCGGGTGCGGCTCGGCATGGTCAGCGCTCAGAGTGGCCCTGCAGCGACACTGGGTAGCGGCATGCTCGCCGGAGCCTCAGCGGTATTCGCCCGGGTGAATGAGGAGGGCGGCATTCACAGGCGCAGGGTCGATCTGCTGGTGGCTGATGACGGTGGTGAGCCTGAGCAGGCAGTCGATCAGACGCGTGCAATGCTCGACGAGCAGGAGGTGTTCGCGTTGTTCGGCTACGCGGGAACACCGACTGCCAGGGTCGTGCTGCCGATGCTTGCGGCGCGTGAGGTGCCGTTGGTGGGATTCTTCAGCGGTGCTGCCGTGTTGCGCGATCCGGTGACGCCCCAGGTGTTCAACGTGCGTGCAAGCTACGATGACGAGGCCGAAGCGATGGTCGCGCACTTCATCGACAGCGGCGCCAGGAACGTGGCGGTGCTCTACCAGAACGACGGCCTGGGCGAGGCGGTGCTTGCCAGTGCCGAAAAGGCATTGGCGAAGCGAAGCATGGAGGTCCACGCCAAGGGCACGTTCTCGCCCGATGCACTGGCCGTGACGTCGGGGCTGGCCAACATGGTCGATGCCGACCCGGACGCCATCGTCATGGTGGGCAAGTACCCGCCCCTGGCCGAATTCATCAGGCAGGCACGCAAGGCCGGCCTGGAATCACTGATGGCGGTTGTTTCCGTGGAGTCAGGCGTCAGCCCCGATAACTTCATTCGCGAGCTCGGCGAGGCGGGCGACGGTGTGCTCGTGACGCAAGTCATGCCTTGGCCGCACGACGCCCGCTTACCCGTGGTCGAAGCGTGCCGACAGCTTATCAGTGAACACAGCGGTGCCTCGCTCGACTACGTGAACCTGGAGGGCTGCGTATCGGCGCAGGTCATGGTCGCCGGGTTGCAGGCGGCCGGTCGAAAGCTGACGCGCGACGGGTTCATCCTCGCGATGGAGGCGATGCGGCAGGTCGATCTGGGGGGTATCGAGATCAGCTATTCGCCGGTGGACCACCAGGCCATGAAATCGATCTACGTGACCGAGATTCGAGATGGCAAGCTGATACGGCTGGGTGATGCCATCGAGTGAGACGGCGCGGCGAACCTGGAGCTGGCGCGGCGGAAAAGCCTTGCGCCATTCGTATCTGCCGGGCAGGTTTCACCGTGTGGACGTCAAAGATTCCACAACGAAAAACGGCCGGTCTTGCACCGGCCGTTCATCGTGTGCCCTGCGGGTCGGTCAGCAAAACAACGGCAACATGAGCTGCTGCCGATCTTTCGTCACAGACCTCCCTACGACTGCGGCTCCTGGATGCTCTTGGCGGTGACCTGAACCTCGACCCGACGATTCAGCTGACGGCCTTCCGGTGTGGAGTTGGTGGCAACCGGGCTGGATTCACCCATGCCTTTCGATGTGATGTTCATCTGCGGGTAAGCATTCTTCAGGAAATCGCTGACCGACGCGGCACGCCGCTCGGACAAGCCCTGGTTGTAGTCTTCGGCACCGCGTGAATCGGTATGGCCCACCACTTCGATGGAACTGATCTCCTGGTAGGTATCGAGCTGGGTCAGCAGATCGGCCATCGCCTGTTCGCTGGCCGGTACGAGCTCGGCGGAGTCAAAATTGAACAGTGCCTCGGCTCCGAGTGTTGCCGTGGTGACGATCGGCTCCGGTGGTGCGGGCGCCGGTACCGGTGCCGGTACCGGCTCGGGTACGGGCTCGACTTCGGCAACCGGCTCGATACCCTCGCACGGATCGTTCTGGTTCTCTTCGGACCAGGCGGTGGTCCTCAGGCATTCGCCCAGGCCCGTCTTGATCGCCAGACCCTGTGCATCGGCATAGCCGTCGGAATTCGGATCCAGCTCGATGTCGCCTTCCAGGGCTTCCTGAGCCAAGACCACACTGCTGCCCAGTAGCAAGGCCGCGACAGTACTGATTGCTGTGATGTTTCTCTTCATGTCTAGCTCCCACTAGTTGACAGAGCCCGAAGGCCTTGTAGGTACGAGTTGTTGTATTTTTGTCTTGTATAGACGGTTCGCGGTCGATTGTAAACTCATTCCACCGGCTGAATGTGTGGAAAATACAACAAGACGACCACGTATACCCGCTTTCATGGTCTGCCACACTGTGCAGCAGGCGTGGTTTTTCCCACAGGGAGAAGTGTAGGCTATCCTGCCGCTCATGGAAGAGTGAATGTAGTCGATGTTCCGATCGCGCCTGCGTGGCTGTTTTTCCGAGCTCGTCGCTCAGTTGTTCGACGATTGTTGTCTGTGTCACGCGTCTGTGAAAGCGGCCTCCTCCGCGGGTAGCGGCCGATCAAGCGCAACGCACGAGGCGGCTACATCGACCACCCGCTCGCCTTGCCTGGCGGGTCGTCGTGCGCCGATTTGCCAGAGTTGCCTGAGCTGGTTCACCGCCACCGACGGTAACGACGAACTGTCTGCAGATGCGCTATGCCTTGCGTGTGGCACCATTACCGATCATGCGGAACTGTTCGCCCGGCGTTGCGATCGTTGCTTGTCCACACCTACCGCCATAGACCGGATCGTGGCACCTTTTCGGTACCAGTGGCCGGTGGACAGGCTCGTCGGGCAACTGAAGTACCATGAGAAGCGGCATCTCGCTCCTCTGTTCGGCACGTTGCTGGCGCAGGAGGTACTGCGGCTCGAAAGCCCGGCACGCGAGGGTGATGAACGGTGCGCGGGTGGTTCTGCGCTACTGTTGCCCGTTCCTCTGCATCCTGCGCGGCGAGCCGCACGCGGCTTCAACCAGGCAGACGACATCGCTCACTGGTGCGGGCGGGCACTGTCGCTGGAGGTGCGCTCGGGCTGGGTGCGCAGAGTGGAAGATACCGGTTCGCTGGCATCGACGGGGCGTGCCGAACGTGAGTTGGTCATCCGGGGTGCGTTCGCGGTTGATGCCGCCGTCAGCGGTCGGGCGGTGGTGCTTATCGACGATGTGCTGACCACCGGTGCCACCACGGCGGAACTCGCCCGCGAGTGCCTCGATACCGGCGCGGCCTCAGTGGAGGTATGGGCCGTGGCACGAACCGTTGCTCGTGCCGAGGTGAGCATGAATGCTCCTCCCGCAGCCTCGTGACGGTGAACCCGTCGCCATCGTGCTGTCGGGGAGGATACCGGGCGCTCTAGACGCGAGCCGCGTCAGGCAACGGGCTCGAACAGCAGCCGGCGTGCCTGTTCGGGCAGTGCAGGCTCTGTGCGTGAGCGTGATTCTTCCCATATTGCCCGGTAGTCTGCGTCGAGCTGACGGCGCTCTTTCAGGCACTCGGCCAGACGAAGTTCGA
>CBDCAW010000057.1:0-154671 GCA_965214025.1 Granulosicoccaceae bacterium
GACAAACCCTAGCTGCGATCCGATTCGATACCGAGCATCTCCCACATGCCATCGATCCGCTGTTTCACGGCATCGTCCATGACGATCGGCGTACCCCACTCGCGCTGAGTTTCACCGGGTAGCTTGTTGGTCGCATCCAGGCCCATCTTCGAGCCGAGCCCGGATACCGGTGAAGCAAAATCGAGATAATCGATCGGGGTGTTATCCAGCAGCGTGGTATCACGCGTGGGGTCCATCCGGGTGGTGATCGCCCAGATCACGTCCTCCCATGAGCGCACGTCGACGTCGTCGTCCACCACGATCACGAATTTGGTGTACATGAACTGGCGCAGGAACGACCAGATACCCAGCATCACACGCTTCGCATGCCCAGGGTATTGCTTCTTCATACCGACGATCGCCATGCGGTACGAGCACCCCTCCCGGTGGCAGGTAGAAATCGGTGATCTCGGGAAACTGCTTCTGCAGGATCGGCACGAACACCTCGTTCAGGGCCACCCCGAGAATGGCCGGTTCGTCCGGCGGGCGACCCGTGTAGGTGGAATGGTAGATCGGATCGCTGCGATGTGTGACGCGCCTCGATCGTCATCACCGGAAATTCGTCCACTTCATTGTAGTAACCGGTGTGATCACCGAAAGGCCCTTCGGGAGCCGTATCACCAGGCTTGATGTATCCTTCGAGCACGAACTCGGCCGAGGCCGGCACCTGCAGGTCCGCAAGCGTCGTGTTGGCCAGCAGCGTTCGTTCACCGCGCAGAAGGCCAGCAAAGGCATGTTCCGACAAGGTGTCCGGTACTGGCGTCACCGCCGCGAGAATCGTGGCAGGGTCTGCGCCGAGCACCACGGCAATCGGGAAAGGCTCGCCCGGGTGCGTCTGTTGCCATTCACGGAAGTCCAGTGCACCGCCGCGATGGCTGAGCCAGCGCATGATCACCCGATTCGGGCCGATCACCTGTTGCCGGTAGATGCCCATGTTCTGACGCTTCTTGTGCGGCCCCCGCGTGATGACCAACCCCCAGGTAATCAAGGGGCCGGCATCTCCGGGCCAGCAGGTCTGAACCGGAAGACGGGCCAGGTCGACCTCATCCCAGGTATGCTGCTGGCAAGCCGGCGAACGGGTGGTCTTGGGTGCCATGTCGAGCACCTTCTTGAAGATCGGCAAAGTCTTCCAGGCATCTTTCAGGCCCTTGGGCGGATCGGGCTCCTTGAGAAATGCAAGCAGCTTGCCCACCTCGCGCAAGGCCTCGACGGAATCCTCGCCCATTCCCATCGCCACGCGTTCGGGTGTACCGAACAGGTTGCCAAGCAAGGGAATGGAGGATCCGCGCGGATTCTCGAACAGCAAGGCTGGCCCTCCTGCCCGAAGCGTGCGGTCGCAGATCTCGGTGATTTCCAGGTTCGGATCGACCTCGGCACTGATGCGCTTGAGTTCACCGCGCGATTCGAGGGCCGCGACGAATTCGCGAAGGTCTGCGTAACGCATGGTGTCGGGTTCGGTTCGAAGTTGATCGATCAGGCGGCCAGCCCGCTATGACGCAGCAGGGCAGAGACTTCCGGCGCACGCCCGCGAAACGCCTCGAACGACTCCATCGCGGGGCGCGAGCCACCCTGTTCGAGCACCTGTTCGAGAAAATCCTGGCCGGCGGCTGCGTTGAAGATACCCTCTTCCTCGAAGCGGCTGAATGCATCGGCTGACAGTACTTCGGCCCATTTGTAACTGAAATAGCCCGCACTGTACCCGCCCGCGAATATATGTGAGAAACCATGCTGGAAGCGATTCCAGTCTGGTATGGGCACCACGGCTACCTGCTTGCGCACCTCATCCAACGTTGCCTGAACCGGCGCTGCCGCATCGGGTGTGGAGCCAGAATGAATGCGCATGTCGAATAGAGAGAACTCGAGTTGACGCACCAGCTGCATCGCTGACTGGAAGTTTCGCGCCCCTCGCAGGCGCTCGAGCAGATCGTCGGGCAAACGTTCACCGCTCTGGTAATGCTCACTTATCATGTCGAGCGATTCGCGCTCCCAACACCAATTCTCAAGGAACTGGCTGGGTAACTCGACGGCATCCCATTCCACACCGTTGATGCCCGAAACCCCGGCGACATCCACACGCGTCAGCATGTGATGCAAGCCGTGCCCGAACTCGTGAAACAGGGTAGTGACTTCCTGGTGCGTCAGCAGCGCCGGATCGTCGCCTACCGGTGGGGTCAGATTGCAGGTAAGCCAGGCAATCGGTAATTGCAAGGACGACCCCTCGCTGGCATCTGTTCCCGGGCCTGCGGTTGAAGCCGTTTGCGAAGCCACTTTCGAAGCTGTGCGCTGCCGTGTGGCGCACACCCCCATCCAGGCACCACCGCGCTTGTTCTCGCGAGCGTAGGTGTCCAGATAGAATTCGCCACGCCGCTCGCCTGCCCCGTCGGTGATTGCATAGCAGACTACGTCGGGGTGATACACCTCCACGTCCGGCACTATCTCGATGGTCATGCCGAACAGCTTGCCGATCACGTTGAACATGCCCGGGATCGCCTTGGTGGCAGGAAAATAGGGCTTCAGATCCTCGTCCGAGAGGGCATGCCGCTGCTGCTTCAACTTGTCGCTGACATAGGCAACATCCCAGGCCTCCAGGGTCTGCATACCCAGCGACTCGCGTGCAAAGCTTGCAAGCTCTTCGAATTCGGCCCGTGCCGACGGAACCGCACGATCGGCCAGATCGCTCAGGAACGCGACCACCTCATCCGGACCACTGACCATCTTTCGTACCATCGACAACTCGGCGTAGCTGGCATAACCGAGCAGTACCGCCTTCTCCGCTTTCAATCGAAGCATCTCATCGATCAACGGACCGTTGTCGAACTGCCCGGCATGCGGCCCCTGGTCGGAGGCTCGTGTGCAGAAAGAGGTGTAGAGCTCCTTCCTCAGTTCTTGGTCGTCTGCGAACATCATCACCGCCAGATAGGTGGGTGCTTCCAGGTTCAGCAGGTAGCCATCGATTCCCTTCGCTTCGGCACGCTGGCGAGCAGCCGCTATGGCCGATACGGGCATGCCGGCCAGGGAATCTTCGTCATCGACTCGGCGCTCCCAGGCCTTGGTGGCATCGAGGACATGATCGGAGAACACGTTGGAAAGCTCGCTGAGCCTGGCTTCGATCTCGCCAAAGCGCTTCTTCCCTTCATCGGCCAACGACACCCCACCCAGTTCGAAATCCCGCAGATCGTTGTCGACGGCTGTCTGCTGAGCCTTCGTCAGCTTGCTGAAATCGGCACTGTCGCGCAGCTTTTGCGTGTTCGCCTGCAATGCTGTGTGCTGGCCGAGTTCGGTGTAGTAGGCACTGAACTTCGGCAGGCACCGCTTGTAGACGTCGCGCAGCTCATCGGTGTTCATCACGCTGTGAAGGTGGCTGATCGGTGACCAGAACAGATCGAGTGCGTTGTGGGCTTCCTCCTGAGGTTGCATCACATTGCTCCAACTTGCCGGCCGGGCGTCAGCGGCTGCTGTCAGCGTCTCGCGGCAATGCGCCAGGTGGCGATCCAGCTCAGCCTCGATCTGAAGCAGGTCGATTCGGCTGAACGCGGGGCGTGGAATGATCGGCTGATCTGTCATCAGGCGGCTAGTCCTTGAACATTGAAATGAGGTGGCGAGTGCACCATCCGCCTCCCCTGAAGGTCAACTCTTTCCGACGATCCGGAGATCAGCGAACTTCAGAGTCCAGGACTTCGACAGGGGGGGGGGCAGGGCTGCCCGCCTCTAGACATCAAGGTTCGATACGGACAATGCGTTGCGCTCGATGAACTCCCGACGGGGTTCCACATGGTCTCCCATCAAGGTATCGAACACTTCGTCCGCCACGATCGCATCCTCGATACTGACCTGCAGCATGCGCCGGGATTCCGGATTCATCGTGGTTTCCCAGAGCTGTTCGGGGTTCATCTCCCCCAGACCCTTGTAGCGCTGAATCCCCAGACCCCGCTTCGACTCGCCGATGAGCCAGTCCATGACTTCCTTGAAATTGGTTACGGCCTGTTCCTTCTCACCGCGCACCACTACCGCACCTTCGCCCAGCATGCCATCGAGCTTCAACGCCAGCGCCGACAGGGCACTGTAATCCGGTGACTGGAAGAAGCCCGGATCGAGCGTGACGACATGCTCGTTGCCATAAACACGTCGGATCAGCTTCAGGGTATGCAGGCCCCCTTCCTCCTCGCCGGTTTCGAACCAATACCGACTCAGCGCGCTCAGGTTGCGGTTGAGTTCGACAAGCAACGCCTCGCCCAGCCGGCTTACCGCATCTACATCGCGAATGTCGTCACCTACAAGTGGCCTGATGTTGAGCAAGGCCTCGAGAATGTCGCGATTCACCTTGCGCTCCATGCGGGCGAACTGCAGGGTCACGCGCGTGTATTCCTGAGCAAGCGCCGACAGCGCAGAATCGCTGATTGCCGGTGCGCCTGTAACGACATACAGCTTTGCCTTTTCGAGCGCCAAATGCAACAGGTACGCACTCAGCTCGGCCTCATCCTTGACGTATTGTTCCTGCTTGCCTTTCTTGACCTTGTACAGCGGTGGCTGAGCGATATAGATATGGCCACGTGCAATCAGCTCGGGCATTTGCCGGTAGAAGAACGTGAGCAGCAAAGTTCGGATGTGCGAACCGTCGACGTCTGCATCGGTCATGATCACGATGTAGTGGTAACGTAGCTTGTCCGGATCGAATTCATCCCGACCGATGCCGCAACCCAGCGCCGTGATCAGTGTGCCTACCTCGGCAGACTGGAGCATCTTGTCGAACCGAGCCTTCTCGACGTTGAGTATCTTGCCTTTCAACGGCAGGATCGCCTGGCGGCGGCGGTCGCGCCCCTGCTTCGCCGAGCCCCCGGCCGAGTCGCCCTCCACGAGGTAGATCTCGGACTTGGACGGGTCGCGCTCCTGGCAATCGGCAAGCTTCCCGGGCAGGCCGGCGATATCCAGCGCACCCTTGCGCCGCGTCATCTCGCGGGCCTTGCGAGCCGCCTCGCGTGCTCTCGCTGCATCCACGATCTTCGCCGTGATGTCCCGTGCCTCGTTCGGGTTCTCCTGCAGGAAGTCGTGCATGAACTCGCCCAGGACCGACTCCACGCAGCCCTTCACTTCCGAGGACACGAGTTTGTCTTTGGTCTGCGAAGAGAACTTCGGATCAGGAACCTTCACAGACAGTACCGCTGTCAGACCTTCACGTGCGTCGTCTCCACTGGTCTGAACCTTGGCCTTGGCCGAGGTGCCGTTGGCTTCCATGTACTGGTTGAGCGTTCGCGTCATCGCTGAACGAAAGCCTGCCAGGTGCGTTCCACCATCCCGCTGCGGAATGTTGTTCGTGAAACAGTAGATGCTCTCCTGGTAGGTGTCCGTCCATTGCAAGGCCACTTCGACAGCGACGTCGTCTTTCGTACCCAGCGTATGCAGCACGATCTGATGGATCGGTGTTTTCTTGCGATTGAGGTGTTCGACGAACGCACGGATGCCACCCTCGTACTGGAATGTGTCGGTCGCGTCGGTGCGCTCGTCGGCCAGCACGATTCTCACGCCACTGTTCAGGAAGGACAGTTCGCGGAGCCGCTTCGCCAGTGTTTCGTAGACGAACTCGATATTGGTGAACGTGTTCCCACTGGGCTTGAAGTGGATGGTGGTACCGCTGGTATCCGTGGTACCGATGATCTTCAGGTCGGACACCGGCTTGCTGTCGGCGTAATCCTGCTCATGGATATTGCCGTCGCGGTGTATGGTCAGCTTCAGCCATTCACTGAGCGCATTGACGACTGATACGCCCACACCGTGCAAACCGCCGGAGACCTTGTAGGAGTTATCGTCGAATTTTCCACCCGCATGCAGCACCGTCATGATGACTTCCGCTGCGGAGATGCCTTCTTCCGCGTGTATGTCTACCGGTATACCGCGCCCGTCATCGGTGACGCTGACAGATTCATCGCGATGAATCGTGACGGTGATGGCACTGCAGTGACCTGCCAAGGCTTCGTCGATGGCGTTATCGACCACCTCGAAGACCATGTGATGCAGACCGGTGCCGTCATCGGTATCACCGATGTACATGCCAGGCCGCTTGCGCACCGCATCCAGCCCTTTGAGGACTTTGATATTGGTAGAGTCGTAACTCTGATTGTCTGTCATATCACGTGTTCAGCCGCCTTAACCCGGCAATTGTACAGCGTTTGCTAAACCCCCGTGTTCCACGTGGAACGCCCCGGAAGCACGCTCGTTCAGGCTCGAGCGCCATGCGATTCCCGTGTGCGTGAAGCGTTCAAAACTACCTGATCATCCGTATGCGACAGGTAGCAACTCATGGTCCATCTCCCGATCTGTGACTGCCTGCCGACGAGATCCCGCTGCGGCACTTGTTTGTTCCGCGTGGAGCTTCACGAAAACCTGGCCACTCGGCACCCGTTGCAAGTCACCTGTACCTGTGGTTAATTTTTCCCAATTTCTATCTCGCAACGGCGAATGGGTAACGTCAATGACTTAAATAGAGATGATTGAACACTCATGAATTAAGAATGATAATTAGAATGATACTCATTTGTAATCAGGTATTAAAATGTCGATCAAATCACAGGGCCTCCACTTATAGCGACGATGTTCCACGTGGAACATCAGCTGAATTCAATCCGTGGAAACTCGGTGCTGTACCAGGAATATTCCAGGTAGAACGTTCACGATTTAGGTCGCCGGATACCACGTACCGCTTGCTGATGTTCCACGTGGAACATCCTGGTTGCTTGATCCAGTAAACCGGGTGGCTACCAAATGACGTTCCACTAGTGCGACCGATGTTCCACGTGGAACAATTCGAATACTGCGACAGTAGAACTTGATGTTTATCTCGGCTGCGCTCCATGGTAGGCAGTTGAGATGCCGTTCCCACGACTTGCATGCTGCACGCCTATGTTCCACGTGGAACATAGCAACTAGTCGATAGGCGATTCGCGACGTCATCGCTTGATGTTCCACGTGGAACATTTAGCGCCAGGAATGGTGAGAACCCGGCCTCGTGGAATCGATGTTCCACGTGGAACATCCTGAAGTCACGACCCTAGTAGCCTGGACATTTCTCTACAGATGTTCATTTCCGGTTACCTCGTCGGTTCGAAGGAGCACAGTGGACTACCACTGGCAGTATGTTCCACGTGGAACATGGCAACGACTTGGTTAAGTAAGCCAGGCAGGCGTCTCCAAATCTTTCATGTAGGGCGCGTTGAGCTGTTGATCAAGGAGGCCCGATGCGGTCTCTATAGTCGCGGTTCTTCCTGGCTATGTTCCACGTGGAACATTCCTGCCGGCTAATCAAATGAGTTGCAACGTTGGATGCCGATGTTCCACGTGGAACATTGTGCTCATGGTTGATCGTGCCGAACCGATTGCTACCTGCGGATGTTCCACGTGGAACATCCGCACGCGATAGGTCACGCAGAACCAATTGCTAACTACAGATGTTCCACGTGGAACATGACGAGCTCTTGCTTGTAAAGGCCCGGGGTGAAGGATGTTCCACGTGGAACATTCTGCGCACTGGGTGTGGAAACTCGGCGCCGCCGAACAACGTTCCACGTGGAACATCACGAACTCTTGTTTTGTGGGGGCCTGATTAGTGGGATGTTCCACGTGGAACATTTTTCGGCTCGACCGCAAGAGTCATACGACTAGCCGAAATTGTTCCACGTGGAACATAGCCATCAGTCTATCGAGCGAGTTGCATCGTTGGATGCTGATGTTCCACGTGGAACATCTCGCGTGTTGCTCACGCAGAAACAGGCGCTGCCTACCAATGTTCCACGTGGAACATAGTCGCCAGTCAATCAAACGAGTTGCATCGTTGGATGCTGATGTTCCACGTGGAACATTCTGCACATACGAGGGGGAAACATGGTGACATCGAACAACGTTCGATATCGAACATTGCGGAGTGTCGATCGAATGAGTTGCATCGTTAGGCACAGATGTTCCACAAGGAACATTTCGTATCCAAACGATTGCGCTGAACCGGTCGTTGCCTGCAGATGTTCCACGTGGAACATCACGAACTCTCGTTTGTAGAGGCCTGGCTGGAAGGATGTTCCACGTGGAACATTCCGCACATGGGAGACGGAAACACGATGACGTCAAACAACGTCCCTCGTAGAACCGTTTGAACATTGGGTCGCGGAAACCGGACAACACCCCAACTGTCTTACTATGCCCCGCGATGTTCACGGAAGAGCACCTGCGAAGGCCAGCTTCGAGATCAGCCTGCTATCCGTCAATGTTCCACGTGGAACATCTCGCTTGTTGCTCACGCAGAACCAGGCGCTACCTACTAATGTTCCACGTGGAACATAGCCGCCAGTCAATCAAACGAGTTGCACCCTTGGATGCCGATGTTCCACGTGGAACACCCCTCGCACTGTCAATCGCACAGAACCAAACGCTACCCGTCGATGTTCCACGTGGAACATCACGAACTATCACTCGTAGAAGCCAAGCTGGTGAAATGTTCCACGTGGAACATCCAGCGGTGCGACCGCAAGAGTCACACGGCCAGCCGGAATTGTTCCCTGTGGAACATCGCGGCGGGTAGATCGCATGAGCTACATCGTTAGGCGCAGATGTTCCACTTGGAATATCCCATACACGGAGTGCGGAAACATGGTGCCGTCAAACAACGTTCCACGTGGAACGTCCGTACGCGGTAGGTCACATAGAACCAATCGCTACCTACAGATGTTCCACGTGGAACATCACGAGCGCTTGTATGCAGAGGCCTGGCTGGAAGGATGTTCCACGTGGAACATTCTGCGCACCGGATGTGGAAACTCGGCGCCGCCGAACAACGTTCCACGTGGAACATCTCGCTTGTTGCTCACGCAGAACCAGGCGCTGCCTACTAATGTTCCACGTGGAACATAGCCGCCAGTCAATCAAACGAGTTGCATCGTTGGATGCTGATGTTCCAAGTGGAACATAGTGTCCGGTCAATCGAATGAGTTGTATCGTTAGATGCGGATGTTCCACGTGGAACATCTCGCACCCGATTGATCGCGCTGAACCGATCGCCACTTGCGGATTTTATGTGAAACATCCCTCGCACTGTAAAGCCCGCAGAACCTATCGCTACCTACCGATGTTCCACGTGGAACATTTCGCACATCGGATGTGGGAACCCGGCGGCGTCTAACAACGTTCCGCGTGGAACATCTCGGACTCTCGTTCGTAGAAGCCCGGCTGGTGGAATGTTCCACGTGGAACATTCTGCGGCTCGACCGCAAGAGTCATACGACTAGCCGGAGTTGTTCCACATGGAGCACAGCCGTTAGTCAATCGAGCGAGTTGCAGCGTTAGGCTCAGATGTTCCACGTGGAACATTCCGCATCCAATCGATCGCGCTGAACCGATCGTAGCTTGCGGATGTTCCACGTGGAACACCCTTCGCATGGTAGATCACGGAGAACCAATCGCTACCTGCCGATGTTCCACGTGGAACATTCGGCATCCAATCGATCGCGCTGAACCGATCGTAGCTCGCGGATGTTCCACGTGGAACATCCCTGGCACGGTAAATCACGAAGAGCCAATCGCTCCCTGCCGATGTTCCACGTGGAACATTCGGCATCCAATCGATCACACTGAACCGATCGTTGCTTGCAGATGTTCCACGTGGAACATCCCTATGCGGTAGGTCACGCAGAACAAATCGCTACCTACATATGTTCCACGTGGAACATCACGAGCGCTTGTATGCAGAGGCCTGGCTGGGAGGATGTTCCACGTGGCACCGGATGTGGAAACTCGGCGCCGCCGGAACAACGTTCCACGTGGAACATCTCGCTTGTTGCTCACGCAGAACCAGGCGCTGCCTACCAATGTTCCACGTGGAACATAGCCGCCAGTCAATCAAACGAGTTGCATCGTTGGATGCTGATGTTCCAAGTGGAACATAGTGTCCGGTCAATCGAATGAGTTGTATCGTTAGATGCGGATGTTCCACGTGGAACATCTCGCACCCGATTGATCGCGCTGAACCGATCGCCACTTGCGGATTTTTATGTGAAACATCCCTCGCACTGCAAAGCCCGCAGAACCTATCGCTACCTACCGATGTTCCACGTGGAACATTCCGCACATCGGATGTGGGAACCCGGCGCCGTCGAACAACGTTCCGCATGGAACATCTCGGACAATCGTTCGTAGAAGCCCGGCTGGTGGAATGTTCCACGTGGAACATTCTGCGGCTCGACCGCAAGAGTTATACGACTAGCCGGAGTTGTTCCACATGGAGCATAGCCGTCAGTCAATTGAGCGAGTTGCATCGTTAGGCTACGCTGAAGATGTTCCACATGGAACAATTCGCATCCAAACGATTACGCTGAACCGATCGTTGCTTGCAGATGTTCCACGTGGAACATCCCTGGCACGGTAAATCACGAAGAGCCAATCGCTACCTGCCGATGTTCCACGTGGAACATTCCGCATCCAATCGATCACGCTGAACCGATCGTTGCTTGCGGTTGTTCCACGTGGAACACCCTTAGCACGGTAGATTACGGAGAACCAATCGCTACCTGCCGATGTTCCACGTGGAACATTCGGCAGCTTGACCTCAAGCGTCACAGGGCTAGCCGGAATTGTTCCACGTGGAACATAGCCGCCGGTCAAATGAATGAGTTGTGTCGTCGAATGCAGATGTTCCACGTGGAACATCTCGCACACGGTTGATCGCGCAGAACCGATCGCTACCAACGGACGTTCCACGTGGAGCATTTCACACACAGGATGTGGAGACACGGCGCCGTCGAACAATGTTCCACGTGGAACATCTCGAACTCTCGTTCGTGGGAGCCTGGTATCAGTCTGCAGATTTTCCGCTTCGAGCGTCAGATCGGTACAAAATACTAATCGGATTACCGCTGGAAGAATGTTCCACGTGGAACATCGCCAGCTCGATCGCAAGAGTCATAGGGCTAGTCCGAATTGTTCCACGTGGAACATAGCCGCCTGTTAATCAAATGAGTTGCACTGCCGGATGCTGATGTTCCACGTGGAACATCTTGCTCACGGTTGATCGCGCAGAACCAAATTGTTACCAACTGATGTTCCATGTGGAACATTCCTGGCACGCAAAATCACACAGAGCCAATCGCTACCTGCCGATGTTCCACGTGGAACATTCCGCACACCCGGTGTGGAGACGCGGCGTCATCGAACAATGTTCCACGTGGAACATCTCGAACTCTCGTTCGTACATGCCCGGCTGGAACGATGTTCCACGTGGAACATCCCGCCCACGGTAAGTCACACAGAGCCAACCGCTACCTGCTGATGTTCCACGTGGAACATCTTGCATACGGTTGGTCGCGCAGACCGATCGCCACCAACGGATGTTCCACGTGGAACATTCCGCACATAGGAGGCGGAAACACGGTGACGTCGAACAATGTTCCAGGTGGAACATTTTAACATCGGGTCACGGGGACCGGACGACACCCCAACTGTCGTGCTATATCCCGGCGATGTTCAAGGAAGAACACATGCGAAGGCCGGCGTCGAGATCACTCTGTCATCGGTCAATGTTCCACGTGGAACATAGCCGCCAGTTAATGAGCGAGTTTCATCATTGAATACTGATGTTCCACGTGGAACGTTTTGCGTACGGCTGATCACGTTGAACCGGTCACTGCCTAAGGATGTTCCACGTGGAACATTGCCGCCGGTCGATTAAATAAGTTGCATCGCTGGATGCTGATGTACCACGTGAAACACTTCGCTCATGTTTGATCACGCAGAACCGATCGCTACCAACGGATGTTCCACGTGGAACATAGGTAGCTCGACTGCGAGAGTTATCCGATTACCCGAAATTGTTCCACGTGGAACATAGCAATGGCTCGCTCAAGTAAGCCAGCCCATTGTCTGCCGGTACTCCATGTAGAACACTCCGAACACTGGGTTGCGGGAGCCCGACGACACCCCAATCGTTGTGCTATATCCCAGCTATGTTCAAGGAGAGACACATTCGGAGGCCGGCTTCGAGATCACCCTGTCGTCTTTCAATGTTCCACGTGGAACATAGCTGCCGATCAGTCGAGCAAGTTGCATTGTCGAATGTTGATGTTCCACGTGGAACATTCCGCATACCGGAGGCGGAAATACTGCGCCGTCGAACAACGTTCCACGTGGAACATTTCGAACTCTCGTTCGTAAAAGCCCGGCATCACTCTGGTGATGTTCGGCTTCGAGCTTTAGATCGGTGTGGAAGATAGTATTGGACTATCGCTGGACGAATGTTCCACGTGGAACATTCCTCAACTCGACCGCGAGAGTCATTTCACTACCGGTAATTGTTTCACGTGGAACATAGCGTTGGCTCGATCACCTAAGCCAGCCCGTTGTCTGCCGAGGCATCGCGTAGAACAGTTTGAACACCGGGTCGCGGAAAACCGCTGACACACCAACTGTTGCGCTACATCCCAGCAAAGTTTAAGGAAAAACACATTCAAAGGTCGGCTTCGAGATCACCCTGCCGCCCGCCAATGTTCCACGTGGAACATCTGTAGCGCTCTATCATGGTCACGCTGATGCTGCCCGCCTACGTTCCACGTGGACCCCTTTACTCGATTAACGGCTTCGCATTTCGTTCTTCAATGTTCCACGTGGAACATCCCCTTTGCTCGATTGACCGCCTCACACTTCGCTCATCAATGTTCCACGTGGAACATCCGAAATATAGAACCGTAAACTTCAGCACCGTCACAACAAGGGTTCTTACGTGATTTTCGCGATACTCAACCGACAGAGCCGAACTACCCACTGACGATGTTCCACGTGGAACACTTCATTCGATACGGCACATCGGCGCTGCCCAGTATGGACACGAAATAGAGGAATCAAAATTACCATGCTTGTATTATTAGCGGCTTCCGAAGTACTGGTTAGCCTTGGCATTGGGAAGTACCCTTCACTTGAAACTGATGTGCTGCACGCGCTGCCAGTGCACGGGTGGTCAGTGCAGATCGATGATAAAAGGTACTCGAATAGGGCCGCGTGTTCATCATCCGTGCAACCGTCTGGGCATCGTCTCCATTGAACCGCGCTTCAAGCAAACGTGGTGACTACGCCAGCTGGCTGCCGAGCCGATCGGCTGCCGCGCGACGTGCGTAGCGGCGCTACGCCCACGTGTGGCGACAGGAACACTTGTGTTGCATCACGATGGCGATGACCCTGCAGCCGCACAGCAAACAGTTCGCGAAGTCGGCGATACCAAGCAGCTCGACGATGCCTTCGATGATGCGTTTCAAGATTCGCGGCAGATCATCAAATCACCGGGTTCTGGACAACTGAGTGATCTGATGTTGAATGATCCGGAAACCAGTCTGCAGCCGGATTGGATGGCGGCACTCGCACGTCTGATCGTTGTCGGTGGCGGGCGTTCTCGGGCATCGGTGGTCAGTCCTGCAGGTGCCTTATGAAACAACCCCACCAGTGACCCGCCCATGCTCGATGTGAAACTCGCTGGCGGCTCGATCTCGCAAACCTGACGTAGAGGTCGCCGTGACGAATATCTGGAGGTCCAGATCGCTGAGCAGACTCAAGACTCGTTCAAGGCTGTCGCGGTCGAGCTCGGCTTGCAGGTCATCGCACAGCACGATCGCCTTTTGCCCCGTAGCGCGTTTGAGCACCTGCAGCTGCGCCAGCTCCATGGCGTACACCAAGGACTTTTGTTGGCCACGCGACAACACCGCTCGCGCCATGTGCCCGTCGGATTGGAGGCTGAGATCGCCTCGGTGCGGGCCGACCGTGGTGGTTTTCATCTTCCGACTGTGGTCCAGGCTGCCTGCCAAAGCTTCGGAGAATGAACGATCTTCCGCCCATCCGGAACGGTAATGAAGTTCCGTGCGAAACTTGAGCTCCAGGGTATTCGCAAGCTCGGTAAGATCCTCGACCAGCCGCGCGACATAGGCCTTGCGCCAACTGTCGATGAGTTCGGCGTTCTTCACAAGTATCGAGTCCCAGGTGGACACTTCGCTATCCGGGCGCGCCAGGCGTAGTGCCGTGTTCCGCTGCAGCAGCGCCCGCCTGAAGTCTCGCCATGCAGCGATAAACAGGGGTTCCACGTGGAACACTCCCCAGTCCATGAACTGGCGCCGGGTATGCGGGCCTTCCTGCACGAGCCCATGGCTCTCCGGTGTCAGCGCCTTGACCGGCAGATATTGCGTGACCGTCTGAAAGCTTCTGAGCGTTTCGAAGTCCAGCTTGAGATCGACCGTGCCATCAATACGGCGGATAAGGCCGGATCGATGCTCCTGACCGGAGGAGGGGTCTAGCATCTCGCAGGTCAGCAGAAACTCGTCGGCCCCGTGCGCGATGAGATCACGCGGCTTCCTCGTGCGGAACGAATGCCCGGTGGACAAGCACTGGATACTCTCCAGCAGCGAAGATTTACCGGCACCGTTGGTACCGAGGATCAGGTTGATTCCGGGGGATGGAACGAGGCTGACCTGCTTGAGATTCCGAAAACCATCGGCGCTCAGCCTGGTCAGGATCACAACCGCATGGGCATTACGACGTATTGGGTATCCCGGGTGCCCTCAGGCGTGATCAGCGCGCTGCTATTACTGTCCTTCATGATGATTCGTACGTTCTCGGTGTTCACGGAGCCGAGGATATCGAGCAGGTACGTCACGTTGAAGCCGATCTCGGCCGTATCCCCCGAGAAATCCACCTCGAGTTCATCAATCGCCTCTTCCTGCTCCGGGTTTTCCGTACTGACCGTAAGCAGACCGCTGGACAATCGAACCCTCACCCCCTTGTACTTGTCACTTGACAGCACGGAGGCTCGCGTCAACGACTGGCGTAGCGTATCCACATCTACCAGGATTTCCTTATCGCCGTCGATCGGAATGACACGCTTGTAGTCTGGAAATCGGCCATCGATCAGTTTTGTCGTCAACCTCACACCACCGAGCTGCAATTGAAAAAACTGGGCATTGACCAGCACTTGCACCACATCTTCCGAGGAGGACGTGCCCAGCAACTTCTGCAATTCAGTGACGCTCTTGCGCGGAATAATCGCGCGAACGGACTCCGTAGGTTCCGCTTCAGTCGGGCATTCCGCGTATGCAAGGCGGTGGCCGTCGGTTGCCACACAGGACAGACGCTGACTGCCGATTTCGAGCAAAAGGCCGTTGAGGTAGAAGCGAACATCCTGCTGCGCCATTGAAAAAGAGGTGCTTCGAATGCACTGCTGCAACTCTCGGGCGAGCAATGATACACGCTGCGGATCTTCCAGTGTCTTTATCTTTGGAAATTGGTCGGCCGGCAAGGTGCTCAGGGTGAACCGGCTGCGCCCTGAACTGAACTTGACCTTGTCGCCCGAAGCTTCGAACAGGATGCGTCCGCCATCGGGCAGGTTGCGCCAGATGTCCAGCAGCTTGCGCGCCGGCACCGTCACGGCACCGGGCTGTTCGATATCCAGCTGGCCCGTGGATTGCAACTCGATATCCGCATCGGTAGCCGTCAGGGTTAGCGCTCCCTCGCCAGCTTCGATCAACACGTTGCCGAGTACCGGCGATGTTTGTCGGCGTTCAACGGCCCCAACGACCTGTTGTAACGGAACAAGCAGAATTTCACGCTGTGCGCTGAATTTCATCCGATGCCCTAATAAAAGGAGGAAGTATGAACATATCCCTTATTGTTGTTACTACTAGGATGGAAAGGTTCTGGGGATAAGTGCTTATATTTAAGCATAATCAGGTGCTTAAGTGCGGTAAAAACCTATGGATAAGTTGTGTATAACCTGTGGACAACCTGTGTGCAGAATGTGGATAACTTCGGGCGGCGGAAATCTGTCCAGAAGTATTCCACAGGTTACACACAGGTTATCCACAGGTTGTTAGGCTGTCAAAATCCTCAGCAGTATCGCATGATCTTCTCGAACTGCCGGGTCCGACTCACGTAGCTCGGCAACCTTCCGCATGGCGTGCATGACTGTCGTATGATCGCGCCCACCGAATGCTATCCCTATCTCCGGGTAACTCTTGCTCGTCAGTTCCTTGGCCAGGGACATCGCCACCTGCCTGGGCCTGGCGACCGACCGACTCCTGTCCTTGCTCGACAGGTCGGCTAGCCGGATCTTGTAGTACTCGGCCACCGTCTTCTGGATATTTTCGACCGTAACCAGCTTGGACTGCACCGCCAGCATATCGCTCAGGGCTTCGCGGGCGAAGTCCAGCGTGATAGGAGTGCCCATGAGCTGAGAGTTGGCGATCACCCGCCGCAGTGCTCCCTCGAGTTCCCGTACGTTCGAGCGGATGCGTTTGGCAATGAAGAAACTGACTTCGGATGGTAAGGAGTGACCTGCACGCTCGGCCTTGGCGTTGAGGATAGCCACTCGCATCTCCAACTCGGGAGGCTCCACGGCTGCGGTCAACCCCCAGCCGAAACGGCTCTTCAGGCGTTCGGCGAGCCCGTTGACCGCCTTGGGGTACTGGTCGCAGGTCATCACTATTTGATGACCACCTTCAAACAGTGCGTTGAAGTTGTGAAAAAATTCTTCCTGTGTTTGTTCCTTACCGGCGAAAAACTGTATGTCGTCGATCAGCAGGGCATCCAGGGTACGGTAGTAGTCCTTGAACTGTGCCATGCGGCTGTGCTGCAATGCCTGCACCATGTCGGCAACATAGCGCTCGGAGTTCAGGTACAACACGCGTGCAGCGGGCCGGTTGGCCATGATCGCATTGCCTATCGCATACATCAGATGCGTCTTGCCCAGTCCTGATCCCCCATAGATCATGAACGGATTGTAGTCGTGACCGGGATTCGTACCGATCTGCATGGCGGCTGCCCGACCCAGCTGGTTTGACTTGCCTTCCACGAGGTTATCGAACGTGAAACCCGGGTTGAGGTTGTTCTCCTTGCCACGCTTCTGAAACGATACGTTGCCCGGAGTCTGGCTTGAGCGTAGTGCCGGGTTCAGCCCCGGGCGCACGGCTTCGGCCCGTGCTTCGGGTATGGGCGCGATCGTTTCCGGGATGGTGGCATCGTAGGCTTCGCCGGTTCCTATGACCAGGTCAACCTGAACCAGCTCCGGGCTGGAGATCGTCGTGACAATCTCGCGAATGCGTGCGTAGAAGTTAGCCTGCACCATGTCACGCACGAAGCGGTTGGGGGCCATGATTCGCAGGTGCGGGCCCGATTCGTGAGCCTGCAAGGGCCTTATCCAGGTGTTCAGTTGCTGATCGGAAAGCTCCGTTTCGAGTTGTGTCAGGCAGCGATCCCAGAGTGTAGAGCCCAAACGTCGATCTCCTTCAGAAGTGAGTACCACGGTGGAGCAGCGGTCTGATGGGCGTGCCGACACCTGCTTGCGGAGAACCAGACGAACGCCCGATGCACAGGCCGCCCGATGGCAAACACACGTGCGGTGTCAACCAGAAGCGCGGGCGGGCAGGACGCCTGGTGGGTTGGGACCCTTAGACTCTACGGCATTTATCCACAGCAGTTCAATGGGACTGTAGCGCACTGTTCGGCAGGCTGAAGTGGTCTCGAAGGTGCCTAAGGGCATTCTTGACCGCTGATCATCGTTGCTGGATCATCTCCAGGTCACAGTCAGTCGTAAATAATCGTAAACCATTGAAAATATAGGTAAAATACCCATGCCCCATCTTTGTGAAGTCACCCTGACAGTGTACTAGGACAACACCCACCACTCTGGTACCAGCACGCTCACCGATCTCCAGGTTCTTCAGCCAAACCGGGTAGGCCACTTATCCTCACTCTGGTCTGAAGCGGAGCCACCCGGGTGTCTTCGTCGATCGAACTCACGTTGGATGGCCTCGCGCAGCAAGTTGATTGCCGAGTCGGTAACCGTTGTTACGCCTTCTAACACTTACTTGAGTGTCGACTGCCCGTCGTAACTCGCCAGCTATGTTTTCTTCTACCTGCGCCGACGATGCATTTACCGTGAACCTGATCTGTCAACCGCTACTTGTGGCGGTCGATGATATGCCGAGCCAGGGCGGGATACAGACACTCCGCTGCGAAGGTGTAGATGTGGAGCCGCTGAGCGACTTCGGTGAGTGGTGGTGGTTCACACAGATCTGTTGAGTTCAACAGCGAAGGCGAGGTTCGCTTCTCGATACGCGGCTCAGACTTCAATCAGCGATTACCCGGCCGCGTGGGCTATGGCAGGTGTGCATTTACCAACGGGTGTCTGGTCGCCGTGACCCGGTGGTGTTTGCAATTTCTAGATCGCTCTGGGCTGGTGTCGACCGACGTCTCGGAGTGAAGTCCAGTCATCTCACCGTCGGCTCATCCGGCATGTGGTTGGAACTGCGTCCTGGAAAATGCTGCCAGGCGATCCAGCTCCGTACGACCACTCGTGCATTCGGTCCGGTACATTCGAGCGGCTTCCCAGGCAACGGTGTGCCGATGCTCCACTTGATCGCAACTGCCAAGTACGCGATTCATGATGCCCATCGAGGATCAGTCAGCCGATGCTGACACACCTCTGATGACATGTACATTAGCCAGTATGATGCCGGTCGAATTGAATCATTCCCAAAGTAGAACGGCCGTGGCGAGTGAGGCAAGAACGAATGACAGATCCGCCATACTTCGTTCCTACCGATTGTTTAAGGTAGCGACACTTGTGGTGACATGACGCTGCAACCGCTAATTGTCATGGATGACCAGCCAATGCCGACCTCAATTTTCACGGATAGTACAAGCCTGTGGTTTTCCCGTAGTTTGTTGTGTTTAACGGCGCTCACTCTTTGCCTCTTCTCGCTTTGTGTGCAGGGTTCCCCCACCAACTTTGCGCCCGACCGGACGCTGTTCGCGAATCCGGAACGCGGCTGGTATCACTCGTTCAACCCGGTCGGCGACCTTCAGGCCGGCTTGCTCGACGAAGACTTTCTACGATCACTCAAGGAAGGGCCCGACCGGGTTACGCTGGTTCGCAAATACTATCTGTTGAAGTCATGGCGGCAGAGTGCATTACCGGCAGACGTGCTGGACGAGCTCGAGCAGGACTTCCAGATAAGCCGTAGGGCCGGTGTCAAGCTTGTGCCCCGGTTCGTTTATCACTGGCTAGAGGACGATGGACCGAGCGACGTGCCGCTTGATCGGACACTCGGCCATCTTGAGCAGATCGCCCCGGTGCTCCGGCGCAATGCCGATGCCATGGCTTGGTTGCAGGCGGGAATCGTCGGCAAGTGGGGAGAGTGGCACAGTTCTTCAAGCGGGCATGTCGACAATACGACGCTTGCCCTGCGTCCATCGGGGCGAGCCATCCGCGACAAGCTGCTGGAGATCGTACCAGCGAATCGCAATGTTGCTATGCGCTACATTTTCTGGCACAAGATCAAGGACTTTCCCGATCCGTTGAACGCCGACACTGCACATAACGGCACTCCACAGGCGCGGCTCGGTATTTACAACGACAACATGGTCAACTTCGCGCAATGGGAGAGCGATGGTGACACCTCCAACTACCCTCCGAGGGAGAAGTTGAACGACTACATGCGGCAGGATGCCCAATGGGTGGTGCAAGAGGGGGAGCCGCAGTCCTGGGACTCCAGCAACTACTATGCAAGCCACAATCCGCTGCCGGAACTACGGGCGCTAAATTTCACAGCAGTCAACCGTAACGCCGACACCGAAGTCAACGATGCGTGGAAGCGCGGTGGATACTGGTCGGCACTGACAAGAGATCTGGGCTACCGGCTTCACCTGAGTGAAGCCAGGCTGCCAGACAGTGTCAAGCAGGGTAACCTCCTCAAGGCCCGACTGGAGTTGAGCAACAGCGGCTATGCTGCACCCATCAACACCCGACCGGTTCGCCTTGTTCTCGTGAGCGAGCGCGACGGCAAGCGGTTTGACCTTGAACCCGAGCAAGACGTTGACCCGCGTCGATGGCAGCGCGGCGAGCACAGTGTGGAGGCGGACTTCACGTTGCCGGCCGAGATGCCACTGGGGCGCTATCGAGCACATCTTTGGTTGCCCGATGCGTCGACAACCCTGAGCGCTGATCCGGCGTACGCCATCCGCCTTGCGTCACTTAGAGACGGCGCGTCGATTCACGACGAGCAGACGGGTTTGAATAATCTGTTCATAACAGTGGAAGTGACGTCGTAGGAGCAATTGACAAAAAACGCAAGGGGTGTTCAACCCGCCAACAGAGGGCCGTTGGTACGATGTCCCACTGCCCAATGCAGGTTTCGAATGTGAAGGTATGTCGGACTGGATGTAAGGCTGCCGACCGTTGCAATGTTCGTGGAAATCAACAGTACTAAAGGAAAGGATCGATTTCGGAGACGAAGCCGTACCCGTGCTCGGAACTCATGCATCGCACGTCACCGGACTGTAACCGTCGTTCATCATCCGCACAGTTCAGTTTCGCCGAGGCCCGGTAGCAGTCTTGTATTTCTCTTGGGGACTATCGCTCTACAAGGGTGCTTCGCCCATAGGTTGATCATATTTAAGTCATTTTATGATCCCGACGTCAGAAACCTGACCTGAATGATCTGTGGCGCGGGTTTCTGCCTGCGTACCGATGGCCAGTCGTGTGTCGCAACACCCTTGCAACCGTCGGTACTATCTTTCCACACGTACATGCGATTGTTAGGTTACATCAGCGCTCGATGTGGTCCACTTCGCAAACTCCAGAAGTCGACGGATCAATTCACAAATGCTTACGGATGCCTCATGATTTTTTTTCTCCGTGCCTGCGTGGCACTCGCTCTAACCGGTTCGGCAGGTCTTGCCTTCGCACAGGACGCTGACGAACTTGGAGCTTACGCGTACGAAGCCGTCGCGATCGACCGGCAGGATGCACGTTCGGAACCTGCCAGTCTGGACGTGTCCACCGTCGACATGCCGATGGTCACACCTACCGGCAATAGTATTCTGGATATTGCCCGCGGCACCGATCAGACCGGAAGTGGGGAGTTTACCGGTGGCACTGAAGGCCTCGGATCGCTCGTCAGTACGGTGGGTGCCTACCCTGAACTGGTCCAGTTGCTTGACGATGAGACAGCTCGGTTAACGGTGTTTGCTCCAAGTGATGACGCATTCGCTGCCGCTGACCTGAGCGGTCTCGATGAGGCAGGTATCGAAAACGTCTTGAAATACCACGTCGTGCCCAACATGGTATTCAACTCGACGGATGAGGCCCCTGAGAATCTTTATCTTCCGTTTCAGATGAAAACGGTTCAGGGCGGTTTGATCAAGATCATCAATGCCGGTGACGGTACGCTGTCAGCGGTCGATGCCGGTGGCAACGAGGTCGGCCTCGATATGGTCGTCGACTCAGCGTCCAATGGTGTCGTTTACGTCATCGATGCGGTGCTTGTGGCGCCGGATGCTCCTGAAGAGCCGCCGGTAGCCCCCGGTGATGAGCCCATGGTCACGCCTGTCGGGAACAGCATTCTGGATATTGCCCGTGGGACCGATGCAACTGGCAGTGGAGAGTTCACCGGTGGCGCCGAAGGCCTCGGATCGCTTGTCAGTACGGTTGGCGCCTACCCTGAGCTGGTCCAGTTGCTCGATGACGAGACAGCTCGGTTAACGGTGTTTGCACCAAGTGATGACGCATTCGCTGCCGCTGACCTGAGCGGTCTCGATGAGGCAGATATCGAAAACGTCTTGAAATACCACGTACTGCCCAAAATGGCATACAAGGCACTTGAGGATGGTTATCTTCCGCTTCAGCTGGAAACGGCGCAGGGCAGTTTGATCGAAATCATCGAAGCCGGAGACGGCACGCCGGCCGTGGTCGACGCCACTGGCAACACGATTGCGCTCGATATGATCGTCGATTCTGCGTCCAACGGTGTGGTCTACGTCATCGATGCGGTTCTGACTCCGCCAGAGCCCACCGGTGAAGACAACGGTTGATCTGAAGGCGGCGCACACAGGGGTCGATGGTGTCCGCCTTGCTCAGGCACCACAGCGGTGTGCGCATCTTGTAGGCGATTGGCTCCGGCGGCAGGTGCTCATCGATCGTGCCGGGTTGACCCAAATGACTCAGACGTGGATGCAGGGCGCGTATCACGTGTTCGTGATACAAGCCGCACGGTGCTCTGCCGACAGCCTCACGTCCAGCTCCTTGCCCGCCAGCGTGTAGGGTGCTGAGTACCGGCAGTGTTCGGCATTGATGTGGCAATCCGGGTGCCCCTTCGCCTTCGCCCAGTGCGTCAGCTTCGGTGGCGTGCTCGGCAAGCCCTTGAGCAGCGCCTGTTCGGTGTCGATGACCGGCTCAGCGGGGTCACGCGCGTGATGCCGTGAATGCGCGTGCCCGCCTCGCTCATCACCCAGCGCATGAAGCTGCGCGTTGGCGTCGGCGAAATCGCGTAGATCCCGCAGGAGGCCAGAGCTGCGTTTCACAGCGCGGGTTGTCGATGGATGATCCGCGCTGGCACGCCGTTGAAGTGTTCGAAGGCGCGGCGATGGCAGCCAGGCCAGGTCTCCACACTCTGGTCGGGCACAAGCTCAGCGTACTGGTGGCGGCTCCACGCCAGCACCATGACGAAGTACCCGCTCTTGACCTGTTCGTCGGTGTTGATGTCGATCAGCGCCGGGCCCTTGCCGAAACCGACCTGTGCCGCACCCCCGGGACGAAGTCGAGCACGGTGGTCACCCGCGGCGTGGCGGCAGCGATACGGCATACGAGCCGCCGCGAGAAGGAACGATTTCGAAGACGAAGCCGTACCCGTGCTCGAAGCTCCATACATCGCACATCGCACATCGCACATCGCACGTCGCACGTCGCACGTCGCACGTCGCACGTCGCACGTCACCGGACTGTAACCGTCGTTCAGCATCTGCACAGTTCAGTTTCGTCGAGGTCCGGTGGCAGTCTTGTATTTTCTCCCGGGGACTTTGGCTCTACAAGGGTGCTTCTCCCGTAGGTTGATCATATTTAAGTCATTTTATGATCCCGACGCCGAAAAACTGACCTGAATGGTCTGTGGCGCGGGTTTCTGCCCGCGTACCGATGGTCAGTTGTGTTTCGCAACACCCTTGTGGTCGTCGGCACTATCTTTCCACATGTACATGCGATTGTTAGGTTACATCAGCGCTCGATGTGGTCCACTTCGCAAACTCCAGAAGTCGACGGATCAATTCACAAATGCTTACGGATGCCTCATGATTTTTTCTCTCCGTGCCTGCGTGGCACTCGCTCTAACCGGTTCGGCAGGTCTTGCCTTCGCACAGGACGCTGACGATACCGCTCCTACGGTACCCGACAACCTGGTCGTCAAGTCGAGCAGCCCGACTGCTGCCGGCGTTGTCTGGCAACCTTCAAACGATGACAACGGCGTGAGCGCTTATGAAGTAACGCTCAACGACAAGCTCGTGCAGGAAAGTGAAGATCTACGTTACATCAACATGGAGCTGGCTCCTGATACGGTCTATCAGCTAGGTGTAACGGCAATCGATACCACCGGTCAACGTTCGAAAACCGCGTACATCGATTTCGATACCAAGGGTGATGACCTGGCAGCCGGTGAGTCCGGATCAGAGCTGCTTGCCGAAGGCGAAGCGGAACCGCTGGCAGAACCCGAGGCGGGCCAGGTTCCAATGTCGGATACTGACGCAGACCCGATGGCCGAAGGCGAAGCGGAACCGCTGGCAGAACCCGAGGCGGGCCAGGTTCCAATGTCGGATACTGACGCAGACCCGATGGCCGAAGGCGAAGCGGAACCGCTGGCAGAACCCGAGGCGGGCCAGGTTCCAATGTCGGATACTGACGCAGACCCGATGGCCGAAGGCGAAGCGGATCCGTTGGCAGAACCTGAAGCCGGCCAGGTTCCAATGCCTGATACTGACGCAGACCCAATGGCAGAAGGTGAGCCAATGCCGGATGCCGAGTCAGACCCGATGGCAGAAGGTGAGCCGATGCCGGATGCCGAGTCAGACCCGATGGCAGAAGGTGAGCCGATGCCGGACGCCGAGTCCGACCCGATGGCGGAAGGTGAGCCGATGCCGGACGCCGAGTCCGACGGAGGATCGCAGTCGGATCAGACATTGGCATCGGTTGAAGATCTGCGTGCAACGATCTACTCGACCACGGCCCTGGGGCTGATCTGGGAAAGACCTGAAACCTTCGGTCTGCGCTACGAGGTCAGCCGTGATGGCGAGGTGCTCATCGCCGATACGGATGCCGTTACCTACATCGAGCTCGAACTCGAACCCGGAGCCTATACGTACGAAGTCGTCGCGATTGACCGGCAGGGTGCACGTTCGGAACCTGTCAGTCTGGACGTGTCCACCGTCGACATGCCGATGCCCGGCGACGACATGCCGATGGTCACACCGACCGGCAACAGCATTCTTGATCTGGCGCGCGGAACCGATGAGGACGAGGACGGTGAGTTCACAGGCGGGGCCGAGGGTCTCGAATCACTCGTCAGCACGCTGGGTGTGTACCCGGAGCTGCTCGAGGTCCTTGACGACGAAACGGCGGAGCTGACGGTATTCGCACCGAGCAACGACGCGTTCGCTGCCGTCGATTTAAGTGGTCTGGATGAAAGGGAGATCGACAACGTTCTGCGATATCACGTCGTACCGGACATGGCTTTCAACACCATGGCGCTGAGCGGCGAGGAAGAGTTCCCGATGACGCTGACGACGGCCCAGGGCGGCACGGTTGAGATCACCGATTCCGGTGACGGTACGCTGGCAGCGGTTGATGCCGGTGGTAACGAGGTCGGCCTCGATATGGTCGTCGACTCAGCGTCCAATGGTGTCGTTTACGTCATCGATGCGGTGCTCGTGGCGCCGGATGCTCCTGAAGAGCCGCCGGTAGCCCCCGGTGATGAGCCCATGGTCACACCTGTCGGGAACAGCATCCTGGATCTTGCGCGTGGCACCGATGAGACCGGCAGTGGAGAGTTCACCGGTGGCGCCGAAGGCCTCGGATCGCTCGTCAGTACGGTTGGGGCCTACCCTGAGTTGGTCCAGTTGCTCGATGACGAGACAGCTCAGCTGACGGTGTTTGCACCAAGTGACGATGCGTTCGCCGCCGCTGACCTGAGCGGTCTCGATGAGGCAGGTATCGAAAACGTCCTCAGTTACCACGTCCTGCCCAACATGGCATTCAACTCGGTGGATCACATCGCCGAGGATGGTTTTCTTCCGCTTCAGCTGGAAACGGCGCAGGGTGGTTTGATCGAGATCATGGATGTTGGAGACGGTACGCTGGCCGCCGTCGACGCCGCAGGCAACACGGTTGCGCTCGATATGATCGTCGATTCGGCGTCCAACGGTGTGGTCTACGTCATCGATGCGGTTCTGACGCCGCCAGCGCCCACCGGTGAAGACGGTGGATCTGAAGGTGGCGATGAGATGCCGGGTATCGGAGACGATGCGGAAGATGCACCTGAGGAGATCGTCGAGATAATCGATGGACCGGGTATCGGAGACGATGCGGAAGATGCACCTGAAGACATCATCGAGCTCATCGAAGCACTGGAGCAGGGTGAAGCACCGGCTGGTGACGATGGCGAAGTAGCCGATACGCCGGCAGCTGAAGCGCCGGCCGACGATGAGGGCGACGTAGTCGGTACACCGGTGGAGACTGAAGCACCGACCGGCGACGAAGTCGAAGAGCCTGCAATGGAAGAGCCTGCAGGGGATGAGGCAGACGAAGCACCGGCCGAAGAGATGCCGGCCCCTGAGGAGGCGCCCGCGCCGCCTGCACCGCCCGTCCAGTGAGTGATTCGGCTACACTGATCCTATATTGACTCCAGCACGAGGATTGCATACACTCGGGAGTTACCTTCAGTCTTTTGTCAGCTGCGGTTGACCCCGAGTGTCATTCCCATGAAAAGAACGTTTCAGCCAAGCAAGATCAAGCGTGTCAGAGCCCACGGTTTCCGTGCACGCAAGGCAACTCGCGGTGGTCGGGCCGTTTTGGCTGCTCGCCGTCGAAAGGGTCGTGTCAGACTCAGCGCCTGATCTCGTCAGACGACCCAGCCAGACGGTCTAGCATTTCACACGACTCAGTATCGATGATGCCGGGAGGGAATCTGGCTCAAGCTGCGATCCCCAACCGCGCGTTTCCACGTCATTCCAGGCTTCTGACCGGTAAGGCGTATTCTCTGGTATTTCAGAAGAACATGCGCTTCGCCAATCACCACTGGACGGTGCTTGTGCGTATGGAGCCTGATGCGGGTTCGCGTCTGGGGTTAGCGATCGCCAAGAAGCGTGCAAAACGTGCGGTCGACCGTAATCGCATCAAGCGTGTGGCCCGTGAGTCCTTTCGCCATCAGCAAGTGGTCCTTCCCGGTTGCGACGCCGTCGTCATGAACAGGGACGCCGCGGCGAGTGCCAGCACGGCCGAACTTCGTTTGTCGATCGATCAGCTCTGGCGTAAATTGCGGCGTCGAGTGCAGCAAGGCGCGGTATGATTCGGTGTGCTGGCGATGTTCCGTTTCGTCGGCCGTGATCTTGACGGGTTATGCTGGCTCAATAGTCGTGATCGATATGATCCCCTTACGGTCATTCGCCAAGGCATGGGCCTGTTCGCTGGTGCTCAAGCTGATTCACCTCTATCAGCGCTGGCTGAGCCCATTCCTGCCTCCTCATTGCCGGTTCTATCCGAGCTGCTCCCAGTACGCTGCCGACGCAATTCGTCTGCACGGCATCTGGCACGGTTCCTGGCTGGCGCTGAAACGTGTGGGTCGATGTCATCCCCTGTGCAAGGGCGGCTGCGATCCGGTACCCCAACCGCGGGATGATTGAATTCCGCCAATCGGTCTGACGATGGAAACGCAACGACTTCTCCTGTATCTGGCATTCGGTTTTGTCAGTCTCCTGCTGTACCAGGCCTGGGTTCAGGACTATCACATGCCGGCGCCCACCGAGGTGTCCGAGACATCAGATCCGGCCACGTCTCCGAATGCACCCGCTTCGGACGATGCTGCGTCGTCAGGTGATTCCGAAGTCGACGATCTGCCTCAGTCGACAGCTGCCGCCACGGCTGCGGCTACCGACGCTTCCGAGGAGGCCGAGTCAGGCACCCGTATAAGCGTGAAGACCGACATCTTGAATGTCGAGATCGGTACCATCGGCGGCACTATCCTGGGTGTCGACCTGCTTGATTACCCCGTGTCCGTCGAGAAGCCGAACGAGCCGTTCACGTTGATGAGCGACGATCCTGCCCGCTTCCTCATCGCCCAGTCAGGGCTGCAAGGGCGCAAGGGAGAGCCCGCTCCTACTCACCGCGAACCGATGCAGGTCGAGCAGACGCGCTACACGCTGGAGGAGGGTGCCGACAAGCTCGCGGTGCCACTGACGTGGGAGTCCGAAAACGGTATCAAGGTCATCAAGACCTTGACGTTCACTCGCGGCAGCTACCAGGTAGGTATCGATTATCAGATCGACAACGGCTCCGAGAAGCCTTGGGTGGTAAACCAATATCGCCAGTTGAAACGCAAGCCCGATACCAAGGATGAACGTCAGCAGTTCATCTATACCTACATCGGCGGTGTGGTCAGTACGCCCGAAGACGCCTACGAGAAGGTGGATTTCAGTGACATGGAAGAAGCCAACCTGGACCAGAGCGTTACCGGCGGTTGGGTGGCCATGATCCAGCACTACTTCGCCACGGCGCTGATACCACTGAATGACGAGGTCAATACCGGCTACACCCGATACCTCGCCGGTGAGAACCGTTACCTCATCGGCATGGTGTCTGCCAGCCAGACCATCGCGCCAGGTGCCAGCGGGAGCTTCACCACGCGTGCCTTCATCGGCCCGAAGATTCAGGATGAGATGGCGGCTGCCGCTCCGCAACTGGAACTCACCGTGGACTACGGCTGGCTGACCATCATCGCTCAGCCCCTGTTCTGGTTGCTGAAAACGCTTCACGGTTTCCTGGGGAACTGGGGGTTCGCGATCATCGGCGTGACGTTCGTGATCAAGGCGGTGTTCTACAAGCTCTCGGAAGCGAGCTACAAGTCGATGGCACGCATGAAGAAGCTGCAGCCGAAGCTTGCCGCGTTAAAGGAACGCCATGGCGACGACCGCACCAAGATGGGTCAGGCGACCATGGAGCTGTACAAGAAGGAGAAAGTGAATCCACTGGGCGGCTGCTTGCCGATGATCGTTCAAATTCCGGTGTTCATCGCTCTGTACTGGACATTGCTGGAAAGTGTCGAGCTGCGCCAGGCTCCGTGGATACTGTGGATTCAAGATCTGTCGATCAGGGATCCCTACTACATATTGCCGGTGATCATGGCGGCCACGATGTTCTTCCAGCAGAAACTGAACCCGGCGCCGGTAGATCCCATTCAGGCGAAGGTCATGCAGTTCCTGCCACTGATTTTCGGTATCTTCTTCGCCTTCTTCCCAGCCGGCCTGGTGCTTTACTGGGTAGTCAACAACAGCCTGTCGATGGCGCAGCAGTACTACATCACGCACTACGTCGTCGGAGACAAGCCCGACAAGCCTTCGGGCAACGGCAAGGGCAAGGGCAAGGGTGACAAGAAGCCTGGTGGGGGTTTAGCGGCAAGGTTTGGCCTCGGCAAGGGCGGCAAGTCTGCCAACGATGGTAGTAGCAAGGCTGTTTCCCTGAACAAGTGACGTCGACCCGTTCGGTTGGCCATTGTTCAGGAGGCGGCTGCCGCTCAGTAAGTGTCGGGATGAGACATGTCTGGTGACACCATCGCGGCGGTCGCCACCGGGGCCGGGCGTGCCGGTATCGGCGTGGTGCGGGTCAGCGGACCGGCGGTTCCGTCGATCAGCCTGCTGTTGACCGGTCAGCGCCTGGCCGCCCGGGAAGCGCACTATCTACCGTTTCTCGACGGTGACGGTGAGCCTGTCGATACGGGCATCGCACTGCGCTTCGAGGCGCCATTCTCGTTTACCGGTGAGCATGTGCTCGAATTGCAGGGCCATGGCGGTGCCGTGGTGCTCGATTTGATTTTGGCACGTGTGCTCGCCTGTGGCGCCCGCCTCGCCCGGCCGGGTGAATTCACCGAGCGTGCCTTTCTCAACGACAAGCTGGATCTGGCTCAGGCGGAAGCGGTCGCCGATCTCATCGACAGCGGCAGCGCGGCGGCGGCCCGAGCTGCAGTGCGATCTGTCAGCGGGGAGTTTTCGGCGAGCATCCTCTCGCTACGCGATGGCCTGATCAGCCTGCGCGCGTGGCTCGAGGCAGCACTGGACTTCAGCGAAGACGATATCGACTTCCTTGCAGATCCGAAGCTGGGTGAACGCGCGGCTGCCTTGCTGCACGGATTCGACGAACTGCTACGCCGCTCCGGCCAGGGGCAGCGCCTGCGCGATGGTCTGACGCTGGTTATCGCAGGTGTGGCCAACGTCGGCAAGTCGAGCCTGCTCAATGCCCTGTCAGGTGCCGATTCTGCGATCGTCACACCGGTGGCCGGCACGACCCGTGATGTGCTGCATGAGCACATCATGATCGACGACATTCCCTTTCACCTGGTGGATACCGCAGGCTTGCGCGATAGCGATGATGTGGTCGAACAGCATGGCATGGCGCGTGCGCGGCGCGCCGTCGAAAGTGCCGACCACCTGTTGTTGCTTGTGGATGTGCACGACCCGAAATTACCGAATCTCGAACTGCCCGCTTCGTTGCCTCGCACCTTGATCTACAACAAGACAGATTTGCTGAATCCCGAAGACTTGCCCGTCATCGTGCCGGGTGTTTCAGAGTCTGATGCGGCGGGTGAGCCGCTGTACCTCTCGCTATTGAACGGGGAGGGCCTGCCCCGCCTGCGTAGGCATCTGCTTGAACTGGCCGGTCACGATCGCGGTGTGGAAACACCGTTCATCGCACGCAGGCGCCACCTTGATGCCCTACGCAAGGCTCGAACCGCGACAGCTGCGGCCCTGGCGCGGCTGGCACACGGCCACATGCCTGAACTGGCAGCCGAAGAACTGCGCGAGGCTCAGCGTGCCCTTGATACCGTGACCGGCCAGTTCGATACCGAGGATCTTCTCGGGCGAATCTTCTCTGATTTCTGCATTGGGAAGTAGGCGGGGCCGTGTAGGTCGGGCCGCCCGGGCAAGGGCGCGCGTATACTTGTGCGTCGCCAATCTTCGCAGGCTGTGCCATGCAGTACCCCAGTACATTCGATGTCATCGTCGTCGGTGGCGGCCACGCCGGCACGGAGGCGGCACTGGCCGCTGCCCGCACCGGGGCGGCCACCTTGTTGCTCACCCACAACATAGACACGCTCGGGCAGATGAGCTGCAATCCGGCCATCGGCGGTATCGGCAAGGGCCACCTGGTGCGCGAGATCGATGCCCTCGGCGGGGCAATGGCAATTGCCGCCGATCGCGCCGGTATCCACTTTCGTACGCTCAATGCCCGCAAGGGTCCGGCGGTACGTGCCACTCGCGCCCAGGCCGACCGGCAGCTCTACCGTCAGGCAATTCGCGAGATCATCGAGAACCAACCCGGGCTGACCTTGTTCCAGCAGGCCGTGGATGACCTGATCATCGAGCACGGCCGGGTGACCGGCGTGATCACGCAGCTGGGTGTGACCTTCCGTGCACGCGCAGTGGTCATGACTGTCGGTACGTTCCTCGCCGGCAAGATTCACGTGGGCGAGGCGACCCAGGCGGCGGGCCGCGCCGGTGACCAGCCGGCGACCACGCTGGCAGCGCGCCTGCGCGACCTGCCGTTCGATACCGGAAGGCTCAAGACCGGCACGCCACCACGCATCGATGGTCGCAGTATCGACTACACCGGTCTGGCCGAGCAGCCGGGCGACTCACCGCGTCCGGTGTTTTCCCTGTTGGGCAGTCCAGCCGACCATCCGGTTCAGGTGAGTTGCCACATCACTCAGACCAATCCGCGAACCCACGAGATCATCAGTGCAGCCCTGCATCGTTCGCCACTGTTCTCGGGCAACATCGAAGGGGTCGGGCCACGCTATTGTCCGTCGATCGAAGACAAGGTCGTGCGCTTCGCCGAGCGAGAATCCCATCAGATCTTCATCGAGCCCGAAGGCCTGAATACGCATGAGATCTATCCGAACGGCATTTCCACCAGCCTGCCGTTCGATGTGCAGATCGACTACGTACGCTCGATCAAGGGTTTCGAGAATGCACACATAACCCGGCCGGGCTACGCCATCGAGTATGACTACTTCGACCCGCGCGGTCTGAAGTCCTCGCTGGAAACCCGCGACATCGGCTCGCTTTTCTTTGCCGGCCAGATCAACGGTACCACCGGTTATGAAGAGGCTGCGGCGCAGGGCCTCATCGCGGGGCTCAATGCGGCACGCCAGGTGCGCGACGAGGCACCGTGGACACCACGGCGTGACGAAGCCTATATCGGTGTGTTGATCGACGACCTGATCACGCGCGGTACCCGTGAGCCCTACCGCATGTTCACCAGCCGGGCCGAGTATCGGTTGATGTTGCGCGAAGACAATGCCGATCTGCGCCTGACGGAAATTGGCAGGACACTGAAGCTCGTCGATGACAGGCGCTGGCAGGTTTTCAGCGACAAGGCCGCACAGATAGAGCTACTCAAAGCGGCACTGCCGGCCCGGTGGGTGCGCGCCGGCAGCGAGGAATCGATACGCCTGCAGAAGGTCTGTGGTCTGGAATTGAATCGCGAGCGACGAGTATCGGACCTGCTGAAGATGCCGGAGGTCAAGTTGATCGATCTTTTGGCGATCGCTGCACCGGAATGGTCGACGCTGCCCGAGACGGTGGTCGAGCAGGTGGAAATACAAGGCAAGTACGCTGGCTACCTCGATCGGCAGCAAGCCGATATCGCCAGCAGCCGGGCGCAACAGGACACTCCGCTTCCCGATCTGATCGACTACGCTGAGGTCGACGGCCTGTCGAACGAGGTACGTCAGTTGCTCGGTGAATTTCGTCCCGAGACCCTGGGTCAGGCTTCGCGTATCGCAGGCGTCACGCCGGCGGCGATCTCGCTGCTGCGGATTCACCTGAAGCGTGTGGCTCAGCGTTTGAGTGCCTGACATCGGTATGCCAGCTTTCCGGTCTGACGTGTACTGCCAGTGGGAAGCTTGCCGGTGGGCTGTGCGCACGGATGGATGTGCTCATCGATGAGCCCTTCGGCAGCAAGGCTTGCCGATGGTCTGGATGAGTTGAGCGTGGCGGCGGGCCACGAGACTCACGAGCGATTGCTGGGCTTCGTTACCCTGCTAACCAAATGGAACCGTGTGCATAACCTCACTGCGGTTCGCGGATTCGACGACATGATCGTCCGTCACCTGCTCGACAGCGCAGCGTTGGCGCCGTGGTTGCGGTTGTGCCTGTCGGTCGATACGCCCATCGGCAGGGTCGCGACTGAGTCGAGTACGCCGTCAGCTGTACCTCTGGTGCTGGATATCGGCACCGGTGCCGGCGTGCCCGTATTGCCGCTGGCACTGCTGTTGCCCGATTACCGGTTTCTGTCGGTGGAGTCCAATGGCAAGAAGTGCCGCTTCCAGCGACAGGCGCTGATCGAGCTTGGCATCGGCAACGTCGAGGTACATGAAGGCAGGATAGAGGCCTTGGCCAGCGAAGCGGATGTGGTGATGGCCCGTGCCTTCACGGCGCCGGCACGGTTTCTCGCTCTGGCCGCTGAGCGGTGCCGTGCCGGTGGGCATGCGTTCGTGTTGCTGGGCCACAGTGACTGTCTGCCTGCACCGGTGCCGCCGCCGTGGACTCTGCACCAGCTTGAAAGGCTACGTGTGCCGGGCCTCGCCGCGAAGCGCCATCTCGCCATCTGCAAGTTAACCGGGTTTGCATGCTGAGCAGACTCGCGGCGACGACTGCCCCGTCAATGGATTACACTCCGTGACATGAGTCGCACCATCGCAGTAGCCAATCAGAAAGGAGGCGTGGGCAAGACCACGACGACCGTCAACCTGGCGGCCGCGTTGGGCAGCATGCAGCAGCGCGTGTTGCTGATCGATCTCGACCCTCAGGGCAATGCGACCACGGGCTGTGGCATCGACAAGTACGGTCTTGAACGAACGGTGTTCGACGTGCTGGTGGACGGCGTCGACTGCGCCAGTGTGACCGTTCGAAGCGAGGCGAATCTTTGTCACGTGTTGCCGGCGAACGCCGACCTCACGGCCGCAGAGATCGAGCTGATGAGCCTGGAAAGGCGGGAGCGCCGGTTGGCCGATGCACTGCGGCCCCTGCAGGGCGACTACGACTACATGCTGATCGATTGCCCGCCATCACTCAACATACTCACGCTCAATGCGTTCGTCGCTGCCGATTCCGTGCTGGTGCCCGTGCAGTGCGAGTACTATGCTCTCGAAGGTCTGTCGGCATTGCTCGAAACCATCGAAGGCGTCAGATCGTCGGTGAACGAGAGCCTGACCATCGAGGGGCTGGTGCGCACGATGTACGACGGCCGCAACAATCTGGGCGTAGAGGTGTCGGCGCAGCTCGTCGAGCATTTCGCCGGCCAGGTGTTTCGCACCATCGTGCCACGCAACGTCCGGCTGGCGGAGGCGCCGAGCCACGGTATGTCCATCGTGCAGTACGATCCTGCCTCTCGCGGTTCACTGGCTTACCTGGCGCTGGCGCGTGAAGTTCTGTTGCTGCAGGCGGCACGCGAGGCCCCCGCTGACAGTGAAGATGCGGCGAAGGTGCCCAGCCTGGTCATGGAATCCATGAATGGCTAGAAAAGCCCGCATGGGCCGCAATCTCGATGCCTTGCTCGGTGGTGCCCGGCAGGGTGTCGCGTCGCGCCCGGCGAGCGACGCTGCGCCCGGCAAGGGGGGGAGTTCCGCCGAGTCTGAAGCGGCGGCCGGAACTCGCTCGCCGACACCAGAGTCAATCGACGTCCCATCGGGGCAGGCGGACGCAGGCTCTGTGCAATCGGCATCGCTACCCGCAGGTCCGCCCCGGGCCGACCACGTCGCCGCGGACGACGTTGCAGACGTTCGGCAACAATCCGGTGATCGCTTGCGTATGCTCGGTGTCGATCAGTTGCGACGCGGCGTCTACCAGCCGAGGCGGCATTTCGACGAGCAACTGTTACAGGAACTGGCCGACTCCCTCAAGGCTCAGGGCATGATTCAGCCGATCGTGGCGCGTCCGTCCGGCGGTGCGTATGAAATCATCGCCGGTGAGCGACGATGGCGTGCCGCTCAGCTCGCCGGCCTGGGTGAGGTGCCTGTGATCGTGCGTGAGTTGGACGATCGATCCGTGGCGGCCGTATCACTGATAGAAAATATCCAGCGCAAGGATCTCAACCCGCTTGAAGAGGCCGAGGCACTGAGCAGGCTCTGTGACGAATTCGGGATGACGCATCAGGCGGTTGCCGATTCTGTCGGCCGCTCGCGGGTGTCGGTAACAAACCTGCTGCGTCTGCTGGAACTCGACGATGTCGTCAAGCAGGCTATCGATCGCGTCGAGATCGACATGGGCCATGCGCGCGCCTTGCTTGGTGCGCCGGCAAAGGCGCAGGCCGGGTTGGTGCGGCGTACCGTCGATGAAGCGCTCACGGTGCGTTCGTTGGAGCGTCTGATCAAGGAACTGAAGGATGGGCCGAAGCCTGCCTCACCGGCGCCGAGTACCGACCCTGATATCGAGGTGCTGCGTCGCGGCCTGGGGGAACGGCTAGGAGCGCCGGTTCAGATTCATCACAGGCGCGGCGGTGCGGGCAAGCTGGAAATCGCCTACACCTCGGTGGCTGAACTCGAGGGCATACTCGCGCACATACGATGAATGGATCGTGGTTCTTCAACGCGTACCCTGCGGGAACCGCTCATACGCAGGCACGGTGTTCGGCGTTCGTAGGCACTGAAAATGATTCCTCACGTTGCCGCTAAGCGACTGCAGACGAGTTAAAGGCTGTTATAATTCGCCCCCACGCCTTCCCTGTAGGATGTCCGTGTCTACCGTTCTAGCTGGTTTGAGCACATGCCGAGCGCAATAGATCGGCTGCGCATCATCAGGCTGATGCTGGGGTGGCAGTTGGTTGCAGCATTCGGGTTCGGTGCCATCGGTTCGATCTTCGGTAGCAGTGTCGGGGTGTCGGCGTTTGTAGGCGGGATGATCTACTGGGCGCCGAACTTGTATTTCGCCTTCCGTGCGTTTCGCTATCGGGGGGCACGTGCGGCAGCTCTGATCGTCCGGTCGTTCTACGCCGGTGCGGCAGGCAAGTTAATTCTGTCGATGGCATTGTTCGCCATCGTGTTCATCAAGATGACTTCCGTGAACCCAGCGGCGTTGTTCGCAGGTTTCATAGGAGTACAAGCGCTAGGATGGTTGGTACCACTCGTGGTCAGCCATCGCGAACGGCGTGTGAATGTCTGACAGCCAGCGCTGGAAGGCTTCGCCGGGAGTATTTCGAGCAAGAACCAGTCGTCCTTCGAGCCAGCGGGCTTGATCAACAAGAAGAGCCATGGCCAGCGAAAACCCGACCTCTAGCGAATATATCCAGCATCATCTGCAGAACCTGATGGTGGGTTATCACCCCGAACACGGCCTCAGCCTGGCACACAGTTCCGAAGACGCAGCCGCCATGGGTTTCTGGGCCCTGCATCTGGATTCCATGTTCTGGTCCATCGCGCTAGGAGGCCTGTTCATCTGGCTTTTCAAGAAAGGTGCGGATCGTGCAACGGCCGGCGTGCCCGGAGGCCTGCAGAACTTCGTCGAAATGCTGGTCGAGTTCGTCGATACCACGGTTCGTGAAACCTTCCACGGCAAGAGTGAACTCATCGGCCCTCTGGCACTGACCATCGTCGTCTGGGTATTCCTGATGAACCTGATGGACTTGATACCCGTGGATTTCGTTCCGCGTGCCACCGAGGCGATCGGTATCCCTTACATGAAGATCGTGCCCACCACGGATGTCAACATCACGTTCGGCATGTCGTTGTCGGTGTTCGCCCTCATCCTCTATTACAGCTTCAAGATCAAGGGCCCGATGGGCTTCGTCAAGGAGCTCACGCTACAGCCGTTCAGCAGTGGCAACCCGATCGTGCAGACACTGTTCGTGCCGGTGAATCTCCTGCTCGAAGGTGTCGCCCTGGTCGCGAAGCCGATCTCGCTCTCGCTACGGCTGTTCGGGAACATGTATGCCGGTGAGTTGATCTTCATCCTCATCGCTTTGCTGCCTTTCTATGCGCAGTGGGCGCTGTCCGTTCCTTGGGCCATCTTCCATATTCTGATCATCTCGCTGCAGGCATTCATTTTCATGATGCTCACCATCGTGTATCTGGCCATGGCGCACGAAAATCACTGATTACCTGTCGGGAGGCTCCCGGCTGGCGATGTTCTTTCTAGCTTGCGCTGCAGGTTGTCCGTATCTTTTTATAGGCTCGACCCTGGTTCTACCCTTAGATAACTTTCTGGAGAAATGATGGAAATTGTAGTTGGCTTGACGGCGGTGGCCGTAGCACTTCTGATCGGCATGGGCGCTCTGGGCACCGCCATCGGTTTCGGTATTCTGGGTGGTCGCTTTCTGGAAGGCGCCGCACGTCAACCGGAAATGACACCGATGTTGCAGGTCAAGATGTTTATCGTGGCCGGCCTGCTCGACGCGGTGCCGATGATCGGTGTGGGTATCGCGCTGTTCTTCACCTTCGCCAACCCCTTCATTGGCCAGGTTCCGGGCTGATCGGGCCTGATTTGACGGACAGGAGAGCAACGTGAACCTGAATCTGACATTACTCGGTCAGGCCATCTCGTTCGCGATCTTCGTCATTTTCTGCATGAAGTACGTGTGGCCGCCCATCATGGGTGCGCTTCGCGAGCGGCAGGAGAAGATCGCACAGGGGTTGGCAGACGCCGAAAAGGGCGAGCAGAAGCGCGAGGAAGCCGAGGCCGAAATCGCTACCATGCTGGAAGAGGCGAAGTCGCAGGCGGCAGAAATAGTTGCCCAGGCCAAGAAGCGCGGCAATGACATCGTCGAGGAATCGAAGAGCACTGCCCGCAGTGAGGGCGAGCGTCTGAAAGAGGCGGCTTCTTCGGAAATCGAACAGGAGGTTGTCAGCGCCAGAGAGAGTCTGCGCAAGCAGGTCGGGGCATTGGCAGTGGAAGGCGCTAGCCGAATCCTGAAACGGGAGGTCGACTCCAACGCTCACGCCGAGGTCATCGACGACCTGGTCACGCAGATCTGAGGAGCTTGAACGACCATGGCTGATTACTCAACGGCGGCACGTCCGTACGCACGTGCGATATTTGAAACGGCACAGCAGGAAGGCCGTTTCGACGACTGGTCTGCCCGGCTGGAGTTCTGGGCGGCTCTCGTCAGCAACCCGGAAATGGCGCAACGGCTGGAAGAGCCCGGTGCCACCGCTGCCGAGAAGTCCGAAATGGTCGAGACCGTTGCTGCCGATGGCATGGACGATGAAAGCCGCAACTTTCTCAGATTGCTCGCCGAGAATGAGCGCTTGCTGGCACTACCCGCGATTCGGGAGAACTACGAAGCCTTCAGGGCGAAGGCGGAAGGGCTGATCGAAGCATCCGTGGTTTCGGCATTCGAGCTCGACGACGCTCAGCGTGAGCGCATAGCGGATGCGCTGGGCAAGCGCCTCGATCGCAAGGTGAACGTCACCTGCAGTGTGGATGACTCCCTGATGGGCGGAGCCATAGTGCACGCCGGCGATCTGGTGATCGATGGCTCTTTGAAGGGTCGTCTGGAAAAGATGAGCAGGGCGATTGCCGGGTGATGAACCGCAGGCGTGTGTGCCGTAGCAGAGTCACCGTCACGGTGACCAACCGAACACCAAAGGATCTCAAGACATGCAATTGAACCCGTCAGAAATCAGCGAACTGATCAAGCAACGGATTGGTAATTTCGAAGGCAAGGCAGACGCCAGAACCGAAGGCACGATCGTCAGTCTCAGTGACGGCATCGTGCGCATCCATGGCCTCGATGATGCCATGTCTGGCGAGATGATCGCCTTCCCGAACAATCTTTTCGGCCTGGCCCTCAACCTCGAGCGCGACTCCGTCGGCGCGGTGGTTCTGGGCGACGCAGAAGACCTCACCGAGGGTGACAAGGTCCAGTGCACCGGTCGCATTCTCGAAGTGCCGGTGGGGCCTGAGCTGCTTGGCCGGGTGGTCAACGCACTGGGTCAGCCCATCGATGGGAAGGGCGACATCGATACGCAACAGACCGCACCCATCGAGAAGGTGGCGCCTGGCGTCATCGAGCGCCAGTCGGTAGATCAACCGGTGCAGACCGGTCTGAAGGCCATCGACGCGATGGTACCGGTGGGCCGGGGTCAGCGAGAGCTGATCATCGGCGATCGCCAGACCGGCAAGACTGCGGTGGCCATCGATGCGATCATCAATCAAAGGGATTCCGGCATCAAGTGTGTGTACGTCGCGATCGGGCAGAAGCAGTCCACTATCGCCAACGTGGTGCGCAAGCTTGAAGAACACGGTGCCATGGACAACACGATCATCGTGGCGGCTGGTGCGGCTGATGCGGCTGCCCTGCAGTACGTGGCTCCGTACTCCGGTTGCAGCATGGGTGAGTACTTTCGTGATCGTGGCGAAGATGCACTGATCGTGTATGACGATCTCACCAAGCAAGCGTGGGCCTATCGCCAGGTATCGCTACTGCTGCGTCGTCCGCCGGGCCGTGAAGCTTACCCAGGTGATGTCTTCTATCTCCACTCCCGGTTGCTCGAGCGTGCGTCCAGGGTCAATTCGGACTACGTCGAGAAGATCACCAATGGCGAAGTCACGGGCAAGACCGGATCACTGACCGCCCTGCCGATCATCGAGACGCAGGCCGGCGACGTGTCAGCCTTCGTTCCGACCAACGTCATATCGATCACCGATGGCCAGATCTTCCTGGAAACCGACCTGTTCAACTCGGGTATCCGGCCCGCCATCGATGCCGGCCTCTCCGTATCGCGAGTCGGTGGTTCGGCACAGACCAAGATCATCAAGAAGCTCGGTGGCGGTGTGCGTCTCGCGCTCGCTCAGTATCGTGAATTGCAGGCCTTCTCGCAGTTTGCCTCGGATCTCGATGAAGCAACCCGGAAGCAGCTCGAGCGTGGCCAGCGAGTCACGGAGCTGATGAAGCAGAAGCAGTATTCACCGCTGACTGTCAGTGAGATGGGCGTTTCCCTGTTCGCCGCGAACGAAGGCTATCTTGACGACATCGAGATATCGAAGATCGTCTCCTTCGAGGAAGGTCTGCACTCGCATTTCCGCTCGAACCACCAGGATCTGCTCGACGAGATCGACGAAAGTGGTGACTACACCGACGACATCCAGGCAGCCTTCCGAAAAGGTATAGACGCCTTCAAGTCGAACGGCAGTTGGTAGGGGTCAGCCATGTCATCTGGTAAGGAAATTCGCAATCAGATCAAGAGTATCCAGAATACTCAGAAGATCACGAAAGCGATGGAAATGGTCGCGGCCTCGAAGATGCGCAAGGCGCAGGAGCGCATGCGCGCCAACCGCCCTTACTCCATCAAGATGCGTGACGTCATCGGCCATGTCGCATCGGCGAACGTCGAGTACCACCACCCTTACCTGATGGATCGGCCGGAGGTCAAGCGGGTGGGTTACATCATCGTCTCTTCGGATCGAGGTCTGTGCGGTGGCTTGAACACGAACACGTTCAAGACGGCCATAGCCTCGATGAGCGAGTGGTCGGAGCAGGGTGCCGAGATCGATATCGTGACCGTCGGCAAGAAGGCCTTGCAGTTCTTCAGCCGGTTGGGTAGCAACATCGTTGGCAAGGTTTCCGAACTGGACGATTCTCCCGAGCTAGCCGACTTTGTCGGGCCTGTCAAGATCATGCTGGATGCCTACGACGAAGGCGAGATCGATCGTCTTTTTCTGGTGGAGAACGAGTTTGTCAACACGATGACCCAGGAAGCACATGTCACTCAGCTGATTCCCGCCGAAGCCGATGAGGACAAGAAGCTGCAACATCACTGGGATTACCTCTACGAGCCGGACGCGAAGGGTGTGGTCGATCACCTGATGGTTCGCTATGTCGAATCCCTCGTGTATCAATCGGTGGTCGAGAACGTGGCTTGTGAGATGGCTGCGCGAATGGTTGCGATGAAGAGCGCGTCCGACAATGCCGGTGAGCTGATCGATGAACTGCAATTGAAATACAACAAGGCTCGCCAGGCGGCGATCACTCAGGAGATCTCCGAGATTGTCAGTGGGGCCGCGGCGGTCTGATCGATACTCGGTAAATCATTGCCCACCATGCACATGGCATGAAGGGGCAATGTGGCAATCAACGGTGTTCCACCCTGGCTTCCCTTGGTCGGAAGCGGTGATAGAACCCATCAACGTTCAAGAGACTGGAATCAAGCATCATGAGCACTGGATCCATAGTAGAAGTCATCGGCCCCGTCGTGGACGTCGAGTTTGCACGGGACGCCGTTCCGAAGATCTATGACGCACTGACGGTAGCCGACAGCGAGACGGTCCTGGAAGTACAGGGGCAACTCGGTGACGGCGTGGTCAGGACCATCGCCATGGGAACGTCGGAAGGCCTGAAACGAGGTGTCGAGATCACCAACACCAATCAACCCATCCAGGTGCCTGTCGGCAAGGGCACGTTGGGTCGGATCATGAACGTGCTCGGGCATCCGATCGACGATGCCGGTCCGATCGAGACGGAAGAGCACATGCCGATTCACCGCGAGCCCCCCACCTATGCCGATCAGTCGGGTTCCACCGAGCTGCTCGAAACGGGCATCAAGGTCATCGACCTGCTGTGCCCGTTTGCCAAGGGCGGCAAGGTCGGTCTGTTCGGCGGAGCCGGTGTCGGCAAGACCGTCAACATGCTGGAGCTTATCCGGAACATCGCCATCGAGCATTCCGGATTTTCGGTATTCGCCGGGGTGGGTGAACGCACGCGGGAGGGTAACGACTTCTATTACGAAATGAAGGATTCGAACGTCCTCGACAAGGTTGCCCTGGTATTCGGTCAGATGAACGAGCCCCCGGGCAACCGTCTGCGGGTGGCCCTGTCGGGTTTGACCATGGCCGAGTATTTTCGTGACCAGGGCAGCGACGTGTTGATGTTCATCGACAACATCTATCGCTACACGCTTGCTGGAACCGAAGTGTCGGCTCTGTTGGGGCGGATGCCTTCGGCGGTGGGTTACCAGCCGACGCTCGCGGAAGAGATGGGCGTTCTGCAGGAACGCATCACCTCGACCAAGTCAGGCTCTATCACCTCGGTGCAGGCGGTTTACGTGCCGGCAGACGACCTTACCGATCCATCGCCTGCAACGACTTTTGCCCACCTGGATGCCACCGTCGTTCTGTCTCGAAATATCGCGGAGCTGGGCATTTATCCCGCGGTGGATCCGCTCGACTCCACGAGCCGCCAGCTTGATCCTCTGGTCATCGGTCAGGAGCACTACGATTGTGCCCGTGCCGTACAGAACACACTGCAGCGCTACAAGGAGCTTCGCGACATCATCGCGATCCTGGGCATGGACGAGCTGTCGGAGGACGACAAGCAGACCGTTGCGCGTGCCCGGAAGGTGCAGCGGTTCCTGTCGCAACCCTTCTTCGTCGCCGAGGTTTTCACCGGTTCACCTGGCAAGTATGTCTCGCTGAAAGACACAATCGCAGCATTTCGGGGAATCGTGGATGGCGAGTACGATCACATGCCCGAGCAGGCCTTCTACATGCAGGGCACCATCGAGGAAGCGGTCGAGAACTTCAAGAAATCGGAGAAGAAATCTCCGACGACAAGAAATCCGACGACAAGAAGTCCGATGACAAGAAGTCTGAAGACGAGAAAGAGGCTGCCTGATCATGGCCGCCACCCTGAACGTCGAGATCGTCAGTGCGGAGAAGTCGATCTTCTCCGGTGAGGCGACCATGGTCATCGCGTCGGCACAGCTCGGTGAGGTGGGGATAACTCCCGGGCACGCCCCGTTCATGAGCCGGATCAAACCCGGTGAGGTTCGGGTGACCACGGCTGACGACAGTGAGGAACTGGACATCTACGTATCCGGTGGGTTGATCGAAGTGCAGCCCTATGTCGTCACGATCCTGGCAGATACGGCACTGCGTATCGACGATATCGACGAGGCGGAGGCTCAGAAGGCGAAGGAAGAGGCCGAGGCTGAGCTGGCTGGCAACAAGCCCGAAGATATCGACTACAACGCTGTCCAGACCCGGCTGGCCGAAGCGTCCGCACAGTTGCAGCTGGCCAGGAAACTCCGTCGGGGCTGATCGGTACGCTGGCAACGTCCAGCTGCTTGAATGCTCCAGGGCTTGCGATGCCACTGGGTCAGTCCATCTCCAGCCCACAGACGCCAACGGGCTGAGTGATTAAAGCCCCGGCATGGGGGTGTAGCTGATCGGACGACCGCACACGTGGTGCTTTGCTGGATGAGGTGGCGGCATTGCTACCTTCTGGCTTGGCCTGATCTGTGCGATCGTTGGCACTCACGGCTGAAGAAGGTGTGGTGTCAGCCGATGGTAATGCCCATCGGGGCTCGGGTCGTACCGGTGACCTCGGGCTTGTCATTCATGATCCCTCAGGCACCTATGGGTTCATGGAAGACAGGCTCTAGAGCCCTTGTCAGGTACCGTTTCGTCAACGTGTTCCCCTACCGGCTCTGGCAATTTTCATGGCTCTTCGACTGATCATTCTCGCTGCCGGCAAAGGCACGCGAATGCGTTCCTCACTTCCCAAGGTGTTGCATCCTCTCGCGGGCAAGCCGTTGCTCGGGCACGTGCTCGACACGACTGCAGGTCTCGGCCCGGACAGCGTCACGGTGGTGGTCGGGCACGGTGCCGAGCAGGTCAAGGCATCCATTACTCACGCGGTTACCTGGGCGCTGCAGCTTGAACAGCTGGGTACGGCCCATGCGGTACAACAGGGCCTTGCCGGTATCGAAGACGAAGACCATGTGCTCATCGCCTACGGTGACAATCCACTGACGGAAGTCGATACCTATCGTTCCCTGCTCGATCGTGTCGGCCCACGCCGGGTCGGGCTGTTGACGCTGACGCTGGATGACGCCACCGGCTATGGGCGCATCGTTCGTGACGCCGAAGGTACGGTTACCGGCATCGTGGAACAGAAGGATGCAAGCATCGAGCAGCTTGCCATTCGCGAAATGAACTCCGGCGTGCTCGCCATCCGGGGAGAGTGGTTGCTGAGACTGCTGCAGCGCATCGGCAACGACAATGCCCAGGGTGAGTATTACCTTACCGACCTGTTCGCCTTGGCGGTCGCGGAAGGGCTGGTCATCGACACCGTGCAGCCTGCACACGCCTGGGAGGTCGATGGCGTCAACAGCCGCGCCCAGCTAGCCATGCTCGAGCGGCGCTTTCAACGGAATGCAGCCGAGCGGCTGATGGCGGAAGGTGCTTCTCTGCTCGACCCGTCGCGTATCGATATCCGGGGGTCTCTGCTCACAGGCAGTGATGTCGAAATCGACGTGAACTGCGTCTTCACGGGCAAGTGCGAACTCGGCAATGGCGTTCGTATCGGTCCGAACTGTGTATTGAACAACACCATCGTCGAGGCCGGCAGCGTTGTTCACTCGCACAGTGTGCTCGATGGCGCCCACGTCGGTCCGGGTTGTTCGGTCGGCCCGTTCGCCCGGCTGCGCCCCGGTACGGTGCTGGCCGATGCGGTGCGAATCGGCAACTTCGTGGAAACGAAGAACGCGGCGATCGAAGCCGGTGCCAAGGTGAACCACCTGAGCTACGTAGGCGATGCCTCGGTGGGGTCGCGCACGAATATCGGTGCAGGCACGATAACGTGCAATTACGACGGTGCGAACAAGCATCGCACCGTCATCGGTGAAGACGTGTTCGTCGGCTCCAATACGGCTATCGTGGCCCCGGTGACGGTGAACGACGGTGCCACGCTCGGCGCCGGCTCGACCATCGTGCGCGAGGTTCCCGCACAAACCCTGTCTCTGAGTCGCGCCAACCAGCGCGACGTGGACGGCTGGCAGCGACCGAAGAAAGAGGGCTGAGTCATGTGTGGCATCGTTGGAGCGGTAGCGCAACGGGATATCGCCGATATCCTTTTGATGGGCCTGCAGAGCCTGGAGTATCGCGGTTACGATTCCGCAGGGGTCGCCACGGTCGATGATCAGGGGCAGCTTCGGCGCGTCCGGCGGGTCGGGAAGGTACGTGAGCTGGTGGATGCGGTGGAGCGCGAAGGGCTGCCGGGTGGTATCGGTATCGCCCATACCCGTTGGGCCACTCACGGCGAGCCCAATGAAACCAACGCGCACCCGCATGTGTCCGTCGAGCGCATCGCAGTGGTGCATAACGGCATCATCGAGAACCATGCCGCGCTACGCGAGGAACTCATCGCCCTGGGCTATGTGTTCGCTTCCGACACGGACACCGAGGTGATCGCACATCTGGTGGATCATCACCTGAAGAGCAAGGACGATCTGCTGAGTGCGGTGCAGGCCACCGTCGCCAGGCTCGACGGTGCCTACGGCACGGTCATCATGGATCAACGGCACCCGGATCGTCTGGTGGTGGCTCGCTCCGGGTCGCCGTTGGTCATCGGGTACGGGGTCGGTGAGCACTTCATCGCCTCTGACCAGCTTGCCCTGCTACCGGTGACACGAAGGTTCGCCTATCTGGAAGAGGGTGATGTGGCCGAGATCACGCGGCGCGAGGTGCGGATATTCGATCACGCGGGGAACCCGGTGGAGCGTGCCGTCGAAGAGTCGACCCTGTCGCACGATGCCAGCGACAAGGGCCAGTATCGCCACTACATGCAGAAGGAAATTCACGAACAGCCGGTAGCCATCCAGCGAACCCTGGAAGGTCGGCTGGCCAGCGGAGCCGTACTCGATTCGGCCTTCGGTGACAATGCGGCAGAGCTGCTCGCCCGCGTGGAGCATGTGCAGATCATTGCCTGTGGTACCAGTTATCACGCCGGCCTGGCGGCGCGTTACTGGTTCGAGGCGTTCGCAGGTGTTTCCTGCAACGTGGAGATCGCTTCGGAATACCGCTATCGCGACTCCTTCGTACGGCCGAACAGCCTGCTGGTGACCATCTCGCAGTCGGGTGAAACCGCGGATACGCTGGCTGCCCTGCGCCTGTCGAAGCAGCAGGGATACATGAGCAGCCTGGTGCTGTGCAACGTGGCGGGCTCGTCGCTCGTTCGCGAATCCGACATGAGTTACCTGATGAAGGCCGGTGCCGAAATCGGTGTGGCTTCCACCAAGGCATTCACGGTACAGCTCGCCGGGCTGCTGATGCTCACCGCTGCCGTCGGGCACCACAAGGGCATGACGGTGGAGAAGGAGCGTCAAATTGTGCACGCCTTGCAGAGCCTGCCGGCCAAGCTCGAACAGGTTCTGGGAATGGATGCAGCCATCCAGGCGCTCGCCGAGGGCTTCGCGGACAAGCACCACAGCCTGTTTCTCGGCCGCGGTGAGCAGTATCCGATCGCGATGGAGGGTGCCCTGAAACTCAAGGAGATCTCCTACATACACGCGGAAGCCTACGCAGCCGGCGAACTCAAGCACGGCCCGCTGGCCTTGATCGATGCCGACATGCCGGTGATCGTGGTCGCGCCGAACAATGAGCTGGTGGAGAAGCTCAAGTCGAACGTGGAAGAGGTGCGTGCGCGCGGCGGGCTGATGTACGTGTTCGCGGACAAACAGGCGAAATTTCGCAGCGACGCCACGATGACGGTACTCGAAGTGCCTCATTGCGACCCGCTGATCGCACCCATCGTCTACACGGTACCGCTACAGTTGTTGTCTTATCACGTGGCGATCATCAAGGGCACCGATGTGGATCAGCCGCGTAACCTCGCCAAGTCTGTCACCGTGGAATGACTCATGGTGTACTGCAAGGGCTGAAAGCTGTTCGTACGACTCAGGCGTTGCAGTGTTGCACTAGGGCCTGTGCTCGACAGCTTCATCCTGCTCCCCGGCACGGTCCAGGTGCTGCTCCTCGGCGGCCTCGATCGCGTAGTCGGTATAGACATAGGTCGAGCGGGTGCTGAGCGCCACGTACGGGGAATGATCGGCGGTAGCGATGGATTCGCGCCGAGTGGTGCGATAGAGCCCGTAAACCATGATCGATGTGAGCAGTAGCACCAGCAGGATGAAGAACCACTCGTTGCCGAAGCGCGACATGACGTAACCGACCACGATGGGCCCGGTCATCGCTCCCAGTCCGTTGATGAAGAGCAGGCCGCCGGAGGCCGCAGCCATCCTGTCGTATTCGAGGAAATCGTTGGCATGGGCGATCAGCAGCGAATACAGCGGATTCGACATGCCGCCGAGCACGAAGGCTACACCCAGCAGTACGAACAGGTTGTCGCCGAACAGCATCCCGACCCAACCGGACAGCCCACCGATGGCAGCCGCGAAGATGATCAGCTTGCGTCGGTCCATGCGATCGGACAACCAGCCTATCGGGAACTGCAGCAGCATGCCGCCCAGAAAGATGGCGGTGACGAAGTAGGACGTCTGGGCGATGCCGAGTCCGCGCTCGGTCGCATAGACCGGCGACATCGCGAACAGGATGGCAAATACCCCGCCGAGCATCAGGGAGCCGAAGCAGGCCAACGGCGAGGCGCCTATCAATTCCCGGATCGTCATCGATCTGGCGGTTTCATGTACCGGTGCCCGACTGGACGATAGCAGCATGGGCGCGATCGACACGGATACCAGCACGGTGATCAGCACGAACAACCCGTAGCCACCGGGGTCCGCCACATTCAGCAGAAGCTGACCCAGCACGATACCGCCCATCTGCACGATGAGATAGAGCGAGAGTGCCTGGCCACGCGTCTCATTGGTGGCCGAGTGATTGAGCCAGCTCTCGGCCACGATGTAGACACCGCACAGGCAGAAGCCGACCAGAAACCGCAGGAACCACCACGCGACAGGATTGACGAAGGCGGCATAGAGAATGAACGCGGCGGACACCAGCGAACCGTAGGCGGCGAACACTCGCACATGGCCGACACGCTGCAACATGAAGGGTGTCAGACGCGAGCTGCCGAGGAACCCCACGTAGTATGCCGACATGATGTAACCCATGGTCGACGAGTTCATCTGCTCCATCGACCCGCGTACGCCAAGCAAGGTACCCTGAAGCCCGTTGCCGAGCATCAGCAGCAGGAGGCCGAGCAACAGGGCCCAGGAGTGGCGCAGTACTGTGATCATGATCGGGGGCCGTTGAGGTGCAGCGAGAGACGTGCTGAATCACGCCTGGGGGCGCGGGCATGGTACACCAGCAACAGAGTGACCACGCAGGCGCTTTACCGATGATCAGCCTGATCCTTCGTTCATCCGGCCTAGCCGGGCTAGCAAGATAGACACCAGCCTGGTTGCCTCGGGCTCTGACCGAAACCCCTGCTTCCGGCCAGAACAGATTTCGGTTGAAGCCCTACGTATAGTTCTGCGGAAACAACGCTCGCATCGCTTCCTCGTCACGCTCGCCCTTGAACTGAATTCCCTTGCCGTACTCGCGCGCCTTCGCCACGGCGGGCCTGGCGTCGATCATCGCGAACCAGCGCTTCACGTTCGGGTAGGCATCGATGCCGTTCTCGCCGAGCACCATCGTGGCGCGATCGACCCAGCCCCAGGCGGCGATGTCCACGATCGTGTATTCGCCGCCGACGAAGTAATCACGCCCGTCCAGATGATCGTCCAGTACCTGATAATGCCGTTGCGCCTCCTTGAGGTATCGGTTGACGGCGTAATCGAGGTCTTGGGGTGCCATATGCCGAAAGTGGACCGACTGGCCGGAGTATGGGCCGAGCCCGCTGGCAATAAACATCAACCACGATAGCAGCTCGCTGCGCGCATCGGCAGGACCACCGAAGCACTGTTCCTTCTCGCTCAGGTAGAGCAGGATGGCGGTGGAGTCGAACACCCGCTTGCCATCGACTTCCATCGCGGGCAACTTGGCGTTCGGGTTGATGTCGCGAAACGCCCTGGTGTGCTGCTCTCCCTTGAGCGTATCGATCGGTATCAGCTCCGCCTCGAGCCCTGCTTCGCTGAGAAACAAGGCAACCTTCATAGGGTTGGGCGTGGGATGGAAGTAGAACTTCAGCATGTACGATTTCCTGCGAACGAGAGAAGAGCGACCCCGAACAGGGCTCGCCGGAGAGAGCACGAATGGTCCCGAATCAAGGAACCGGAGCCCCAATGGCCCCGGCTCGCAGGCGAATACGGATCGCCTGGTTGCTCGTCGAGTGCTGTCAGGCAACACCTGCCAGACGCAGCACGACAATGACGACGACGACCACGCCGATGATATAGAAAACATTTCTCATGGTGACAGCTCCTGATTGTAAGAAGAACGTGCGGTATTTCCTCGAGGATCCGTGCTCGGCGCTTCCGAGCGGGTCTGGAACGACGGGGCACCGCAGAGTACCCGGTGACTCTCGCAAGCGCCCGGAACCAGTACCATTTTCAGAGGCTCTCTCGTCCTGCTGTAAATTTGACTCAGCCGCAGGATGCGCCATAGTACCTGTTTGATGCGGTATGCCAGCGATCGCTCATGCCTCGCGCACCAGTAACGTTACCGTATCTAAGGCTGTATGCCGACCTGCACTACGCTACCGTCCGCGCACATGCTTGATCTGTAATCGGTGCGGGTTCACTGTCGTGTCATCGTGCGATGGCATGTTTTCGGAACGCTAGGTATTTCACCTCGGTAGGAAGAGATACACATGAGTACATGCAGCGGTGAACCCGACGATCAGGATGAGTCCGGGCAAGGCAAAACGGCAGGATCAGGTTGCAGCGAAACCGATGGGGTGCCGGCAACGAAGTCACCGGTCGGCCGAGTATTCAGCGCTTTCGTGCAATCGGCAACGACGCCGACGCTATGCACTGCGCTTGCGGTGTTGTTGCTGGCCAGCGAGGCGGTGACTTCGGGTAGCGTGGGTCGGTTCGCGCAGGCAAGTTCCGTGGATGCACTGGCAACCAGCGATCACCTGGCAGGTCTGCTGTCGCACGAGTCCGCCGCCAGTGTCGCCCTGCGACAGGACGGCACCCTGTCGATCGATACCGGCGTCATAGAGACCCGGGAAGACGAAAGTACCCCCTCGTGGGTCGCACTGACGCAACCGGATCCGATCGCCGAGGCAGGCGATGGAGACATGCCTGGCCTGTCAGGTCGTTCAGAGGCGAGCCCAGACCCGATCGTAGAGCCGTTGCGGCGCGTCGGCATGACGTTGAGTCGGACCGGTCATGTGAGCATCGTGCCGCCGTTCGTGGTGTTGTCCAGGGGTTCCGAGTCGATCATGCTCTCGCTCGAATCCGGTTCACGCGTGGTACCCGAAGCGAGCCTGCCATCCTGGGCGAGTCAGCGCCATCCTGACGGGCGAGTGGTAGCCGACTTCGGCTGGAGCGGCACGGTGGAGGTGCTTGCGGATTCGGTCAACGTGCGGCGTCGCTCGCTGGACTGGCATCTGCCAGATGCCGCAATCTGACTTTCGAATCATGGCGTGATCATCGATGTGTCACAGGACACCACTGGGTCCCCTGCACGACGGTGACGTTGAGCCTGTCGACATCATGTGGAAGGGTCGCGGGTTATCGAGTTCTGATTACCCTTGCGACACCGCCCGCTGCACGCCATAGTCGATCGATCGCTCGCTCGGGTTTTCGCAGATGACACAGGATGGGCATGAGCAGGTGCTGCGTAACGCACGCATCGTGATGCGGGACGAGGTAGTTCACGGTTCTCTGCGAATGGTGAACGGCTGCATCGACGACATCGCCACCGGGCCGATGTCGTCAGGTACCGATATGCAGGGCGACCATGTGATCGCCGGGCTCGTCGAATTGCATACCGATCACCTGGAAACCCATTACTCGCCACGCCCGGGCGTGCGCTGGTCGATGCCGGCGGCAATCCAGGCTCATGATGGTCAGATCGCCACGGCCGGCATCACCACGGTGTTCGACTGCCTGCGCATCGGTACCTATGCCGATGAATACCTGGAGACCGGTGAGATGAGCGAGCTAGCCATCGCGTTGGTAAAAGCCTGCGACGATCAGCGGCTGCGGGTAGATCATCGTCTGCACCTGCGCTGTGAGGTGTCCGCGCCCAATGTCATGGAGGACCTTGCCAGGTTCTTCGATGCGCGCGGGCAGGCGTGCGGCATAGCCGATGCCGTGGAATTGATCTCCGTGATGGACCATGCCCCGGGTCAGCGGCAGTTCGCATCGATGGAGGAATACGCGCGCTACTACCAGGGCACGCGGAAGATGTCGGATGCCGAATTTGCTCGCTTCGTCGACGAGCGCCTGAACGCTTCGAGAATGTACGCCGAACCCAACCGGCTCGCCATCAGCGAGCAGGCTCGAAGCCGCAACCTGGCACTCGCCAGCCACGATGATGCCACCGAGGCTCACGTGGCCGAATCAATCAAGCTGGGCGTCGGTATAGCGGAGTTTCCCACCAGTGAGGCGGCGGCCCGACTGTCGCACGATGGCGGCATGGCGGTGCTGATGGGGGCACCCAATCTGGTTCGCGGCAGTTCCCATTCGGGGAATGTATCGGCCCGCGAACTGGCGGCACTCGATTGTCTCGACATCCTTTCGTCAGATTACATTCCTGCAAGCCTGCTGCAGAGTGCGTTTCTGCTCGCTGGCGAACTGCAGGCCTGTTCACTGCCGGAAGCCCTGCGCCGCGTCACCGACACTCCCGCGCGCACGGCCGGGTTGCACGATCGCGGGCACCTGGCGCCGGGCCTGCGCGCCGATGTGGTTCGGGTGGCCAATGCCGATTCTGCCAGCGGCATACCCACGGTGCGCTCGGTGTGGTCTGCAGGGCAACGGGTCGCCTGACTGCCTGCTGACGGGAACCGGGCGCTCGACCGACCAGCCTACGGTCAGGTGCACCGCTCGGAATGCACGGTGGCGGTTGTCAGGTCAACGTATTCCTGGGCTGCCCGTCGAGAAATGCATCGATGTGATCGATGGTCTGGCGCCAGACTTCCTGCATCGCCTCATCACTGGCCCAGGCGATATGCGGCGTGACGATCACATCAGGGCGGTCGAGTACCTGCATCAGCGGGTTGTCGGCGGCCGGAGGTTCGCTGGTGAGCACATCGAAGGCGAAACCGCTGATCTTGCCGGCTTCCAGCGCGTCTACCATGGCGTGCTCGTCTACCAGACCACCGCGGGCGGTGTTGATGAGCAACGGCTTGCGCTGCATTTGATCGAACTCCTCTCGACCGATGCAATGCCGGGTTTGGTCGGTCAGCGGTGCGTGCAGGGTGATGATATCGGCAGTTTCGATGACCTCCTGCCAGGGCGTGTACAGCGGGCCGAGCCCGTCGGATCCCTTGTGCGCGGCGAATACCGCTTGCATGCCGAAGGCGCGCGCGATGCCGGCCACCGTCTGACCGATCGCACCTTCCCCGATGATGCCGAGCCGGGTGCCGGCAAGATCCTTGATCGGATGATTGAAGAAACAGAACTGTGCCGCCTTCTGCCATTCCCCGTTCATGACGTCCTGCTGGTACGCGGCGATCGAGCGTCGCAGCCCGAGTATCAGTGCAAACGTGTGTTCGGGTACCGTGTGTACCGCGTATCCGCGAACGTTGCTGACCGTGATCCCGTGTTCAGCGCAGGCAGAGACATCGATCACATCGTAGCCGGTCGCGGCCACGCTGATCATCTTCAGATCGGGCAGTTGCGCGAGCTGCTCGGCGCGGATCGGAACCTTGTTCGAAATCGCGACTGTCGCACCTTGCAGACGCTCCACCACATCGGCCTGCGCAGAGCGATCATGCTCCACCCACTCATGATCTGAACGAGGCCGTGTGATCGAGACGTTCGGGCCGATCGTGGCGCGATCGAGAAAGACAATGCGCATGAAACAGACTTCCCTATGGCAGTGAAGCGCCACCGTGAGCGGTGTTGGCGCGGACCGGTCCGCCCTCGTCCAGCCGAGGCTGGACGAGGAATGGTTCGATCGTCAGCTGTCGCTGCGCCGGCTCAATATGGACAGGCCCTTGAGAAGGTTCAGCGCTTCGGACAACTGGTAATCATCGTAGATCAACGCTTCGGTTTCGTTCGCAGGCTTCTCGGCTTCCTCCGGCGCTTTGTCTTCATCTTCCGTATCGACTTCATTGATCAGCGCACCGCGCAAGCTGGATTCCGACAGGGCGTCCTGATCCTCTTCTTCGCCATCCTCCGGGCGATTGAGCTTCTCCTGCCGCGTCTTGATGTCCGGAACGATGCCGAGTGCCTGAATTGATCGACCCTCCGGTGTGTAGTAGCGCGAGGTGGTGAGCTTGACCGCACCGCCTGCTGGCAGATCCTGAATGGTCTGCACCGATCCCTTGCCGAACGTCTTGGTACCCATGATGATGGCACGCCCGTGATCCTGCATGGCGCCGGCAACGATTTCGGACGCTGATGCGGAGCCACCGTTCACGAGCACGACCAATGGCTTGTCATCGAGGATGTCGCCCGACGTGGCGTCGTAGCGAAGTTTCGAATCCTGCTCGCGACCATCGGTGTAGACGATCATGCCGTCGTCCAGAAATGCGTCCGTCACACCGACGGCGCCGGATAGTACGCCACCGGGATTGTTTCGCAGGTCGAGTACCAGGCCATTCAGGCCGTCTTTCGCCTCCTTCTTCATTTCCTTGACCGCCTCCAGCAGATCTGCGGTGGTCTTGGTCTGGAAGTTGGAGATGCGCAGGTACCCGTACTGGTCGTCGAGCATGCGGCTGCGAACGCTGGTGGTCTTGATCACGGCGCGTTCGATGTCGATTTTCAGAGGGGCATCTTCGCCCTCGCGAATCACCGTCAGCGAAATCACGCTGCCGGGCTTGCCGCGCATGAGCTTCACCGCATCGTTCAGCGACAAGCCTTTCACGGGCGTCTTGTCGAGCCGGATGATCAAATCCCCGGATTGCATGCCGGCACGTGCGGCAGGCGTGTCGTCGATCGGTGATACCACCTTGACGAAGCCGTCTTCCATGCCGACTTCAATGCCCAGACCACCGAACTCACCCGTGGTGCCGATACGCAACTCGTTGAATTCTTCAGTATTGAGGTAGGCAGAGTGCGGGTCGAGGCCATTGAGCATGCCGCGGATCGCGTATTCCAGCAATTTCTCGTCGGATACCTCTTCGACGTAGTCGTTCTTGATGCGGGAAAACACGTCGGTGAACGTGCGCAAATCTTCCAGCGGCAACTGCTCCTGATCATCGCGAGCGCCGAACACGCTGTGGCCGATGGTGAGGCCACCGCCGATAATGGTACCGAGCAGCACCAGGGTGAGAGATCGTGTCTTGACGGTCATACAGGGACGCTCCGGGGTTGTACCGGTCGGTTGGTTGACTTCAGTACCAGTACCTTTCAGTTTACGGGTTTTTCACACGATACGACCATGTGAGGACGCGCTCGCGTGCCGCGCGATGCGGCGAGGCTCTCATGCCCCGCCGTCCATTCTGATCCAGTCGGCCGGATTCACCGGTTCGGCATCGCGGCGAATCTCGAAGTAGACGCCGTCCGGCCGTTGTGCGCCATCCTCACCGGCAATGCCATTGCCGACGATACCGTTACCGATGGTGGCGATGGTCATGCCGGACTCCACCCAGCTTCCCGGGTCCACGAGCACTTCCCGGTTGCCACCGTACAGGCTCATCCAGGCGTCGCCATGATCGACGATGACCAGCATTCCGAAGCCGTTCAGCCAGTCGCTGTAGACCACTTCGCCATCCGCGATGGTGCGTACCGGCCCACCCGCATCGGCGCTGATGAACAGACCGTTCCACGTGACGTTCCCCACCGCCTTGGTATCGCCGAAGCGGGCCTTGATCGTGCCGGTCACGGGTAACGACCAGTCACCCTGGCCGGCGGCGAAATAGCCGGAACCGGCGCCCGGCGTCTTGTCCAGTGCGTTCATCAGTGTCTGCAGGCGTTCCTGGTCGGCGCGTAGCTCACCGACCGTGCGGGTCTTTTCGGACAGGCTGTTGTCTACCTCCGCCAGGTTGCGCCGGTTGTCGGCGCCGCTGGCGGCCAGTGCGTCGCGCTGCGACGAAGCCTTGCGCTGAATGTAGTTCAGCCAGTTCCGATCCTTCAGGGCGGTAGCGGCCGCCGCTTCGATGCGCGACAGGGCTTCGATCTGTTCTGCGATGGACTCGCGTTGCGCACGCAGTGCGTAATCCGCATAGATGCCGAGCCGATTGGCCAGCGCCGGGTCGTCGTGCTGGAGCAGGGCTTTCAGACCGCTGTTGTCGGCGATGCGTTGCGAACGACGCAATGCCTCTGTCAGCAACCGCCTGCGGGTGTCGATGGTCTGTGCGGCGCGCTCGACCTCGCCCTGCAGATCGTCGAGCCTGGCGTCGAAGTCGGCAATGTCACGATCCAGCGCATCCACACGATCGCGACGCTCTCCGAGCCGCTCGTCATTCGCTTCGAGACTATCCTGAAGGGCTGCCTTGCGTTGCCGGCTGGCTTCGATCTCGGCACCGAGCTTGCGCAGGCGCTCATCGGCCGCCTGCAACTGTTGCTCGACACTTTCACGGTCTTGCGATGCCTCGTCCGCAGGCAGCGTCGGTGGCGCTCCGCTGGCCAGGATCAGCACCAGCAGGCCGGCCAACGAGTACGATCGCGGGCGTTCGTCAGCCTTCGTCTCCCGCAGATAAGTGCCCCGCTGGGGTCGTCTGACAGGGCATCGTGTGCAGACCTCGGCGATCATGAATTCATCCGACAGGGTGGCAATGGCGTGGTGGCGGTACGCGCAGGCTGTTCACGGTGCTTCCTGTCCACATCGATTCTTCGAAACGGTTTCTCATTGTTCACCGTGCTACCTGTTCACGGTGCATCGAACGGGGGTTTTTTCTGCCGTCGTCGCAACCAGTTCAAGGAACGATACACGGAGGGATGCCCCACCAGGCGCCGTAACAGGGCCTGTCTGCCGGGGAACTCGCACAAGCTCAGCCCCAGCAGGATACCGATCAGGCCCGGCCCCGGCGTGATCAGCATCACCACACCGAGCAGCAAGAAGCACAGGCCGGCCAGATTGCGCACCATCAGCACCGCCACCCGCAGGGCGCCGCGCTGCCGCTGTACGGGCTTGGATTCGGTGAAGTAATCCTGTGGCAGGCGGGCGACCAGCCATGGCGTGGCAAGCACGGTTACCGCAAGCAACAGCATCGACAGCACGCTGAACGTCGCGATCCACGGTCCGAACTCTTGCATCATGCTGTGTATCGGTTGCATTCGCGTTGAATGGTGGTGGCTCTGCAATCCCCGGGAGCAAGGTTAGCGCAGGCTGCTTGCCCCTGCCGGGCTGGCCGTACGTGCGCGACCCTCCACTGGTACTGGTGATCCCGCCTGCGCAGCACTTCGGTACCCTTCACCCGAAGGCTTCGGCGCACACGCCCCTCGACGAATGGCGAGGGGCGCTGACACCGGTGGAAGCAGGGCAGTCGTGTACTCTGCTGTTCTGACCCGACCGACCGATCACCCATGCGAACCGATACCCCCGTCACGATAGAACGCAGCGACTACACCCCCTACAACTGGCACCTCAGCAAGACGTCGCTGCATGTCGAGCTGGCACCGTCGGACACCCGTGTCACCTGTCGCATGTCGCTCGAACGCAGCGCCGCCGGGCCACTGGTTCTGGATGGCGCCGGGCTGACACTCGAAGCATTGTTGCTCGATGCCGATGCGTTACCTGCATCGCGGTACGTCATCGACGGTGAAACACTGACGATCGCCGACCTCCCGGATCGCTGTGAGCTGGAGGTCATCACGCACATCGACCCGGACGCAAACACGTCGCTGGAAGGCCTGTATCGTTCCAGTGGCAATTTCTGCACCCAGTGCGAGGCCCAGGGCTTTCGCAAGATCACCTGGTACCCGGACCGCCCTGACGTGCTGTCGGTGTTCGATGTGAGCATCGAGGCAGACGAGGCAAGCTGCCCGATCCTGCTGGCCAATGGCAACAGGGTATCGCAGGCATCACTGAACAACGGACGGCATACCGCACACTGGCATGATCCGCATCCGAAGCCGTGTTACCTGTTCGCACTGGTCGCCGGCGATCTGCGCTGCTTCGAGGATGCCTTTACCACTGCCGGCGGTCGCGAAGTTGGGCTGTACATCTATGTGCAGGCTCACAACCTCGACAAGTGCGGCTACGCCATGGGCGCCTTGCAGCGTGCCATGCGCTGGGATGAGGAAGTCTACGGACTGGAGTATGACCTCGATCGGTTCATGATCGTCGCGGTCGACGACTTCAACATGGGGGCAATGGAGAACAAGGGGTTGAACATCTTCAACTCACGCTATGTACTGGCCGACGAGCGTACGGCCACCGATGGTGATTTCCTCGGCGTGGAGTCGGTGATCGCGCACGAATACTTCCATAACTGGACCGGTAACCGGATCACCTGCCGCGACTGGTTTCAGCTGAGCCTGAAGGAGGGGCTCACGGTATTTCGGGATCAGCAATTCACCGCCGACCTGCACTCGCGCACGGTCAAGCGCATCGAGGATGTGCGGTTGTTGCGCGCGGCCCAATTCCCGGAAGACTCGGGGCCGATGGCGCATCCGATCCGCCCCGACCGCTACATCGAGATCAACAACTTCTACACCGTCACGGTGTACGAGAAGGGCGCTGAAGTCATTCGCATGCTGCACACGCTGTTGGGAGCCGAACGCTTTCGGGCCGCCATTGATCTCTATGTGCAGCGCCATGATGGTCAGGCAGTCACCTGTGAAGACTTCGTGGTGGCAGTGGAAGATGCCGGCCAGGTAGATCTGACACGGTTCCGCCGCTGGTACGAACAGGCGGGCACCCCGGTGCTGACGGTCTCGGACGACTACGACGCCGATGCTCGGCGATACACCCTGCATGTGAAACAGCACTGCCCGGCCACGTCCGGTCAGGCCGAAAAACCACCCTTGCATATTCCGTTGCGTCTGGGTCTGCTGGATCGGCGCAGCGAAACGAGCGGTGAGTCGTTTGCGTTGAACATCGGCCGCCCGGAAGGCGACAGCACCGTGGTCGATGTGGTCGAGGCCGAGCAGAGCTTCATCTTCGAGGCAGTCGCCAGCCGGCCTGTGGTGTCGTTGTTGCGAGGTTTTTCCGCGCCGGTACGCCTGCGTCATGAACCCGGCACCGACACCCTGGCCTTTCTGATGGTGCACGACACCGACACCTTCAACCGCTGGGAGGCCGGCCAGCGACTGGCGCAGCAGCTGATCGACGCGATACTGGACGGTGCCGATGTGCCACTCGACAGTTTTGTGAACGCCTGTGGTGCCGTGCTTGCCGATACCTCGCTCGATCCGGCCTTGAAGGCGGAAATGTTGTCCTTGCCCAGCTTGAAGACACTGGCCGACTCGCGAGAGCTCATCGACATCGCTGCCCTGGATGCCGCACGGGTGGCGGTACAGGTCGCGTTGGCAGAGGCCCACGAGCCAGCGCTGAGCACGCTCGTGTCGGCTCCGCGAGCACCGGGCCTGGCGGTGCTCGATGCATCGGCGATCAGCCAGCGTAGTCTGGCGGCGGTCGCTCTGGGCCTGCTCGGTTCGCTGGGGCCGGGTCACTGGCAAGCGCTGGCCGTGGCGCGTTACGAGCGCGCCGACAACATGACGGATCGCATCATGGCCCTCGGTGCGCTATGCCACAGGCCCGGTGCCGAACGCGATGCCGCGCTCGCCGATTTCTACCAGACGTTCCGGCACGAACGGCTGGTCGTCGACAAGTGGTTCTCCCTGCAGGCGATGGCCCGCCATCCGAAGGTCATCGACGAGGTCGTGGCACTCACCTGCCATCCGGACTTCGAGCCTGACAATCCCAACCGTCTGCGCTCGCTGATCGCAGCCTTCGCCTCGGGCAACCCGTTGCACTTCCATGCCGTCGACGGTCGCGGCTATGAGCTGCTGGCCGATCACGTGATTCGTCTGGACGGCAGAAATCCTCAGCTCGCAGCGCGGTTGATCAACTCGCTCGCCGACTGGAGGCGGTATCGGCAGCCGGGGTCAGGCTTGATGAGAGCGGCGCTTCAGCGTGTCGCCGCCATCGACGGCCTGTCGCCGGATGTGTTCGAGATCGTCGCTCGAAGCCTGAAGTAGGGCCTGTCAGCACTCGGCCCATGGACACCCATGGGCCGAGTGCTGACAGGCCCTGACTGCTTCAGAGTTCATTACCTTTTTGTAAGTCACTGTTAACAATGGTGTAGAGCAAGCCCTCGAGAGCCTCATCACGTTCCTGCGCGTGGTATTTTCCGCAAGGCCCGTCACAGTTTCATTCAGCGGAAGGCGGGCGGTAGCTATGCGAGAGATCGCAGGGAAACTGTTCATGACCGAACGCAAGCAAGGCACCGTCAAGTGGTTCGACAATGCGAAGGGCTACGGATTCATCATCAGCCCCGAAGGTGACGATGTGTTCGTCCACTACCGGGTGATAGACGGTGACGGTTATCGATCGCTGACGGAGGGGCAGAACGTCGAGTTCGTCGCGGTCAAGGGTGAGAAGGGCTGGCAGGCATCGGAGGTGTCTGTGGTCTAATGGGCGCCGACCCGAGTTTGCCACCCAGCGTCTCCAACGATGACCGATACCTTGCTCCCCGAGGGCACCGTGCTGCACGAGATGTCCTTCCCCATTCGCTGGGGCGACATGGATGCACTGAGTCACGTCAACAACACGGTCTATTTCCGCTACTTCGAGCAAACTCGGCTGGGCTGGTACGAAGCACTCGGTCTGCCCTCGCTGGCACTGGGCGGGGAGGGCATGGTCATCGTCGACAACCATGCCGAGTATCTGCGCCCGCTCGTATACCCGGCCCACATCACCGTTCGCATGGGTGGGCACAGCCCGGGCCGTAGCTCGTTTGTCAGTACGTATGCGATCGCTTCAAACGACAACCTGTTCACGCGAGGCAGCGCGAAGATCGTCTGGGTCGATCAGAAGGCCGGCAAGTCGACGCCCTTGCCCGCTTCGGTGCGAGGCCTGTTCGATGCGTGATTCCGCTACCGGCGGCACCGGTCAGTACTGTCGCAAGTGTGGCCAGCCGGTCGTACCGTCGGTTCCGCCGGGCGACAACCGCCCGCGGGCCCTGTGCCACGAGTGCGGCCATGTCGAGTACGACAACCCGAAGAACGTGGTGGGTTGCCTGCTGGTGTGGCAGGGCAAGGTGCTGCTATGCCGTCGCGCCATCGAGCCGCGCTACGGCCTGTGGACGCTGCCCGCCGGATTCATGGAAAACGCCGAGAGTCTGCAAGACGGTGCGCAGCGTGAGTGCCTGGAAGAGGCAGAGGCGCGGGTGGACGGCATCCATCTTTTCGCGGTGTACTCGCTGCCGCACATCAGCCAGGTCTACATCATGTTTCGCGGTGAGTTGCGCGAAGGGTACGCGGCGGCGGGCGACGAAACGCTGGAGGTCGGCCTGTTCGACGAGGCGAGCATTCCGTGGAACGATCTGGCATTTCCGGTGGTCACCGAAACGCTGGAAAGGCATTTCGAAAGGCCCGGCGAACTGGGCGGTGTGGTTTTGAGCGCAGACATCGTCAGCCGTCCGGGCGCTCCGTTGAATATCGCTCGGCATTCCGGGTAATCCACTCGCTCCACGAACCTGCGTAGAGCGCCCCGGCAGGCAGGCCGGCATGGGTCATCGCGAGCACGTTGTGGGCCGCCGTCACACCGGAGCCGCAGTAGTGCGCGATCGGCCGATCGGCAGCGTCTTCCATAACCTGGTTGAAGCGGGTCTGTAGTTCGGTGGCGGACAACCAGCGGCCATCGGTGCCGAGGTTTTCCTTGAAAGGCAGGTTGATCGCGTTTGGAATATGGCCTGCCACCGGGTCGATCGGTTCCACCTCGCCCAGGTACCGGGCGGCTTCGCGCGCATCGATCAGCAGATGCTCGCCACGAGCCACTGCATCGAACCCGACAAGCTCGACCAGTGAATCCGCAGCCTTGAAATCGCCGAGGTCGGGTATTGCCGGCCGATCGTGATCAATGGGTTTTCCGGCCCCCTGCCAGGCGTTGAATCCACCGTTCAGCACGGCGCAGGCTTCGTGCCCCAACCACCGGCACAGCCACCAGAAGCGGCTCGCGAACGCTCCGGCATCGTCGTCGTAGCATACGAGTTGCGAGCCGTCGGAAATGCCCCACCGACGAAACCGTGCGCTCATCTCCTCGCGGGCGGGTAGGGGGTGGCGACCGGTATGGCCGGCGACCTTCCAGCCCGAGAGATCGTCGTCGAGATGTGCGTAGCGTGCGCCCGGGATACGTCCGGCCTGCCAATGCGCCATGCCCTGCGTGGTGTCTGCCAGCGAAAAACGGCAATCGAAGATGATAGTCTCACGATCATCCCGCAGGCCGTCGAGCGTTTCGACGTCGATCAGTGTCGTATGCATGTCTGCGATTTCCCCCTGCTCGCGTTTGCCGTAAGTTCGCGGTCAGCCCCGAGCCGATGACTACCCACGACTACCCACGACCTATTCTTCCCCATGACTGAGTCTACCCTTTCATCCGCCGCTGCTTCCGGCCGCGAGGCCGAGGTGCTCGACCTGCTGATGGCGCATCGCTCCATACGCAAGTTCGATGAACGTGCCGTGCCCGACGCGTTGCTGGAGCGAATCGTCGCCTGCGGGCAGGCCGCGGCTTCGTCGAGCAACGTGCAGGCGGTCAGTGTGATTCACGTGACGGCACCGGAAACACGTGCGGCGATCGCCGAACTGGCGGGCGGGCAGGCCTATGTCAGCTCTGCCGGTGCATTCGTGGTCTATTGCGCCGATCTGCATCGCAGCGCTGCTGCCTGTACCGCCGCGGGCGGCGAGTTCATGCCGGGAATGACCGAGCAGTTCATCATCGCCACCGTTGATGTCGGCCTTTCGGCACAGAATGCCGTGGTGGCGGCAGAGTCGCTCGGGCTGGGTATCTGCTACATCGGCGGTATTCGCAACGATCCGGCGAAAGTGTCCGAATTGCTCGGCTTGCCCGATCAGGTGTACCCGGTGTTCGGGCTTTGCCTCGGCTACCCGGCCCAGGATCCGGACGTGAAGCCGCGTCTGCCGATCGGCGCCGTGCTGATGAAAGATCGCTACCGTGAGCAGCAGCAGCAGGCTCACGTGGCTCAGTACGATGAAACGCTCAGCGAATACTACCGAATGCGTACCGGCGGGAAGAAGGATAGCAACTGGAGCACCGAAATGAAGGCACTGGTCGGCAAGGAATCACGGCCGCACATGCGCAAGTTTCTCGAGGCACGCGGCTTCACGATGCGTTGATTCGCTATAAGTCGCGTAACTCGCGGCGCAGGATCTTGCCCACGTTGGTCTTCGGCAGTTCATCGACGAACTGGATGATCTTCGGCTGCTTGTAGCCGGTGAGACTGGTCTTGCAATGTGCCTTGATCACCTCGGCGGTGACCGAGTCGTCCCTGCGCACCACCACTACCTTGACCTTCTCGCCGGAGTGCTCGTCCGGTACGCCGATGGCCCCGACTTCCAGCACCCCGGGCACCTCGGCGACCACGTTCTCGATCTCGTTCGGGTACACGTTGAAGCCGGACACGAGGATCATGTCCTTCAACCGGTCGACGATCTTGATGTAGCCCTGTGCGTTCATGCGGGCCACATCGCCGGTGTGAAACCAGCCGTCTTCGTCGATGGCCTTCGCGGTATCCTCCGGTCGGTTCCAGTAGCCTTTCATGACCTGCGGTCCACGGATGCACAGCTCGCCCGTTTCGTCCGTGGCCACCGCGTCGTTTTCCGGTGATCGGATGGACGCGTCGGTGGACGGAATGGGCAGGCCGATGGAATCGTTGTAATCGGTGAGGCTCATCGGATTGATGCAGGCCGCCGGGCTGGTTTCCGTCAGGCCGTAGGCTTCGATCAGTGGCACACCGGTGATGCTCTTCCAGCGATCGGCCACGGACTTCTGCACCGCCATGCCACCGCCGAGCGTCAGCTTGACCTTGCTGAAATCGAGCTGATCGAAGCCCTCGGTGTTCATCAAGCCGTTGAACAGGGTGTTCACACCGGTGAAGGCCGTGAAACGATGCTTGCCGAGCTCCTTGATAAACCCCGGCATGTCGCGCGGATTGGTGATCAGCACGTTCAGGGCACCGAGTTTCATGAAGGTCAGGCAGTTCGCCGTCAGCGAGAAGATATGGTAGAGCGGTAGCGCCGTGATGATGATCTCGCTGCCTTCGGTCAGCTTCGAGGTGCTCAGCCAGGTGTAGGCCTGAGTGATGTTGGCGACCATGTTGCCGTGCGTGAGCATCGCACCCTTGGCCACGCCGGTGGTGCCCCCGGTGTATTGGAGGAACGCGAGATCATCGCGGGAAGGGTTGGCCACGGCCCGTGACAGCCGGCTGCCGTCGCCGAGCACCGTCTTGAAATCGATGGCCTGCGGCAGGTTGTAGCGAGGCACCAGCTTCTTGACGTGGCGAATCACCAGGTTCACCAGCACCGATTTCGGCCAGTCGAGCAGGTCGCCGAAGCGGGTGACGATGACGTGCTTGACATCGGTTTCGGCCACAACTTTCTCCACCGTGCCGGCGAAGGCCTCGATGACCAGGATGGCCACGGCTCCGGAGTCCTGTAGCTGGTGCTTCAGTTCCCGCTCGGTGTAGAGCGGATTGGTATTGACCACCACCAGCCCGGCGCGTAGCGCACCGAACACCGCCACCGGGTATTGCAGCACGTTGGGCATCATGATCGCGATACGCTCACCCGCTTTCAGGCCGGCTTCGTGTTGCAGCCAGGCGGCGAAGTCTGCCGTCAGGCTGTCCAGTTCGGCGAAGCTGATGGACTTGCCCAGGTTGTTGAAAGACGGGCGCTCGGCAAAGCGTTCCACCACCTCGTCGAAGATCGCGTTGACCGATTCGCAATCCGAGGTATCGACCTCTGCCGGCATGCCGGGCGGATAGGAGGCGAGCCACGGTTTCTGTGCGTTCACAGGGCCGGACGGGGGGCCGGACGGGGGGCCGGACGGGGGGCCGGACGGGGAGCCGGACAGGTTTTCGGATTCGGTGTTTTCCATCGGCCTACCTCCTCAGGCGGCTTGTCCGCAGCAACGCTTGAACTTCTTGCCGCTGCCGCAGCCACAGGGCTCGTTACGGCCCTGTTTGGGTGTGTCGCGCTGGAACTGCTCGATTCGGGGCATATCGGCATCCTTGAAGAACCACTGACCGTGATATTTCTCGAAAACGCCGACCTCATGATGCGTATGGCGACGCTTGTCGGCATCGCGGTAGTGCGCCATGAATTCTATACGCCCCTCGGAATCATCGGCCAGACCACCGGTCACCTTCATGATATCGAGCTCCAGCCAGTCTGACTCTCGTGCCCAGCGTGCGGTGGCTGCCTCATCGATCGCGGTGCGGGTGCTCGGATGATGTGTTTTCAGGATGAAGCTCATGTTGCCGATCACGTGAGCGGTGTACCGGGCACGCATCAGAGCTTCGGCGGTGGTAGCGTTGACGTTGCCGTCGATGTACGGCAGGCAGCAGTCCGCCAGTAATCGACTGGAACCGCAAGGGCAGGGCGACATGTCCGGATCCTGTACTGATGAAAGGTGTCAGTGCCGGTCCGTCGATCAGCGCGAAAACAGGAGTGATCGACAGGTGGGCAGTGGCGTCGGCCGACAAGTGTAACCTGAGCGGGCGTCTCGCCAGACACAGCCTGACGACAGCGGCTGACGGTGTGGTGCGGCAATGGTCGGGGCCCTGGCCGCCATCGCCCGCGCCCGTGGCCGGTTCTCGTCAGTGCAGGGTACGCGCGTCAGCTTCATCATCACGGGTCGGCGGGTGCCCGTAGACCCGGTGGCCTTCGCCATCGCGCATGTAGGGGAAACTCACGCGTAGCAAGCCGTGCCCGAGCATCGTGACGCAGGCGGTGTCGCGGAATTCGGCATGGTTGGTGAACTCGAAGCGGTAGTCGCGCCGCCACAGGGCATGGCCTCGCGCGGAGCGAGCCGGCCGCAGGCGATCCAGCGCCACGCTCTGGTCCAGGAACTGGACCTGCTGTCGGTCGCAGGCACGGCGCGCGTGTTCCACCGCCAGTTCACGGGCGCGCGCAGACGTCCACCAAAAACCCAAACCGGCCAGCGGTAAGGCCACGAACAGCAGCTGCCAAAGGATGTTGCCAGTCATTGAAGGTTCATCAGAGGTTCATGTGAGGGGCGGTTTGCCACGTGGCCCTTGTCGAATCACGGCACGACCCGCGAACCCGGACACCTTACAATGAGGGTGTTTCGCGATATCGCAATCTATCCTGCAGGAGCCGCAACATGACATCGATCGCCGAACTCGACCCCGCCACTGAGGTAGAGCTGGAGGCCGCCGCCTTTCGTACCCTGGTGGCTCACCTGCGCCAGCGCACCGACGTACAGAACATCGATCTGATGAACCTGGCCGGTTTCTGCCGCAACTGCCTGTCGAAATATTACGTGGCGGCCGCTACCGATCGCGACATCGACATCGCGTACGAAGACGCTCGCGAACGCATCTACGGCATGCCCTACGCAGACTGGAAGGTCCGGCACCAGCAGGAGGCCAGTGTCGAACAGGTTCAACAGTTCGAGCAGAACCGGCACGACTGATGAACACGATCCGCGGGCTGCCGGAGTTCGTTCGCAAGCGTCTGATGGCCGGGCCCCGCCTGGTCGTCTGCATCGGTGAATCGCTGGGCGAGCGGATCGGGGCCTTCCAGGTCGAGCCTGGCAATGATGACAGTCACCGGCCTGTGACCACCTCGATGCCGCGGTACTGCCATGCGCTCACGGTGCACGACGCGGCTCGCCAGCACGCCGCTGCCATGGAGCAGGCACTCGGGCCAGTCGCCGCGCTAATGAGCCTCAGCGACGAGGTTGCCGCTGACGAGGTTGCCGGTAGGCAGAACACCGATCTCGTGCTCGGCGAAGCCTGTCGTCATTTTCCGGCCGGATTGTTCGTCGAGCTACGCCACGAGAGCGAAAGCCCGGAGGTGGCGATGCAGGCCGCCACCCGCCTGTTCGCGTTCGGCCTGCGTCGCGTCGGCAGCCTGCAGGTGTCGAGCCGGCGGTACAGCTGGTACGAATACAGCCTCAAAGACTACAAGCCGGCCCCCGACTGGCTGAACGCACGCTTCTGGGCCAATCCCGAACGTTTCGACGTTCACGACGAAGAGAGCTGATGCTCGAAACCCCGACCGCTCCCATCAAGTGAACAGGGGCGGTGCCGCTTTGTGCACGATGGTGTGCTTGTTCACAAATATGGTGTACGGTTGCATGGTGGGTCTCGCTCGCTGTCACGCACCGTGGGAATCGCGCTCGTGGGTGTGCCTGACTGACCGACTGAGTCTTTGCCCGTGAGCTTGCTTGCGAACCTGAACACCGCAACGAATCTGATCCGGAGGCCCGTGTGGGCGCGATAGAAATTACCGAACTGCTCGGCGACGGCATCGGGCCCGAATTGGCTGAATCCATCCATGCCGTGGCCGATTCCCTACCCATCGATCTCGTGTTCAAGCCGGTCGACTGGAGCTTGCCCAACCGCGAGGCCATCGGCGACACGGCAGCGATCGATGAGGCCGAGGAGGCCATGCGGCGAACCCGCCTGGCGGTGAAGTACCCGACCATCACCGCCGCGCGCAGCCCGAACGCACTGATCCGCCGGCGTCTGGATTTCAGCGTCATCTACCGGCCGGCCATCGCCATCAAGGGTATTCACTCCAACTTCAAGGAGAATGTGAACCTGCATATCGTGCGAATCGCCACCGGCGGCACCTATGAAGATCCCGGGCAGCTGGTGGGCAAGGATGCGGCCGTGTCGTTGCGCATGGTCGAGCGCAAGCCGTGCCAGCAGGCGGCGAAGTTCGCGTTCGAGCTGGCACGCAAGAAGGGCATGACCTACGGCACCCGCAACTACACGATGACCTCCTCGTCCAAGCATACGGTGCAGCGCGTCACCGATGGCCTGTTCGAATCGGTGGTCACCGATGTGCACAAGGACTTCAAGGACGTCACTCATCACGTCGAGTTGTTCGATGCCCTGCTTGCCAAGATCATTCTCGATCCGTCTGCCTTCGAGGTCGTGCTGGTACTGAACGAGTACGGCGACTTCCTTTCCGACATGGCATCGGGCCTGGTCGGAAGTCTCGGTACCGGTGCCAGTGGCAACTACTCGTTCACCGACGACAACGAGGTCGAGATCGCGATGTTCGACCCTTCCGGCGGCACCGCACCCGACATCGCCGGCAAGAACATCGCCAACCCGGCGGCCGTGATGCTGTCGTTCGGCATGTTGCTCGATCATATCGATCGCTACGATCTCGGTCATGCCCTGCGACTGAGCCTGCTGGGTGCCATCGAACGCGGCGATGCCACGCGCGATCTGGGCGGCAAGCTCAACACTGATGAATTCACCCGCGTCGTCATCGACGGGCTGCAGGAACACCTGTAGCAACATCGGGCGTACCGCTCGCCCGCGGGTCGTCGATGCACGAAACACACACAGGCTGCAAAAATGAGTTCGATGAAGTCCGAACGTGAAGCATCGCTGTTCTCCGGCGGCAGCTCACCCTACCTTGAAGCGCAGTACGAGCAATTCCTGCGTGACCCCGAATCGGTCGACGACAGCTGGCGCAGTCATTTCGAGCAGTTGCCCCAGGTCAACGGGGGTGGTCCCGAGGCCTTTCATTCCGAGGTGCGCGATACGTTCGCGAGGCATGCCAAGCGGGCAGGGCGAGGGTCTCCCGATGGCGCTGCCGCCGGCGGTAACATCTCCGGCGAGCAGCAACTCAAGCAGATCTTCGTCACCCAGCTCATCAATGCGTACCGCGTGCGTGGTCACCAGCTGTCGAAGACGGATCCGCTGGGCAAGGAGTCCACCGCGCTGGTGCGGGAAGTTCAGTTGCACGAGAACGGTCTGTCGGAGGCTGATCTGGACACCGTCTTCAAGACACCATCGCTCGAAGGCGTCGACGAGGCGCCGCTGCGCGACATCATCGCGCACCTGCGCAAGTGCTACTGCGGCAGCATCGGCTACGAGTTCATGTATGTCGACCACACGCAACAGAAGCACTGGCTGCAGGAGCGCATCGAGAAGGTGGCCTCTGCACCGAAGCTTGCCGAGGAAGATCGCCGCTGGATTCTCAGGCGCGTGACGGCTGCGGAGAGCATGGAACGGCATCTCGGCTCACGCTACGTCGGCCAGAAGCGGTTTTCGCTCGAAGGCGCCGAAAGTTTCATCGTCATCATGAGCGAACTGGTGCGCCGTGCCGGCGCCGCCGGTGTGCGCGACATGGTCATCGGCATGGCGCATCGGGGCCGGTTGAACGTTCTGGTCAACATCCTGGGCAAGAACCCGGCGGAGCTGTTCGAGGAATTCGAAGGCAAGCACGACGAGAGCCTGTCGTCCGGTGACGTCAAATACCACCAGGGCTTCTCATCGGACATCCGTACCGAAAGTGGTCACATGCACCTGGCGCTGGCGTTCAACCCGTCGCATCTGGAAATCGTCTCACCGGTGGTAGAGGGTTCGGTACGTTCGCGGCAGGATCGCTACCGCGACAGGGACGGAGATCTGGTCATCCCGATCGCGATTCACGGCGATGCCGCGTTCGCCGGGCAGGGTGTGGTCATGGAAACCTTCAACATGGCAGATTCGCGCGGTTTCTCGACCAAGGGAACCGTGCACATCATCATCAACAATCAGATCGGCTTCACCACCAGCAATGTCGTGGATGCCCGTTCCACGTTGTATGCCAGCGATGTGGCGAAGATGATCAACGCGCCGATATTCCACGTCAACGGCGACGACCCCGAAGCGGTGTTCTTCGTCACGCAGCTGGCGCTGGACTTCCGCATGCAGTTCAAGCGCGACGTGGTGATCGATCTGGTCTGCTACCGGCGTCATGGTCACAACGAGACCGACGAACCGTCGGTCACACAGCCGATGATGTACCAGTCGGTGAAATCGCTCGCCACCACCCGCAAGATCTACGCGGACCGTCTGGTCGAAGCGGGCGTGGTCGACAAGGACGAGCCTGACAAGATGGTGCGCGCGTACCGCGACGAACTCGACGATGGCCAGACGGTAGCGCCCGACGTGATCGAAGGTGTTGCCGAAGCTGTCGAGATGCATATCGACTGGAGCCTTTATCAGAACTCCGACTGGCGCACCGGCTACCAGTCCGACACTTCGGTAGACGACCTGCAGCTGCTGGGAACCGAGCTCACCACGATTCCCGATGGGCTGGCTCTGCATTCCCGGGTGCGCAAGCTCAACGAGGATCGACGCAAGATGACGGCCGGTGGCCTGGCCCTGGACTGGGGCTTCGCGGAAACACTCGCGTATGCAACGTTGCTGAGGGAAGGCTACTCCGTCAGGCTTTCGGGTCAGGACAGCGGCCGGGGCACCTTCTCGCACCGCCATGCGGTGCTGCACAACCAGAACCAGAACGGCGCGTACGTGCCCCTGCGAGAAATCAGAAGCAAGAACGGCGCGGGGTTTCTCGTGATCGATTCGGTACTGTCGGAGGAAGCCGTGCTGGCCTTCGAGTATGGCTATGCCACGGCCGACCCTCAGACGCTGGTCATCTGGGAGGCGCAGTTCGGTGACTTCGCCAACGGTGCGCAGGTCGTCATCGATCAGTTCATCAGCTCGGGCGAAACCAAGTGGGGCCGCCTGTGTGCCCTGACACTGCTGTTGCCGCACGGCTATGAAGGGCAGGGGCCGGAGCACTCGTCCGCTCGTATCGAACGCTTCATGCAACTGTGTGCCGAAGACAACATGCAGGTGGTGGTGCCGAGCACACCGGCGCAGAACTATCACATGCTGCGCCGGCAGATGCTGCGACCGATGCGCAAGCCGCTGATCGTGATGTCACCCAAGAGCCTGCTGCGCCACCGCCTCGCGACCTCCTCTCTGGAAGAACTGGCCGAGGGTTCGTTCCAGCCGGTGATCGGGGAGATCGACAAGATCGACGCGAAGAAGGTGAAGCGCCTCGTGTTCTGCAGCGGCAAGGTCTTCTACGACATGCTCGAGGTCCGTCGGGAGAACGAGATGGACGACGTTGCGCTGGTCAGGCTCGAACAGCTCTATCCATTCCCCTACGAAGAGATGAGTGCCGCGATCAAGACCTTCGGTCAGGCCAAGGCGATCGTGTGGTGTCAGGAAGAGCCACGGAATCAGGGCGCCTGGCGATCGAACCGGCATCGTATCGAACGTATCCTGCCCAAGGGTGTCAAGGATGTGGAATTTGCCGGGCGCGCGCCTTCGGCCTCCCCTGCCAGCGGTTACAACAACCAGCACCTGATCGAGCAGAAGCGCTTGGTGCGGGAAGCGCTGGGCCTCGAGCCGAATTCGCAGACTCGCTGAACTTCCCTCAGCTTGCCACTCGATCCATTCAAATAAAAACCGATCAGGACACTTGCCGATGAGCACAGAGATCAAGGTGCCGACGCTTCCAGAATCCATCGCCGATGCCACGGTGGTCACCTGGCACAAGCAGCCTGGAGATGCCATCACCCGCGACGAGGTGGTGGTGGATATCGAGACCGACAAGGTGATGCTTGAAGTGCCGGCCTCCGAGGACGGGGTGCTCGGCAAGATCATCGAGGAGGAGGGTGCCACGGTCACGGCGCATCAGGTCATCGGCTCCATCGAGGCGGCGGGTGCCGGCGAAGCAGAGGATGATGGCGACGAAGCGGCGGCCGGGGATGAGCAGGTCACCGCGAAGGAGAGCAGCAGTGCCGAGGGTGCCGATGCCGACGATGCTTCCGACAGCGAGGCTGCGGATGACGATGACTCATCTGACGAATCTGCCGACGACGACTCTGGCGGCGGCAAGAAAGGTGGCCAGACCAGTCCGGTGGTGCGCAAGCTGCTCGCGGAGCATGAGTTGTCGGCCTCGGACATCAGCGGTACCGGCAAGAACAACCGCATCACGAAGGCCGATGTCGAGAAGCACATTGCCGATCAGGCCGGTGGCAAGGACAAGGCGACGACCGGCGATGAGCAGGCCGAGGGCAAGAGCAATCGCTCGAACGTCGAGGCGAGCCCTGCAACGCCTGCCAGTGAAGTGAAGCCGGCAGAGGCGAAGGCGGCGTCCGCACCTGCCAGCGCCGACGCCGACATGCCGGCCGGCGAGCGCACGGAGAAGCGGGTACCCATGTCGCGCCTGCGTGCCCGCATCGCCGAACGGCTGCTGGAGGCCTCGCAGACAACGGCCATGCTCACGACCTTCAACGAGGTCAACATGCAAGGCTTCATCGACCTGCGTAACCAGTACAAGGATGCCTTCGAGAAGGCGCATGGTGTCAAGCTTGGTTTCATGTCGATCTTCATCAAGGCGGCTACCGAAGCCTTGAAGCGATACCCGGACATCAACGCCTCGATCGATGAGAAAGAGGTCGTGTATCACGGGTACTGTGATGTGGGTGTGGCGGTGTCATCCGATCGTGGGCTGGTGGTGCCGGTGTTGCGCAATACGGAAAGCATGTCACTGGCCGACATGGAAAAGGCCATCGGTGAATATGCCGGCAAGGCACGCGACGGCAAGCTTTCGATCGAGGACATGACCGGCGGTACCTTCACGGTATCCAACGGTGGTGTGTTCGGCTCCCTGCTGTCCACGCCGATATTGAATCCGCCGCAGAGCGCGATTCTCGGCATGCATGCCACCCAGCCACGGCCGATCGCCGAGAATGGTCAGGTGGTGATTCGGCCGATGATGTACATCGCCCTGTCGTACGATCATCGTATCGTCGATGGCAAGGGTGCTGTCAGTTTTCTGAAGACGATCAAGGAGCTGGTGGAAGATCCGGCTCGTATCGTCATGGAGCTATAGTGGCCCTCACGACGCTGGCGCCACGCGGAGTACCACCGGCGGCTCTTTCCGAACCCGCTTTTGTCATGTGGAAGGACCACTGGAATGTCTGACAACTACGACGTGATCGTGATCGGTGCCGGTCCGGCGGGCTACGTGGCCGCCATCCGAGCCGCGCAACTGGGCCTGAAGACCGCCTGCGTGGAGCAGTGGATCAACAAGCAGGACAAGCCGGCATTGGGTGGTACCTGCCTGAATGTCGGATGCATTCCGTCGAAAGCCTTGCTGGAGGCCACCGAAGTCTACGATGGTGCCCGCAACCACTACGACGAGCTCGGCATCATGATCGGCGATCTGTCGCTCGACGTGCCGAAGATGATCAAGCGCAAGGACGATGTCGTCAAGGAACTGACGGGCGGTATAGAGGGCTTGTTCAAGGCCAACAAGATCGATTGGCTCAAGGGCCGCGGAGAGCTGCTGGGCGACAAGAAGGTCAAGGTCACCGGCGTCGACGACAAGACCAGCGAATACCAGGGCAAGAACATCATCGTTGCAACCGGTTCGGTGCCGATCGAACTGTCGATCGCTCCGCTGAAGGGCAACATCGTCGTCGACTCGGCGGGTGCGCTGGACTGGGAGGCCGTACCGGGCTCCGTCTGCGTGATCGGTGCGGGCGTCATCGGCCTGGAGCTCGGCAGCGTTTGGCGCCGGATGGGTTCGGAGGTTATCGTGCTCGAAGCGATGAAGGAGTTCCTGCCCATGGTCGATCAGCAGGTCGCCAAGGAGGCCATGAAGACCTTCACGAAACAGGGGCTCGACATCCAGCTCGGCGCCAGTGTGAAGGGCAGCAAGGTCAAGGGCAAGAAGGTTACCGTTACCTACACCGACAAGGACGGTGAGCAGGAGATCGTGGTCGACAAGCTCATCGTCGCGGTCGGTCGACGCGCTTTCGTCGACGGTGTATTGACTGACGAGGCCGGTGTTGAGCTCGACGAGCGCGGGCTGATCCATGCGAACGATCGGTGCGAGACCAACGTACCGGGCGTCTACGCCATCGGCGATGTGGTGCGCGGACCGATGCTGGCGCACAAGGGTTCGGAAGAAGGTGTGATGGTCGCCGAGATCATCGCCGGTAAGCATGGCAGCGTAAACTACGAAGCGATGCCCAACGTGATCTACACACACCCTGAAGTGGCCTGGGTGGGCAAGACTGAAGAGACGTTGAAGAACGAGGGTGTAAACTACCAGGCCGGCACCTTCCCGTTTGCTGCCAGCGGCCGTGCGAAAGCCAAGGGTGACACCGGCGGCATGGTCAAGATGATCCGTGACGCCGACACCGACAAGCTGCTGGGGGCCCATATCATCGGCCCCAGCGCATCCGAGTTGCTGGCTCAATCGGTACTGGCCATCGAGTTCGAAGCGACCATCGGTGACATCGCTCACACGATATTCGCGCATCCCACGTTATCTGAAGCGGTGCACGAAGCGGCGCTCGGAGCCGACGGGCGTGCCATCCACATCGCGAACAGGAAACGCAGGTAACCATGAACCTACACGAGTATCAGGCCAAGGCGCTGTTCAAGCAGTACGGCATGCCGGTCCCGGAAAGTACCATCGCGACGAGCGGTGAGGAAGCATCGAAGGCGGCCTCCGGGCTGCCCACCAGTAAAGTCGTGGTCAAGGCACAGGTCCATGCCGGCGGGCGTGGCAAGGCTGGTGGCGTGAAGCTGGTCGACTCACCGAAGGAGGCCGCGGAGTACGCCGATTCCATGCTGGGCACCAACCTTGTCACCATCCAGACCGACGACAAGGGCCAACCCATCAACACGGTGCTGGTCGAAGCCACCTGTGACATCGCCAACGAGCTCTATCTGGGCATGGTCATTGATCGCGCCAGCCAGCGTGTGACGGTGATGGCTTCGACCGAAGGCGGCATGGAGATCGAGAAGGTCGCTCACGATACGCCGGAGAAGATCCTGCGCGTGACGCTCAACCCCATGCTCGGCGTCATGCCTTATCAGTGTCGTGAACTGGCGTTCGGCCTGGGCATGAAAGGTGAGCAGATAAAGCAGTTCACGAAATTGCTGTCGGGCCTGTGCAAGCTGTTCGTCGAGAAGGATCTGTCACTGGTGGAGATCAATCCGCTGGTGATCACGGCTGACGGGGATCTGGTGTGTCTCGACGGCAAGATCAACATCGATGGCAACGCACTGTACCGCCACAAGGATCTGGCCGAACTGCAGGACAAGAGCCAGGAAGACGAGCGCGAACTGCGTGCATCCGAGTGGGATCTCAACTACGTGGCGCTCGAAGGCAACATCGGCTGCATGGTCAACGGCGCCGGGCTTGCGATGGCCACGATGGATATCATCAAGTTGCAGGGTGGGCAGCCGGCCAACTTCCTGGACGTGGGCGGCGGCGCCACCAAGGAACGGGTGGCCGAGGCGCTGAAGATCATCCTGTCGGATTCCGCCGTGAAAGGAATTCTCGTCAACATCTTCGGTGGCATCGTGCGGTGCGATCTGATCGCGGAAGGCGTGATCGCGGCAGTAGGCGAGGAGGGCGTGAAGGTGCCACTGGTGGTGCGTCTCGAGGGCACGCGGGCCGAGGAAGGGCGCAAGCTGCTGGACGACAGTGGCCTGAACCTGCAATCGGCCGCCGACCTGGGCGATGCGGCAGCCAAGATAATCGAGATCGTCGGTAACGGAGACAAGGCATGAGCGTTCTGGTCAACAGCGAGACACGCGTTCTCTGCCAGGGCATCACCGGTAGCCAAGGTAGCTTTCACAGTGAGCAGGCCATCGAGTACGGCACACGTCTGGTCGGCGGTGTCACACCGGGCAAGGGTGGCAGCAAGCATCTCGACCTGCCCGTATTCAATACCGTACGCGAAGCGGTTACCGAAACCTCGGCCGATGCCACTGTGATCTACGTCCCGGCGGCGTTCTGCAAGGATTCGATCGTCGAGGCCGCTGATGCCGGCATCGCCCTGATCGTGTGCATCACCGAAGGCATTCCCACGCTCGACATGCTCGAAGCCCGCATCGCGGTTCAACAGAATGGCGTACGCCTGATCGGTCCCAACTGCCCCGGTATCATCACACCGGGCGAATGCAAGATCGGCATCATGCCAGGCTCCATCCATCAGGCCGGCAAGGTGGGCATCGTTTCGCGTTCCGGCACGCTGACGTACGAATGCGTCAAACAGACGTCGGATCTGGGCTACGGCCAGAGCACCTGCATCGGTATCGGCGGCGACCCGATTCCAGGCACCAGCTTCATCGATGCCATTGCCCTGTTCCAGGATGATCCGCAAACCGAAGCCATTCTCATGGTCGGGGAAATCGGCGGTACGGCGGAGGAAGAGGCGGCAGAGTTCATCAAGAGCAATGTCGACAAGCCAGTGGCCGCCTACATCGCCGGCGTCACCGCACCTCCGGGCAAGCGCATGGGCCACGCCGGTGCGATCATCGCAGGCGGCAAGGGTACGGCTGACGACAAGTTCCGGGCACTCGAGGGCGCCGGTGTGACCATCACCCGCTCACCGGCGGAGCTGGGTCAGGCGGTCAAGAAGGCTACCGGGTGGTAGGGCCTGCCATCGACGCGGCTATCGGCCGGTCGGATGGTGGGGCCTGCCCTCAACAGCCCTCTAGCGCCTACTGAAGAGCAGGCCCTTCCACCGCTACCCGGGCTCTTCGACGGTTTCATCCGAACTGTCCAGTTCCTCCCCGGCCCGGCCGGTGCCCGGCATTCGCCCATCGTATGCCATCGAGCCGGCAGGGTAGCTCACCAGTTCCAGTTGCAGGCCCCATGGCGCCAGGAAATAGACCCACCGCAGACCGGCGGAGGGTCCCTCGCTCACCACCTTGGGTTCGCCGAGCACCAGGCACCCGTAATCCCTGATGGCCTGCACGCCGGCATCGATATTCTCGACGCTAAAAGCCAGATGATGGCCGCCGAGCGCATCGTTCGAAGGCTGCAGGGTATCGGTCGGTAGATCGGCATATTCGAGCAGCTCGAGCAACGGGCCCTGGCCTACGCGTATCACGCAGATCTGCTTGATGACAGTCTCGCTATCGACCCCCAGGTTCGCGGTCATCCAGTTGTCAGATGCCTTCACCGGGCCCAGCGAGTAGACCTGCCGGGCGCCGAGCAGCGTCTCGAAGAAGTCCAGCGCACTGTCGAGGTCCGGTACGGTCAAGCCTATACGCTCGATACCTCGAAGGCCGGGGATGGTACGGTTCATGTCTTGCTCCGGGACGTTGGAAAAATGGAGAACAGCAGGCAACGCACGGGCCGACGAGCGAACCCCGGCGCCGATCGATGAGAGGTGTCGCGACCGTGATGTCGTGGTCCTCCGACATGATTAGGCGGGGTCAGCGACATAACCCCACGAAAGAACGACTGGATCACGTGGGAGAGGCGCCAGGTGCCCACTTGATGCTGCAGCCGACCGAAGGATGAGCCGGGGTCGGTGCAGGCTCTCCGGCCAGCAACGCATCGATCGCGGCCTGCAGGCCTCGGCCATCTGCCGTGGCGCCCTGATGCGGGCGGGTGGCGTCGAATCGACCACGATGGAACAGCCTGTGATGCGCATCGAACAAGAAGATATCCGGCGTACAGACGGCGCTGTAGGCGCGCGCCACCTTCTGAGTTTCATCGAACAGGTAAGGAAAGCCGAACTGCTTCTGCTCGGCCAATACGGCCATGTGGTGCGTACTGTCGGCCGGGTAGGCGTTGACGTCATTGGCATTGATCGCCACGGTTCCCACGCCCTTTGTGGCGCTGTCGGCGGCGAGTCGCACCAGTGCATCGAGGATGTGGACGACATAGGGGCAATGGTTGCACATGAAAACCACCACCAGGGGGTAGCCTTCGAAGTCCGCGAGCGACACGGCCTGCCCGGTTCGCGGGTCGGGCAATGTGAAGGTGGGCGCAGGCGCGCCCCGTGGCAGGTCATCGGAACTGGTAGTGGGCATCGCTTGAATTTTCAGGTTGATGGAACAGCGACTATAGTAGCTCTGGCCTGTGAGCAACCAGCGCCCCTACCACACTCACCGCCAAGGGTACTGACTCATGCAAAGTTCAAGCGCTCAACTCTTCATCGTTTCCGCGCCATCCGGGGCCGGCAAGACCAGTCTGGTGCGCCGTGCGATTGCTGAGCTTCGGCAACTGACGGTCAGCGTGTCGCACACCACGCGACCGAAGCGCCCCGGCGAATCCGAGGGTGTCGACTACCATTTCGTTTCCCGCGATCGATTCGAGACTATGATCGACGCCGATCAGTTCCTGGAGTATGCCGAGGTGTTCGGCAACTTCTACGGCACCAGTGTGAATGCTGCCCAGGGTTGTCTGGCCGATGGCACGGATGTCATTCTGGAGATCGATTGGCAAGGTGCCGCCCAGATCCGTCAGAAGCTGGATGAAGTGGTGTCGGTTTTCGTCCTGCCGCCGTCCCGAGCCACCCTCATCGAGCGACTCAGGGCGCGTGGCCAGGACAGCGATACGGTGATCGAGCAGCGTACTGCCGAGGCCGTTGCCGAGATGAAGCAATACCATCGCGCTGACTACCTGATCATCAACGACAACTTCGAGCAGGCTCTGACCGAGTTGAAGTCCGTGATCATCGCCCACCGGGTGCGCAAGGCGCGTCAGGCCCGCGAGCGTGCCGGTCTCATTACCAGCCTGACTCACTAGTGGTTGGGCCACCAGTCGCCCTCAGTCATGATGGCGGCAGAACTCGCCGTGTATCGTTTCGAGGGGGCTGCTCGAAGTAACCAACCCCTGAATTCGGAACCCGCCACTTGTGAGGTGAATGCGTCACCAGGTATCGCAATATGCTTTCGAAGCTACTATACTTCGCGACCGGGTGAGTTTAGGAAGCAGGGTTGGATGGCAAGAGTTACCGTAGAAGACAGTCTGGCGAACGTCGGAAACCGTTTCGATCTCGTACTGATAGCATCCAAGCGTGCCCGGAACATCTCCATGGGCGCCGAGCCCATGGTGCCGACGGATAACGACAAACCCTCCGTCATTGCACTGCGCGAAATAGCCGACGGGTTGGTAGGCGAGGACATCCTCAAGGAGGCACCTCCACCGCCGCCGGTCGAGCCGGTGATTTATGACAAAGACCTGCGCGAAGACTTCTGAACCCGCTCGCGGTCAGCCTCATGGTCGGATGCGGAGTATCCGCACCCTGGAAGCCCCCGTCTCGTCAGGCTTCCGGTCGGACCGGTAAGCAGGTTGTCTGCCCACCTGTCTGAGGTACCGGGATCGGGTAACGCGCCCCAGGAGGTCGTTGCCGAGAGCCTGGAAACGCCCTCATTCAGCAGCCTGCTCGAACGTCTGCGTACCCGTTTCAGCACCGAACAACTGAGCCTGATTCAGCGCGCGTACGCCCTAGCGCGCGATGCCCACGATGGGCAGACACGGAAATCCGGGGAACCGTACATCACTCACCCGATTGCCGTCGCCGGCATCGTGTTCGACATGCGGCTCGATCATCGCAGCGTGATGGCCGCCTTGCTACACGACGTGCTCGAGGATACGTACGTGCAGCGGCATACGCTGGTTACAGCCTTCGGCGAAGAGGTGGCCAGCATCGTGGATGGGCTGAGCAAGCTTCATCAGCTCGACTACCGTTCCAAGGAGGAAGCCCAGGCCGAGAGCTTTCGCAAGATGCTCCTCGCCATGGTGCGTGACTTGCGCGTCATCCTGATCAAGCTGGCCGATCGCCTGCACAACATGCGCACCATAGAGTCCATGCCGCGTGCGAAGCAACGGCGCATCGGTCGAGAGACACTCGAGGTCTATTCGCGTATCGCCGATCGGCTCGGCATGTATTCGATCAAGAACGAACTGGAGGATCTCGGCTTCCAGGCCTGTTTTCCGATGCGTAGCCGGGTGTTGGCAGAGACCGTCGGGTTGGCCCATCGGAATCGCGATCAGCTCGTAGACCGAATGGAGAAGCGCATCCTGTCGCGTCTCAGCGAGCGCGGTATCGAGGCACGCGCGCTGGGTCGCGAGAAGCATCTGTACAGTCTGTATCGCAAGATGTTGACCAAGCAACTGCCCTTTCAACGTGTGTTCGACATGTTCGCGATGCGCGTGATCGTCAGCGATGCCGAAACCTGCTACCGCGTCCTGGGCATCGTACATGAGCTGTACTCGCCGATCTTCCGGCGTTTCAAGGACTACATCGCCGTGCCCAAGGACAACGGGTACCGCTCGCTGCACACCGTGGTCAACTACGGTGCGGACGGCATTCCGGTGGAAGTGCAGATCCGCAGCGAGGAGATGGACGCGTTCGCCGAATCCGGAATCGCGGCTCATTGGGCGTATTCCGCGGGTGAGGTCGGTAGCGACACGCCGAACGCCAGGTTCTGGCTCGACAAGGTCGCAGACATGCAGCAGAGCACCGAGGATACTCGCGAGTTCGTCGAAAGCGTGAAGGTCGACCTGTACCCGGGCGAGATCTACCTGTTCACGCCGAAGGGTCGGATCATCCAGCTGCCGCGAGATGCCACGCCGGTGGATTTCGCGTACGCCGTTCATTCACAGATCGGTGATTCGTGCGTCGCTGCAAAGGTCGATCGTCGTCTGAGCTCTCTCAGCGTGCCACTTCAGTCCGGTCAGACGGTCGAGATAATCACCGGCAAGTCCGGTGCTCCCAGCCCCATGTGGCTCAATTTCGTGGTGACTGCCAAGGCCCGTACGGCGATCAGGCAGCACCTGAGGAACCTCGATCGTTCGAAGGCGGTCGAGTTCGGCGAACGGCTGTTGCGGCGGGCCCTGGAACGCTATGAGGAGACGCCCGAGTCGGTATCGGATCAGGCGATGAAATCGCTGCTTGCGGAATTCCGGTACTCCTCGGTCGAAGAGCTGTATCGCGTCATGGGCTTCGGCAATCATCTGCCCGGTCAGGTAGCCGCGAAGCTGGCCGAGCGCGACGACGCAGTGTCAGACCGGCCGCTGCGTGAGAGTGCACCGGTAACCATCCAGGGGCGCGAAGGGTCGGTGTTGTCCCTGGCGCATTGCTGCTGCCCGATACCGGGCGACTACGTGCTCGGCTTCATCACCGCCGGCAAGGGCGTGACGGTGCATCGCACCAGCTGCCACAACGTGCGTCGCTATCGGCGGCGGCCGAAGGAGTCGGTATCGGTGGTCTGGGCGCCGGACATCGAGGATAGCTTCGAAACGGTCGTGATCGTGCACCTGATGAACCAGCCCGGTGCACTTGCCCGGGTCACCTCGACCATGTCGCTGATGAACGTCAATATCGAGAATCTCGATTTCAACAACCGTGGGGGGGACAACATCAACATGCGCTTCGTGCTCTCGGTCACCGGTCGTCAGCATCTGGCCCGGATCATTCGACGATTGCGCAACCTGACGGTCGTACGTAGCGTCCGGCGCGATACCTGACCCCGGTATACTGCGACCAACATCGCATAACCGACAGGTCACCGACATGATTCGCCAAGCCATCTCCACACCCGATGCACCCGGTGCCATCGGCGCCTACTCGCAGGCTGTTCGAGCCGGCAACACGGTGTACCTTTCGGGTCAGATCCCGCTCGATCCGGCCACCATGGAGCTGGTCAGTGAAGAGGTGCGTGCTCAGATCGTGCAGGTCTTCGACAACCTCGAGGCCGTGTGTAGGGCAGCCGGTGGCTCGTTTGCCAACGTGGTGAAGCTCAATGTGTTTCTCACCGATCTGGCGGATTTCCCGCTGGTCAACGAGGTCATGGCCGAGCGTTTCGACGAGCCCTACCCGGCACGTGCGGCCATCGGCGTCGTGGCGCTGCCGCGCAACGTGGCCGTGGAGGTCGAAGGCATCATGCATATCAACGCATGATCTGAGGCGTATGCCAGCCCTGCCGGCGCTTCATGGTTGACGTCAGGATGAACGAGCCGCTCGATCAGGTGCCTGTCCTGGCGTTGAAAGGCGTCGGCGCAGTGGTGGCGGAGAAGCTTTCCGGCCTGGGCATGCGCTCCGTGCAGGATGTACTTTTCCATCTGCCGCATCGGTACCAGGATCGCACTCGGCTGAGCGAGATCGGTACCCTGCAGGCCGGCGCCGAGGCCGTCATCAGCGCAGAGGTGGTCATCGCGGAGGTCGTGGTTCGCGCCCGTCGTTCCCTGCTGGTGCGGGTCGCGGATGGAACCGGCTCGCTGTGCCTGCGTTTCTTTCATTTCAGTCAGGCCCAGGTACGGCAGCTCGTGCCAGGAACACGCTTGCAGTGCTTCGGTGAGATTCGGCGTGGCCCCGGCATGCTCGAAATGGTGCATCCCGAGTACCGCCTGGCTTCGCAGGGTCAGGCATTGCAGGAAACACTCACGCCGTTCTATCCTGCTACCGAAGGCGTGCAGCAGCCTACCTTGCGCAAGCTCACCGGGCAGGCGCTGGTCCTGCTCGAACAGTCGGATCTCGTCGACTGGCTGCCACCCTCCGCGCTGGCCGCCCTGTGTCTGCCCGAGCTGCGCAGCGCCCTGCGGATCGTACATCGACCACCGCCGGATGCGGATGTATCAGCCCTGCTCGACGGCCTGCATCCGGCCACACGCAGGCTCGCCTTCGAAGAGTTGGTGGCTCATCGCGTCGGTTTGCGGCGCTTGCGTGCCGCGAGCCTGCAGAGCGATGCACCGTCGATCCCCCCTGCCGGCGAATTGTCTGCCGCACTGCTCGCGGCCCTGCCGTTCAGCCTCACCGCGGCGCAGCGGCGCGTGCTCGGCGATCTTCGTCTCGATATGGCAACCCCGGAACCCATGTTGCGCCTCATTCAGGGTGATGTGGGTGCCGGCAAGACCGTGGTGGCCGCACTGGCGGCTGCGGCGGTCGTGGATGCGGGTTATCAGGTGGCTCTGATGGCCCCCACGGAGATACTCGCCGAGCAGCATCTGCTGACGTTCAAGCAGTGGTTCGAACCCTTGGGTGTGGAAGTCGCCTGGTTGACGGGCAAGCTGCGTACGGCACAGCGTCGGGCAGCTATCGATGCGATTGCCGCAGGGCGCAGCCGCATCGTCGTGGGCACGCATGCGCTTTTCCAGAGTTCCGTTCGGTTTGCCAGGCTCGGTCTGGCCATCATCGATGAACAACACCGCTTCGGCGTCCATCAGCGCATGGCTCTGCGCGACAAGGGAGCGCGTGCTGTCGACAACGCGCAGGCAGTTGACGGCTCCCCGGTAACGCAGTGGCTACCGCACCAGCTGATCATGACGGCCACACCCATTCCACGCACTCTGGCCATGACGGCCTATGCCGATCTGGATGTATCCCTCATCGATGAGTTGCCACCCGGTCGCACACCGGTCACCACGGTAGCTGTGGATGGGCGGCGGCGTGAAGAGGTGATAGCACGGGTCGATGCGGCGATCGATGCCGGTCGGCAGGTGTATTGGGTATGCACGCTGATCGAGGAGTCCGAGACGCTGCAGGCGCAGGCCGCCGAAGAGACGCTGGTCATCCTGCGCCAGCTTCTGCCGCGGCACCGCGTCGCCTTGGTGCACGGGCGTCTGAAGCCGTATGAGAAAGAGACGCTCATGCAGGCGTTCAAGGCGTGCGAAGTCGATCTGCTGGTGGCCACGACGGTCATCGAGGTGGGGGTCGACGTGCCGAATGCCTCGCTGATGATCATTGAGAATGCCGAGCGTCTCGGTCTGTCGCAGCTGCATCAGTTACGCGGCAGAGTTGGCCGGGGGGCGACCGCCAGCAGCTGCACGCTGATGTACCAGGCGCCGCTTTCCGGTACCGCTCAGGAGCGATTGTCGATATTGCGTGCCAGCAATGACGGCTTCCTGATCGCACAGAAGGATCTGGAGTTGCGCGGAGCCGGAGAGGTACTTGGAACACGCCAGACCGGCCTGGCCGAGTTCCGGATCGCGGAGCTCGGACGGGACGCGGATCTTCTCGATGATGTGAGTGCCGTCGCCGATGGGTTGCTCAAGCAGTCCCCGGTCGCGGTCGACGGCCTCATCCGGCGTTGGATAGGCGAGCAGCGCAAGGACTACGGTGCGGTGTAAGGCATCCTGTGGTGACCTGCTCGGCCTCGATGACATGGGTCATGTCGAAGGCTCGTCAATGACCGCATGAGTCTTCGTCGACGGCACGGCCGCAGCGGACCAGCAGGAACGCGCCGGCGCCCGTGCCACTGATCGCACCGTAGAGATGCGCGTCCACCACCACCTTGCCACCGGCCATCGACTCGCTGCCCGGCAGAGCGCCACCCATCTGTTCCCAGGCAAGCTTGCCGATGATCAGTGCCAGCAGGATGCCCGCCGAGCGCGGCCAGTATTTCAGATCGGCAAGGCAGCCCGCCAGAATGAGGCCGTGCAAGGTGCCGGAGAAGCCGACGTATCGGTAGATGTCGGGATTCAGCAGATAGAGACCCACACCCACGCACAGGCTTGAAAACAAGATCAGAAATAACCATTCAAAAACTGTGTAGCGCTGCCAGACCAACGCCACCACCAGACCGAAACCGGCGATATTCATGACCAGATGGCCGGTGCCGAGATGAACGAGGTTGCCAGTGAGCAATCGCCACAGCGCTCCGTCTGCGATAGCCTCGCGATCGAAACGTAAAGAGTGTTCCAGACCGGCACTCTGCAGGCCGATACACAGCAGGACAACCGAGATGGCGAGCAGTGGGTTCGGTTCGCGCAGTCGCTGCAGTCGTGACTGAATCAAGGTCGGGTTTTCCTGTCATAAGGTTCAACCGTCAGCGCGGTCGATGGTGACGAGGCTGGTGCCGTAGTACGGTGCCGAGTTTTCTTGGCTGGTGGATGGGGGCGAAGTCGTTGCTACGTGATGCCTGTGCAAGTATAGGCACAGTGGGCACGTTCTCCTCGATCCGGGGCTCGTGCATGGTTGACAGCGTGCCGTTGATAAGGTCTGTCGGGAAGTTTTGCCATGCTATTCTCAAAATGATGCGTTCGATCGACGCGATGAGTGCGCATCGGAGGCGGCCCACGATCACCGGTCTGTGGTACGGCCGGGTATTACGGCTAGAACCTTGCAGCGAATCCGGCATCCACGGCGCCGGTCAGGTAGGTCAGCGGCAAGCGTCGACTGACAGACATTCGGTGGTCTCGCGGTGCGATTGCCTGTTCAGCTGGTAGTTCACGGTACGACATAACCCTTACAGCAACCCGGACGGCGAGTCATTCGCCGAGAAAAGCAATGAGATACACGTTGAATCAGGCAAAGATCGAGTGTCGCGCGGTGAGTGCGCGGAGTACGGGCACCATGAGCTCGTCGAGCGAAAGTGCGCCGAGTACGGGCGCGCGGAATGGAAGCGCGACAAGCATACCGAGTGAAGGTGCGCCGAGCAGATCATTCAAGCGAGCGCAACGCGGCTTCACGCTGATCGAGATTATGGTGGTGGTGGCGATCATCGCCATTCTAGGCGCCACCGTGGTACCGCTGATCATGGACCGTCCGAACGAGGCGCGGGTAGTACGTGCGAAGAACGACATCGGCACCATCAGCAGTGCGCTCGAGCTCTACCGGCTGGACAACTTCAGTTACCCGTCCACCGAGCAGGGCCTGCAGGCTCTGGTGGAAAAACCGACGGGTGACCCGGAACCTGCGAACTGGAAGAAAGGGGGCTACATACAGAAACTGCCGAAGGATCCATGGGGTCGCGATTACCTGTACATCAGCCCGGGTGAAGGCGGCGACTACGATGTGGTCTCGCTCGGCAACGACGGTGCGGAAGGCGGCGATGATTTCGATGCCGACATTAGCAACTGGACTGATTGAGCGCCGCTAGGCTGCTGCGTACCGAGAGTCTTCGATGAACCTAAGGAGCCACTCGCCAGCATACTTCCCCGGTTGCCCGAGAACGTCGGGTAGACGGCGGGTGCGTGTGGTACCTGCGCCCGTGCCACGTGGCTTCACGCTCATCGAGTTGTTGGTGGTGGTGGCGATCGTCGCGATTCTCACGGGTGCGGTGGTGTTGAACCTGGACTTTCGTAACGCCGGAAGCGCGGTGCGTGATCTCTCCCGGCGCACCGGGTTGCTCATGGAAATGGCTTCGGACCAGGCCGTGTATTCCCGCCAACAGCTCGGTATTCGTTTTCACCCGGAGTCCTATACGTTTTTCATTCTGAGCGAACCCGACAAGAAGGGTAAGCAGAAATGGACGGTGCTGGAGGACGAGCGGCTGCGATTCAAGGAGCAGAGCATACCTGTGGAGTTTCAGGTGGATCTATCAGGCCAACCCATCGTGCTCGGTGAGCTGAGCGAAGAGCGCGAGGAGGCGGATGCGGAGAATCCGCTGAAGCCGCACGTGCTGTTTCTGTCGAATGGCGAAATAATGCCGGATTTCCGCGTCGTTGCCAGCGATTTCGACGCGGAGTATCGCTACGAGATCACCACCGGCGAGGTACAGCCCCTGATAGTCGAGCAACTGGAATGAGTGTTTCATACGGCTCGCGGAAAGATAGTCGAGCAACTGGAATGAGTGTTTCATACGGCTCGCGGAAAGATAGTCGAGCAACTGGAATGAGTGTTTCATACGGCTCGCGGAAAGATAGTCGAGCAACTGGAATGAGTGTTTCATACGGCTCGCAGAACGATTGTCGGGTAACGGGAAAGAGTTCCGCATCGAGATCCGCGCGTGGGTTCACGCTGGTCGAGGTTCTCGTTGCGATGACGATTCTCGCCGTGGGAGTCAGTGCGTTGGTGGCTGCTTCCGGCGCCAGTGCCTTCCGCGCCGATTACCTGCGGGATCGCGAGTTCGCCCGCTGGGTAGCCACCAACGCACTGACGCAACTGCAGGTGCTGCCCTCCTGGCCCGAGCCTGGCACGACCAATACCGAAGCGGAGATGATCAACACGACGTGGCATGTGAATACCCGCACTCGCAAGGTGTCCGACCCTGCCCTACGGCGGGTGGACATCGAGGTGCGGCGTGAAAAGGAGGCCGACGCCTATATCTATTCGGTTACCGGGTTTCTCGGCGACCCGGAGCTGCGGGAGCTGCAGCCTGCGGTCGAAGTGCCCCAGATACCGGGGCAGGATAGCGAAGGCGTCATCCCGGGGGAAGACCCGACGAACCTCATCGAAGGCGGTGGCGGCGTGCCGGCAACGAATACCGGCACCATTCTGGACGGCGGCGTACCGGGAGCGGATACGGACGCTCTCCCGAACGGCTTGAACCAATCTCTCATTCAGTGAAGGCGCGCGGCTTCACACTCATCGAGTTGTTGGTAGCGATGTTCCTGCTCGCCGTGCTGGGTACGGCCGGCTTCCAGATGCTCTTCCAGATCAATACTGCCCGCGAACGCATCGAGGAACAGGCCGATCGCCTCAATGCCCTGCAACGCACGTTCTACTGGCTGGCCGAGGACGTGACCCAGATCATCGATCGGCCGATTCGTTCGGCAATCAACGCTGAATTACCAGGCTTGCAGTTCAATCTGGAGGGTGACACCCTGTTCGACCTGACTCGCACCGGCTGGTCGAACCCTGCCGCGGACGTCTCGCCACCTCGTTCCACGCTGGAACGCGTAGCCTGGTCGCTCGAGGATGATCGGCTGCTGCGTCATTACTGGTACCAGTTGGAGTCCCTCAACGAAGAGCCGGATCGGACGCGCCAATTGCTCACAGGTGTTGACTCGCTGACGATGCGCTTTCTCGATATCGATGCGGAGTGGCACGAGGAGTGGCCACCGATCGAGCAGCAGGAGAACTCAGGCCTGCCTCTGGCCATAGAGTTCACGTTCGAACTCTCCGACTTCGGCACGGTCATCCGCCTGTTCGGATTGCCATCATGAGCGGCCTCGTCGATGAGCGTTCCAGGCATCCCGTACCGGAAGGTCGAAGCGTTCGATCGCGTCTGCGTTTGGCAGGGTGCCCGGGTCGTCGTTCACGATGCCCGAGCCCTGGTTCCCAGGGCGGCATCGCGATCATCACGGCGATGCTGGTGGTGGCGCTCGGCACGATCACGATCGTGGCCATCACCAGCCGCCAGCAATTGGACATGCAGCGTGAGCGCAACGAAGCGTTGATCCAGCAGGCCCGCAACCTCGCCGTCAGCGGCGAACGCTTCGCCGCCGCGCTGTTGTTTCGGGATGTCGAAGACAACGACCGCGAAGGCACGGATTCGCTCGATGATGACTGGGCGCAGACCATCCCGCCGGTGCCGATCGACAACGCTGCCATCCAGGGCTGCATCGTCGATATGCAGGGCAAGTTCAACCTCAACAACCTGGTGCCCAACGGCGCCAAGGATGCCGCTCAGATCGCGATCCTGCAGCGGCTGCTGAGCGAGCTGACCATCCCGCCCGAGAAGGCCGAGGCGATCATCGATTGGATCGATCCGGACTTCGAGGCAACGGTTCCCAACGGTGCCGAAGACGACTACTACAGCGGTCTCGACCCGGGTTACCGCGCAGCCAACCAGCCATTTACCAGCATCAGCGAGCTGCAGCTGGTCAAGGGGTTCGACCCTGGAAAAAAGGATGAATTCAAGGATTACGAATTGTTGCTGCCGCATGTCGCGGTCCTGCCGACGCGCGGTCAGGCCACGGCGATCAATGTGAACACCGCGACCCCCGAGCTCATCGCCGCACTCGGTGACGGGCCGAAGAGTCAGGCGGATGAACTCACCCGTTGGGACACTGACGCTTATGAAGACTATCCTGAATGTGAGGACATCTTCGACCTGGACCCGGACGGTGCCGCTGAAACCGACGAAGAAGGTGAGCAGCGATTGCCCGTGGCGTCGGTGCAAGACTTCTTCCAGGGTGTTTCGGGAAACGGCACACCCGAGTTCAGACAAACGGTTCCGCTCGACGTCAAGTCAGGTTTCTATCAGGTCCGCATCGATGTATCCACCGAGGGCATCCAGCTGTCGCAATACACCTTGCTCGAACGTATGGACAATGGCAAGACCCGAGTGGTGTCGAGGGCCCGCGATGCGCTTTGATTCAGGGCATCGCGATGAGGAATCGGTGGTGATGTTGCCCGATGGCGTACCGCGTGCCGCGCGTTGCACCGTACCTCTCGTTGTATCTTTGGCGTATCGCGGTCCGAACCCGGACCGTTCCGTGCATGCTCGGAAGTGTCATGGAGTCGGTGCAGCGTGCCCGGCGCCGGGGTGGCCAGTCAGCCATGGGCAGAGTCTTTCCACGCGGTGTCGAACGCATCGTGCACTGACCCGGAAAACCAGAGAATAACAGTGTCAAGACACGTCATCATTCATCTCCCCGTCGTCGGATCCGACCTGGCGCGCTGGGCCATGGCCGACGAATCCGGCGAGCTTGTCTCCGAGTTGTTCGAAGGGTCGCTGACCGACGCTGCCGATGCTGTCGAGGGTCGGCGCGCCTCACTGATACTGCCGGGCGACGATGTGCTGCTGGCAGAGGCGGTGGTGCCCGGTGGCTCGCAGGCGCGTGCCCTGCAAGCGGTTCCCTTCGCACTCGAGGAGCAGCTCGCCGACGATGTCGACAGCCTGCATTTCGCATTGGGCAGCAAGGGCGGGGGCGATGCCTTCCCGGTAGCCGTGATTGGCCAGGCATCCATGCAGCTGGTGATGGAGCAGTGTGGGGAAGCTGGATTGCGGCCCGCCGAGATCGTTCCCGAGACGCTTGCGGTGCCTTGCGACGGCACGAGTGTGGATCGGGCGAGCTGGACGGCGTTGCTCGATGACGGCCAGGCGGTGGTGCGGCTCGACAACCACCACGGTTTCGCGACGGATGCCGCCATGGCGCATCTGATGCTCGACGGCGCCCGGCAGAATCTGGACGAGTCGATGGAGGCTGCACTGCGTGTCTTCGTTACGCGTCCGGGCGTATCCCTGACGGCGCCCGAGGGTGTGGAAGTGGAGAGCATCCATTGCGACAGTCGCCTGGAAGTGTACGCACGAGGCCTTGCGAACTCGCCGTACATCAACCTGCTGCAAGGGTCGTACAGCCCCAAGACTCAGTTCGACAAGACGTGGAAGCCGTGGCGCTGGAGCGCTGCCCTTCTCGGAATACTGCTCGTCGTCCTGTTCGGCGGCAAGATCATCGATGCCTCTCGTCTGTCGAGTCAGGAAGCGGCGATCGATCAGGGCATCGAGCAGGTGTTCACGGAGGCCATGCCCGGTACCCGGCTGCAGCGTCCGGAGGCTCAGATGAAGGCTCGTTTGAGTGCGTTGGGGGCCGGCAACATCGATGGCTTCACCAGCCGGCTGTCGCAACTGGCAGAGAGTCTGGCCACTCAGCCTCAGACACGCCTGATCTCGATCAGCTACCGCGACGGGCGTTTCGACCTGGACCTCACGACTGATGAACTGCCTACGCTCGATGCGCTCGCCTCCGAACTGGAGCAGCGCGGCAGCCTGGACATGAGCGTGCAGTCTGCCAACCGTGACGGCGAAGGCCTGCGCGGCCGTGTTCGAGTGGAGTGAAGAATCGTGAAAGACTGGTACCTCAGACAGACCCCGCGTGATCGGCTGATCGTCATCGCCGTCGGTGTATTGACCGTAGCTGGCCTGCTCTACGCGCTGGCCTGGTATCCGCTGAAATCGAGCATCGACAGCTCGGAGCGAGCCATCGCCTCCAAGCAGGACACCCTGCAGTTCATGCGCGACGGTGCTGCCCGGATCAAGGCGCAGGGGGGTGTGAAACAGGAAGTGAAGCAGAGCGACAAGGAGCCGTATCTGCTGATCGACGAGATCATCCGCGGCGCCGGCATCGAGCCGCCGGAAAGGCTGGAGCCCAGCGGTGCGAACGGTGCACGGGTGCAGTTCTCCGAGGTACCGTTCGACAAGCTCATCCTGGTACTGGCCGAGCTGGAAACCTATGGGCTGCAGGTCAACAACATGAGCCTGAGCCGCAAGGAGAAAGGGGCGGTGAGCGCACGCTTCAACATGGAGCGTGGTTGATGCGTATAGCGAAACTGTGTGTGCTGGGCCTGGCGGTCTGGCTGTTTGCAGTTGTCGTGCTCTTTCCTGCCGCCCCCGTGGTGCAGCGCATCGAGCCTCAGTTGGGGCCGGTGACGCTCGACGGTATTACCGGCAGGTTGTACAGCGGCGAGGTGGCACGGGTGAACTATGACGATGGCATACTCCCGTTGGAATTCACCGATGTCGGCTGGACTCTCGACCCGCTCGCACTCATTCGAGGCACCGGTGCCAACGTGCGCTTCAACGGCTACGGGGGTGAGGGAGCCGGCCATGTGGTGCGTACCTGGGGTGGTGATCTGGTGGTTTCCGATTTCGCGATGAATGCGGATGCACGCCGGCTCGAATCCCTGTTGCCATTGCCCATCGCCAGTTTCAGTGGGGCGCTGGATGCCGACATTCGCTCACTACTGCTGCAGGACGAGTTGCTGACCGAACTGGAAGGCACCGTGAGCTGGAAGGATGCCGTGCTCGAACGGCCGCTGGATGTGCGCCTGGGCGATGTGAATCTCACCATCGTGCATGACGGGCCGGAATCCCATGTCGTCAACGTGTCGGCGGCGGGTGGTGAGGTGCAGGTTGACGGTACGGTCAACATGGCACAGGATGGGGACTTCACGACCAACCTCCTGCTGGTCCCCACCGCCGAGGCATCGGCGGAGGTGGTCAGCAACCTGCAGCGCTATGCCCGGCCTGAAGCCAACGGCCAGTATCGCCTGCAGCAGAGCGGCAACGTGAATGCGCTCATGTGAATGCGCTGCCGCGGGCAACGGCGAATCCGCCCCGTCGATGCCCTGAATCGACCCGATCATTCCTGTGTGTACCTTGCAGCGCTGTCACGCGTACAGATACCTGTATCTTGCATTCGGCTACCTCCGGCACGATTTTCGCTGTACTTTCCGCCGGAGCGCGTGAAAAAGAGTTGACATCTCCCCAATGTTCCATTTTGGGTAATGCTTCACACTCTTAATCCACCAGATGATCAACCGTTTTCTGACCTACCCGCTATAGTCGATGTATCCGCTAATGAATGACGGTATGTTCCTCGATACCGAAACCACCGAAGCCCTGACGTTCGACGCACTGGCCCTTGCCCGGCGCGCCGGCGATCGTATTCTCGAAGTCATGAACGACTACGAGGTGGCGATCAAGGACGATGACACGCCCGTCACCACTGCCGACATGGCCGCACACGACATCATCGTGGCCGGTCTGAAGGAGCTGCCGGTCACGTTCCCGGTACTTTCGGAAGAGTCCGACTGCATACCGTTCAGCGAGCGCCATCTGTGGAGCAACTACTGGCTGGTCGATCCGCTCGACGGCACGCGTGAGTTCCTGCGCGGCAACGGGGAATTCACCGTCAACATCGCGCTGATCGATAACAACCGACCCGTTATCGGCGTCATTCATGCACCCGTGTTCAATGTCGCCTACTTCGGCATGCGCGGCGGTGGCGCCTGGAAGCAGGCCGGCGAGCTTTTGCCGGAACCCATACACGTGCGCCATGCACCGGCCAACCGCATGACGGTAGCTCGCAGCAACTGCCCCAGCACGGGTCCGATGCTGCAAAGCTTTCTCGATCGCATCGGCGACCACGACGAAATATCCATGGGGGCGTCTCTGAAGTCGTGCCTGGTCGCGGAGGGAGCTGCAGACGTTTACTGTCGCCTGGGGCCCACCGGCGAATGGGATACTGCGGCGGCGCAGTGCATCGTCGAGGAAGCCGGCGGGCACATCACGGATACCTGTCTGCAGGATCTGCGCTACAACCAGAAGGAATCTCTGCTCAACCCGCATTTCCTGGTGTTCGGTGATAGCAGCTACAACTGGGCGGATGCCCTGGTCCGAACTCCCGGCGAAGCTTAGGGGCCGTCATCCTTCAGCGCACGGGCACTGCCGCGTCCCCCGATCTCCCGTCGGATAAAAGGGGTTTCTACCGACCATGCCAACCGTAGAGCATGGTTACTCCCGCAAGCTTCTGCGGTATCATCCCAGGGGTGAAAGAGCACTCCTCCCTGAGCGGTGGCGCGACGAACGCCAAACGCATATTCGATAGCCCTGAAGAGGCCGAGGCGGCGTTCTACGATGCCATCGAGCGCGGCGACATCGAAGCGCTGGGCGATGTGTGGTCTCGTGATGAGAACATCGTCTGCATCCACCCGGGTTCGAGCCGTATCGAAGGGCGCCGGGAAGTGCTGGAGAGCTTCATCGAGATGTTCGTCGACTCACCGTCGCTGGGTTTCTCGATCACCGACGCACTGCAGACCGGCTCGGATGGTCTGGTGGTTCATCTGGTACGCGAGGAAATCGAACTCGACGGGCAGGTGGTCAGCGTGATGGTCGCCACCAACATCTATCATCGTGAAGACGGTGGCTGGCGCATGTTGCTGCACCATTCATCCTATGAGCCCGACCTCACCATCGACGATGAATTCGATGACGATGACGATGACGACGATGAGTTCATGCGCGAACAGTCCCCACCGCCGGTTCTGCACTGACACGAAGGCAGTCGGCCCCGATGGCCTTCAAGAGTCGATGATACCCGCCACCCGCCGCGCGGAAGGATTAGCGACCTTGTTACGGCGCTAGCCTGGGCAGGTCATAGTCGATGATCAACGGTGCATGATCCGAGAACGCCTTGTCGCGATAGATGCGCGTCCGCTTTACCGACGTGGCCAAGTCGTCGCTGACGATCTGATAATCTATTCGCCAACCGGTATTATTGGCGCGAGCCTGCCCGCGCTGAGACCACCAGGTGTATTCATGGACTTTCTGCGGCAGGCAACGAAAGGCATCGGTGTAGCCTTCGGTATCGAAAAGATTCGTCAGCCAGGCGCGTTCTTCAGGCAGGAAACCCGAGTTCTTCCGGTTGCCCTTCCAGTTCCTGATGTCTTCATTGCGGTGTGCGATGTTCCAGTCGCCGCAGATGATCATGGAGCGGCGGTCCCGACGCAAGCCTCTGAGATGGTTCAGGAACGTATCCATCATGCGGATCTTGTAGGCTTGGCGCTCATCGCCGGTGGTGCCTGAAGGCAGGTATACGGAAACTACCGACAGATTGCCGAAACGCGCTTCCAGGTAGCGCCCCTCACGATCGATCCACTCCTGACCCAGGCCGGTGATCGTCGCGTCCGGCGGTGTTCGAGTGAACAGGGCAGTTCCGCTGTAGCCTTTCTTTTCCGCATCGTGAAAGAAGCACTGAAAGGCGCGTGGGTGAAACACGGGATCTTCAAGCTGATGCACCTGTGCCTTGGTTTCCTGCAGGCACACCATATCGGCGCGCTGACGCGATAGCCACGTGAAAAAGCCCTTGCGGGCGGCTGAACGAATGCCGTTCAGATTGGCGGTGATGACGCGCATGCGACCAGTGGCAGATGAGTGCGGCTTCAGTGTACGGGAACCATCGCACAGATTGTCTTCGGCAATCTCAGGGGCATTCAGCAGATGACGCTACCCGGGTATGGCTACTGATCGATACACGAGTTCGGCTGGTTCACCGGGTCTGACTGCGGCTCCGCGTGGCGTGCAGCTACCCGGAAAGCCAGTGGTGTCGAAGTTCGACAAGGTTCGACTGTTCGCCACCCTGTTGTCCGGCATGCTCGTGCTTCACGTGCCGGTCATTGCCGCCGATCCTGTCTACAAGTACCGGGAGCGTGGGTTGATCACCTATCAGGATCGAGCGCCGAGCTCACGTCAGGACGACGGCCATAGCGTGTTGAACAACCAGGGTGTGGTTCTCAGGGAAGTGCTCGGCCGTGATGCACGGCGGCTGGCGTTGAAGCAGGAGCGTGAGCGGGAGCTCGCCCGTATCCGCGACCGCGCGCTGCTGGCAACCTTTACTACCGAAGATGATCTCAATCGTACGAGAGACGACAGGATCGGCATGATTGACGGGCTGATCAGTCGCCTTGATGATCGAATCCGCATACTGTCCGATCGGCTGGATATCATCGATCGACGTATTCTGCTGCAGGAGGAAACCAACGGGCCAGGCCAGGCACCGGAAAACCTCTACGCGGAACAGGTCAGCATTCAGAGAAACATAGAGAATGCGTGGTCACTGATTGATTCGAAGGCCGCCGAGCGCAAGGGGGTGGCCGACAAGTTCGATGATGACCTGATTCGCTACCGTGAACTCAAGGCAGGAATCAGCCGATAGCCGAATACGTGTTGGTGGGAAAAAGTGACCGTCCCTGGCCGGTAGGCATCCTGCCGAAAATACCACTTGGAGGAGGTTGAAGTACACGAGATGCGAATCCCGTGAGTTCGCAATCAGGTTAAGCGTCTGGCCGACGCTTGAGTGTGAACCGGTTTCATATCTGTTCGTCAGCGCCGGTTGATGAGTGTGCCGGCCCCCGCATCGGTAAACAGTTCGAGCAGCAAGGCGTGTTCTACCCGCCCGTCGATGATCTGTACGCTGCCGACCCCCGCTTCAACCGCATCCACGGCACACTGCACCTTCGGCAGCATGCCGCCCGCGATGGTGCCGGCCGCGATCAAGGCGTCTATTTCGCTCAGCGCCACCCGGGGCAACAGCTTGGCATCGGCATCGAGAATGCCGGGTGTGTTCGTCAGCAACAAGAGCCTGGCCGCCCCCAGACGCGCCGCGATCGAGCTGGCCACCAGGTCGGCGTTGATGTTGAAGCTGGCACCGGTCTCATCCGTACCGATCGGTGCGATCACCGGAATGAAGTCGGCTTGCTGCAGACGCTGGATGAGCTGGGTATTCACACGGTTGACCTCGCCGACGAAACCCAGGTTGGCATCGGGCTTGCCCGGCAGTTTCATCGCGGTGGCCTCGATCAGGCGGTCGTCCTTGCCCGTCAGCCCGACCGCGTGACCCCCCGCCTGCGACAGCAGCGATACGATGCTCTTGTTCACCAGGCCGCCGAGTACCATCTCCACCACTTCCATCGTGGCCTTGTCGGTGACCCGCATGCCATCGATGAATCGGCTTTCAATGGCCAGACGTTGCAGCACCTCGGCGATCTGCGGCCCCCCGCCGTGCACGACCACCGGGTTGATGCCGATGTGCTTGAGCATGACGATGTTGCGGGCGAACGAAAGCTTGAGCGTCTCGTCGGTCATCGCATTGCCACCGTACTTGACGACGATGGTCTGGCCGCTGTAGCGCTGCAGGTACGGCAGTGCCTCGTTCAGCACCCTGGCGGTATCGCGCCCTTTCATCAGAATGGCAAGTCGATGGTGCTGTCGGTCTCGCGCATTGCCTCGCGGAACTGGCCTTGTATTCTTTCCATCGCGGCATCCGTGTCGGCCTCGAAACGGATGACCAGCGAAGGCGTGGTGTTCGAGGCGCGTACCAGGCCCCAGCCGTCCTCGAAGTCGGCCCGTACACCGTCGATGGTGGTGAGGGTCGCACCTTCGAAATTCGCATGAGGCACGAACGCCGCGACGAACGCGTGCTGTGCCCCATCGTGCTGCAGGGAAACGTTGAGTTCGGGTGTATTCACGCTATCGGGGATCTCGCCGAACAGCTCACTGGCGGGTCGGGTCGTGGCCGACAGGATTTCCAGCAACCTGGCCGCCGCGTACAAGGCATCATCGAAACCGTACCAGCGTTCCTTGAAGAACATGTGCCCACTCATCTCGCCGCCGAGCAACGCGCCGGTTTCCCGAATACGTGCCTTGACGAACGAATGACCCGTCTTCCACATATCGGGAACGCCTCCGGCATCGGTGATGGCAGCCGGCAGCACGCGAGAGCACTTCACGTCGTAAATGATCCGGGCGCCGGGGTTGCGCGACAGCACATCACGGGCGAACAGCACCATCTGACGATCGGGCCATATCACCTTGCCCTGATCGTCGATCACACCGACCCGATCGCCGTCGCCGTCGAAGGCGAGACCGATATCCAGTTGCTTGTCGCGCACCAGTGTCTGCAAATCGACGAGGTTCGCAAGCTTGGCAGGGTCGGGATGGTGGTTCGGAAAGGTACCGTCGACATTGACGAACAGCCCCGTGGCTTCACAGTTGAGACCTTCGAAAAGTTGAGGAGCAGCGGTGCCCGCCACTCCGTTGCCGCAGTCGTAGCCGATGCGCAACGGCCGCTTCAGGGAAATGTCGCCGACGATACGTTTGATGTAGTCAGCGAGGATATCGGCGGTGTTGTAACCACCGGCACCTTCGTGCAGGCGGCCCTCCGCCAGCCGCTCGTGCAGGGCCGTGATGCCGTCGCCGAACAGTGCACTGCCGGCCATGACCATCTTCAGGCCGTTGTACTCCGGCGGATTATGGCTGCCGGTGACCATGATGCCGGTATCGGTATCCAGCTCGCAGGTGGCATAATACAACACGGGTGTAGGTACCATGCCGATGTCTATCACATCGATACCCGCCGCTTGCAGGCCCGCGGACAACGCCTCCACCAGGTCAGGGCCGGACAAACGCCCGTCGCGCCCGACCACCGTTTTCGTGATGCCGCGGTCATGGCACTCGCTGCCGAAGGCATGGCCGATCTGCCGAACTACCTCGGGCGTGAGCTTGTCGGTGACCACGCCGCGTATGTCGTAGGCGCGGAAGATGTCGGGTGATGGTGTCATGAGTTTGTTAGTCGAAAATCTTCGGAATCGATTCAATGCAGGCCTGGCACTAATGTCTTGCGCCTTGTGTAGCCGCGGCAGGATTGGTATCAGCGTCGGCCGGTCGACCCGAAACCGCTGGCACCGCGCGTGCTGTCGGCAAAGCTCGTCACTTCGTTGAAGGCAACCCGCGCCACCGGCACGATCACCAGCTGCGCGATGCGCTCGCCCACAGCGATCGTGAAGGGCACGGGGCTTCGGTTCCAGCACGATACGAACAACTGACCCTGATAGTCAGCATCAATCAGGCCCACGAGGTTGCCCAGCACGATGCCGTGCTTGTGGCCGAGCCCGGAACGCGGCAGGATCAGGCCAGCGTAGCTGGAATCCGCGATGTGCAACGCAAGCCCGGTCGGCAGCAGATCCGTTGCCCCGGCGGCCAGAGTGAGGTCTTCTTCAAGGCAGGCACGCAGGTCGAGACCGGCAGATCCGTCGCTGGCGTAGGTCGGCAGCGCGATACTGTCGCCGATCCGCGGATCGATGACTTGGTAGTCGACGATCAGCGTCATGGCATGAGTTCGCCCGTGCAGGTGGTACGCCCTGATACGTCGACTAGGCTGACGGGTTTCGACATCGTCAGGCCGACGTGAATGCGGGTGGTTTGCGATGTTCGCCGACCAGGTCGAGCAGGGCTCCTGCCACGTCACGCTTCGAGCCGCTGGCTATGGCCTGATGCCCAGACTCTCCCCAGTACACCTCCAGCTGATTGGTATCGCTGCCGAATACCGGATTGTCGTGTCGGCCCACGAGATTGGCGGCGATGAGGTCAAGTTTCTTGTCGCGCAGCTTCGCGCGCGCATGAAGCTCGAGGTTCTCGGTTTCAGCGGCGAAGCCCACGCAAAAGGGGCGTTGTGCATGCGCGGCGACACCTGCCAGGATGTCGGGGTTGCGAACCAGTTGCAGGGTCATGCCCGGGTCGCTCTTCTTTATCTTCGACGGTGCGATTTCGGCCACGCGGTAATCGGCGACGGCGGCCACGCTGATGAACACGTCGGTAACCTTCAGATGCTCCTGCACGACCGCCTGCATGTGCCGGGCAGTGTCGACATCTACCCGGCGAACACCGGGTGGTGTGTTCAGATCGACCGGCCCGGCGACCAGGACGACGTCGGCGCCGCGTTCCGCCGCCTCGGCAGCCAGTGCGAAACCCATCTTGCCCGAGCTGTGGTTACTGATGTAGCGCACCGGATCGATCGATTCGCGTGTGGGCCCGGCAGTGATCAGCACCCGAACTCCCGCCAGTGATCCGGCGGCAGCCGTGTAGGGCTGGTTCGCTGCATGGTTCGACGGCCCCGTTGCATCGAGCGCGTGGCCGACGGAGGCCGGCAGCCGCAGTGGCGTCTGTGTGGCGCCGGCAATGTGTTCGATCAGCAGATCACGGATGGCGTCCGGTTCGAGCATGCGCCCGGTGCCGGTTTCGCCACAGGCCTGCAGCCCGTCGGCAGGCCCGAACAGGACAGCGCCACGTTCGACCAGCAGGCGGGCATTGTCGCGTGTGGCCGGGTGGGCCCACATCTGGCCATTCATGGCCGGTGCCAGGTACAGCCTGGCCGACGTCGCCAGGCACAGCGTGCTCAGCAGGTCGTCGGTGAGCCCATGGCTCAGCCGCGCCAGCGCGTTCGCGCTGGCCGGCGCAATGAGGATGTGGTCTGCCCAGCGTGCCAGCTCGATGTGCCCCATGGCCGCTTCGGCCGCCGGGTCGAGCAGCTCCACATGCACCGGGTTGCCGGTCAGGGCCTGGAAGGTCATGGGGGTGATGAACGCCTGCGCACCGCGCGTCATGACCACACGCACGTCCGCGCCTGCCTCGATGAGGCGGCGCGCCAGGTAGGCACTCTTGTAGGCGGCGATGCCCCCGGAAATACCGAGAAGTATCCGATGGCCTTGTAGTGGCAGCATGGAGAAATGTTAGCAGGTGTACGCAGGGGCCTGTCGTCAATTAGCGCATCGGCGGGCACATCGGCGCCAACAGTCTAGTCGATGACAGGCTTTGTGCCAGTGCCGGAGGAGCGCGTCGGGACGTTCCGCTACTTGCCTGTTCGGGCGGTCAGCCGGCACTGGCTGTGCGATACTCTCGGGGTCGAAATTTTGACACTGTGATACAGGGGTGGTTCAGGATGAAGCACCGTTCGAGAATATGATCAACAAGGATGCAGATCATGACCATCAGGGACTGGCCGGCCACCGAGCGGCCGCGCGAAAGACTTCTTCGGCACGGCACCGGCGCGCTGAGCGACGCGGAGCTGCTCGCCATCTTTCTTCAGACCGGTACGGCGGGGCTCTCGGCAGTGGACATGGCGCGTGATGTGCTCGTCCGCTTCGGTGGTCTGTCAGAGATGCTCTGTGCCGAGCAGGCCGATTTCTGTGCGATGAAAGGCCTCGGTACCGCTCGCTTCGCCTTGTTGCAGGCGGCGCTGGAGATCAGCCGCCGGCACGTGTTCACCCGCGTGTGCGAGCGCAACGTGCTCGCCTCTCCGGCCGATGTCAGGCACTACCTTTCCCTTCACCTGGCGGGGCTGTCGCACGAGGTGTTCGCCGGGCTGTTCCTCGACAACCGTCATCGTGTCATCGAATACCGCGAGCTGTTTCGAGGCACCATCGACTCCGCTGCGGTGTACCCGCGCGAGGTGGTGAAGCGCTGCCTGTCGAGCAATGCCTCGGCCGTGATCTTCGCGCACAACCACCCCAGCGGTATCGCCGAGCCATCGGATACGGATGTCAGGCTGACGCGTCGCCTGACGGAGGCGTTGGCCTTGATCGACGTGCGTGTGCTCGATCATCTGATCATCGGGCAGGGGGTGCAGACATCGCTCGCTGAACGAGGGTTGCTGTAGGGCCTGTCCTCGTTTGCGCAGCATCATCGATGGATCACGAGAGTGTCATGACGCGGTCATGTGTCGGCAACAGTTCAAGCTCAACCTTCGCGGTACGGCGATACCGATCGCCATCGGGGAGAAGCATTCAGTGGTCCTTTCACATGACAATGCCACTGAACCCGTTATCATCGTGTGAAAGGACCACTCAATGCCTGGTTATCACGTGACTTCAGCACACCATCGCCGTACCCCCTGGCCGAGAACCGGACCCAGCCGCGTACCGGGCGACCGGGGCATGCTCGTCATCGTGGTCGGTTCCAGCGGCGTGGGCAAGGATAGCCTGCTGGCCCATGCGCGGCGCGCCCTCGTCAATGCTTCCGACGTGCACTTCGTTCGTCGGGTGGTGACGCGCGTGGCAAGCGATGCCAACGAGCCACACGAGAGTGTGAGCGAGGCTGAGTTCCAGCAGCGCAAGGCGCTGGGTGCGTTCGTCATCGACTGGCAGGCACACGGCCTGTCGTACGGCATTCCCGTCAGCTGCGTCGATGCACTGTGCCAGGGTCGTCTGGTCATCGTGAACGGCAGTCGTGGCGCATTGCCGCGGTTCGCCAGGCTGTTTCCCAGACGCTACATCGTGCATGTCGTGGTACCGGCCGAGAAGCTGAAGGAGAGGCTGCTGGCCCGTGGGCGAGAGGAAGGCGATGCACTGCAGCGCAGGTTGCTGCGTCGGATCGAACCGTCGCAGTTGGATGGCCCGGTATGGAAGCTGGACAACGGCGGTACGCTGGAAGCCTCTTCCAGGCGCTTTCTCGAGTGGCTCGACGCCCGTCGCGATGACCTGTCCAACCCGCCTGACGCAAATGCATCCGATCAGCCGTCCTGACCGGGTCTTGCGAACTGACGCAAGTTGAACTGACGCAAGTTGAACTGGTGCGAGGTACCGAACCCTTGCAATCCGGCGGGCTCGCACCAACCGTGTCATGAAGCGGCGCACACCGCACGCCCTCTCATCAAATAGCCCATCGGTTTTCTATCGTGCAGGATCATCGATGACAGGTGCCCACTTGCCAAGTTCCGACCGGCGCTCGGCTTCGTGAGTACAGGGCACGCGCAGATCTTCTCGACAACCGGAGTTCCCTTACCTTGAACGACGATTCAACATACACCCCCCCGAGAATCTGGTCACCGGCTGCCGACGGTGGCGGCACCGGGGCGAGTACCAACCGCCCGGTGGCGGGCGCGACCCACGACAAGGCGCTGCCGGTCGGCAAGCATCCGTTGCAGCTTTACTCGCTGGCCACGCCGAACGGGGTGAAGGTCACGGTGATGCTGGAAGAACTGCTGGCACTGGGTCATTCAGGTGCCGAGTACGACGCCTGGCTGATCCGCATCGGTGACGGCGATCAGTTCGGCAGTGGGTTTGTCGATATCAACCCGAATTCCAAGATTCCGGCTCTGATGGATCATAGCGGCGCGACACCGCTGAGAGTATTCGAGTCGGGATCCATCCTGCTGCACCTGGCCGAGAAGTTCGGTGAATTCCTGCCTCGCGACCCGGCCGAACGTACCGAATGCCTGTCGTGGTTGTTCTGGCAGATGGGCAGCGCACCGTATCTGGGTGGCGGATTCGGGCATTTCTATGCCTATGCGCCGACGAAGATCGAGTATTGCATCGACCGTTTCACGATGGAGGTCAAGCGGCAGCTGGATGTGCTGGACAGACGTCTCGCGGAGCGCGAGTTTCTGTGTGACAGTGGGTATTCGATCGCCGATATCGCGGTATGGCCGTGGTATGGCGCGTTGGTGCTGAATCGCGTGTACGACGCGGCGGAGTTCATCCAGGCCGCTTCCTACCAGCATGTACTGCGCTGGGCGCAGGCGATCGACGCGCGTGCCGCGGTGCAGCGTGGGCGTATCGTCAACAAGCCTTTCGGTCCGCCCGAAGAGCAGTTGCACGAACGACATGACGCCAGCGATTTCGAACTGCGCACCCAGGACAAGCTGGAAGCTGCAGGCGACGGTAACTGAGTCAGGCGGTTCTCGAAGGTTCGAACCGTTCCGCACGTGGCGGGGTGGGGGTGGCCGGCTCCGGCTGTCGGCAGCGAATGCTCTGATGCGCGACCTCCGAGGGCCCGCCTGAAGTTCCGCCGGCATTCGGCGCGGCGTGGTAGCTGCGATTCTTCTCCTTCGCCTTGCCGCTGACCAGCGCGTGATCGGCACGAGCCATCACGGTATCGAGCGACTCATCGCTGCGGCGCAGCGCAATGCCCGCCGTGATGCCGATTTCGTGGTGCCCGGCGTCAGTCTGCACGGCGCTGGCGACCACGCTGGCCCGCAGGCGCTCGATGGCGGCGGCAGCGTCCAGCTCGCGATCGAGTTGCATCGCGATGACAAATTCGTCGCCGCCGATGCGACCCAGCAGATCCTGGCGGCGCAGCCTCGTTCGCAGCCGAGACGCGATCTCCACAAGTACTTGATCGCCGGCGGCATGCCCGTACTGGTCATTGACCGCCTTGAAGCCATCGAAGTCGATGGCGACCAGTGCCGTATGCTGCCCCTTGGCACGATGCGAACGTCGACGGGCCAGGCTTGCGAATCGACGCTGGAATTCCGATCGGGACAACGCCCCGGTCAAGCGGTCCCGGGTGGCATTCCTGTGCATCTCGTAGACAGGCGCAGTCAGACGCATGATCGCCAGCAGAGCCATCAGCGTCGTCACGATGATGACACCGATCAGTGTCCACAGCCAGTTGACGAAGTAGGCCTGCAACCCGCCCGCATATTCAATCGTCGGTGCCTGCACCATCAATGTCCAGTTGACTCGGCCACCGGCCAGTTCGAAGGGTCTGGCTATCCCGACGTGCTGCTCACCGTTCACCACGAATCGCAGGAAGCCGTTGGATTCCTCATCTACCGTGTTCCGAGGTGTGGAAACCAGTCGCTGCAGCGCTTTCATCGGCTGCCCGGCAATGCGGCCGAGCGGTAGCACGCCGTGACCGTCTGCCTGTGAAAGCGGACGGCTGGGCTCTGACCAGGCAATCGTGTTGAAGGCCTCGTCGACGACGGCGGCGGAACCGCCCTGCGCATTGGGAATGTCGGACACGATGGCGGAAAGGTTCGAGACATCGACATGCACGGCGAGCACGCTATCCGGTATTCGGCCGACTCCGGGAAGCTTCATGGCAACGGAAAGCCCCGGTGAGCGTGTGCTGAACAGCAGGTAGGGGTCTGTCCAGACTAACGATCGGCTCGCGAGCGCGTCTCGATACCACGGTTGGCGCCGCCGATCCCCGTCGGGCGAGGTTCTCCGGGACTGTTGAATCAGGTTCGCGCGTGAATCGTATTCGGACACCATCGTCGATGAGGCGTGGTGATACCCGGCGCTGATTCGAGTCAACAATGCGTCGCCATCGCGATAGACCGCCACGAAACTGCCATCGCTGCGTGCCAGCTCGACCCCCTGCACGGATTCGTTCAGTCGCAGCTCCATCAGGAAGTGCGTTTCAAGCGACGTTGCCTCCCTGGCGTCGAGCGTGCCGTCCTCGAACAGGTCCAGCATCACGACCAGAGAGCTTTCGGCAGGCTCCAGGTACTGACGTGCCTGAGTGGCGAGCGCACCTGCCATCGCCTGCACGCGGCCGTAGGCATTGGAAATGAACTGGCTGGTCGTCACGCGCTGCATGCTGACCATGACGAACGCGATGACCGCGATCTGCGTGACCAACAGCACAGCGATGAGCAGGAAGCGAAGAGTCTTGGGGTGCACGATGGCGGCGTCTGTGGCCTGGCAACTGGTGGCTTGCCTTCGGCTCCTGTCGGACGCAACTAACAGGCCAGTGAACCGGATCACAGACCGTCTCACGTGAGCAGGTCAGCCGATCTACCGGTCGACAGAAGGGACCGAGAGCCCGTTTTGTCGGGTATTCGCAAGGAAAGTCGTCCGGCATTACCGATCGCCCATGAGAGCAGCGTCGGCATGGCCATGCTCGCCAACCACTGAAAATCTTGCGACGCGGGCCTCCTTCGCGACATCGCGCCTCAGAATTGTCGCGTATTCGGTGTATCTCGGTGTATCTTCGGCGGCATCTTTCCGAACGGCGTCCATTGCTTTCATGATCCGACATATCGTGTTCTTCAGTGCTCGCGACCCGGCCGACGTCGATATGATCGTCGCCACGCTGAAGACGTACATCGACATTCCAGGTGTGTTGACGCTGGAGGTGGAACGCAATGCGAGGTGCGATGCCTTATCCGGTGATATAGACGTCGTGTTGCATGCGTGCTTCGCATCAGGCGAGGCTCTTGAAAACTACAAGGCGCACCCTTTGTATCAAGCCGGTATCGAGATCATCCGTCCGCGGCGTGTGCTACGGCACGTGGTGGATTACGAAGTGCCTGATGTGGAGGTACGCTGAGCCACGATCACCGCGCCCACCACGATCACGATGCCGACCAGCTGGCCGCCATTCGTCGTGTCACCCAGCAACACGAAGGCAATCGCAGCGGTCAGTGGAGGCTCCAGGTTCATCGACATCGCGGTAGCGGTGGCACCGTTACGTTCGATACCGGCGAAGAGAAAGAGATAGGCAGCGCAGAATGCAAGGCTTGCCAGTAGCAAAGTGATCGCGCGCTCGAAACTCGCCACCGGTGAGGTGACTTCGAAAAGCCCGCTGCCCACCGCGATCGAGAAGATCATTCCGGTGGCGGCCACATGCAGCAATCGTGATGAATTGCCCATGCCTGTCAGGCGACGGTTACTCCAGACGAACGAGACAGCGATACCGCATGCCGCCAACAACCCGAAGACGATACCCATCGGATCGACACCGTCGGCACCGACCCGCACTGCCATGGCCAGCCCGCAGAAGGCCGCTGACATGCACGCGAGGGTGAGAAAGGGGGGGCGTCGTCGATCGAGCATGGCTTCGATCAGCAAGGTGATCAACGGGAAGCTGTAGAGCAGCAGTATCGCCAGGCTCACGGGAATTCGAGCGATGGCGAAGCTCAACGAAGTCGCGCCCACGACATTGGCAAGCCCGACACCCACGGCGTGCAGGCGTTGCGTTCGGGTCAGTGCCAGAGATTCATGCCGCCAGACTACCCACGCTATGCAGCCCGACAACAACATCGCGTAACGCACCAGCAAGAAGGTGGCCGGGGTAGCGCCGTGGGAGTAGCTCAAGGCGAGCAGAACGTTCGTGAAACTGATGAACGCAGCCGCTCCGAAACCGCCGACCAGACCGATCACGGCCTCCTCACGGCGAGGCCTGCGGCTGCCAGGCCCGAAGGCACGGCTCGATCATCGTTGAGAGAGTGAAGCGCAGCTCAGCGGTCTGCCATCGGAGGCGTGACGATGAGACCGCCGTTGTCGTATCGGAGAACCACGGGTTCAGATGATTTTCGCGATACTTTCAGCAGCGCGGCGGATGTCGAGAAAGATCAGGCCGAGCCGGGTGTCTGGCTTGGCAATCACGGTGACGACCGCCTCGTTGCCCGCGTGCGTCATCAGTACATAGCCGAGGCTGCCCTTGATCAGTACCTGCTCGAGTTCACCTCGCATCAATTCGTTGGAAATGCGTTCGCCGAGTGACAGCATCGCGGCGCTCATCGCACCCACTCGATCTTCGTCCATGTCTCCGGGCAGCATCGACGCCATGATCAGGCCGTCGGTGGACAGTACGGCGGAGGCCACGATGTCTGTGGTGGAACCGTTGAGATCGCTGAGGATCGAATTGAGTACTTCTGAGCGCATGCGGACATCCGTGGCTAACTGGTTGAGTACTGATCATAAGGTATGTACGGTACCGGTTTTACCGTACCGTTCTACCAAAACCCAGACAAGTAGCCGAAACGCTTCGATATTGAATCGCGGAATGCCGAGTATCGTGAGGGTGAACACATTGTCACCGATATGCAGGGGCCAGAAGCCGATCTCGCTGTTGCCGGCCGGGTCCACGATGCCGAAGGCGCGGCTATGCACTGCCAACTGCCCGGAAAGAAGGGTCGAGCGCTGGTCGGCGATGGCTCGCAGGCTGGAGGCCAGCACGGCCAATTCTTCTGCCTGATCTCGTGTCACACCGCAATAATCGAGAAACAGCCCCTGCCTCGATTCGGTGAGCACGACGCGTCCGCGCTGGGAGAGTGCGGGCAACAGGGTCGGGAGCAAATCGGACAGGTTGGTTTCCGGCAGCGTTTCGGGCTTCTCACCGCTGTGCAGGAAGCCGGCCCGTGCAAGCTGTGCCAGTTGCGGCATGAACGATTCATCATCTGCCGCGATGACCTCGACCGTGGTACTGGCGGGTCGACTCAGCAGGTGGAGCAACAGCCGACGTTCGTCGGTTCTCTTCGGGCTCTGCACCGCGTGAAAGCAACCGGCAGGGGTCAGGGAAAGGTACCGGGCGTCGTTTGCCTCGAGATTCACCGATCGTGCCCCGACGACTTCCGGTGAGAGGCGGCGAGCAATGCGCGAATGAGAACGACGATGTCATGACGTGAGCGCGGGTCGGCATCGAATACCGGCAATGCCAGCTTGCGTTTCTCGAGATGCTCATGCACCTGATTCAGGCTATGCGCGTTCTTGGGTTCCCGACGGGTAACGCCCAGGGCGAGCCGTTGACTGGTGGCCAGAGATGCGAATGCGTCGATGTAGAGAGTGAGTTCGTCCTGCAGATCCACATTGCTGCCGTCCACCAACAGGATCACGCCGGCACTGCCACCGGCGAGAATGTCCCACATGAAATTGAAGCGCCTCTGGCCGGGAGTGCCATAGATGTGAATTGTCTGTGTGCGATTGAGCTGCAGCACGCCGAAATCCATGGCCACGGTGGTGCTGGGCTTGCGCAAGCGCGTTTCATCAGTCGGCGTGGCTTCGGTCGTCAGTACCGGGACGTCACTGGCACTGCGCACGGCAGTTGTCTTGCCCACACCGACCGGGCCTGCTACCAATACCTTGCATATCTGGCGCACATCAGCCTTCATAAACGTTCCTTGTAGGTACCTGCGGTCGACGTGTCAGTTTCGTACAGGAGACCCAGCGCGATGGCTCCATTGTAGAATGAGGTCACGTGGTGCGGTTCGCACCCTACAGCGCTTACGATCTCGGCGATCGAGCTGGCCCGGGCCGACCACGCGGCTGCGATGTACATGCAGTCGGGTGTCAATTCGAGTCGGGTGAAGTTCGGCCACCGCCGCAGGTAGTGCTGCTGGTGTATATCGGCATCGTGAGGCAGGCGGCCACTCGCGGCGAACAGACCGCCCAGCCAGGTGAAGGCGTCGAAGGAATATGCATACCGCGCCCGCCCGTCGATACGTGTGAGCAAATCGGGGAGGTCGGCCGGACGATAGGTAGTGGTCTCGACATCATGCGGTTCCAGTGCTCTGAATACCCTATCCACATTGACCGCGCGTTTCAACGATTCGGTCATGTAGATACGGTTAAGCGCCGGCATCGCATAGACGTCGATGTCCGATACGCTCAGGCATATCGCCTCGATATCGTGATGGCATCGTGCAACGGCCTCGTCGAGCTGGTGGTTGAAGAAGCGACGCGGCTCGTAGCGGTGCAGCTCGTCATCAGGGTCAGCAAGATCTTCCAGGCTACGCGGTTCACCGCAGAGCCGAACCATCTTCGCCTGATGGCGAGCCGCATCGCGCACGGCGGCCTTGTTTCTGCGGATCTCGCCCGGTGCCGACGGCAGTGGTCGGTCGGGCTCGGTAGAAGCTTCGGTACGCTCTTCGGTGAGGTTGCCGGTCAGAGCTCCGGGGGCGGCCCTTTCGAGCACTGCGCTGTCGATCGCCGACGGATCTGCCCGATCCGGCGACGTTTCATCCAACGACTGAGAGGCTTCGTGCAACACCTGGTAGGCGGCGGCTTCCAGCCGGGCGCGGTCGAGCGGCTTGTGAACCACGACAACGCCATCGATGGCAGGTTCACCATAGGCCAGTACCATCATGGCCCGCTCCGACTGCCATTGCCCGGCCTCGAGATTAACCCGAGTGCCCGGATGGTCGTAATCCACGATCAGCACGTCTGCGACGTCGGTACTGCCGGCCATCATGAACACACGGCGGGAATCGTGCTCGAAATGGTATCGCAGCAACGCCCGCGTCCGCTCGTTCATCGACGTCATGCTTGCCTTCAACGGCAACTGCAGGTCACTCATGGAGTCGTTGGCAGGGACGTACCGCAGGGTGAAGCTGTAGCCAGTGGGTTGTCGCTGGCTGCTGTGCAGCCATCGAACAGCGACGTGTGCGCCTCGAGCAGCTGCGCCATGGTGGGCAGCACGCTACCGGCAGGTGGGATCGACAGGGCGATCGAGTCGTCGGCAGCATTCGCCCCGGCATCGATCATGGCCCGGAAGCGGTCCGCCTCGGTAGTGCTCAATTCATGACGGCAGTCGTGCAGAAGCCTTTGCTTGAGCGCGTTTCCCGCGCTGCCCGTGACTTCGAACAGGTCGTGTATCGCACCCGCCAGGTTAGCCCTCAGCGAGGGCTGCCGGCATAGCAGCACACGCCGGACGTGCGCGAGCAGGTCCGATGGTTCACGCATGATTCTATAGCTCAACCCGTGCCAGACATCGAAGACGTCCAACCCGTCGGGCAGCGCCAGCGGGAACTGGATTTCCAGACGAAAGCAGGTGTGTGCCTGTGCAATGTGCCTCTTCATGAATGCGTCGGACAATATCTGCGAAGCAACGGCTCAGCGTGGTGCCAGGCGGAAGATGTCGTGATGGGCACCTCGTAGCACCGACTCCACCTGAGTACCACGATACTTTCGGTCGAGCACCTGCTCCAGCGCACCCCAGACCACACCGAGCGTGTAGGTACACTTGCGGTCCGAACCATCGGCCTCGCCGGCGGAGCATACGGTTTCGCTGGTGTACACCAACAGGGAATCACCATCTTGCTCGATACGGTCCACGATGCACAGGCGCGTGCCTTCGAGCCCGAGGACCGAATCGAGACGCTCGGCTACCGTATGCAACGATTCGCCGACACCGACGCCGAGCTCTTCGAACACGGCCTTGCCACGAATGCGCCCCGCAGAGGTCAGCGCGATGGCAGTAGCCTGCACGCCCAAGATGTCTTCCATGCCGACGATGATGGCTTTCAGGCAGATCACACTGCTGAAGTCACCCAGTTCAGGACGCAACAGCGCCACGACGTCCTCGGCCCCGGTTTCATCCAATGCTGCACGTTCGGCTTGCATGAGTGTCTCCCCCGCGTGTCGACTAAATAGTGTATCGGAACTGGCTAGTATGGGTTCTACGCGAATCCGGTCGATTTTTACCCTGATCAGCGTGAGGCACCACACAGATATTCAATGTCAGGAGGGTGATAGTGGGAGTGTGCTGGAGAAGCACGTGAATGCTGCGAACCAACATGAAACCATTCTCTGACGAGGCGACCCGGCGAACTGAGAAATTCGATTCGCTGCCGACCGAATTTAGCTGGATGCCAGCTCGGGCACGCGCCGCCAATGCATGGCCCGCCCGGCAGGTACTGTGCCCCACGCCGGTTGTGATCAGCAGGCCTGCCTGTCTTGCACACGTCATCCTGACTGCCGTCCAGGCCGAGCGCCGCGACGATCTACTGGATCGCGGCCTGCCCTACACCTGGCGCTGTTCGATCGGTGGCCACCGCGCGATCGTCCGCGAGCACCCGAATGGCAAGTTCGAGCAGATGGGCATCGAGGACACCGGCGAACTCACGGTGATTCGCGTACTGCAGCGCGCGTAGCCCAGGGCAGCAGCCTTACCACATCAGGTCGTCGGGTACGCGGTACTCGGCGTATTCATCGTCCTCGACCGTGGCCGTATCTTCACCGGTACTCTCACGCTCGTTGCACAGTACGATCACCGAGGTATCGCGCTCGGCGATCTTGTCCGCCACCTTGCGCGGTATCAGGTCGTGACGTCCGTCCAGGCCGACGATTGTCAGGCTGCCACGTATCAGGGCGAGTCGCTGTTCTTCCTGCAACAGGAGAGTTCGCACTGTATTGCCCTGCGTGTAGCGAAACTCGGTATCGCCACGCTCACCCACCCGGTTCAGCGCGACCAGTTCCCGGATCTGAGCCTGGATCGCGCGTTGCTCCGCCAGCGCATGCTTCTGCCGGTTCAGCTCGCGATCCCGTAGCCGCTTGGCCTCTTCATCGGCACGCACCCGCGCGGCGGCTTCTTCTTCGACGGCATTGCCACTGCGCTGAAGTTTCTCCTTGTTGTTCTTCGCCTTCTTCGCGCGTACCGCCTGCTTGTGATTGGCCAGGCCGGACTTGAGAAGCTGATCCTGCAGGCTCTTGGCCATGGTGCGATACCTTGTCGCTCGGGAGGAAGAGGTATCTTAGCGCAGCACACGCGCCGGTCACGCATCACTGCAAGCGCGTGGCCAGTGTCGCACCCATCAGCGTGAGCCTTGCAGACCAAGACTTGAGAGGCTCAGAACCCCTGATCAGATGGTATTTATGACAATAAGGTGGTATTCCTGTTTACCTGTGCCGCTCGGCACCAACGAAACGTGGAGAGCTACTATGTCTGAAAAACCGGGTATGAGCCTGACCGTCAAGGTACTGCTGGGTCTGGTGCTGGGTCTGATCACCGGTGTGATCATCAATTTGACACTTGCCGATAACGCCTTTGTCGATACCTGGCTCGTCAACGGCGCCTTCGCCATGATCGGCGGCATGTTCATCAACGCGTTGAAGATGCTCGTGGTTCCGCTGGTGTTCTTCTCCTTGATCTGCGGCGTCTGCGGTATTGGCGACATCGCGGCCCTCGGACGCATCGGCACGAAGGCGTTCGGCCTGTACGTGATGACCACCGCCATCGCCATCTCCACCGCCATCCTGCTGGCCCAGGTCGTAGGCCCCGGCAACGGCTTCGAGATGGAGAACGTGGAAGTGGCCGAAGTGGAGGCCAGCGAGGCCCCACCGATCACCGACGTGTTCATCGATATCATTCCCAGCAACCCCATCCAGGCCATGGCCGAGGGTGAGATGCTGAGCATCATCTTCTACGCCATCGTGCTCGGGGTGAGCATCCTGCTGGTCGGCCAGCGCGCCAAGGGGGTGGTCGCCGGTTCGGAGGTGATGAACGAAATCTTCATGAAGATGGTGAGTCTCGTGATGAGCGTGGCGCATATCGGGGTGTTCTGCCTGATCGCCAAGACGTTTGCCGAGCAAGGCATTGGCCTGCTGCTACCCATGGCGAGCTACTTCCTCACCGTGCTCGGCGCCCTGGTCATTCACATGTTCGTGACCATCCTGGCGATTCTCGCGATCGCCACACGACTCAACCCAATGATGTTCCTGCGCAAGATGCGCAGTGCACAGGCCTTCGCGTTCTCCACGGCCAGCTCCAGTGCAACGATTCCGGTCACCCTGCGATCGGTCAGCGAACGGCTCGGCGTGAACAACTCGGTCGCCTCGTTCACGGTACCCCTCGGCGCCACCATCAACATGGACGGCACCGCGATCATGCAGGGCGTGGCCACCGTATTCATCGCCAACGTGTACGGCATCGAACTGGGTATTGCCGGCTATGCCACCATCATCGGCATGTCGGTACTCGCATCGATCGGCACGGCCGGTGTGCCGGGCGTCGGTCTGATCATGCTGGCCATGGTGCTGAACCAGGTAGGCCTGCCGCTGGAGGGCATCGGTATCATCATGGGCGTGGATCGCCTGCTCGACATGTGCCGCACGGCCGTCAACATCACGGGTGATGCGATGGTCTCCACGGTCGTTGCCAAGGGCGAGAACAAGCTTGATGAAAGCGTGTACAACGACCCGGAAGCCGGCATGTTCGATACCGTGGATCTGCATGATGCAGAAGCGCAGGACCCAGCCATGCCCACGCCGGTAGCCGATCCGGCGCGCGCCTGAGACGAGCGTCCAGTGTGCCCTGCGTCAGCCGTTGGCCTGGGCTAGTCTGGAATCACGAAGGTCCGGGTCAGGATGACCCGGACTGATTGCCACGATCCTCGCAAGCGCCACCCCCGCCCCTGCCTGCGTTCGGTAGAGATGTGCCTGGCTGCAGGAGAGCAAGCATGAAAGGGCACGAGATCATCAAGGGTCGCCAATGGCGGATCACCGATCCGGGCATTCCCGAGCCGCTCAGGCAACAGTTGGTGAACGCACTCATGGCCGCTCGTCGGGGCGTGGCGGCAGCGAATCGTTCCGGATCGGCCGAGGCACTGGCGCGTGCGCGCCGGGGTGTCCAGTTTGCCAAGGTGGCATTGGGAGAGCGCGGACCGATCTGGTGGGAATCCATGAGCGAAAAGGATCTGTTGACGCGCGCGGAGGCCACGTTGTTCAGCCTGCTGAGCCAGCGGGCGGAAAACGCCACGCTCTGTCCCTCTGAGGTGTCTCGGGCCATCGGAGGTGAAGACTGGCGCGTGACCCATCCGTTGGTCGTCAGTCAGATATGGGGTTTGGCCGACCAGCAGCTGGTGCAGGTGATGCAAGGCGGCCATGTGGTGAGCCGTGGCGTGAAGGGTCCGTTCAGAGTCGGTTGCGGCCCGCGGTTCGACGCCTGGTCTCGAGATCGCTGATACGGCTTGCCTCAGGCATAGATATCGACTAATCTCGATATATGGATAAATCAGACTGCCTGAAGGTATTCTCGGCGCTGAGTCAGGCAACTCGCCTGGACGTCTTCCGCCTTCTGATCAAGGCAGGTGCTGATGGTCTGCCGGCCGGTGAGATCAACGAACGGCTCGGTGTGCGTCAGAACACCATGTCAACCAACCTGTCAATACTGCTGCAGGCGGGTCTGGTGAAGAACCGGCGCGAAGGGCGTAGCGTTCGCTATGTCGCCGATATGTCCGCCGTGCGTGGGTTGCTCGCCTTTCTGATGGAAGATTGCTGCGGAGGGCATCCAGAGCTGTGCCAGCCGCTCATCGAGCAGATCGCCTGCAGTGGCTGATGCATCCGTGACGCTTGCTGCCATACTGATCTTCCTGGGCACGCTGACGTTGGTCATCTGGCAACCGCGTGGGCTCGGCATCGGCTGGAGCGCCGGTGCCGGGGCGCTGATCGCGCTGGCTGCCGGAGTGGTCGTGCCGGGCGATGTGGTCGTCGTCTGGGGTATCGTCTGGAACGCGACCTTCACCTTCATCGCGATCATCCTGATCAGCCTGGTGCTCGACGAGGCAGGTACCTTCGAATGGGCGGCATTGCACATGGCGCGTGCCGGCGGCGGGAGTGGGCCAAGGCTGCTGGTGCTCGTGATGTTGCTCGGCGCCCTGGTAGCCGCGGTGTTTGCCAACGACGGCGCCGCGTTGATTCTCACGCCGATCGTCTTCGAGATCCTGCTGGCCCTCGGCTTCTCGACCGGCGCCACGCTGGCGTTCGTCATGGCGGCAGGCTTCATTGCAGATACAGCAAGCCTGCCACTGGTGGTCTCCAACCTGGTGAACATCGTCTCGGCGGACTTCTTCGGGCTGGGTTTCAGCGAGTATGCGGCGGTCATGGCGCCGGTCTATGTCGTGTCGGTGCTGGCATCGATCCTGATGGTGCGCTGGTATTTCAGAGCCGACATACCACCGCGTTTCGACGCAACCGAGTTGCGTCTACCAGCCATGGCCATTCGGGACAGGTCTGTATTCATGGCAGGCTGGTGGGTGCTGGCCCTGCTGCTGGTCGGCCTGTTCGCCGCTGATGCATCGGGCATACCCGTTAGTGCGATCGCCGCACCAGGGGCACTGATTCTGTTGGTGATCGCACGCCGGGGCCGGGTCGTGGACATCGGCAAGGTAGCTCGCGGTGCACCCTGGAACGTCGTCGTCTTCTCGCTGGGCATGTACCTCGTGGTGTACGGCTTGCGTAACGCAGGGCTCACCGATTACCTGGCAAGCCTGCTCGACTCGTTGGCCATGCAGTCCCTATGGGTAGCCACCGTGGGCACGGGCTTCCTCGCCGCCGGTCTGTCGTCGGTCATGAACAACATGCCCACGGTTCTGGTCGTGGCGCTGTCGATCGACGCCAGTGACGTATCGGGCCTGGCGCGCACGGCAATGATCTACGCGAATGTGGTCGGCAGCGATCTGGGGCCGAAGATCACCCCCATCGGCAGTCTGGCCACCCTGCTGTGGCTGCATGTGCTGTCGCGAAAGGGCCTGACCATCAGCTGGGCGCAGTACTTCCGGATCGGAATCGTGCTGACCGTTCCTGTGCTTTTCATCACCCTGAGCGCTTTGGCTGGTTGGCTGGCGATCATCGGATAACCATGACCCCTGAAACTCCCAATATCGATGACGAACATTTTCGCGCTATCGAGCCCGATACGCTGTGGCCGGCTGGACGCAGCCCGGCTGGACGCAGCCCGGCCGAACGCTACGGCCATCCGCCGCGAATCCTGCTGCTGCACGGCTCCCTGCGAGAGCGCAGCTACTCACGCCTGATGGCGGAAGAGGCGGCCCGCGTGCTCCGCCGGTTCGGTGCCGACACCCGTCACTTCGACCCGGCAGGCCTGCCATTGCCGGATAGCACGGACGCCGATGACCCGAAGGTCGCCGAGCTGCGCGATCTGGTCACCTGGTGCGAAGGCATGGTGTGGTGCTCGCCGGAGCGCCATGGCGCGATGACGGGGGTCATGAAGGCCCAGATCGACTGGATTCCGCTGTCACTCGGCGGAGTGCGCCCCACGCAGGGCAAGACGCTGGCGCTCATGCAGGTGTGTGGAGGTAGTCAGAGCTTCAACACGGTCAACCAGCTGCGCATTCTCGGCCGCTGGATGCGTCTGCTCACCATTCCCAATCAATCGTCCACACCGAAGGCCTTCCACGAGTTCGATGAAGCGGGGCGCATGATTCCATCGCCCTTCTACGATCGGATGGTTGATGTGATGGAAGAGCTGATGCGCTTCACACTGCTTACGCGGGGGATCAAGGAAAACCTGCTGGACCGGTATTCGGAACGCAAGGAAGATCACGCCAAGTTGTCGGCCAGAGTGAATCAGAGGCGGCTGTAGGCGCGGCTGGCCCTGTCTTCCTTGACTGGCTGCGTCGTCAGATCTAGGGTAGTTGAACCATGCATGTCTGACCCCGCCGAACTGAATCAGCTGAGTCATCACCCTGCGGGAGGGGTCTGAATGTTCGACTGGTTGCTGTTCGATACAAGCCTGCTCCGCACCCCGGAGGTCATTTTCAGGCTGGTGCTGCAGGCGATACTGTTCTGCCTCTCGGCATTCTTCTCCATGTCGGAAACGGCATTGTTCTCGTTGTCCGAATTGCACCTGCAGCGTTTGCGGAATGAGCAGCACCCACGGTCAGATACACTTCACAAGCTGCTCGACTACCCCCGCGAGCTGATCGTGTCCATCCTGTGCGGTAACGAGCTTGTCAACATCGCCGCGACCGTCAACCTCGCAGGTGTGCTGTTGATCCTGTACGGCAACCCCGAGCAGGCCGGGTTGATCAATATCCTCTTCATGTTTCCGTTGCTGCTGATCTTCGGCGAAATCACGCCGAAGACCATTGCCGTGACGAATACCTACAAGGTTGCCGCGAATGTGGTCGCGGCCCCGATCGGCTTGTGGGTGCGGCTGGTGAAGCCCGTGCGCACCGTGGTGATGGGTGCCGCCAACGTCCTGACCACACTGATCATCGGCTCACAGGTAAGGCAGTCGAGCCTGCTCGGTGCCGACGAGATCAAGACCCTGCTGGACGAGGTCACGGACCACGGCGATCTCGGTGCCACGGAGCGCATCATCATCGACAACCTGCTCGACTCGAAGGATTTCGAGATCAGTACGATCATGGTGCCGAGGCCGCGCGTCATCTTTCTCGACGCCAACCAGCCGTTGGCGGAGCTGATCGACTTGATGCGGCTACACAAGCGGGCACGCTACCCGGTCTACCGAGGGCATCCCGACGATATCGTCGGCATCCTGCGCACCATCGACGTCGCGTCTCTGCTCCATTCAGGCGCTGATCTATCGGCGGAGTCGGTCGATTCCGTCCTTGACCCGGTCGTCGCGGTACCGTCCACCCGGACCATTCACGACATGCTCGACTTCTTTCGCCGCGAGAACACGACAACGGCGCTGGTGTTCAATGAATGGGGCAGCGTGGACGGTCTCGTCACGCTCAGGCAGGTGCTGCGCTTCTTCATCGGCATTCTCAACGAAGACTCCGAGGAAGATCATTCCTTCGAGGAACTCGACGAGGGCCGCTTCATCGTGTCCGGGCAGATGCACATCGAGCACGTCAACGATCTGCTGAACTGCCATCTCGGTTCACCTCGGATGACGACCATCGGCGGTCTGGTGTTTCAGGCACTGGATCGATTGCCGGGCCTGGGTGACGAGGTCGAGCTGCCCGGTGTGCGTGCCAGGGTCGTGAAGATGAACCGGCATCGAATCGACCGTGTGGAGATTTCCTCGGGAGCAGGTCTGGTAGTCGGCGAAGGCGATGCTGACGCGTCGGCATCCGGCGGCCTGATTGCCGGTGCCGGGCCTGCCGATGCAAGGCACGGGGGCCGGGAGAAGCTTTCGTGAGCATCTATGTCGCCATCCCGCTCATGCTGTTACTGCTGCTGTTGAAGGGGCTCTTCTCCGGTTCGGAGATCGCCCTGGTCAACGCCGACAAGATCCGTCTCAAACGCATGGCGAAGGCCGGACACAAGGGCGCCCGGCGGGTGCTCACCGCCTTCGAGCGGCCGGACGAGCTGCTGAGCAACACCCTTATCGGCACCAACCTCTCCACCATCGCACTGACCACCATCGGTACCTTGCAGATGGTGCACCTGCTGGGTGCGGATGGCGACTTCTGGGCGTTCGTGTTGTTCACGCCCATCTTCCTGATACTCGGCGAAATCGTGCCGAAGAGTGTCTTCCAGAACAAGGCGGATCTGCTCGTACCGATACTGATCTACCCGTTGCTGGCGGTGTCGAAGGTCTTGTGGCCGGTGATCTTCGTGTTTTCCCGTATCGCCCGCCTGGCAGCGCGGCTGGCCGGTAGTCACGAGGACCGTGGCCTGTTCATGTCTCGCGAACAGCTGAGCGAAGTGGTGAGGCTCGCCGAGACCAGCGGTTCACTGGGTTCTCTCAACCAGGGCCAGTTGGGGCGGGTGTTGAGCTTCTGTGATACGCAGGTGTCGCAGGTGATGATTCCGATCGCCGATGTCGTGTGTTTCGAAAAGCAGACATCGACTCGCGAGGTAGTCCGGCAATCCCTGGCAACGCGTCACTACCGCTTTCCCGTCTACGAAGGTAGCCGCGCTGAGGTCATCGGCCTGGTGGTCATGCCCAACTGGGAACTGCTGCTTCCGGATATCTGTGAAAGACCTCTCGAACAACTGATCACGCCGGCGCTTTACGTGACCGAGCGGCAATCGCTCGATGAGATGCTGCCACTGATTCGGGGCCGTCAGGACAGGATGGCCGTGGTCGTCGATGATGCCAATACCACAGTGGGTATCGTCAGTTTCGAGGACATGCTGTCGATCGCCCTCGGTGACATCGATATCGGCCGGAACTCGGTCGACCGACTGGCACCGGGCAGCAGCGAGGTTTCCAGGGCCTGATGCCCTGCAGGCGGCAATACGAACCGTACTCACCGATCGTCGTCACCTCGTGTGCGAGCTACCAACCCGTCCCGTTCGGCCTTTGAGCGCCGTGTCGTGCCTACCCTTGTTATGATCGGAACATGGATGTCTCTGACCTGCTCGATTCCCTGAACGACGCTCAACGCGAAGCCGTTTCGGCACCTCCCGGCCACCTGCTGGTTCAGGCCGGTGCCGGCAGCGGCAAGACACGGGTACTGGTGCACCGCATCGCCTGGTTGAACCGGGTGGAGGGAGTCTCTCCGTTCGGCATCATGGCGGTCACGTTCACCAACAAGGCGGCGAAAGAGATGCGCAGCCGGGTCGAAGGCTTGCTCGGGCAGGCGCTGGGGCCGATGTGGGTGGGCACCTTTCATGGCATAGCGCATCGGTTCCTGCGTGCCCACTGGAAGGAGGCGGACTTGCCGCAGGCGTTCCAGATTCTCGATAGCGACGACCAGCTGCGACTGGTCAAGCGCACCATTCGTACGCTGGAGCTCGATGAAACCCATTTCCCTCCGCGTCAGGTGCAATGGTTCATCAACGGCCACAAGGATGAGGGGCGTCGGCCGCAGCATATCGATGATCAGAACGATCCGATCACCGCACAGTTCATCCGTGTCTACAGTGCTTACGAGGCAGCCTGCAGACGTGCCGGTGCCATCGACTTCGCCGAACTGCTGTTGCGTGCGCTGGAAACACTGCGCGATACGGAATCGTTGCTGCAGCACTATCGCAAGCGCTTCAGGCATTTGCTGATTGACGAGTTCCAGGATACCAACGCCATTCAATACGCGTGGATCCGGCTGTTGGCGGGTGACAAGGGTTTCGTGTTCGCGGTCGGTGACGATGACCAGTCCATCTATGCCTGGCGTGGTGCACGGGTCGAGAACATCCTTAATTTCAACCAGGACCTGCCCGGGGCGGAGCTGGTTCGCCTGGAGCAGAACTACCGATCCACCGGCAATATCCTGTCAGCGGCCAACGCGTTGATCGACCGCAATTCCGGACGTCTGGGCAAGCGCCTGTGGACCTCTGACGCCGACGGTGCGTTGATCACGCTTTACAATGCCTACAACGAGACAGACGAGGCGCGTTTCATCGTCGAGACCATCGTCGACCATGTCGCCGACGGCGGCCAACGCGGCGATTGCGCGGTGCTCTATCGCTCGAACGCACAGTCGCGCGTGGTCGAGGAATACCTGGTCGCCGCCGGTGTGAAGTACCGGGTGTACGGTGGGTTGCGCTTCTTTGACCGTGCCGAGATCAAAGACACGCTTGCCTACCTGCGGTTGATCACCCACACCTACGACGATGTCTCCTTCGAGCGCATCGTCAATCAGCCCGCTCGCGGTATCGGTGACAAGACGGTCGCGCAGATCCGTGAGGCGGCCAGGGCGAATGGCGAACCACTGTGGCAGGCGGCGCAGCGGCTGGTCACTGAAAAGCGTCTTGCCGGGCGGGCGAACACGGCAGTGGCGAAGTTCCTCATGCTCATCGAAACTATCCAGCAGGGTGTCGATGGTCAGGCACTGCCGCAGATGGTGCAGACCGTCAGCGAGATGTCCGGACTCATCGAGCACTTCAAGAAGGACCAGAGCGACAAGGGCCTGATGCGGGTGGAGAACGTGGAAGAGTTGTCCGGCGCCGCTCGAACCTTCGCCTGGTCTCTGAGTGATGAGCCAGAGCTCGACGCGGTCGATGAATTCCTGGCGCATGCAGCGCTCGAATCCGGTGAGGGTCAGGCCGACGATGACGACTGTGTGCAGCTGATGACGCTGCATTCGGCCAAGGGCCTTGAGTTTCCCATGGTATTCATGGCCGGCATGGAGCAGGGACTGTTCCCACATCAGCGCTCTACCGAAGACCCGGCGCGCATGGAGGAGGAGCGCCGACTCTGCTACGTGGGCATCACGCGAGCGGAGAAGAAGCTGTACATGACGATGGCCGAACAACGGCGCCTGCACGGTCGCGATCAGTACAACCCACCGTCGAAATTCGTCGGTGAACTACCCGGCGAGCTGCTCGAGGAGATCCGCCCGCGAATGCAGGTCAGCCAACCGGTGTATCAACCGCAAAGCTTCAAGGAAGAGAACCACACCGGCCTGAGCATCGGCCAGGCGGTCAAGCACGGCAAGTTCGGCGTCGGCACCGTGCTCGATCACGAAGGGCGTGGTAACCAGGCGCGGGTACAGGTGAACTTCGAAGAGGCGGGTAGCAAATGGCTGGTGCTGGCCTACGCGAATCTGCAGCCGGCCTGATTGCAGGCCCGTGCATGGAACCGGGGCGAAGCGTGGAATCGGGCAAGGCCGTTGCATGCGGTAGCCCACGCCCCTTCCGGATACGCTTCAGGCACGGCGGTCGGTTGGCTGGACCAGATCCCACAGGTTGCCATACAGGTCGGCGAACACGCCGACCGTACCGTAGCTCTCCTCACGCGGTCCACCCTTGACGAACTGCACACCCCGGGAACGATATAGCTCGTAATCGCGCCAGAAATCGTCGGTGAAGAGAAACAGGAAGACCCGCCCGCCCGTCTGATCACCAATCCTGGCTTCCTGCTCGGATCCCACGGCCCTGGCAAGCAACAGTTGGGCGCCCTCCGAGCCAGCAGGGGCGATAGATACCCAGCGTTTAACCAGCGCGGGCCGCTGCGGATCTGCCAGCGGTGTGTCTTCCACGAGCGTGAAGCCCAGCGTGTGAACGTAGAAGTCGATGGCCTCGTCGTAGTCTCTGACGAGCAGTGTGGTACGGGCGAGAAACTGGTTCATGTCGGTTCCGCGGCCCTCAGAAGATCCGGGATTCGAGTCCGGCTGCCATCAGCATGCCCAGTTCCCGGCAGTCATCGGCGAAGCGGTCCTGGAAATCCCCCTGCAGTACCAGCGCCGGTTGCACGGCTTTCCAACGAAGCCCCGTGACGATTCGTTCGACCGCCGTGGTGGTACCGGCTCCATCGTTGCCGGCTCGCACGTAGAGTGCATAGGGTCGGCCTTGCGTTGAATCCAGACAGGGGTGATAGATGCGCTCGAAGAAATCCTTGATCAGACCGCTCATGTACGCGAAGTTTTCGGTGGTGCCGATGATGATGCCATCCGCTTGCAGTACATCATCGGCCGTGGCATCGAGTGGCGTTTTCAGTGTTGCCGTCACGCCCTCGATGGCACTGTCCCGTGCACCTGCCAGGGCGGCCTCTGCCAGCCGTATCGTGTTGACCGATGGTTGATTGCAGACGATCAGCAGCTGTCTGGCTTCGGTGCCGTCGGAGTGATGCATGGGATTTGCCAGCCGCTGGAGGACTACCGGAACCGCCGCTCACAGCACATCAGCGAACGTCCAGATCGCTGTCGACCTCCAGTTGCAGCACTGTACCGGATAGCGCACGAATGACGACGGTATAGGCCTGGCCGCCCTCGAAGCTGACATCCTGAGGGGCGAATCGGTCGGCACTGTCGATCAATGTGTAATCGCCGGCAGGCACTTCGCGGTAACCGCTGTCGGGTGCGTCGAAGGAGATTCCGGTGAACTCGGCCTCTACCCCGCCGCCACCGGGCCCACGGGATTCCAGCAGCAGATCGGCCACCCTCTGCGGATCGCCGAGCTCTGATGACTGCAACACTCTGACTTTCGAGAGCGTCACATCGGAACTGCCGGATTCGGTACTCAACGGTACCGCATCGAGCCCACCGGCACTGTCGCGCGCGACCAACGTGGTCACGCTGCCAGTACCCAGATTGAGATCCAGCATGAACGGCGCTGCCTCACCGTTGCCGGCCGGACCGTCGCGCAGCTGTACGAAGCTGGTGCCCACGGGCAACTTCAGATGTGAGCTGGCGGTATTGGCGGGGATCGGCACTTCGTTGGCCTGAGCTTCGTTGAGACCGCCGGTGATCAACAGGACCTCGATCTCACGCGGGTTGACCACGGTGAGCAGCGCATCGTTTCGTGGGGTGGTGATCTGTGTGTTGTCGAACAATGGGGCGGTGATCTCAGCCAGTGCAGGCCCTTCGATAGCGCCCGTATCGATTGGCGAGCCCTGTACACCCACCGAGGTCGCCCCGAAATCACCAGCCGGTTCGCTGTTGTCACCGCTTGTATCTGGGTCTGGGTCCTGGGTCTGGTGCCGGGCCTGTGTCTGCATCGGTCTCTACACCGGTCTCTGTACTGTCAGTCGCGTCCGCTTCCACGCCTGCGCCGTTGCTTGCGTTCGTGTCCGGGCCGTCATCGTTGCTCGCGCCCGCGTCTAGGCCCCCCGCTGCCGGCGGTTCCTGCATCTCCGACAAACCGTTTTCCGCCGTCGGGGGTGCCGAGGCTATCGGAGCCGCCGGGCCCGCATCGCCGCCGTCGTCGGTACCGAACAGCCCACCGTCGCACGCGCCGAGCATGCCAGCGAGCAACAGGACGAGCAAAGTGGCGGGCAAACCGCGCTTGTCAGGCATCGACGCCATCGGATTCCTCAGGCTGTGTTCGGCTTTCCAAAGGCTCTTCTATCAGATAAACGCCTAGGCCGGTTCGATACCTGCCCTCTCCTTCGACTGTCGGATTCGCTTCCCGGTCATACTTTGAAAGCTCCCGATCGAGATCACGCAGCAAGGCCATGGCCTTGTCGGTACCGATCTTCCGGAATCGCTCATGGCCCAGGGAAGTCACGTTGTCGTAGGCAACGCTCATCTGAAGGCGACGCCGATGTGAACCGGACATGGGCTCGCCGGACAAGTTGTTTTCGAGCGTAGTGAGAAGGTCATAGGCGCTGGTGGCGAAGATATCCAGCAGGGCATCTTCGCTGTGATGCGGAACATAGCCCGCGTGCTCCAGGCGTACCGTGCCGTTGGTTTCGGTGACGGTTCCCACTCGCAGCAGCTCATCGAGCATGGCGCGCGGTGGCACGTCGCCGCCGTGTTGCTTGACCAAGCGGTTGAAGGAATCATTGGCATCGCCATAGCTCAGCTGCCTGGGATTACCGTCCTGATCGTGAAAATCAGTATCCTGCAGCCAGCCGGTGATCACACGCACGGCCCGGTTGTGCTTGCTGACCCCGGTGTTCACTTCGGCGGGCAGATCCATCACACGCTTCACTTCCTTGCGATTGATGCCGGTAATGATGGCGATACGCGAAACCGATGGCCGTTTCTCATTCAGGCTGAAGCTGTTGCCAGCCTCGCTCACGTAGGCTTGCTTCGACCAGTTGGCGAACTCGGCATGCGATACGCCGTGGCGTAGCAGCAACCTCACCAACGGTGCCAGCACGCGCGTGACTGCTTTTTGCAGAGAGTCGTTCATCAGTGGGATAATTGTCCCATACAATGATTGCTCACGCTAGCGTTTGCCCGCCGCGCTGGCTTAAATCACTGTTCAAAGCGCATTGTACCCTTTCGATACAAGGCTTTACGGGCTAAGGCCGATTCTTCGACCCTGCAATGGACGATGGTCTCAAGGGCTACCGTCAACCGGTGCGGGTAGGCGATACATGTCGGTGATCGTAGGCTTGCCGTTGATGCACTGATCGGTGTCGGTGGGCACGGTGATCATGACCGGATCTGCCGTCAACATGGCTTCGAGTGCCACGCTTTCGAGCAATGCCTTGCCGTTCGTCGGCGGCATGGCAGCCGTATCCAGAGTGAGTACCGAGCCGTGGCAGTTTATCGGCCCGATGCTATGAGGAATCCGGATGGTCAGGTAATCGCGGCCGTTCACCGACGCCCGACGAACCTCGTGCAACTCGGTGGCCAAAGTCTCGTGACTTGCCATGGCCACGGCTTGTTCAGCGATTGACAGCAAGAACAAGCCTGCCAGTATTCCGCTGATGCCGACCAACGTGACAAAGCCAATGCCACTGCCTGAGCTACCTGTCTTCATCGCGCGTCCCTCGGATTCGTTGACCCTGCCTCGTCGGATACTGGCCAGAGCCAGAACGAGACTGCAGGTTGCTTCCATGTTGTCCAGGGAATCTTACAATAATTGATGCGTTATTACCATTTTGTTATCACGTTAGCCTGACGGCGGGTATTCCACACGTAACCTGTTGGTGCGCAATGCGATGACGTCAGGCCACCTTCGCAACCGTGCCGTCATCGTTCGAAGCATCACCGGCCCGGAGCCCCGCTCCGCTCTCGCCGAGAGCGCTGCACAACAGGCGAATCAGCTCGCGTTGCCTCACCGGTCGATGGATGATGCCCGCGAGCCTTGAGTCCGGGTGCGGATTCGCAGGCCCGACGTTCATTGCATGGCGTTCCATACGCACAAGCCGTACCGAATCGAAGACGGGGTCGGCCTCGATGCAACGGGTGAACACGTCGCCGTTCATGTCGGGTAACGCCGAATCGAACAACACGATCTCGTGAAGTCGTTCAGCGTTGCACGCCCCGCGCAGACATTCAAGGCCGGCTTCGGCCGACGCTTCGCAGTCGACCAGCATGTCTTGAGATCGCAGTACGGCGAGCAGGTGCTCACGCATGTGCAGGTGGCTCTCCACCAGCAGGATACGGCAACCCGCGAGGGCCGGTTCCGGACCACGAGCACACGTTTCATTAGCCTCCGGCAGCAGCAGTTCAAACCAGAAGACACTCCCATGGCCGGGCCCATGACCGGGCTGGGAATCCACTCCGATCAGGCCTCCCATGCCTTCGATCAGCTGCCGGCAGATAGACAGCCCCGGATCGCAGGCGCCGGCATCTTCAGGCGTCTCGCGAGCGGGGTGCTCGAGCGGATCGAAGACGCTGTCGTGCAGGCGTGCATCGAAGCCTGTACCGGTATCGATTACGGAGAAGCGCAGGGTCCCGCCCGCTTCGGTTTTGCCCATGCGTTCGACATGAATCCGGACGTCGCCTGCAATGGTGAATCTCACAGCGTTCGACACCAGGTTCAGCAATACAGTGTATATACGTTCCCGATCCCCGATTACCTGGCTGGGAGCATCGTCCGCCAGGTGAGCAATGAGCTCCAGGCCCTTGTCGTGAGCCTGTTCGGCAAGTTCGGCCACCACGTCGTCGACGAGCTCTTCCAGGTTCAGCACGCGGGCATCGACGAAGACCGCCTCACCTTCGCCGATGCCAAGGGCATGCGGCGGGGTTCTCATCGCCAGCGCCATGCCAGCCCGAAGATCGAGCATGCCGCCGAGCTCGTTCACGGCGGACGTCAGGCCGGTCAGTTCTCGGGCACCGGCAAGCCGCAGGGGGCCTTCCGAACGACCTTCGTGCAGCCGGATCGTATAGTCGTTGATGGCTTGTATCGGCTTTACCACGATCGCTTCGAACACCAGCAGCAACAGCAGGCCCAGCAGCAGCGCAATTCCCAGCGCATAGGAATAGACGGTCACGATCTCGTCTCGAATGAAGGCATGCTGCTCGGTCACGTTCCACGTCACCTCGATACGGCCGAAGTTCTCATCGGCAAGCGAAACGTTCTGGCTGAGCTGAATGCGCTGTGCCAGTGGTGCCTTCCAGCTACCGGCTTCGCGGTTCCAGGAGCTCAGGGGCAGTTCGTCCTCATTGAACACGTTGACCCGTTCCACTTGCGGGTCCACGGTTGCCAGTTGCGACAACATCGTACTCAGCACCGGTCGATCTTCACTGATAATCGCATCCAGCGACGTGGCAGCCAGCATCGCCACGAGCTTGCGTGATTGCTCTTCGAAATTTCTCTCGAAAGCCCGCGTTTCCAGCTGGCGTATGAATTCGGCAGCGCCCAGTGCGACGATCAGTATCGTCACCCCGACGGTCACGATGATCTGCCCACGTAACGGCCAGCCGTTCAGCACGCGTGCCAGCATCATGTCGAAGGGCTGCCAGGCTTCGCCCGCTGCGAGGTCATGGCTCGTTCGGCTGGATCGTCGAGAGAATGGTGCCGGGCAGCTGCACGTCCACTTCGACATCGTTGCGGCCAGGCCTGCGTGCATCGGCACCCTGTTGATCGAAATCGAGATTGATGACTACCTTGCCTTTGCCCTTTTCCGACATCGCCGACGCCAGCAGGTCGGAAGGAAGACGAATCGATATGGTCAGCGCATCGCCTGCCTGCGAATCGGCAGGGGCAGCAGGCCGGTTCGACACCTCGGCACTCTCGTCCCGTCGAGGTTCTGAAGGCGGGTTCGCGCCGGTGGGCGCTCTTGCCGCCGCTACCGACGGCTCGCGCATGTAGTCAGGTGCTGCCGGATCGGCGAAGAACCGGTAGTTGTCTTCCATGGCTCGTCGAGTACTCTGATATCTTTCGTCGTCCGCGGGCGCGAAGCCACTGATATTGAGAGTCTTCAGCAGCTCCGCATCGTCGAGGCCGAGCAAGGTTTCCTGCAGGGCATCGGTGATATCGGCCGGCAGGTCGGAGCGGGCGACCCAGGGTTGGGTCACGTTGGTGAAGCGAGCCAGCTCGCGCAGCGGTTCCCCGGCATTCACCAGCGAGCGAAACGTATCGCCATCGAGTGCGCCGGCATCGTAGTCACCCGCAGCCACGGCGGTGCCTACCCTGTCGTTTCGGCCAAGGTATTCGTAGCGGGCCAGGTCGGCCGCCAGTACGCCCTGCTGTTGAAGGTATTGCTGCGAGAGGTAGCGGCCGATCGTCGAACCCTCATCGCCGAAGGCAAAACTCTTGCCTTTCAGCTCCTGCACCGAGCGGGTCGTCGAGATGGCTTGCACCGCGATGATGCCGAGGTAGGGATCGTCTTCGTCGACCTGCTCGATGGCGAGCAGCTGTATACCCTGGTTGGCACGCCTCGCGTCGACATAGGCGGCTGGCTGCAGGCGTGAGAAATCGAACAGGCCGTTGGCCAGAGAGGCGATGCTTGCGTCCAGCTCCCCGGCGATCTGCAGGCGAATTTCCACCGGGCGTTGCAGGTGTTGCGCCATGCCTGCCTCGATGGCCGCCAGCGTGGGCTTGAACAGCGTGACCATGGCCGATGGCCTGTTGTCGCTGAACACCCCGAAGTTCAGCTGCAGTAGCTCCTGTGCAGTCGCCGCGGAGCCTGGCAGCAGTGCGTACAGCACGCTGCCGCGCAACGCCAATGCACGCAGGGGGCGTAACGAGGGCAGGTGGCTGAGCCACCGAGCAGGTATCGACAGTTGCATACGTTCGCACGTAGCAAGTTTCGGGCTAATGGATGACGGACCCTAGAGGTCCATCGTCAACTGCGACTGGTTGATGATGCGATCGATGTCGACCCCTTCGTAGAAATCGAAGATGGTATCGACGACGAATTGCGGATCGTCGGTGATCTGAAATAGATCGAGATCGCGCTCGCTGATCGTGCCTTCGGCGACCAGGGAGCTGGCGAACCAGTCGAGCAGCCCTTGCCAGAAACTCGTTCCGAACAGGACCACGGGCACGCGTCGGGATTTTCCGGTCTGCACGAGGGTGAGCACCTCTGCCATCTCGTCAAGCGTGCCGAAGCCACCGGGCATGACCACATAGGCAGAGGCGTATTTCACGAACATGACCTTGCGGGCGAAAAAGTACTTGAAGTTCAGGCTGATGTCCTGAAAGCCGTTGCCTGATTGCTCATTGGGCAACTTGATGTTCAGACCGACACTGGCCGACTTGCCGGCGAAGGCGCCCTTGTTGGCTGCCTCCATGACACCGGGCCCGCCGCCGCTGACCACCGCGAAGCCGGAGTCGGAGAGCAGGCGGCTGATTTCTTCAGAAGCCTGGTAGTACGGATTCTCCGGCTTGAAGCGGGCCGAGCCGAAGATGCTCACCGACGGGCTGATGTCGGCGAGTTGCTGAAAACCTTCGACGAACTCCGACATGATCTGGAAGATCTTCCAGGAGTCGCGCGTCAGGGCACGATCGCGCGTGTCGGCCCGCATCTGGTTGTTGTTGCTAGGTAGCTGTCGCATTCGGGTTCTCGGGTGATTGACGTACACTTGGCCAGCCACCGGGGTGACGTCGCGCACGCCGTGCTGTCGTTGCATGTGCCGGGCCAGTGCCGGCCGAACGAAAGTGTTCCAGTTCCAGCCTGCTTGTCAGGCAGGAAAGTGCAAAGTGCCACAATTTGTCCGCACCGGTTACAACCTATACCGGCATCGGTCTCAAAGAGGACTATTCATGATGAGCGGTGAGCCGGATCAACGAGGGTCGGACCCATTGCCGCAGCGCAGTGCCGAGCCGGGCAAGCCGCCCCCTGTCATTCTGGTGGATGGCTCAGCCTACCTGTACCGCGCCTTTCACGCGCTGAGGGTAGACAGTTTTTCGACTTCGTCAGGGCAACCCACCAATGCGATCTACGGCGTGGTCAACATGCTGCGCAAGCTGGTTGCCGACTACCGACCCCAGATCATGGCGGTAGTCTTCGATGCCAGCGGCAAGACGTTCCGTGACGACATCTATGCCGACTACAAGGCGAACCGGGCAGCCATGCCGGACGACATGCGCTCACAGATCAAACCCTTGCACGCGCTGGTCCAGGCGATGGGCATGCCGCTGGTGATCATCGACGGTGTCGAGGCAGATGACGTCATCGGGACCCTCGCGGTGCAGGCGAGCGCTGCCGGCCTCGATACGGTCATCTCCACCGGTGACAAGGACATGGCGCAGCTGGTCGACGAGCATGTAACGCTGGTCAATACCATGAGCAACACGGTGATGGACGTGGCCGGGGTGCGCGAGAAGTTCGGAGTCGAGCCCGGTCAGATCATCGATTACCTGGCGCTAGTGGGTGATGCTTCCGACAACATTCCCGGCGTGCCGAGCTGCGGACCGAAGACGGCGGCCAAATGGCTTGCCACTCATGGCGATCTCGCCACGGTCATGGCCAACGCTGACGAGGTGAAAGGCAAGATCGGCGAGAAGTTGCGCGAGAGCCTCGAGCACCTGCCCATGTCGCAGGATCTGGCGCGCATCCGATTGGATGTCGGTCTGCCGCAGCCGATCGAGGCGCTGACACTGGCAGCGCCCGACGTGGCCGCGCTATGCACCCTCTACGACCAGCTGGAGTTCCGGAGCTGGCGTCGCGAGCTCGACGACGGTAGCTCGCCGCTGCTGCGCGAATCGGCCGGTGAGCCGGATGCCAAAGCATCAGCCGCCGGCGCCGTGGATGCGGCCGGGTTGGCGGCTGCCCGTGATGGCATCGAGACGGCCTACGATATCGTGCTCACCGACGAGCACCTGGGTCAATGGGTCGAAAGGCTGGAAGCCGCCGAGCTGTTTGCCTTCGACACGGAAACCACCAGCCTGGATTACCGTCAGGCTCGCGTGGTCGGGCTGTCGTTCGCCGTCGAGCCTGGCAGTGCCGCTTACGTGCCGCTGATGCACGACTACGAAGGCGCGCCCGCGCAGCTCGATCGGGAAGCCGTGCTGGAGCGGTTGCGACCATTGCTGGAGGGCAACGGAAAAACGATCGTCGGTCAGCACCTGAAATACGATGCCAACGTGCTGCGCAACCACGGCATCGAACTTTCCAACATAGCGCACGACACCATGCTCGAATCCTATGTGCTCGATGCGACCGCCACCCGACACGACATGGATTCACTGGCGAAGAAGTACCTCGGCGTGAATACGGTGCACTTCGAAGACATCGCCGGCAAGGGCAAGAAGCAGCTGACCTTCAATCAGATCGATGTCGACACGGCCGGTCACTACGCGGCCGAGGATGCCGACATCACTCTACGCCTGCATCAGCATCTGTGGCCGAAGCTCGAGGCGGTGCCGTCGCTTGCGAAGCTGTACAGCGATATCGAGATCCCGTTGCTGTCGGTGCTTTCGCACATCGAGTACGATGGTGTTCGCATCGATGCCGACATGCTGTCGAAGCAGGGCGAGAAGATCAGCCTGAAAGTGGAAGAGGTCAAGGCAGATGCCTATGCCGATGCCGGGCGGGAATTCAATCTCGGTTCGCCCAAGCAGATTCAGGAGATCTTCTTCGACGAGAAGCAGTTCCCGATTATCCGCAAGACGCCGAAGGGGCAGCCATCCACAGCTGAAGACGTACTCGAACAGCTGGCCGTCGACTACCCGCTGCCGAAACTGATACTGCAACACCGAAGCCTGACCAAGCTCATGTCGACCTACATCGACAAACTGCCCCGGCAGATCGACGCAGGCTCGGGGCGTGTGCATACCTCCTACAACCAGGCCATCGCATCCACGGGCCGATTGTCGAGCACGGATCCGAACCTGCAGAACATTCCGGTGCGCACCGAGGAAGGGCGGCGTATCCGAGAAGCCTTCGTCGCCGCTGATGGCTACCGCCTGGTGGCGGCGGACTATTCTCAGATCGAACTGCGCATCATGGCCCATCTGTCGGGTGACAAGGGGCTGGTCAGCGCTTTCGAGCAAGGACTGGACGTGCACCGGGCCACGGCCAGCGAAGTATTCGGCGTGGATCTTGCGGATGTCGATGGCGATCAGCGGCGCTCGGCCAAGGCGATCAACTTCGGCCTGATCTACGGCATGTCGGCGTTCGGCCTGGCGCGTCAGCTCGACATTCCGCGCGGCGAGGCCCAGGAGTACATCGATCTGTATTTTTCTCGCTATCCCGGCGTCAAGCACTACATGGATGAGACCCGCTCACAGGCAAAGACGCGTGGCTATGTGGAAACCGTTTACGGCAGGCGTCTGTACCTGCCCGACATCAACGCCCGCAACGCGCAGATGCGCAACTACGCGGAACGCACGGCCATCAACGCGCCGATGCAGGGCACTGCTGCGGACATCATCAAGCGCGCGATGATCACCGTGCACGGCTGGCTGCAGGAAGAAGCGATCGATGCGCGGATCATCATGCAGGTGCACGATGAACTGGTGCTCGAGGCGAAGGCGGGCCAAGCGGAGAAGTACGGCCGACAGGTGCAGCGCCTGATGATCGAAGCGGCAACGCTCGATGTGCCGCTCGAGGTGGACGTGGGTATCGGCAACAGTTGGGAAGAGGCGCATTGATGAAGGGTGTGGGGCTTGCAGTGATAACCGGTGCCTCTTCCGGCATCGGGCGAGAACTGGCGCGTATCCATGCGGCCCTTGGCGGCCAACTGATCCTGGCAGCCCGACGGCTGGATGCGCTGGAGGCATTGCGCGTCGAACTGTCGGCTGCACACTCGGTGAGCGTGACGATCGTGCAGGCAGACCTTTCCACGGCTGATGGCATCGATGCCCTGTGCGCCGCCTGCGAGGGTATCCAGGTCGATGTGCTGATCAACAACGCAGGCTTCGGTGCGCTTGGCCGGTTCGATCAGCAGGATGTCGCGCGTTCCCTGCAGATGATCGATCTCAACGTGCGTTCGCTGACGGAGCTTACGCATCGCTTGGTGGCGCCAATGGTGGCGCGCGGTAGCGGGCGCATCCTGAACGTGGGTAGTACTGCAGGCTTGGTACCCGGTCCGCTACAGGCTGTGTACTACGCCAGCAAGGCTTACGTGAATTCGTTCAGTCAGGCACTGGCGGAGGAGCTGCGCGGTACCGGCGTCAGTGTCACCGTGCTCGCGCCCGGCCCGGTCGCCACCGAATTCATGCAGGTGGCCTCGATGGACAAGTTGTCGGTGGTGCGGCATTCGCCTCCTGCCGACAAGGTTGCCAGGATCGGGTACGACGCGATGATGCAAGGGCGCTTGCTCGTCATCGATGACTGGCGCCTGGGTCTGATCGCCCGCGTCATCAGCCTGGCACCGCGGCGCCTGGTGGTGCGAGCGTCGCGGCGACTGCTGGAACGCAAGACACGTGCATGAACCGTACGAACGAACCCGCAACAGTATCTGCAACAGTATCTGCAAAAGGACGTGACATCGCTGCGGCGTCCGCCGATGCCCGGCGCGATGACGGTGAGAGCACGGTCGGCATCGATGGCTTGCTGCATGCGGTGCTGCTCGATGGCGCAGGTGGTGCTGCAACGCTGGATCTTGCACAGCTCGACGTATGGTCCGAGGCTGACGGTATTCTATGGGTACACCTGGACTACACCGTCGGCAGTGCACGCGAGTGGCTGTTCGCGCACGCACCGGAACAGCACAGCTTCATCGAGATCCTGCTGACCGACGAATCACGACCGCGTACCAGTGTCGTCGGTGACACCGCGCTGATCGCACTGCGCGGGGTCAACCTGCATCCGGAAGCCGATCCGGAAGACATGGTCGGCCTGCGCTTCTGGGTCAGCTCCCGGCGCGTCATCACCGCACGCCGCCGGCGCCTGCTTTCCGTAAGCGACACCCGCGATGCGCTGGCTCAGGGGCAGGGACCCTGTGATGCCGCAGATATCGTGGTCACGTTGGCCGATCGCCTGACCCGGCGCATGGACGGTACTATCGAAGACCTGCAGGATCGCGTGGCCGGCATCGAGGAAGATGCCCTGGATTCCTTCAACCCGAAATTGCGCCGGGAAATTTCCGACATCCGGCGTGTGACCATCATGCTGCGCCGCTACCTTTCACCGCAACGTGATGCGCTGAGTGCCTTGGCGCAGGAGAGGCTGAGCTGGGTGGATGCCACGCAGCGGTTACGTCTGCGCGAGGTACTGGACCGGCTGGTGCGGCATATCGAAGACCTGGACTCCATTCGCGAACGCGCCGCGGTCAACCAGGAAGAGCTCGCCAACCGACAGGCCGAACTCATGAATGGCCGCATGTATGTGTTGTCGCTGGTATCGGCCATCTTTCTGCCGTTGGGATTCCTCACCGGTTTGCTGGGGGTCAATGTGGGCGGTATTCCCGGCAGCGACAGCGCCTACGGCTTCCTGGTGTTCGGGGCACTGGTCGCCCTCATCGGTGGGGTGCTGCTATGGTGGTTCAAGCGGCGGCGCTGGTTCTAGTGCGCGTACCCACTTCATGGACACGGGCCCTGAATTTGAAGGACGGATGGTCTACCGGATTCAGGACTTCGACATCTTCTTCAATGCTTCGATGACCGTGCCATCCTGGTTCGACTCGCAACCCTTGTTGGCATCGGCTATTCTCTGATTCAGGCTCATCGTACCGCTGCCCGCGCCCACGGCATCGCCGGATTCATCATCCATGGTTTCCATGTCATCGGAACCCGTATCAGTCGGTTCCCTGTCCACGACCTGCAGATCTTTCGGCATCGAGCCGGCCAGCTTCTGCATAGCCTTCACCCGATCGGTCTCACTCATTTCGAGGTAGTCGGCGCAGGATGGGTCGTAATCCATCTTGTGATTGCCTGCAGTGGCCGGGCCGGCGAAGACACCAGCCAGTACGATGATCGGTAGAACACGCGTCATGTCGAATATCCTTGGTAGTCTGGACTGCTTGAGGATACGATCATGGCATCGAACTCGTTCGGACCCCAACTTTTTTAAAAATAGTTCACCTAGCAACGGAGCCGGACACAGAATGTCTGCACAGCCTGAAGGTTCTCATTTCATCAATGGCAGCTGGCACGACGACCCGAGCGGAGAGTCGTTCGAGTCCATCCATCCGGCAACCGGCGAGACCATCGCCCGGCTGAATACGGCAACCGGCGCAACGGTCGATACCGCCGTCGGCGCCGCCGCCGAGGCGCAAGTCGCCTGGGCACGGACCCCGGCGGTGGAGCGGGGCCGTGTGCTGCTCAAGGCTGCCGCACTGATTCGCGAACGCAACGAATCGCTCTCCCGGCTCGAATCACTCGATACCGGCAAGCCGATTCAGGAAACCCGTGTGGCCGATGCTGCGTCGGGCGCCGACTGCCTGGAGTTCTTCGGCGGCATAGCGGCATCGATCGCCGGTAGCCAGATCGATCTGGGCAATGCCTTCGCCTACACGCGCCGTGAGCCGTTGGGCGTGTGCGTCGGTATCGGCGCGTGGAACTACCCGATTCAGATCGCCTGCTGGAAGTCGGCGCCCGCGCTGGCCACCGGCAACGCCATGGTGTTCAAGCCGTCCGAGCTCACACCACTCAGCGCGCTGGCACTGGCCGATATCTACCGCGAAGCCGGGCTGCCCGATGGCCTGTTCAACGTGGTGCAGGGCTTCGGTGAAACCGGTGCTGCCCTGACCACGCACCCGCTGGTGGCGAAAGTCTCGCTGACCGGCTCGGTGCCGACCGGCAAGCGCGTGATGGCCAGTGCCGCCGACAGCCTGAAGGTGACCACGCTCGAGCTCGGTGGCAAGTCGCCCCTGCTGGTCTTCGACGATGCCGATCTCGAGAATGCCGTGGGCGCGGCCATGATGGCCAACTTCTATTCGGCGGGGCAGATATGCACGAACGGCACCCGCGTGTTCGTGCAGAATGGCATTCGCGAGCGTTTCATGGAACGTCTGCTGGAGCGCACGGCTGCCATCAGGCTCGGTGACCCGCTCGACGACGACACGCACATGGGCCCGCTGGTGTCCGAGGCCCAGGGCGAGAAGGTGCTCGAGTACATCGAAACGGGCCGTCGCGAGGGCGCGACCGTCGCGATCGGTGGCGGGCGACGCGACATGCCCGAGCTTGCCGCGGGCATCTTCGTCGAGCCCACGGTTTTCACGGATGTTCAAGACGACATGACCATCGCACGCGAGGAGATCTTCGGGCCGGTGATGTGCGTGCTCGGGTTCGACGAAGAGGCTGAAGCCGTCGAGCGCGCCAACGCGACTCCGTTCGGTCTGGCGGCCGGTGTGTTCACGCAGAACCTGGCACGTGGTCATCGGGTTGCTGCCGCACTCCAGGCCGGTACGCTCTGGATCAACAACTATAATCTCACGCCGGTAGAGATGCCCTTCGGTGGTGTCAAGGAATCCGGTCTCGGGCGCGAGAACGGCCTGGCGGCGGTGGCCTTCTACACACAGGAAAAGAGCATCTACGTGGAGTTGGGTGATGTCGATGCTCCCTGGTGAGCGGCACCGTGGTCTCACTCGGATTGATAGGCTTCGGCAGCATTGCCGGCCTGCTGGTGAAGGTGCTGGGTGATCGACTGCCCGAGCCTTTGCGGAACGTCGAGGTTCTGGTCCGACCCGGAACGGACGCGTCGCGCCGCAGGGAAATCGTTCAGGCCTGCGAGGCGATGTGCCGGCACTGCGAGGTACATGATGAGGGTGCCGCGTTCATTGCCGCGAAGCCGATGCTGGTCATCGAATGTGCCGGGCACGAGGCGGTGGCTGAACACGCCGAATCGGTACTGGCCGCCGGCCTGGACATGGTCATCGGCTCGGTCGGGGCACTGGGCGACGCCGAGCTGTACGATCGGCTGATCAATGCTGCACGCAGTGGCGCTACTCGGCTGATCATCCCGTCCGGCGCCATCGGTGCGCTGGATATCCTCGCCGCTCTGAAGCTCGCCGGAATTCGCTCGGTGCGGTACCGTTCGCGCAAGCATCCGCGTGCCTGGCAGGGCACGCCGGCGGAAGATCTCCATGATCTGCAGAATTTGGCGCACACCACGGTATTCTATGATGGCAGTGCCCGAGAGGCGGTGCGCGACTACCCGAAGAATGCAAACGTGGCGGCTGCATTGTCGCTGGCAGGTATCGGTTTCGACGACACCGCCGTGCAGCTGATTGCTGACCCGGCGGTCACCGACAACACGCATGAGTTCGATGTAGTGTCGGAGGCGGGAACGGTGTCCCTGCGGATCGAGGGCAGGGTCTCGCCGGATAACCCGAAGACCTCCCTGCCCACCGTCTATAGTCTCGCCCGTGAAGTCCTCAACCGAGTCGGGCCGGTAGTGGTCTGACGCCTGCTTGAAGCGTCCCGATCACGGTCACTGCAACCCATGCTGCCGCATTGCATGAACGGTACGGTGATAGTCATGCGATGACCGGTCCTGGATCATATCGTGGCGGTCATGATCAATTTTCAGCCCGGATTTCCATCGAATGAAGCCATTGCCTGTCACACCCTCCTTTCGTCTCGATGGCCGCCGTGCCCTGGTAACGGGTGCCTCCCGCGGTATCGGCCTGGCGGCGGCGGTGGCCGTTGCCGAAGCGGGTGCCGAGGTGACCTGCACAGCGCGTAGCGAATCCGATCTGGAAGCCTTGGTGACGGCACTGCGCGAGGCCGGGCACCGTGCCGAGGTGGCAAGCTTCGATGTAAGCGACACGGCAGCGGTACGCGCGGCGCTGGCCGAGCGGGAACCGTACGACGTGGTCGTCAATGCCGCCGGCATGGGGCGGCATGGGCAGGCTCTGACAACCGAAGAGGCCGACTACCAGCAGGTCATGGATCTCAACCTGCGTGGTGCGTACTTCCTTTCAACGGTCGCGGCGCAGGGCCTCATCGATGCCGGCAAGCCGGGATCGATCATTCACATCTCCAGCCAGATGGGGCATGTCGGCGGTATCGATCGCGCCGTGTACTGCGCATCGAAGCACGGGATGGAGGGTATGTGCAAGGCCATGGCGATCGAGTGGGGCCCGCACGATATCCGCGTCAACACCATCTGCCCGACCTTCATACGCACACCGCTCACCGAATCCACCTTCGGCGATCCCGAGCGTCTGGCCTGGATCAAGTCGAAGATCAAGCTGCCTCGGGTGGGTGAGGTGGAAGATGTGATGGGCGCGGTGATCTTCCTGGCGGGCGATGCCAGCAGGCTGGTGACCGGAACCGCACTGATGGTTGATGGCGGCTGGACGGCGGGTTGATCCTGACTTTGCTCCGGGGCCTGTCATCAATCAGCCGACAGGCTCTCGGGCGGCGTGCAGTGCTTCTCGAATTCCGGCTTCTCAACCCGGGCGGTATCGACGTGCGGCCGGGCGTACCTTGGAGGCGTCGGGCAGCATTATCCTGTCGCCCCGGTGTCGCGCTCGAAGCGATAGGCCGACATGCCGACGCTCCCCCACGAAAAGCTTGCATGGGTACGTGTTGCGCTCGATCCCTGCCCCGCAGCGCCAAGCGCCACGTACAGCGGCAACAGGTGCTCCGGACTGGGATGAGCGCGACTGTAATGTGGGTGGGTATGGGGGTGCAGCGCATTCGTCAGGCCGTCGCCCGTCGGGTTGCCGGTCAGATTGTCGTACAGCCAGTTGTCGAAGTCCTGGGCCCAGTCCGGTGGCGGCGATCCCTCGCGGGCGAGGTCTCTCAGCGAATGCGTGGTGGAGCCCGAGCCGATGACCAGCCACCCTTCCAAGCCCAGTGGTTCGAGCGCACTGCCGAGCCGGAGGTGCTCGGCGGGCGTGCCGCCGCGCAGCAACGACAATTGCACGACCGGCACGTCGGCCGCCGGCCACGCCAGTAGCAGCGGCACCCACACGCCGTGATCGAAGCCTCGCGAAGCGTCAGTCCGCGGCTCGAAGCCCGCCTCGTGGAGCAATTCGAGGGTACGGTCGAGCAGTGCCGGATCGGTCCGGGCAGGGTAGTGCATCGCATTGAGCTCCCTGCTGAAACCTGCGAAGTCATGCACGGTTGGAGGCGTGGGATGCGACGTGATCGTCGCCATGCGCTCCTCCCAGTGCGCTGAGATGATGAGAATGCCGCGCGGCGGCGCGGGCAGGGTTGCCGCCACACTGCCCAGAAAATGATGTGCCGCGATGCGGCTCACGGCAAGATCCGGAGCGCCGTGCGGGAGGAACAGGGTAGGTTGTTGCAGGTCGGTTGCGGTAGACATTAGCGGGTGAGCCTCGGTGTGGTGTTGGGTCATGCAACCAAATCGTCGGAACGCAATCACAGGTTCAGACACATCAGGTTTCCGTATACACAATGAATTCGATCAAACGTTGCTTCATCGCCATGCTTCTACCCATGGCTGCATTGCTCTCGCCCCAGGCCGTCGCCGATACCACGGTACTTGCCGGTGGCTGTTTCTGGTGCATGGAGAAAGATTTCGAGACACTTGATGGTGTCAGCGAGGTCGTGTCGGGCTTTACCGGCGGCACGGCCGAGAACCCTACCTACGGTGGCGATCACACCGGCCACTACGAGGCGGTGGAGATCAGTTACGATCCTGATGTCGTCAGCTACCAGGAACTGCTCGATCATTTCTGGGTGAATATCGATCCGTTCGATGCGAAGGGTCAGTTCTGTGACAAGGGCCCGAGCTATCTGAGCGCTGTTTTCGTGGCCGATGAGCAGGAGCGAACGCTTGCCGAGCAGTCGAAGCAGCGAGTAGCCGAGCGCTTCTCCGATGAGACGGTGGTGACGCCGATTCTGCCTGCCACCAAGTTCTACCCGATCAAGGGCGACGAGATTCATCATCAGGATTACTACAAGAAAAGTGCATTACGCTACAAGGCTTATCGCTGGAGCTGCGGCCGTGATCAGCGCCTGAAAGAGATCTGGGGCGACGACGCGACGGTGTAGCCAGACGGCTACGCTGCCGGCCGGCCGGACTGTTGCCCGGCACACTTCACTCGGTGGGGGGAGACGGGTAACGGCGCCGGCAAGGCGCCCCTGCCCGTCTTCGGGCAGAGGCTGCCTGTACTTTATTGGGCCTTGACCATCTCGGCAGTGAGCGAGATGTTCACCTGATCACTGACGTTCGGAGCGAACTTGTCCAGGCCGTAGTCGGAACGCAACACGCTGCCCGAGCCTGCGATGCCGATGACCGGATCGCCGCTCATCGGATGTTCAGTTGCCGCGTTAAGAGTGACATTGAGCGTAACCGGGCTCGACTCGCCCTTGATCGTCAAGTCGCCATCGACCGTGTAGGTACCGTCGTCGCTGGCGGATACGGCGCTGGACTGGAAGGTGATGTCAGGGTGGTTCTCGACATCGAAGAATTCTGCGCCGATCAGCTCTTGCTGCCATATCTCGGAGCCTGCGACGATACTGGACGGGTCGATCGTCATGTCGATCGTCGTATTCTCGACGTTCTCGGCATCGAGCTCCATGTCGATCGTGAAATCGTCGAAGGCAAGGACCGGGTTGGACAGCCCGAGATGGTTATAGGTGAAGTGAATGTACGAGTGAATCGAGTCGCTCTGGTAGTTTCCCGCCGGTACGGCTGTCAGATCGACTGTAGGTAGATCATTTGCAAGGACGCTTCCATGCGAGAAAAGCAGCGGAGAGACGAGCGCGCTGGTGAGAACGATTTTTGAGATGGAGTTCATGCTGAAGGTTTCCGGATGGGTGAGAAAACAGGCAAGTGTTGCCCGAGAGTTGCTCGCGCCTGATTCAGGCGAGTTGCGTAGTGCTTATGGTCAAAGGTGAGTCAGGTCCGACCGGCACGATGCCGGTGGGATTGATCGCCTTGATGGAGTAGTAGCCTTGCTTGATGTGTTCGATGTCGACCGTCCGGGCAACGCCCGGCATGCGCATGACCCGCGACGTATAGGCGGAAAGCCCGGGATAGTCGCGTAGCTGACGCACGTTGCACTTGAACAGTCCGTGATAGGCGGCGTCGAAACGAGCGAGGGTCACGAACAGTCTGATATCGGTCTCGACGAATACATCGCCGAAGAGCCATTCGCGCCCGTCCGCCAGCCGTTGCTCGAGGGCGTCGAGCATACTGAAGACGCCGGTAACGGCTTCCTCGTAGGCTTCCTGGGTGGTAGCGAACCCGGCCTGGTAGACGCCGTTGTTCAGTTGGTCGTAGAGTTTCGCGTTCAGCGCGTCGATCTCCGAACGCAAGGCTTCCGGATACAGGGAGTACGTCTGCGTTGCCAGTTTCCCGAAGCCTGAATCCAGGATACGCACGATATCGGCAGACTCATTGCTGACGATGCGACCGCTCTTCTTGTCCCAGAGTACCGGTACCGTCGCACGGCCCGAGTAGTGCGGGTCTGTATCCGTGTAGAGCTGATGAACGTACGAGCGCCCCCCGAAAGGGTCTTCCTGGCTTCCACTGATTCCGGAACCGAACGCCCAGCCCTGCTTCCCGAGCCACGGCTCCACCACCGATACCGAAATGACGTCATCCAGCCCCTTGAGAGCACGCGCGATCAGCGTACGGTTCGCCCAGGGGCAGATCAATGCGACATAGAGGTGGTACCGTCCAGCCTCAGCGGGCAGCACGTCACCGATGCCTTCGAATTCGGGGGGGTCGCCGATCCATCCGCGAAACCCGGCATCCTTGCGAAGGAAACGGCCTTTGTCGTCGGTGCCCTGCACGGGGTGAAAATCGGTAGCCCATTGTCCGTTGACCAGCATGTTGAAGCCTTCCTGTCGTTTTATTTGATGTCGTCGATACTGGAACGGGTCGACGCGCGTCAGCTTGCGCGGCAAGCTCCCCACCGGCGCACCGGTGGAGTCCAGCAGGGCACCTTGCCCCGGGTTCTAGCGCTCGAGCCACACGGGAACGATGTTGGTGCCGCGCCCCAGGCCGTAGCCGAGACGGATGTTCATCATCGCCAGTGGCTCCAGCAATCGTGCGCTGTCGAGCGGGCCGGCATCGACGGGATCGAATCCCATGCTCTCCGCAAGAGCGGCAACGCTTGCCTTCGCGTCGGCATCGTCTGCGGCCAGAAAGGTCTGCGCCTTGTGCTGTCCAAAGGTCGCGCTGTCAGCGTAGACACCAGCGAAAATCGTGTTGAACCCCTTGACTACCAGGGAGGAAGGCAGGATCGTTTGAATGGCCTCGCCGGCGGAGGTGGTATGGCCGAGGCTGAGACCTGAGAAATCCGCCTTGACCGGGTTCGTCACATCGACGATGACCTTGCCGGAAAAGTCGTGCTCTGCCGCCAGCGCTTCCATTGCGGAATAGGGCACTGCCAGAAAGACGATGTCCGACGTCTGCAACGCCTTGGCTATTTCTGCACCTCGAACCTCGACTTGGTGCTCGTCCTGCAAACGTCGAACAAACACCTGCGCTGCTTCGTCTGTGCGTGCACCTACATACACATCGTGACCTGCGCGGGCCAGAGATACCGCAAGCCCTGTGCCGATGTTTCCCGTACCGATGATTGTCGTTTTCACGTTTCACGCCCCTGATCGTTGCGAGTGATCCTCGCGGATGAATGTCGTCGGAAGTCGGTATCACAGGTACGCCGTGTGGCGTGGACCCTGATCGCTGTCTTTCGACCTTGATCCAGTATCGACTGAATGGTCGCCCGGATAAATGTGCAACGTGGCGAATCAGTGTCGCGTCTGGCGAGACGGTGAGCCGAGTGACTCAATGGGATGTGCGGCCAGGTTCTCGCAGGTCCGCTGGCGCGACTTTCCTGCCCCGGTCGTTCCGACGATGGGCGCAGAACCAGGCCTTCCGGTAGTGGAAAGGCAGGAGCCTTTCGGGGGTGTACGTCGTTAAACAGGCATCACCAGCACTGGAGGGCTGCCACCGCTGGGTCAACTCAGGCTTGCGCTATCGCGTATCGGCCGGATCGGGTAACTCGGATACGTCTGGTTGACACTTTCTGCAAAGGGAGAAAGAGATCACACCAGGAAATGAGAAGCCGGCATCGAACACCGCGTATGGCAAGGGCGGGGGGCATTTATCGCCTTCGCGGTGCAGTCGCGAAATGTATGCAGTCGATGCCGAAGTTGTTCCGGTAGCGCCAGGCCGATGTCGGCCGCCATGGCGCCGGCACCGGATCGTACCGATCGCCCCGCCGGCAGATCAGGCAAGTGTCGCGACACCCCCGGAGCCTTCGCGGTTACGGCAACACTGCAGGGTATGCCTGTTGACGGGATAGCCCTGCAGTGCGACGACCGGCTCGTTCAGGCAGGAATGGAGCCGGTAGGATCGCTCTTGCGTTCCGTGTCGGTTTCGGTCTCCTGTGCCGCCTCGATGACGGGGGTGCCGTAGACGAAGAAATCCTGCGGCAGTTCGGCGCCGATCCACATGATGCCTTCGGCCGTCTGTTCCGGTTTCCAGGTCACGGGCTCCCAGGTGGGGTCGAAGATCAGGTAGCCGGAATCCCCGAAGAGTTCGATGCGATTGCCACCGGGCTCGATCACGTAGAGGAACAGCCCCTGCGAGATACCGTGCTTGCCGGGACCGGCCTCGACCTTGATGCCTTCCTGAACGCACAGTTCAGCCACGTCCATCAGGTGCTGTGGAATTCCGTACCAGAAGGCCACGTGGTGCAGGCGGCCCCGACTGCCGCTGGCATCGAGCATGAAGGCAACGTCGTGCGCGAGCTGGGATGTGCGGGTCCAGGCGGCAAGTTCGCCACCCTCCTCGTTGAGCAGAACGCGTTCGCTGAGGCGGAAGGACAGCTGGTCGACCATCATGTTCTTCATGGCCGTGACGTCCGAGCACATGTAGTTCACATGATCGATGCGACGAACGGGGACGCCGTGGGCAGGTCGCCTCGACGGCCGGTTTCGCAGGCTGGTGCGATCCTCCTCTGCCACCTGTGCGTACTCGACGTCCCAGATCAGTTTCATCGGGTGGCCGTCGGGCGAATGAAACAGATAGGCCTGTCCGTGGCCGAAGTCCGATTCGATCCAGCCGTCGCCGAGCCCCGCCTGTTCCAGCACCTCGGCACGCCGCTTCAGGGCCTGCATCGACTGGGTGCGAAAGGTGGTGACGCCTCCGCCATTCGATTTCGAATCTGTGATCTTCAACGAATAGCGGTACGGGTCTTCGTAGGCACGAAGATAGGTGGCATCGGCCTGTCGTTCGACGACATACATGCCGAGCAGCTTTTCGAAAAAGGCGACACTCTGGTCGCGTGACGGAGAGTACAGCTCCATCATCGCCAGATGAGAAATCTCGAAAGGTACTGCTTCACGATCCTGGGCGGGTTGATTCATGTTTTGTCTCCTGAGGGGCGGCGATTCGTCTCCCGAACGAAATCGGCAACCGAGCTTAGGCGGAGTCACGACACCTAGTCAACAATAATATCGATATTTTTGAACGCGTGTGCTACACCGCTCGTTGATCGATCGCGTTCACTCGCCGGCTATCCGGCGAAATACGTTCAAGGTCTTGAGAATATGGCTGGCGGCCAACCCGCAAGCGGCATTGACGTCGGCGGTCCAGAGCGGCATCGCGGATCATCCGGTGTTCGGACTGCACGTCTCGAGGGATCGTCAGCCCCGAGTCAATGTGATTCGCCGATAGCGCTCGGCTTGCTGGATCAGCAGATCGTAGATGCGGTGCAGCCAGGGGGAGGCGCAGTTCGACAGCAACGCGGCATGAAACTCGCGGTTGCGTACTTCCCAGAGCTCATGTACCTCCTGCTGCGTTGCCGGCCATTGCGACTCGACAGTCGATAGCGCCTCGTAGGCCGACTCCACCCGGGCCTCCCAGTCGGCATCTGCCGCCATCAGCGATAGCCGCATGGCTTCTATTTCGACAAGACGGCGTGTATGACACAAGTCTTCGAAATCCTCGATGGAGATGGGCGCGACGTGGAAGCCGCGCTGGCCTTCGAAGGTGACCAGCCGTTCGCCGGCGAGTTTCGTCAGCGCCTCGCGCACGGTGGTGCCGCTGAAACCATGTCGCACCTTTATCGATTCGACCCTGAGCCTGTCACCCGGAGCCAGTTCGCCGGTCAGAATTTCCCGGCGTAGCCCTTCGTAGACCTGCTCGGCCAGGGTGCGGCCCTGCACTGTGTCTGCCATGTTCGGTGTTCTCGTCTGTGCCGTGCCGGCGGTCCGGGCGGTAAACCGGTTGCCGGTACATCGACTGCGGAGCAGGTTATGTTCTCATTTTGTAGAGACGCATGAATGGTCGCTCAAACGCCATAATATCGATATTTTGGTTGACGTCCGCCAAACTGATCGATTAGCTTGTTCGGGCACAAAGTTCCCGCCGTTCGCCGACCACGGGTCCGCGACGGCAGTCCACGAGGCCTCGCAGATGAGTAACGAGAACATTCAGGCGGCAGCAGAACGGCTGCTTCAGGCCGCGAACGAAGGAGCGCCGTGTCGGCCGGTCCGCGATCTTCTCGGCGACGATGTAAATGCCGCGTATGGTGTTCAGCAGCTGATCACCCGGCAGAGCGTGAACGCCGGGCAACGTATCGTCGGCCGCAAGATCGGCCTGACCTCACCGAAGGTGCAGGCGCAGCTCGGCGTGAACCAACCGGACTTCGGAGTGCTTTTCGCCGACATGCTTGTCGGGGAAGGGATTCCCGTGCAGCCGGGGAGGGTACTGCAGCCTAAGATCGAGGCGGAGATCGCCATCGTGCTCGCGCAGGATCTCGACATGGAACACGTGACCTTGGTCGACGTTCTCTGCGCGACGCGCTACGTGCTGCCAGCCCTCGAGATCGTCGGAAGCCGCATTCTCGACTGGGACATCGGCATCGTGGACACTGTGGCGGACAACGCATCTTCCGGGCTGTTCGTGCTCGGTGGCCCGGCACGCTCGCCGGTCGATATCGACTTCAGAAACGCTACCATGTCGCTCCGCAAGGGTGGGGAAGTCGTCTCCGAGGGTACCGGGGCGGCCTGCCTGGGCCATCCGCTGAACGCAGCCGTATGGCTCGCGAACGAGTTGCAACGGCGGGAAGATTCACTGAGGGCAGGGGATATCGTACTGACCGGCGCGCTTGGCCCGATGGTACCCGTCACACCCGGCGATTCCTTTGACGCACAGATCGACGGGGTAGGGCATGTGTCCATCTCGTTCGCACGGTAACCCGAGAGATCCAGCCATGAACACCGCAGCAACATCGACAGACAATCCCGAGATCGGTCGTTTCGTGACCGCCAACGGCATTCGCACCAACGTACACGAGATGGGTGAAGACGGTCCGCCCGTACTTCTGATACACGGATCGGGGCCCGGCGTCTCCGCATGGGCCAACTGGCGATTGAACATGCCGGTGCTGGCGGAAAGCTGCCGGGTCATCGCACCGGACTGCGTCGGATTCGGCTACACGGACAGGCCGGAGGGCGTCACCTATGACCAGTCCACCTGGGTTGAGCACCTGCTCGGCGTCATGGACGCGCTCGACGTCGAGAAGGCCGATATCGTCGGCAACTCGTTCGGCGGCAGCATGGCATTGGCGATGGCGATCCATCACCCCGAGCGCGTCAACCGTGTGGTATTGATGGGTAGCGTCGGTATCGAGTTCGAGCTGACGCCAGGGCTGGACACCTGCTGGGGCTATGAATCGTCGATCGAGAACATGCACGAACTCCTGGGCATCTTTGCCTACGACCAGTCCCTCGTCAGCGGCGATCTGGCGAAGCTACGGTATGAAGCGGCAGCGCGTCCGGGTGTGTGCGAGGCGTTCAGCGCGATGTTTCCGGCGCCGCGTCAGCGCTGGATCACTGCCCTGGCACACGACGAGCAGGCCATCGCGAAGATCGAGCACCCTGCTCTGATCCTGCACGGGCGAGAGGACAGGATCATCCCGCCGGCCAATGCGCAGCGTCTCTTCGATCTGATCCCGAACAGCGAGATGCATCTGTTCGGTCATTGCGGGCACTGGACGCAGATCGAGCACAAGGATCGATTCAATACACTGCTGACAGATTTCCTGAGCTATCGCGACGATACCTGAACGTTCGATTTCAATTCTTGTACACCGCCCTGGCCATTAGATCGAATGGTCAGGGCGTCCTGTTTCCATCGATGGCAGTGCCTAGCAACGCGTCTGCTCTGGATCTTCCGCATCGACGGAATTGACCAGTACGCCCAGGCCAGGTAATTCCACCTCGCAAGTATCACCCGGCTTCATCCATAGCGGTGGTTTTCTGGCGAATCCTACGCCTGCCGGCGTTCCGCTCACGATGACGTCACCCTCCTCCAGCGTCATGAACTCACTCAGGATCGACACCAGGCTGGCAACCGAAAAGAGCATGGTATCGATGGAAGCCTGCTGAACCACTTCACCGTTCAGGCGGGTGGTCAAGGTCAGGCCGGCAGCGCCGGAGGGTAGTTCATCGGCCGTGACGAAGTACGGTCCGAAAGCGCCGGTGGCGTCGAAGTTCTTGCCAGGCGTCCACTGGTTCGAGCGAAACTGGTAGTCACGCAGCGAGGCATCATTGAACAGAGAGTATCCGGCGACGCGGGCAAGGCTGTCGGAGGGCGATACATGTCGTGTGCGTTGCCCGATGATCACGGCGAGCTCGCCCTCGAAGTCCAGTTGCCCGGAAGCGGCAGGACGTACGATAGGAGTACGGTGACCGATCAGGCTGGAAGGGAACCGCGTAAAGATCGCCGGGTAATCGGGTGCCTCGAAACCGCTCTCGGCGGAGTGGTCGGCATAGTTCAACCCGATGCAGACGATCTTGGAAGGCCGTGCGAACGGCGGCAGGCAGGTAACCTTCTCCGGATCGACAAGCTCGCCCGAGGAGAGCACCTCGGCGGCTTGTTCCAGCGCATCGCCGCCAGACTTCAGAAGATCATCCAGGTTGCCGGGCCAACGCGGATCGCGAGCACTGAGGCCGCGAAAACCGCTATCGGTCTCCAAGGCCAGGGCTTGTACTCCATCGAGCATGCAGGCGAGAAATTTCATAGGTGTATCCAGTGTTTGTCAGTAGGTGGCCCGGCCGCCCGAAAGGTCGAATACGGCACCGGTCGTGAAGGAGTTTTCCGAGGTGCATAACCAGGTGATCATCGAAGCGGCCTCTTCCAGTGCGAGGAAACGGCCGCGGGGAATCTTGGACAGCATGTAGTCGACATGCTCCTCGCTCATCTGGTCGAAGATGCGCGTGCGCGCTGCAGCCGGTGTCACGCAATTCACAGCGATGTCGGCTGCGGCATGTTCCTTTCCGAGCGTCTTGGTCAAAGCGATGATCGCCGCCTTCGAAGCGGAGTAGGCGCCGGCATTCGGGTTGCCTTCCTTGCCGGCGATGGAGGCGACATTCACGATGCGGCCGTACCCCGTGCGCGACATGTGTGCCAGCACGGCCCGACAACAATTGAAGGTGCCGTGGAGATTGACGTCGATCACGGATCGCCAGTCTTCGACGGGATAGTCGATGACGGGTGCGTTCGGTCCGGAAATACCGGCGTTGGCGACCAAGGCGTGCACGGGGCCCCGACGTGCCACGAGCTTATCGACCGCCGTGCTGACCGCGTGCGCATCAGTGACGTCGAGCTCCAAGGCATCCACGTGGGGTGCGTGAGCCGAGTCGACGGACTCGGCGACGGCCAGATCGGCAAGTTCCCCAGCGGTTCGCTGTGCGAGCTCGCCGTCACGATCCCAGATGGCCACGGATGCTCCCGAGAGAACCAGCCGGTTGGCGATGGCCCGGCCGAGCCCCTGGGCGCCGCCGGTGACTATCACGAGATTGCCTGCAAGATCGTAGTGATTCATCGTAAACGTTCCCCGGTCACGACCGGCGGGTGCCGATCAGGCTCGAACGGTGTGGCCCGTGAAAGGTATGTCACCGCGATGCCGGTGAGTTTACAGGATTAAAGTCGATTTTATTCCGGAAAGTCGACTATCATCCCGAGAAGCGGGTGACAAACCTGTGAACCGCTGGTCGGGAAAGTCGCGATCGTCGATCTCGCTGGCCTTGATCCTGCGCCCGGCGTTGCTTCGCCACCGAAGTGCTGCCGGTAGTCATTGCATGTACCGTTGCCCCGAACCTTCACGACGGAGATTGCCCACCCTTGATCGAGACCGTAAGGCAAGTGGAACACCGAACTGGCAAGTCGGCTGTCGAAACGGTGCACGCGACGATTCACGAGCAGATCATGGCCGGTGAGCTCGCGGCAGGTACCCGACTGCATCTCGGCCGGCTGCGCAGCGAGTTCGCGGTCAGCAATTCCACTGTGCGCGAAGCTCTGTCACGTCTGCTGAACGATTCGCTGGTCACCGCCGAGACACAACGCGGATTTCGCGTGGCGTCGATGTCGATCAAGGACTTCCGGGATATCACCGAGGCTCGTGTTCTCGTCGAGACAACCGCGGTTCGCGCCTCGCTCGATAATCGCGATGAGGCATGGGAGTGCAACCTGGTCGCCGCCTTTCACCGGTTGAAGCTCGTGGAGGACCGACTGATCGGTCAGGGTGAAGCGGCGATGACCGGACAGTGGAACGCGAGCAATGCCGCGTTCCACGATGCCCTGGCGGCCAACTGCCGCAACGAATGGCTGATCCGGTTCCGTCATACGCTCCACCGGCTCTCGCACCGTTACCATCGACTTGCACTGAAGCATGACCCCGAACGTCGCGACGTGCGCATCGAGCATCTGGGCATCTTCGAGGCAGCGGTGGCCGGTGATGTCGAGCTTTGCGTACGTCGTGTCGAAGAACACGTGAACCGCACCGTCGAGACCATCATCCCGGCACTTCTACTTGATTGAGGAACGATCACCAGAGGCTGCTCGGGTAAGCTTCGGCGCATCCTCCGTGCAGTGTTCATTCAACGATCGAGGGGTTCATCATGGATCTGCTTGACGGTATGCGAGCCTTCGTGGCTGTCGCCGAGGCGGGCTCGTTCACGGCCGCCGGTGAGCGCCTGGGCATATCCAAGAAGCTGGCCAGCAAGTACGTGGCCGAACTCGAGGTTCGCCTCGGGTTGAGGTTGCTCAATCGGACCACTCGCGCTTCGAGCCTGACGGATTCCGGATCGCGCTATCTCGCGGGGTGCGTGGATCTGCTGGCCAGGCTGGAAACATTGGAGAACGGGCTGCGCGAAGATGATTCGTCGCTACGCGGTACGCTCAGGGTCGCCGCGCCCCTGATGTTCGGTGAATTGCACGTGGCGCCGTTGGTAGCCAATTTCAGGCAGGAGAATCCGGAGCTGAAGGTGGAGCTTCAACTCGGCGATCGCTACGTCGATATCGCGGGTGAGGGGATCGATGTGGCCATCCGGATCGGCAACCTGCAGGATTCCACGCTGATTGCCAAGAAGCTGACGACGGCATCGTTGTGGACCGTGGCCGCCCCGGACTATCTGCGCGACCACGACGCTCCGGCCGTACCCCTGGATCTCGCAAGGCATCACTGTATCCGTGATGGCAACCTGCGCAATGGGCCGGGCTGGCCCTACAGGGTCGACGGCAGGCGTACGCGGGTAGCCGTGAATGACGGTCTGCTGGTCAATAGCGCCAGAACGATTCGCGATCTGGCGGTCGACGCCTACGGTATCGCCCTGTCGCCCAGCTATGTCGTTGCGGATGACGTGCGGGAAGGACGGTTGGTCAGGCTGCTGCGGGAATTCGAGGATGCGCCACTCGACGTCTGCGCGGTGTACCCGAGCGCCCGCGGATTGGCTTCGAAGGTACGGGCATTCATCCGCTGCGTCGAACAGGCCAAGCTCAGTCGATCGAACGACGGTTGACAAGCTCATCGCAGCGATGCCTGAAGCTGGCCGTTGTTCGACTGCGGCCGGGAATCGTCTCTGAAGCAGGCTTTCCCGAGTATCTGTACCGGGTTCGCGCACCGGATATCATCGGCTTCGAATAACCCCGGTAGTACTGTGGCTATTGCTTTCATTCTGGAAATTCCATACCTTCGAGCTTGTATGGAACGAATCGGTGTCGTGATCAGGTGCGGATAGCCGAAGATCATTGGTACCAATGGCCCCCTTGCGCAGTCTCGCAAGCGTTAGGCAGTGTGGGTAGGGATCAGGGTTGCCGTCGGCCGGAGGTGCGTACCCGCCCCGACCACGATTGCCCGACGGTTCTTTCCATCTCACCGTTCGCTCTATCAGGAGACACACAGCATGCAGAAATCCCTGCACATCGATCCGGGCAAGTGTACCGGTTGCCTGCAGTGCGAGGCGGCCTGTTCGCTCGTCAACGACGGGCAGATCAACCCGTCGAAGTCTCGGATCAAGGTGTTCAACTTTCATGACGAGGGGCGTTTCGTGCCCTATACCTGCACCCAGTGCGACGAAGCCTGGTGCATGCAGGCCTGCCCTGTCGATGCGATCGTACTGAACCCGAACAATGGCTCGAAGGATGTCCTCGACGATATCTGCGTGGGCTGCAAGGTCTGCACGATCGCCTGTCCGTTCGGCACCATCAACTACAACACGTCCACTGGCAAGGTGGTGAAGTGTGATTTCTGCGGCGACACGGATCCCGCCTGCGTCGACGCCTGTCCGACCAGTGCCATCACCTATGTCGATGCCAGTGCCACCGGCCTCGACAAGATGCGCGCCTGGGCGGCAAGCACCGATACCTCCGCCAAGACCGGCGATCCCACCAGCGCACCCCAGGCATAGAGGGCTTCAATCATGAGCTGGACGAGAAAGGTACTGCGCGTCGACCTGAGCGACGGCACGATAACCGACGAACCTCTGAACATGGAGTGGGCCCACGACTACCTCGGGCAACGCGGTCTGGCCACACGATATCTGGTCGACGAGATCGATCCGGCAGTCGACGCCCTGAGCCCCGACAACAAGATGATCATGACCACCGGCCCGTTGACCGGTACCACGGCGTCCACGGGCGGGCGGTATTCCGTCGTCTGCAAGAGCCCGCTGACCGGCACGGTGGCCTGCTCGAACTCCGGCGGCTTCTTCGGTGCAGAGCTGAAGTTCGCAGGCTGGGACATGATCATCTTCGAAGGCAAGGCGGCCTCGCCCATGTACCTGCACATCGAAGACGACAAGGTGCAGCTCAAGCCGGCGGAAGACCTGTGGGGCAAGACTGTCTGGGAGGCGGATACTCTGTTGCGGCAGAAGCACCAGGACCCGCAGATTCGCATCGCCTGCGTCGGTCGCTCGGCGGAGGAGGGCTGTCTGTACGCTGCGATCGTCAACGACCTGCACCGGGCAGCCGGACGTTCAGGCGTCGGTACGGTCATGGCATCGAAGAATCTTAAGGCGGTCGTGGTACGTGGTACGCAGGGTATCTCCGGCATAGACGACCCGAAGCAGTTCATGGCCACCGTCAAGGCCGGCAAGAAGGTGCTGGCGGATAACGCGGTGACCGGGGAAGGCCTGCCCACGTACGGTACCCAGGTATTGATGAACGTGATCAACGAGGTCGGTGCACTGCCGACGCGCAACATGCGTGAGACGCAGTTCGAGGGCGCGGCAGAGGTATCCGGCGAGGCCATGCATGAGCCGCGGAAGTCCGACGGCAAGCCGAACCTCACCACCAACGGTGCCTGCTATGCCTGCACCATCGCCTGTGGCCGCATCTCCACGATCGACCGTACGCATTTCTCGGTGAAGGACAAGCCGGAATACTGGATCAACTCCGGGGGTCTGGAGTACGAGGCTGCCTGGGCACTGGGCCCGGATACCGGCGTCGACGACATCGATGCGCTGACCTACGTGAATTTTCTGTGCAACGAAGACGGCATGGATCCGATCTCCCTCGGTTCCACCATCGCTGCTGCCATGGAACTGTTCGAAACCGGTGCGATCACCACCGAGCACACCGGCGGTGTGGAGCTCAAGTTCGGTTCCGCCGAAGCACTGTGCTGGGCCACCGAAGCGATTGCCAAGGGTGAGGGTTTCGGGCGCGACATGGCCCTGGGTTCGAAGCGCCTGTGCGAGAAATACGGCAAGCCCGAATTTTCCATGACGGTGCGTGGCCAGGAGTTTCCGGCCTACGATCCGCGCGGCATTCAGGGCATGGGCCTGGCTTATGCTACCTCCAACCGTGGGGCATGCCACCTACGCGGCTATACCGTGGCCTCGGAAATCCTCGGCATTCCCGAAAAGACAGACCCGCTGGAATCCGACGGCAAGGCCAGTCTGGTCAAGGCCTTCCAGGACGCCACCGCAGCCGTCGATTCGGCTGGCCTTTGCGTGTTCACCACCTTTGCCTGGACGATGGACGATATCGCCCCCCAGGTCGATGCTGCCTGCGAGGGGGACTGGTCCACCGAGCGCATGATGGAAGTCGGCGAGCGGATCTGGAACATGGAACGGGATTTCAACGAGAAGGCTGGCTCCACGGGTGCCGACGACACATTACCCGAGCGTCTGCTCAAGGACGGTGCCAATTTCGGCCCGGCCAAGGGCCGTGTCAACGAGCTTGCCACGATGCTGCCCGAGTACTATCAGTTGCGCGGCTGGAACAGCGACGGGGCAGTCACCGACGAGACCCGCCAGAAGTTCAGCTTGCCGGCCTGATCGCCTACCCATGGAGCCTGGAATGCACCACCTGATCATAGGCGCGGGGCCCGCTGCGGTTTCCGCTGCCGAGCATATTTGCAAGCTTGACCCTGACCGCCGGAGTCACCATGCTGGTGGCCGAGGAGGTGCCGCCCTATTCCAGGATGGCGTTGCCCTACTACCTGATGGGCAACATTCCTGCCCAAGGCTGCCACCTGCGCAAGTCGGATTCGCACTTTGCCGACATGGGCATCGAGTTGAGGCAAGGGCGTGCCAGCTCGGTGGACACCACGACCCGCGAGGTCACCCTGCTCGATGGCAGTACGCTTGGCTACCAGCGTCTTCTGATTGCCACGGGCGGCACCGCGGTGAAACCACCGGTACCCGGTATCGATCTCGACGGGGTGTACAACTGCTGGTCGTTGGCCGATGCGCACGAGATCATCGAGCGGGCGGAGGCGGGCGCGAAGGTTATCCTGATGGGTGCCGGCTTCATCGGTTGCATCATTCTCGAGGCACTGGCCGCCCGCAAGGTCGACCTGACCGTCATCGAGATGGAGAGCCGGATGGTATCGCGCATGACCAACGAGGCGATGGGCGACATGATAAAGCGGTGGTGTGAATCATGCGGCATCGATGTCAAGACGTCCACGAAGGTGGAGAGCATCGTGCAGAGCGACGGCGAAGAGGCATTGGCGGTGAATACGGCGGGCGGCGAAAGCCTGCCGGCTGATCTCGTGATCTGTGCCACGGGTGTGCGATCGAACACGAAGTTTCTCGATGGCAGCGGTATCGAGGTCGACCAGGGCATCGTGGTCGACGATTACATGCGGACCAGTGTGTCCGATGTGTTTGCCGCGGGTGACGTGGCCCAGGGTCGCGACCTGTCCACCGGTGATTACTACGTGCAGGCCATTCAGCCGACCGCGGTCGAACACGGCAAGGTGGCCGCGCAGAACATGGTTCACGGCTGCAAGGCTCCGCATCGGGGCAACCTGAACATGAACGTGCTCGATACCGTGGGCTTGATTTCCACCTCCTTCGGCCTATGGATGGGTGTGGATGATGGTGACGAGGCGGAACTCATCGATGCGGATGCGTTCGAATATCTGAACCTGCAATTCAAGGGTGATGTGCTGGTGGGCGCCAGCAGTCTCGGTATGACGCAGCATGTGGGTGTCATGCGTGGCCTGATCCAGACCGGTACCCCCCTGGGAGCCTGGAAGAATGTGCTGATGTCAGAACCCAACCGACTCATGGAAGCTTATCTGGCCGGTGCCCAGAGTCAGCATCGGCATCACCGGGCGGCATGATGATGCGCCGATGCAGGTAACCCTGAAGCTCTACGCCACTCTGTCGGATCTACTGCCACAGGGAGCCAGGCGCAACGCGGTACCGATCGAGGTAGAGGAAGACGTCACCCTGCATGCATTGATCGATCGCTACCGGGTGCCGCGGGAAATGGCACATCTGGTGCTGATCAACGGGGTATTCATGTGCCACGCTGATCGTGACCGGCCCGGTCACCTCAAGGCGGGCGACGTGCTGGCCATCTGGCCGCCCGTGGCAGGTGGATGAACCGGTGAGCTCGGCGGCCGAGCCCATAATCGAGTACTCGAAGGAAATGGGTGTCACTCACGGTGACTTCTTCCGGATTCTGCCCAAGGCAATGGGCACTCATTCCTATGCGCTGGACGGCACCACGGTGCACGGGCAGGTAGGCACCGGAACCGTGAAAATAGTGCTCGGGCCTCAGCAGGAAAGGCGTATAGCCCTGTTGCGCATACCCTATGCCAAGGTATCCTTCGCCTTCAATGGCGTCAGCGAAGCTGACAGCGACGCATTCCGGCGCCATTTCGATCTGTATTTCCAGCGAGGCGGCGGGTGAGCAAGTGGTACCCAGACAACACGGGCACGGGCGAAGCAGATAGGGGTCAACCCGTGACCGGCGGGGTACCTGCCCTGGCCACCGGTGGCGGGGCCGTCCCGAACACGTTCGGGAAAAATTCGGTGGGCATCGATGCAAAGGTCGCCGATCGGTTGGGGCGCCCGCTACGTGATCTACGGATTTCGGTCACCGATCGCTGCAACTTCCGCTGCGTGTATTGCATGCCGAAGTCGGTCTTCAATCGCGACTACCGATTCCTGCCCCGCAGTGAGCTGCTCAGCTTCGAGGAGATCGAACAGGTGGTAATGGCGGCTGCGCGGCTCGGGGTCACCAAGATTCGGCTCACCGGAGGCGAACCCCTTGTTCGTACCGACCTCGAAACCCTGATCCGGAAGATCAGCGCTGTCGATGGCATCACCGATATCAGCCTCACCACCAATGCATCCCTGCTGACCGCCGCGCGAGCGACGAGCCTCCGCGAGGCCGGGCTGAGACGTGTGAACATCAGCCTCGATGCCATGGACGACAAGACCTTCATGGCGGTCAACGATGTGGGTATCGGTGTGCAGGCAGTGCTCGATGGCATCCGGAACGCATCGAACGCTGGCTTCGAGTCCGTGAAGGTCAACATGGTGGTGAAGAAGGGGCTGAACGATCACAGCATCCTGCCCATGGCGCGTTTCTTCCACGGCACCGGGCAGATCCTGCGCTTCATCGAGTTCATGGATGTCGGCAACAGCAATGCCTGGGACCTGTCGTCGGTCGTCACCAGCAGGCAGATCGCGGATATCATCCATACCGAGTTGCCGATACGCTCCATGGAAGCCAACTACCGCGGTGAGGTGGCCAAACGTTGGGAATATATCGATGGCGGTGGCGAGATCGGGATCATCTCCTCGGTGTCCGATCCGTTCTGTGGTGATTGCAGCCGTGCCCGCCTGTCGGCGGTGGGTAGCCTGTACACCTGCCTGTTCGCCACCCGTGGTCACGATTTGCGGGCCGTGCTGCGTGGCGGCGACGATGCCCTGCTCGGTGAAACCCTGAACGGCATCTGGTCGCGTCGCGGCGATCGCTACTCCGAAACACGCACCCATCAGCTCGTGTTCCGGCCAAAGGTCGAAATGTCGTTTATCGGCGGATGATTCGATGAGCGTGCTGGTGTTCGATTCAGGCATCGGCGGTCTTACCGTGCTGCGCGAGGCGCGGACGATCATGCCCGATCAACGCTTCGTCTACGTGGGTGATGATCTGGGATTCCCCTATGGCGACTGGGAGGAGAACGCGCTGGTAGAGCGCATGATCGGCCTGTTCGCGCACTATCTCGATCGCTATCGGCCGCAGCTCGCCATCGTTGCCTGCAATACCGCATCCACACTGATCATGCCGGCACTGCGAGAGCGTTTCGCCATTCCGTTCGTCGGCACCGTGCCCCCGATCAAGCCGGCCGCCGAACGCACTCGTTCCAGGCTTGTATCGGTGCTCGCAACGCCGGGAACCGTCAGTCGGCAGTACACGCGCGACCTCATCGATAAGTTCGCATCAGAGGTGGAGGTGACTCTGGTCGGCGCGACGAGGCTTGCGCGCTTGGCAGAGAACTACATACGAGGCGACGCGATCGACGATGCGGTTCTGAGAGCCGAGATCGAGCCGTGCTTCGTGGAGCGCGACGGCCGACGAACGGACATCGTGGTGCTCGGGTGTACGCACTACCCGTTCCTGGTGAACGAGATGCGCAAGCGCGCACCGTGGCCGGTGGACTGGATCGACCCTTCCGAGGCGATCGCCAGGCATGCCAAGTCGGTGATGGCTGACCACGAAGAAAGGGTCAACCTTGAGGAGGACGTCGCGATCATGACGTCGGGTAAACCCAGTGATGCGGTGCGACGTCTCCTCAAGGGCTTCGGCTTCAGCCTTCAGCCGATCAATACATGTGCTGACCACCGTTGACCGACAGTGTGGAACCGGTGATGAAACCGGCTTCGTCGGCCACCAGGAATTTCACGCTACGAGCGATATCTTCCGCCTTGCCGAGACGGCCCACCGGAATACGGGCGATGATCTTCTCCAGCACGTTCTCCGGTACGGCGCGCACCATGTCGGTATCCACGTAGCCGGGTGCAATCGCATTCACCGTGATGCCCTTGCCCGCGCCTTCCTGTGCCAGCGCCTTCGTGAAACCATGGATGCCCGACTTGGCTGCCGCGTAGTTGACCTGCCCGTACTGACCTGCCTGGCCATTGATGGAACCGACGTTCACGATGCGCCCGAAGCCGTTCTCGCGCATGGAATCGATCACACAGCTGCACATGTTGAAGCAGGAGCCGAGGTTGGTATCGATCACCGCCTGCCATGCCTTGTGGTCCATGCGGTGCAACACCCCGTCGCGGGTGATGCCGGCATTGTTGACAAGTATGTCGATACTGCCACCGAGGTTGTCGGATATCTGCTTCACGCCGGCCGCGCAGGCTTCGTGATCGGACACATCGAACTTGAATGTTTCAATACCTGTGCGCTCGGAAAATTCTTTCGCACGTTCATCGTTGCCGGCGTAGACCGCGGCCACCTTGTAACCGGCCTCTTTCAGGGAAACGGAAATGGCTTCACCGATGCCGCGGGTGCCGCCGGTGACGATAGCTATCTTGGACATGTACTCTCTCCTCTTTCTCGATACGGCTGGGTTGTTTCTTTTTTATCTTCGCGCACCGCATGCATCTCATCATGCGGCGGCACATCGATACCACAGAGTGCAGTATATTGAACCTGATCTCAACCAGGAGAAACTCATGAGCGACATCTATATCACCGGGTCAGTGCGATCACCCGTCGGATCATTCAACGGTGGGTTGGCCACGGTGTCGGCAGCCGATCTGGGTGCGGCTGTCATCACCGAGGCGATGCAGCGCAGCAAGGTCGATGCAGGCGATGTTTCCGAGGTTATCTTCGGTCAGGTGTTGACCGCCGGCGCCGGGCAGAATCCGGCACGACAGGCCGCGATGTCGGCCGGCATTCCCAGCGAGTGCACTGCAGTGACGATCAATCAGGTTTGTGGCTCGGGGCTGCGTACGGTGGCCATGGGCTACCAGGCACTGCTCGCCGGTGATGCGAAGGTCGTGGTTGCCGGCGGGCAGGAGAGCATGAGCCTTTCGCCGCACTGCGCGCACCTGCGAGCCGGCCAGAAGATGGGCAACATGGAGATGATCGATACCATGATAAAGGATGGGCTCTGGGATGCATTCCATGGCTACCACATGGGCACGACCGCCGAGAACGTGGCGGAGAAATGGCAGATCACGCGCGAGCAGCAGGATGCGTTTGCCGCCAAGTCGCAACAGAAGGCAGAGGCGGCTCAGAAGGAAGGTCGTTTCAAGGACGAAATCGTTGCCATCACGGTCAAGGGGCGTCGCGGTGATACCGTGGTCGAGGAGGACGAATACCATCAAGGCTGGTGTCACTGCCGAAGGTCTCGGCAAGCTGCGTCCTGCCTTCAGCAAGGAAGGCTCGGTAACGGCGGGCAATGCGTCGGGCCTGAATGATGGCGCTGCTGCGTTGGTACTGATGAACGGTGAAGAGATGAAAGCCCGGGGCGTCGAGCCGCTGGC
>CBDCAW010000058.1:0-13890 GCA_965214025.1 Granulosicoccaceae bacterium
GACGAGCGTTTTGCCCTCACGTTGGCTGAGCAGCGCAGTCGAAGAGGGTACGGGCCTCGCTACATCAGCGCCAAGCTGGCGGAGCGAGGTATAGAGCGATCCCGTGCGGATATTGCGCTTGAAACCCTGGGGGTCGACTGGCAGGAGATCGCCTGCGAGGCCTTGTCCGTTCGTTTCCACGGTGATCAGCTGGCCGACGGTTCGCAACGTCAGCAGGCCAGGATGGCGCGATTTCTTCAGTCGCGCGGGTTCTCCACGGGTGATTCGTTGCGTGCCATCAGACAGGTTGCCGGTGCTGCTCACCGGATCGGTTCGCACGCATCCGGGAATTGAACTCACCGTTCGGCACGTGCGAGGTCGCGGCAAGCGCTACAATGGGCGGTTAGTCGCCCAGCCCCTTTTCCGTAGCCTGCACAATGCCTTCCACATCGGACATCAGAGAACGCTTCCTCAACTTCTTCGAGGCCCAGGGGCATCGGATCGTGCCTTCCGGTTCGCTGGTACCCGGTAACGACAAGACGCTCCTGTTCACCAATGCCGGTATGGTGCAGTTCAAAGACGTGTTCACCGGCGAGGACGTTCGCGACTACACGCGCGCTACCACGTCACAGCGTTGCGTACGCGCTGGCGGCAAGCACAACGATCTCGACAATGTGGGGTACACGGCACGGCATCACACCTTCTTCGAGATGCTCGGCAACTTCAGCTTCGGCGACTATTCAAAGCGTGAGGCCATCGGTTTTGCCTGGCAGTTCCTGACCCATGAGCTGAAGCTGCCTGCCGACAAGCTCTGGGTCACCGTGTTCGAAGAGGATGACGAAGCCAAGGCCATCTGGATCGACGAGATCGGCGTGCCCGCCGACCGGGTGATCCGTATCGGCGCGAAAGACAACTTCTGGATGATGGGCGACACCGGCCCGTGCGGCCCGTGCTCGGAGATCTTCTACGACCACGGCGCGGAGGTGGCTGGCGGACCGCCGGGTTCACCGGACGAAGACGGCGATCGCTACATCGAGATCTGGAATCTCGTGTTCATGCAGTTCGATCGCCAGGCCAACGGCGATCTGGCACCGTTGCCACGTCCCTGTGTAGACACCGGCATGGGGCTGGAGCGTATCGCGGCGGTGCTGCAGCACGTTCACAGCAACTACGAGATCGACTTGTTCGTACGTCTCATCGAGGCGTCGGCGCTCGGCATCGAGTCGGCCAGGGGTACCGCCGACGGCGCGGCGACCGCACACGTGGATCGCCACAGTGCTTCGCTGCGTGTGGTGGCCGACCATATCCGTTCCTGTGCCTTTCTCATCGTCGATGGGGTCTTGCCCGGCAATGAGGGTCGCGGCTACGTGCTGCGGCGGATCATCCGGCGCGCGGTACGTCACGGGCACAAGCTCGGTGCGGTCGAACCGTTCTTCCATCGCCTGGTCGGCGCCCTGGTCGATGAAATGGGCGTGGCATTTCCCGAGCTCGCCAATGCGCGCGAGACGGTGGAAACGCAGCTGCGGCTCGAGGAAGAGCGTTTTGCCGCCACGCTCGCCGCAGGCCTGCGTATCTTCGAAGAGGAAGTCGCCAGCATGGTCGGCAGCGAAGTCCCCGGCGAAACCGCCTTCCGGCTCTACGACACCTACGGTTTTCCGGTCGACCTGACTGCAGACATCGCGCGGGAGCGTGGTCTCACCGTGGATGAAGCCGGTTTCGAGACGCACATGCAGGCGCAGCGCGATCGGGCCAGGGCGGCGGGCGGGTTCAGCCAGACTGGCATCGACAACCTGCACAGCGATGCCGAGACGCTGTTCAGAGGGTATTCAGAGGCCGAGGTCGAGGCTCGGGTGCTCGAGATCTATGTCGACGGGCAGGCGGTCGAGTCGCTGGCGGCCGGCATCGATGCCTGGGTCGTGCTCGATCAGACCCCGTTCTATGCAGAGTCGGGGGGGCAGGTCGGCGACACCGGATCCCTCGTAGCCGAGTCCACGAATTTCATCGTCGACGACACGCGCAAGCAGCGTCTGGCCATCCTGCATCATGGCCGTCTGCAAGCCGGTACTCTGGCGGTCGGCACCGCCGTGACGGCCCAGATCGACGAGATCCGGCGCCAGCGTATCCGGCAGCATCACTCGGCTACACATCTGTTGCACGGCGCATTGCGAGAAGTTCTCGGTCCGCACGTGGAACAACGTGGGTCGTTGGTCAGCGATGCCGGGCTACGGTTCGATTTTTCGCACACCGGCCCTGTCGATGCCGATCAGCTGGCGGCGGTCGAACGGTGGGTCGATCGTGAGATACGGGCGAACAGTGCCTGTGTGACTCGTGAGATGCCGATCGCCGACGCCCGGGCCGCCGGAGCGATGGCTCTGTTCGGCGAAAAGTACGGCGATCGGGTGCGTGTGGTGCAACTCGGTGAGCATTCGATAGAATTGTGCGGTGGCACACATCTCACTGCCACGGGTGAGCTCGGCAGTTTCAGTGTCGTGCAGGAATCCGGTGTGGCAGCCGGCATCCGCCGTATCGAAGCGCTCGGTGGCGAGGCGTCGCTGCGTCGCGCGCAGTGGACGAATGGGCAGCTCGATGCGGTGGCCCGCCTGCTCAGGACGACCGCCGAGGAGGCGCCTGGCAAACTCGAGCAGTTGCAGGCGCGGGTAAGGGAATTGGGTCGAAACGTCGAGCAACTGCAGGCGAAGCTGTCGTCACAGGCCGGTCAGGGCATGCTCCAATCGGTCGAAACTATCGGTGCCGTGAAACTCCTGCTCGATCGTGTCGAAGACACCGATGCCAAAGGTCTGCGCGTCATGATGGATTCGCTGCGTCAGCAAATGGGTGCGGGCGTCATCGTGCTGGCCAGTGAGCATGGTGGCAAGGCATTCCTGCTGGCGTCGGTCAGTGCCGACCTGCATCGGCAGTTCACCGCCGGCTCTCTGATGAAACGGGTCGCTGACGCGATGGGCGGTCGGGGCGGCGGCCGTGATGATCTGGCGCAGGGCGGTGCACCGAGCCTGGATAATCTCGAGGCGGGCTTTGCCGCAGCACGCGAGCTGCTCGCCGGTTGAAGCAGGCCGTGCACGGCTGACGCACAGATTCCCTCTGGCCTGTGATTCACCGGCCCAAAGGCGCCCGGGGCGCAACGGATCACGGCCCCTGGCGAGACTGAACTCTCCCTGGCCGTTTTCCGAAGGCATCGGGCGTTACAGTTTGCAAGAGCCGCGAAGATCGACGCTCCCCGAGCACTTTCTCGCGGCGCCCGTGCGACAATAAACTGTCGCTTTCGGTAGTGCAGGCGCTCGACCAGCGAAGCAGCCCGATACGACTCTTACTTACCTGAATGGACCATAGAACGAACCTGATGCCTTTTTACGTCAAGAAATACGGTGGTACCTCGGTCGGGTCGATCGAACGTATACAACAAGTAGCCACAGCACTCAGTGAGGCACGCGTTGCCGGCGAGGATGTGGTCGTGGTGGTGTCGGCCATGGCCGGCGAGACCAATCGGCTGGTGTCGATGGCACGCGAGGTAATGCCGGCCGCGGTAGATGTCCGTGAACTCGATGTATTGCTCGCCACGGGCGAGCAGGTGACTATCGCGTTGCTGTGCATGGCTTTGAAGGCACTGGGTGTGGAGGCACGTTCCTACACCGGCTCGCAGGTGCGCATCCTCACCGATGACAGCCATAGCAAGGCCCGCATCCTGTCCATCGATACCGATCCCGTCATGGCCGATGTGAAGGCGGGTCGCGTCGTGGTGATCGCAGGTTTTCAGGGTGTGGACGAAGCGGGCAACATCACGACCCTCGGTCGTGGCGGTTCCGATACATCGGCAGTTGCCCTTGCCGCAGCGCTCAAGGCGGACGAATGCCAGATCTTCACGGATGTGGACGGCGTGTACACCACCGACCCTCGGGTCGAGAGCCGGGCTCGCCGGCTGGACCGGATCACGTTCGAGGAGATGCTGGAAATGGCCAGTCTGGGTTCGAAGGTATTGCAGATACGGGCTGTCGAATTCGCCGGCAAGTACAACGTACCGTTACGCGTCCTGTCCAGCTTCACGCCGGGTGCGGGCACTCTGATCACCTATGACGACACTGAGAATCCAATGGAACAGGCGCTAATCTCCGGCATTGCCTTCAATCGTGACGAAGCACAGATCACAGTCAGCGGAATCCCGGACAGGCCGGGCACGGCCTTTTCAATTCTGGGGCCGATTTCCGAGCTGAACGTGGAAGTCGACATGATCGTGCAGAACGCGGGAAGTGCCGAATCGGCGGATTTCACGTTCACCGTGCATCGCGACGACTACCGCAAGGTGCTCGACTTCCTGGAGTCCAGGAAGGATGAACTGGGTGCCGCCGAGATTATGGGAAACGATCGTATCGTCAAGCTGTCGATAGTAGGAGTGGGTATGCGTTCACATGCCGGAATTGCCAGTCGAATGTTTAGAGCGCTGGCGGATGCGTCGATAAATCTGTATCTGATAACCACGTCCGAAATAAAGATTTCCGTAGTGGTGGACGAGAAGTATCTGGAGCTGGGCGTGCGGGCCTTGCACGAAGAATTCGAGCTTGCCGAGGTAGTTACGGAAGAGAAATGACCGTGTCGTCGTTCCAGCCGGCTGGGTTTCACGCTGATTTGTGAAGCCCTTGACGACGCTGACGAAACGACGGCGCACAATGTGGGTTATCAACGGCGCGACGATCTCGTGCCGACCGGGTTACCACACTGATGTAACAGGATACAAGGGCAGGTGACCCGATTTAACTGCCATACTTCAGAATCCTGCGAAATGGAACGTTGACATTGAGTCAGGTGGGTAATTCCGCTAGTTGCTAGTCCGCTTTGGGACATGGTGCGCTAGCGGGAAAGGCGGCACTCAGGTTTTCAAGGAGAGTTAGTTATGTTGATTTTGACCAGGCGAGTGGGCGAAACGCTGATGATCGGGGATGAGGTCACGGTGACGGTACTGGGGGTGAAGGGAAATCAGGTCCGTATCGGTGTAAACGCACCCAAAGAGGTAGCGGTACACCGTGAAGAGATCTATGATCGCATCAAGAAGGAGCAGTCCGGGGATCAGGCGGAATCGGCCCGTGTGGTCGATGAGGTCAGCGAAGGATAGATCGTTTCGTGATGTAATGGCCCAGGGTGGCGCGTTCCCGTCGGCTGGGCCGACTCATCAGGGTGGGTCTACTAAGGGCTTGCCGCTACATGTCGTAATCTGGAGAGCGATCACGGTGCTCGTTCGCATATGCCGGCCATTTTCGTACTTGCATACTGTTCCGGGGCCGCCCGTTCTTCCGTGGAACATTCGTTCAGAATCGCATTGACGTGAGCCCTTTCACGGGCGATAATTCCCGTTCTACGTCAGATCTACGCGCCCGTAGCTCAGTTGGATAGAGTACCTGGCTACGAACCAGGCGGTCGGAGGTTCGAATCCTTCCGGGCGCACCATCTGATTTAGAACATACGTCTGTAGGTGCTCTCGAGTAGTTGCTCATCTACAGGTATTGGCAGGAATGCCGGAGAGGTGGCCGAGTGGCTGAAGGCGCTCCCCTGCTAAGGGAGTATACGTTTTATCGCGTATCGAGGGTTCGAATCCCTCTCTCTCCGCCAACTTGCCACGTCGGTTCATTCCATGTCCGGTCCGGGCACGCCGCAGGAACAGCGAAGCGTTGATGGCATCCATCGTCGAATCGCCCTTCATTTGCAAGCGGCTCCCGTCGTTCACCTACCCCTCACGCTTATTCCGATGGCTTTCCCCATCGCACACACACTGTGCGGGTGTGGACACGGCCACTGCCGGAACGGATCGCTGAGCACTGAAGCTGAGCACTGAACAGGTCACCAGCGTATACGATCGCAGTCATACGATTGCATGGGCCGCTTGCTACCACGACAGGCCGCCTCATCGGGACAATGGCGGAGAGGGAGGGATTCGAACCCTCGATACGGGAGACCCGTATACCGGATTTCGAATCCGGCGCATTCGACCACTCTGCCACCTCTCCGAAGGTTTGCCGCCGGTCTTGCTGGGCAGCGGATTATAACAGTCGGCCGTCGGTGAGGGGCGGGTTCTGCACGCGGTGCTCCACTGCATCATGTGCTTCAGAGTGAAAGGGTTCATGTCGCCGAGGCGTCGATGTTGCGATCCGTACCCGTGAGCGGTACGCCTTGCCTGCTGCCCGTTGAAATCTCTTACACTGCGACGGCAAACGCATGCGTGAGTACTTTCACCGATGCGTCCGGTGCGAACGTCGCGACACACAATGGCGCGGCACACAATGAGGTCAGCAGTCATGACAGGTCAAGTTGTTCCAGCAGTCCGGCATGCGCCGATTCCGGATAGCCGTCGTTCATGGTAAATCCGGAGGCGCCAGGTATGGCACGGCTGGTCGCGGACATCGGCGGAACCAACGCGCGTTTCGCGCTGCTCGATGACGCGCACTCACCCGCCGAGCCCACCACGCTGCGGTGCGACGACTATGCGGGACTGGCAGCCGCCATCGAGGAGTTCCTGAGCAAGGCAGGTATCAGGCAGCTCGATTCCGCCGCCATCGCCGTCGCCACACCGGTCACCGGTGATCGCGTGAAGCTGACGAACAATCCATGGTCCTTTTCGATCGAAGAGACGCGCGTTGCGCTGGGCATGGACCGGTTGCACGTGGTCAACGACTGGACGGCACTGGCCCTGTCGGTACGCCACCTGCCGGCAGACGAGGTGCGCAAGGTCGGTGGTGGCGAAGCGGTAGCGGATCATGCCATCGCCCTGATCGGCCCCGGAACCGGCCTCGGCGTATCCGGGCTGATCCCCTGCGGTACTCACTGGACCGCTTTGCAGGGTGAAGGTGGGCATGTGACGCTGGGTGTGCGAACCGATCGCGAGTTTGATGTCTACGGTGTGTTGCGCAAGCGATATCAGCATGTGTCCGCCGAGCGGTTCCTGTCAGGCCCCGGGATCGTCAATATCCACGAGGCGCTGCGTGAGCTGGATTCACTGCCTGCCTCTTCGTTGTCACCTGCCGACATCGCGGCCGCCGCGGTTGACCGTACCGACCCGGTCTGCGAAGAGACGATAGCGATCTTCTGTCAGCTTCTGGGTTCCTGCGCCGGCAATCTGGCCTTGACCCTGGGAGCCGAAGGCGGGGTATACATCGGTGGCGGCGTGGTTCCGAAACTGGGCGATCTCTTCGTCGAATCTGCCTTTCGCGAGCATTTCGAAGCCAAGGGCCGGTTGGAAGCCTACATGCAGAAGATTCCTACCTTCGTTATCCGGTCCCCGTATCCGGCACTCGTGGGTGCGGCTCAGTTGCTGCTCTGATCGGTTTCCTGACGGCCGGCCCGATTGCAAGCGATGTTTTAGATTCAGAAGTACCGTGCCGTCAGGGTCACCAACACACGCTCAAGTCTGCACTCAGGTATGCACTTAAGTAGTACACACTCAGGTTTCGTCCGCAGATGAACGCAGCCGTTGGGAAGCGTCACGACGGCAGCGCTGCGAACAGTAGACGATCGACGGCCAGAGGCCGCGCGCCTCCCATTTCTTCCGGTTGTCGAAGCGTCGCTTGCACACCGGGCAGAGCTTGCTTTCGCGGAGCGTCTTGCGGCCTTTCATCAATTTGACACGACTGATCAAACCCCGGCCGCCGGTCGAACCTTCTTCCAGAACTTCGAGAAGCTACGGCATTCTTCCTCCGGCATCGGGTACAACCACTCGCGACTCTCGGGCGCGCCCGGCCAATCGAAGCAAGCAGGGTATTCGCGCCGGTGAACCGTGGTCGTGGCCAGCCGCGCCTTCAGGTTCGCCACCGATCCGCTGACCAGCGGCGCGTTGCAGGCTTCGGCCCAATGTCGGATGAAGCGCCAGCGGTTCTCGCTCATCGGCCATTGCCGGTCGAGCGCCGTGTCGACGAACACGATACCGGGTAACGCGGCACGTTCACCCGACGGGTCCAGGTCCCACAACGATCGCAGGCAGAGTTCCGAATCGAAGTGGTCGGCCGCCAGCACCTCGATGGCCTGCGCCGGTGTGCGTACCGGCAGATCGGGATGTTCGCGCTGCTGAAGTTCCGGCGGTATCGACATCGTCGCAATTTCCTCATAGGACAGATCGAGCCAGGTATCCCGCTGAACCGTACCGCTGAACTTGTTCACGTTGTCCTGATTGGCCAGGTAGCGCTTGTTGCTGAACGTGCCGACGATCCATTGCCAGCTCAGGGTGTTGCTGGCCAGATCGCCATCGAGCAGATGGTAGTGCAGCCAGCGAGCCGGCTCCCACCAGGCGGTACCCGAAAGATTACAGGCGATACAGGCGACCCACATGCGTGCGTGGTTGTGCAATGTGCCTTCGGCAATCAGGTCCTCCACACACTGATCCACCACATCGATGCCGGTGCTGGCGTGCAGCAGGGCGCTGGGTGGCCGATCATCCTTGACGCCTTCCTGGGGTTCTCTGATGTTCTCGAAAATACCCGGGCCACGCACTTGCCACTCGCGGTGGAAGTACTCGCGCCAGGCCAGTTCGAACAGCAATCGATAACAATCCTTCGGCTTGTGGTGAGCCAACACTCGAGTTGCCACGGTACGAGTGGAGATGATGCCGTGTGTCAAAAACGGGCCGAGCCAGGTGACCGCGCCGTCGAGCCTGTTGCGTGAACGGTCGTAGGCTCGTGGATCGATCGCGTCGATGCGCTCCAGCACCTCGTCGTACGTACACAGGAAATGATCGAGCCGGGGAGACCGATTGGCTTTGGGGATCTTGATGAGCGCGGGTGCCTGTAAAATTGATTACCGCTTCTTACTGTTGTCACGTATTCCTGGACCAGCACACCGGATGTCCGATTCTCATTCCCCTCGAGTAACCTCGAACCGGTGAGAACAGGTGAGTGTTCGATTCCCTCCGTCATCGAATCCAAGTGACCTACAATTTCATTCCATGAATACTGGCGCCTTCATCTTCCCTCACCAGCTCTTCAGCCAGCAGCCCGTTCTGCGCAGCAAGCCTGACAAGATCTGGCTCATCGAGGATTCGCTGTTCTTCGGTGACAGCCAGTATCCGGCGCGCTTCCATGTTCAGAAGCTGGCCTTCCATCGTGTGAGCATGCACCAGTACGCGCAGCGTCTTGCCAAGCGCGAACCGCCGGTGAAGCATGTGCTCTGGAATACGCCGGATTCGGCATTGCCGACACTGTGCGAGTCGCTGCGGCAGCAGGGTTTCGACCGGGTGGTGGTCGGCGACGTTCACGATTTCACGCTTGAGCGGCGGCTGCGAAAGGCTTGCGACGAACACGAGCTGCAGCTGGAATTCATGCCCACACCCGCATTCCTGAACTCGGCGGACGACAACCGGGAATGGCGAGCTTCGCACAAGCGCTGGTTCATGGCTGACTTCTATCAGTGGCAGCGACGGCGACTCGATATCCTGATGGAGAAGTCCAAGCCGGCCGGTGGCCGCTGGAGCTTCGACGAGGACAACCGGCGCAAGTTGCCGAAAAAGGAGATTTCCGAGCTGCCTGCCATGCCGACGGTACGTCGTGAAGCGTTGGTGAGCGAGCATATCGAAACCATTCGCGAGCAGTTTGCGGACAACCCTGGATCACTGCAAAACTGGTACTACCCCACATCGCACGCCAGTGCCGAGCGGTGGCTTGACACCTTTCTGGAAGAACGGTTCGAAAAGTTCGGTACTTACGAGGATGCGGTAGTACAGGGCCAGAGTTGGCTTTACCACGCCATTCTCACACCGATGCTGAATGTCGGGCTGCTGACGCCCCGGCAGGTGATCGACAAGGCGCTGGCGGCTGCGCGAGAGCACGATACACCGATCAACAGTGTCGAAGGTTTCGTCAGGCAGATCATCGGCTGGCGTGAATTCATGCGGGCGACCTACGATGATCTCGGAGTGACGATGCGCACCACGAATCACTGGCGGCACACACGAGAATTACCGGAGAGCTTCTACACGGCGAAGACCGGCATAGAGCCGATCGATGACATCCTGCGGCGACTCCTCGATACCGGCTATTGCCATCATATCGAGAGGCTGATGCTGCTCGGCGGTTTCATGTTCCTGTGCGAGATCGACCCGGACCATATCTATCGCTGGTTCATGGAAATGTTCATCGACAGCTACGACTGGGTGATGGTGCCGAACGTGTACGCCATGAGTCAGAATGCCGATGGAGGTCTGATCACCACCAAACCCTACTTCTCGGGTTCCAACTACGTGCTGAAGATGAGCAACCATCGGCGTGGCGACTGGTGTGCGACCTGGGACGGTCTGTTCTGGCGCTGGATCTGGAAGCACCGTCATTCCCTGGCCTCGAACCCGCGCTGGTCGATGATGTGCCGAAACATCGAGAAGATGGACGAGGCGAAACGCGATGCGCACCTGGCGTGTGCCGAAAGTTACCTGGCCTCGCTGGACCGCCGGGCACTGTCATCCAACTGATGACGGGCGCTGGATGGCAACGGCGTCGTACATCGAAGGCAGGGTGTCGGCGTGCATCGCTATGATGGTTGACCTGTTTCGAGCAGGAAGCTGTTGATCAGAGGCCGCCTGCGTCCAGCAACGAATTCAGCCGGCTCGTCACGCGGCCGACCTCTGTCGAGCAATCGACCAGATCACTGCCCGAACCGGTGGCGCTACCGCTGCTCAGCTCGATATCGCAGACGTACTCGCCACGCGCGGTTCGCGGGTCGTCGCTGATCACCAGCTGGTCAAGCCCGGTGTCACGGAATGCCACGACGGCACCGTCCAGCGGTTGCAGCCGTTGCGGTGCGAAGCCCGCGTCATCGCCTTTCGGAATATCGGTGAGGACGAAGTCGGTCGGTACGACCAGGCGCAGGCTGGCCAGTAGGCAGGAGGATAAGTCGCCGATCTGAAGTCCGGTACCGCAGGCTTCGTCTTCGACCAACGCCAGTCGGCTGACGAGCACACCTGGAACGGCGGCGAGAGGCGCGCCCTCACCACAGTCCAGTTGCAACAGCGCCTCGCCAAGCGCTGGCACGAAATCCCCGGTGCAGGCCTGCTGAGCGGCATCGAAACTCTCACCGCCGGTCAACATTGCGTTCAAGTCAGTGAGCATCGTGATGCCGATTCGACGCAGTGTGGCGGCCAACTGACCCAGTTCAGAGTCTGCCGGCAGGGCCGGCCCGTCGGCCAGAACGATATTCTGATCATCCGGCTCCGGTTCGCTTGACCCGAAGGGTTCGGCGGGCTCATCGGCTTCGGTACTCGCGGAAGACGCCATGGAAGCGGTGGGCTCTGCGGTTTCTGCAGGCTCTGCGGGTTCTGCGGGTTCTGCGGGTTCTGCAGTTTCCGCGGGCTCGTCAGCCTTGTCGGCGCCGGTGTGTTGCCCGTCGGCGTTCATCGCCGTGGAGCTCGGCGATGAATCGGAGTCAGGTTCGTCACCCGTCTCGGATTCCCCCGCGACACTGGATGACGTCGTCGGCTCCTGGGCCGCAGCGGGCCCAATCGGCTCGCTTGACGCCATGCCGGTGGATGTATCAGGCTCATGACCTGTGGAGGACGAACCGCTGCCGCCGCATCCGATCGTGATCGATGCCGCGCTCAGCAATGCGACTCCCACTACCTTCCTTACAATCATCTTGCGGCCGAGTTTCGTTGAACGGGGCCGACAGACAGGCAATAGCAACGCCACCCGCCATGGCGGTGGTACCGGTTAATCAGGAATAACATGTCCAAGACTTCCACACCCGTCATCATCGATGGCAAGGCCATCGCTGCCGAACTGCGTCTGAGCGTCACCGAGCAGGTCAGCTGGTTGAAGGAACACCATGAGTTCACGCCGGGGCTGGCGGTCGTTCTGGTCGGCAGCGATCCGGCCAGCGAGGTCTACGTGCGTAACAAGGGGCGCCAGACGCTCGAGGTAGGCATGCAATCGTTCGAACATCGCCTGGAGCCTTCGGTCAGTGAAGTGGAGTTGCTGAAGCTGGTGGAGGAGCTGAACGAGGATCCGAAGGTGAACGGCATCCTGGTACAGCTGCCGCTGCCTTCCCACATATCGGACGCGTCGGTGATCGACGCGATCCGCGTGGACAAGGACGTCGATGGCTTTCACCTGACCAACGTGGGCCTGCTCAATACCGGTGGTGCCGGAGTTGTTCCCTGTACGCCGCTGGGTTCCCTGATGATGCTCAAGCGTCAGCTGGGTGAGCTTACCGGTCTCGATGCGCTCATCATCGGCCGTTCGAATATCGTCGGCAAGCCGATGGCGGCATTGCTGCTGCAGGAGAGCTGCACCGTGACCATTGCGCATTCACGCACCACGGACCTGAAGGAGCGTTGCCTGCGTGCAGATATCGTGGTGGCCGCCGTCGGCCGCCCGGAAATGGTGCCGGGTGACTGGATCAAGCCCGGCGCCACGGTGATCGACGTGGGCATCAACCGCATCGAGCGTGATGGCGAGAAGCGTCTGGTGGGTGATGTGCACTTCGAGTCGGCCGCGGAGAACGCCGGTGCGATAACGCCAGTGCCCGGTGGCGTGGGCCCGATGACCATCGCCTGCCTGCTGCACAATACAGTGCTGCAAGCCGCCCGGCAGCGAGACATCACGCTGCCGGACTGATTGCTCTGCCGTGTGGCCATGACGATAAAACCGCCCTGGCTCCACCATGGCCCGGTGAGATCACCGTCAGTGGTTCATCAGCGCCATGAGTCACCATGGGTCAGGTCGACGGCTCATGCCATTGCCGGGCCGCTAGATGGCCTGGCCCTCTTCACCAGGCCCCACCGGGTAAACCGCATCGGTCATCCACATGCCGCTGAACTCGCCATCCGGTTGCTTCCTCAAGCGAAACACGTAGCCGGTTTCGGTACCCGCAGTCGTGGTAAGCCAGACCGCCTGCATCGCGACATTCCCATCGACCTGCATCGGATCGCTGCGGTTGGCCAGGTGATTCAGCATGTCGCCGTAGCCTGTCTTCAGCATGTTCGTGAAGCGCGGCAGCGGACCGGTCTGGTTACGGTTCGCAGGAGAGGCGAAGTTGAACACCGTGGCGATTCCCTCGTCACCCGTACTGGGGCTGTTCGTGCGCAAGGCTTCCACGATGATGGAGACTACATCCTGCGGGCGGTAATCGGTGCTGGGTTTCAGGGTCTCGGCGCTGACCGTGCCGACTGCCAGCAGGTACAGCAACGTGGCTGCAAAACTTGAAAGCCGTGGTCGATGCAACAAGTTTGTGATCATGGCGGGTGGTCCTCTCGAAGCGCGCTCTCTATCTGTACGTACGTGTCGGCGCCGTCGTTCAGACGCACCGAACCGCGGATTCGGACCGGCGCACGTGCTGCGCCGCTTTCCGTGTGAACGCTGCCAGGGGAAGACCAATGTTTCCAGCCGTTGCATGAACAGGAAGTCGCAATGCCTACCGGATGCGATGCTGCGAACCGAAATCTGAACGGGCGCTGAGCCTGGAACGTGATGACATTCTCGATCGGGCCGACATCCGAGAGCGTGAACCGCCATCGATCTGTTCGTCCTCGCCGGCGTCGATCAGGATCTCATCGAGCGTACCGGACACGATGTCCAGGCGAATGGCATAGTTCACGCGATCGTATTCCCAGTAACGCACATCTTTCTCGAAGGCCCAGTCACGAGCGGCCATACCGGAGCGGTCCAGTTCGCCCGAAAGCCCTTCGTCGACCATTCGTCCGGCGCCATGCACCAGGTATATCGCGGGGGCCGGCAGCTGCGAGTACTGCCCTTCGTACGCGAAGCCGTAGATCCTTGCCAGCGTGGCACCTTCTCGAAGCAGCTGGTTGGCCAGCAGGTCGTTGCCTGCGTCGGGCGCACGGCAGGTGGGCTCCTGCGGCTGTGACTTGCCGGTCTCGGAATTATCACTCGAACCGGACGCGGGCTCTTCGGCCGAACCCATATCGTCGGCAGTGGG
>CBDCAW010000059.1:0-19817 GCA_965214025.1 Granulosicoccaceae bacterium
AAGCCTGCGGCACCTGATCAGGAAACCGACAAGGATCAGTCCGCCAACCCCTGAATCAGTCCGCCAAGTCTCTCCGCCAACCCTTGAAGGGCTTGGCGGACTGAAAACGGCGCTGCGCCGCGCTCTCAGGGGTCAGACCGCCACACCGCCAAGCTGACGACTGACACACCCGGTTGGCGGTCTGCTCACCCAGACCGCCAAATCCCTGTGTCAGTCGGAATGTTGGCGGTGTGGCGGTCTGACCCCCTGAGAGCCCATCAGACCGCCGATTTTCACTCCGCCAACCCCATCAGAGCTGGCGGTCTGGTTTGGCGGACTGATTCGAGGGTTGGCGGAGTGATTCTGTGTGGCGATCTGCCTGCTTGGCCACATCGAGCGCGGCCAGCGGCAGCGAGGCACCGGGGGCCCCCTTCAATCACGAAATCCGGGACTGCCGCCGACCGTAGCCTCCCGGCAAAATTTCATACAGCCATAATTAGCAAAACCGGAAAACGTTGCATTAAGCCGCTTCTGCGGCCCTGTCGGCGGACATCGAGAGAGCCATCGGCTTACGGGACGCGATCCGGGGCCTGGTCCGCCAGCGGTGCGCTGGCCAGGGCTGACCGATCGCGCTGGCGCGGACCTTCAAGGGGGGGGGGCGATCCGGCAAGATGATTCCGGTATGCCATCGAAGGTGCGTATCTGGATACAAGCGGTTGTTTTCTCGATGAAATAAGCGCTTGACCTTGGTACAGAATGGTGGATAGACTCCAGGAAATGCGATCTAATCGACGTTTATACACCTGGATGCGTTCGCTATGCCCGAGACCGACAAGCTGCGCCTGACCCTCACCGGCCGGCACTACATCACCCCGATGCTGATGGCGGTATCCGGTGCCTCACGGGCTGATCTGGCGGTGCGGCGGCAGCGAGGGACGTTCCGCGCCGGCGGCAAGCGCGGCGGTAGCGCGTCGATCTACTACAGCGCGCAAGAGGTTATCCACGGCTGCGCGCATCAACACCTGATTCGAGGGGGGCGCCTGCTCAGTGCCGAGCACGCCGGCGAGGCCGCCGAGCTGATCGGACAGGTTGCCATCGACGCGATCATCGGCGGCGGCGGCAATTTCCGGCCGCCGGCCTGGCAGCCGCCGGTGTACGTCACCGCCTACGTCGTCGATGGCACGCCGGGCAGCGAGAACGCGGACGCGCGGCAGCAGGTCGAGGCGTTCACCGACGCCGACGAGTACCTCGAATTCCTGCGCCGTCCGTTCCCGATCGTGACGGTCGAGGCGGTCGCCTTCGGCATGAACGTCTTGGCGCGCCTGGAAGACTTCATCAACGATGAGTGGGAAGGCCTGGACCTGCAGGCGGCTGCCGGCGCGGCGTCCGGCCAGTAGCGATGCCCCCTCGACACGCGCCTGCGGCTCCCATGAGCGACGAAGACGATCTGCACTTCCCCGAGCGCGTGGCGACGTTCCTCGCCGGCGTGCTGACCCCGGAGATCGAGCGCGTCGAATCGCGCGCGGACCCGGCCAAGGATCACGAGCTGCGCGGCCTGCGCCTGGCCGAGCGGATGCTGATCGCGCTCGCTGTGCGGCGCATCGCGCACGTCGCGGACGACACACCAGCCGAGAGAGTGCATTGACCATGACCGAATTGACCCCCGAGCAGAACGCCGAGCTGACTGACCTGGCGCAATTACAGGGCTATGCCGAGTTCAACCTCACGCGCGAGATCGAGCGTGTGGGCAAGCACGCCAAGCGCGAGGCGCGCGCGCTCGATGACACCGAGGCGTGCGTGCTCGAAGGGTACCGGCTGGTCGAGTCGATCCTGATGCGCGAGCACGCGCACCGTGTGGCCCTGTTCAAGGCCCGGCACGGCGCCGCGCTCTATGACGAGCACATGTGCGGCGTACTCGATACCAAGCCGCCGGAGCCGACTACCGAGGCGCGCACCGATGACCGGCGCACGCTACTTAATGCAAGCCCTGATATCGACGCGCTTATGCGCACCGACTTAGCCAACGTGATCAACCGAGCACTACAGAACTCCGCTTCACCACCGAAGAATAGAAGGCACTGACATGAATTTGCAGGAGTTACAGGAAAAACGAAGCCAGGCGCTTGCCGCGTTGCGCTCGATGACCGACAAGATCGAGGGCGAGAAGCGCGAGGCAACCGCCGTCGAATCCAAGCAATTCACCGACAACGAAAAGGAAGTGCGTTCGTTGAATGACCGCATCGAGCGGCAGCGCTTCCTCGAAGAGCAAGAACGGGCCGAGCCGGTAATGCAAGCCCGGCGCGGCAACGATGGTACCTTCCAGACGCGATGCCGGGATTTCCGCATAACCCGCGCGATGGCGGCGCAGCTGGAGCCGAACTCCGTCGATGCCGGTAGCGAGCGCGAGACCAGCGCCGAGCTTGCCCGGCGCGACGGCAAGAAACCGCAGGGCATTCTGGTGCCACACGAGGCCCTACAGACGCGTGCGTTGCTCACCTCCGGCGATGGCGCGCCCCTGTATCCGGAGCGCACGCGCGGCGACTTGTACATCGACCGGCTGCGCGAGCAGTTGACCGTGGCCAAGCTTGGCGCCACGGTGCTCACCGGGCTGACCGGCGACCAGGATATCCCGCGCCTGGCCGAATCAGTAACGGCTTCATGGGTCGGCGAACACGAGGCGGTGCCCGCCAGCGATGCCCGATTCAATAGCGTGCGGATGTCGCCGAAAACCTGCGGCGCGGAAACCGAATACAGCCGGCGCATGATCCTGAACGCAAGCCCAAGCGTCGAAACGCTCATGCGGAACGATCTGGCCACCGTGATCGCCACGGCGATCGACCGGGAGGCGATCATCGGCGATGGGCAGAATAACAAGCCTGTCGGCATCATCAACACCGCCGGCACAGTTCGGCTGCCGATGGACGACAGCCAGGTGGATGACCCGGTGAGCGTCCAGTGGGCCGAGGTGCTGGAATTCATCGAGCGGCTATCGACCGACAACGCCTTGAACGGCCGACTGGGCTGGCTGGTACCGCCGAAATTCGTGACCGCCGCGAGAAGCTCCGTGCGCTCGACCACGGGCACCGATGTGATGGTGATGGAACAGGTGCGAGAACTCGCAGGCTTTCCGCTGTACACCAGTAACCACGTTCCGATCGATCAGCTCAACTCGGACACGGCCAACCGGGAATTGTTCGTGCTGTTCGGCGCGTGGCAAGACCTGATGATCGGATATTGGTCCAGCGTCGATATCCTACTGAACCCCTACCACAGCGATGTGTACAGCCGTGGCGGCGTGCGAATTAACGCGTTGCAAGATGTCGATATCGCGGTGCGTCACCCCGAATCGTTCGTGGTCGGCACGGCCGCCAGGCTCGCATGAACGGGGCGCCCGAGACCCGGGCGGTGCCTGAGCTGCGCGTCGGCGCGCCCGGGCACCTTACCGGCTACGCCGCCGTGTTCAACCTGCCGAGCCGCGATCTGGGCGGCTTCGTCGAGACCGTGCTGCCCGGCGCCTTCAGCGGCTCCCTGGCGGACGGTTCGGGCATTCTCGCGCTGTACGAGCACGACCTGCAGCGCGTGCTCGGGCGCGTCGGCGCCGGCACGCTTACGCTTGAGCAGGATGCTCGAGGCCTGCGCTTCGACATCGACCTGCCGGAGGCGCAGTACGCGCGCGACTTGCTCGGGTCGGTCAAGCGCGGCGACGTTACCGGCGGATCGTTCGGGTTCCGGGTACCGGACGGCGGCGAGGGGGGGAGCTGGACCGAGCGCGACGACGGGACCATACACCGCGCCCTGGCCACCGTGGAGCTCATGGAGATCACCGTGACCTCGATGCCGGCCTACACCGACACCGCTGTGGCGATGCGCCACTGGCAGGCGCTCAGGCCCGCCACGGCGCGATCGTTGACACTGCGCTTACTGGAGCTCGAATCATCGTGAACGGCCTGATACAGCGCGTGGCCACCGCACTCGGCTATGCACGCCGCGATGCTTTGGCAACCGACCCGTACCTGGCTCGGCACATGACCGGGCGCCACGGCGCGATCATGGGCGCCGGTCATCCCGAGAGCGTGGCGGTCACATTCGCGTGCATACAGCTGATCGCCGAGACGATCGCCAGCCTGCCGCTGACGCTGACCCACCGCGACACGCGCGAGCCTGCGACCGATGAGCCGCTGTATCGCGTGCTGCACGACCAGGCGAACGACGTGCAGACCGCGCTGGAATTCCGCGAGCAGTGGGTCGCCTCGTGCCTGCTCACCGGCAACGGGTATGCGAGGAAGACCCTCGACAGCCGAGGGCGCGTGATCGCCCTGGAGCCGCTGGCGCCTGAGCGCGTGCGCCCCGAGCGCCGGGCCGATGGCCGCGTGCGCTACGTGTACGAGCCGGAGCCTGGCAAGCCACAGGTGTTATTGCAAGACGAGGTCATGCACCTACGGCACCGGTCGGCGGACGGGTTCACCGGGCGATCGCCGATCGAGGTATGCCGGGCGACGTTCGGCCTGGCCGACGAGCAACTGAAGTACGCGCGGACGCACCTGCAGGCCAGCGGCAAGCCGTCCGGTGCGTTCGTCATGCCGCCCGACTCTACCTTGTCAGACGCCGCTTATGAGCGATTCTCACGCGAGATAAAGCAGTCGTTCGCGGACGATTCGCCGCCGCTGCTCGAAGGCGGCGTGACGTTTCAGAGCATGGCCCTGAGCCTGCGCGATTCGCAGTTCATCGAATCGGCGAAGCTGACCGGCCTGGATGTCTGCCGCGTGTTCCGCGTGCCGCCGCCGTCGGTCGGCATCCTCGATAACGCCACCTACAGCAACATTACCGAGCAGAGCGCGATGCTGGTCAAGCACTGCCTGCGCCCGTGGATGGTGCGCATCGAGCAGTGCCTGCGCGCATCGCTGCTCACACCAGCCGGGCGCGCACGCTACCGCATCGAGCACAACGCCGAAGGGCTACTGCGCGGTTCGCTGACCGAACGCTATGAGGCGTACCGCATCGCCCGTGAATGGGGCTGGCTGAACGTGAACGAAATCCGCGAGCGCGAGAGCCTGATCGGCATCGGCGATGCCGGCGACGAGTACCGGGCGCCGTTGAACTCCGAGGCGGTCACTGGCCAGTCAGGGGGCGACACGGCATGATCGAGCGACCCATGACCGAGCGAGAGGCCGCCGTGGCGCTTGGCGTATCGCAGTCGACACTTCGCAACCTGCGTAGAGCGAATCAGATCGGGCATGTCACGATTGCATCGATGCCACGATATCTTGAGGCTCATTTGAACGACTACCTGGAGAGAAACACTTCGTGGCCCGATCGAAATCGCCGCACCGCAAAGGAGCCTTCTACCTCAGCCACATCGACGGCGCGAGATCGCTCAACTGGTACATCTGCTGGTTTGACGAGCGGACAGGGCAAATTCGGCGAATCACCACTGGAACATCGAAGAAGAAAAAAGCAAGGAAGAGACTGAAGGAACACTGGAAGACGCACAAAGACCTCGACGCAGTATCAGCAAAGCAAGTCCGTATCTGCGATCTGCTGGATCGCTACTACGATGGACATGGCCAGAGTAGAGCGAGTAGCGAAGCCATCAGCCATCACATTGCGAAGCTGAAGGATTACCACGGCAGGTCGTTCGTTTCAGCGTTGACCGTCAGGCGACAGGAGGCGTTCATCGACCACCTGAGTGAACAGGCTCTCTCAATGGCTTACATCGCCCGAATCCTTCGAACACTTCGCGCGGCGCTCATGCGAGCCAAAAGGCGGCAGGAAATCGAGTCGGTGCCGCACATCCACATGCCACAGGTAGACGCCGACGATGAGCAGGCAGCCCGACCTCTGAGCGTCTGCGAAGCCGCCCGGCTGCTGATCGCAGCACAGCACCAGTCGCCGCGACTGCTTCTGTTCTGCCTACTGCAACTCGGAACCGGAGCACGGGCAACGGCGGTGCTTGACCTGACGACCTTTCAGGTCGACTTCGCCGGTCGCCGAATCAAGCTGAACCCACCGGGCAGAAAACAGGAAACGGGTCGGGATGAGAGGATTTGAACCTCTGGCCCCTGCCTCCCGAAGACAGTGCTCTACCAGGCTGAGCTACACCCCGAAGCGCGCATGATAGGCGACTGAAGGATCGATTTCAATCGTTTGAGCCCTTGTTTGAACCCGGTGCAGTGTTCGAATGGTCGAACAGACTTCATGATCAGGTGGAAACCCGGCTAGAATCGGACATGACGCAAACCCCAACGGGGTTGATGAGGGATCAAGAGATGGAAATCAACAAGCACAAGCTCACACTGGCGGCGGCGCTGTCGGTCTCGCTGGTTCTGGCCGCCTGTGGTGGCTCGTCGTCCGGTACCGATGGTCCGGTCATCGGCGATGAAGGTCTCATCGACCTGGGAAACAACCCGGGGTCAGGCACCTTGCCGACCGAGGCCAGCACCAGCCCTGACGTGAACGACAACGAGCCGTCGTTCGACTGCGGGAACGATTTCGACTCCGCGACAGATCCCGACTCGTCCACCGCCTTGTGGAGCGATAACTGCACGCTGCGCGACGGTGGTGCGTTCGCCAACAGTGCCTACACCGTGGGCGTCCAGAGAATACTGTTCTGTGCCGGTTTCAGCGATGGTCAGCTCGAGTCCACGTTCGTCGATGGCGTATACGGCCCGAGTACCGAAGAAGCCGTCAGGCAATATCAGGCAGAACGTATCGATAGCAGCCTCTCGCCAGATGGCATCGTCGGCCCGCAGACCTGGGCCGCCTTCAACACCGAGCTCGAAGAGGTAGGAGTCACGGCCAATGACTTCGCAGTGTTCCGTGTACAGGGCGGTGCCTGCCCCGAAGTTCAGTTCTATCAGAAACTTATCCGGGACGGTGACCGGTTCATCGGGGCCGGTTGGTCCATGGCCTTGCGGCCCGACAGCACCCAACGCACCACCTTTTCCACAGCGCGGCCCAACCCCGGTTCGCTCTGACGCTCGGTGGTCAGCCGATCGGATAAATGAACCAATCGGACGAACCGGGTCGATGTCGATGGGTGGACGAGGTAAGCGATGAGCTCGTTGAAGCCGGCTGGCGTTTGTCTGCTGCTCTTCGCGGCCGTGGGCGTGACAGGTGGCTGGTACTTCTCGGCAGGAGTGCCTCAGCCCGACGCACCGTCATCGGGCGTTGCCGGGCATGAGGGGTCCGGCACCGAAGCTGGGCCAGTGAACGAGCCTCCAGAGGCCTCCGCGAACGGCTCGCCATTCACCACCGTTCATGACGAAGGTGGTGAGCAAGTCGGGGTACTCGGCAAGCAAGCCGGCAATGCCGCGGTACCTGGTGCGGTTGCCGGTGTCGCGCGTGAAGCTTTGGAACCTGCGCTTGAAGTCACGGTAGGCCGTGCGGGCTGGAGCGACAGCGAACTACGGGATCTGGTCGGACAGCTGCGCGCGAACCCGGAGCTATTCGATCGCATGCTGGCCGAATTCGAGCAGGCCGGCGATCCTGATCGGCTTCGCCGGCTGGCCATGCTGCTGGGCAGGGCCGGCGGGGAGGGGTTGACTCAGGTAGCGACCAGAATGGCTTATTCGGACGATCGCAACGCTCGCCATGCCGGGCTCGATGTGCTGGGCCGGGTTCAGGCGAGTGACCCTGCGGCACGGGCGGTGGTGGTCGATCTGCTGGCTGCGGAAACCGATGACGAGTTGCTGGTGGATACCCTGAATGCCCTGGCGGTACCGCCGAGAACCGCTCCGACGAATGCCGATGATGGGGCGTTGGTGCCGCAAGTACTCGCATTGACCGGGCACTTGTCCGCGTCGGTTCGTGGCAGCACCATTGCCATCCTTTCACGCTGGGCTGATGATGCAACGCTGACTCCGGTGCTCGAACAGGGCTTGCTCGATGAGGATTCACGGGTCCGGGGCGCATCGGTTTTTGCCGTCGCGAACGGGCCACCGGTATCGGCCACGATGCGGCAGAATCTGTTTGCCATTGCCGAGAACCCTGACGAATCGCGTGAAGTGCGCAGCGGAGCGTTGCTGTCGCTACAGACCGATCAGCTTGACGAACCGGAACGGCAGCGTCTGCAGGAGGCGCTCGATGGCTTCAACACCCGACGCGTTCAACCGTGACCCTCTCATGAAAGCAGATCCCGAACGACTTCAACGCATCGGTCAACTGGCAAAGCGCTACATCGACGACGATCGGTTCGCCGGCATCGCCTGGCGGGTCGATCACGATGGTGCCACTGTCAGCGAGGGGGCGCTCGGCCACCGTGACCATGCCCGTGACCAGCCATTGGCGGACGACACCATCTACCGGATCTACTCGATGACCAAGCCGATGGTATCGGTGGTGGCGCTGCAGCTTATCGAGGAGGGTCGGCTACGACTGTATGATCCGGTGTCGCGCTTCGTTTCTGCGTTCGGCGATTGCCAGGTGCTCGACAAGCAAGGCAATGCCGAGCCGCTGCAGCGGCCTGTCATCATCGAAGACTTGCTGACCCATCGGTCCGGTCTTTCCTACGACTTCCTGCCCGGTTGTGCGGCAGCTGATGCGTGCCGGGCGAACAATGCAGCTCTGAATGGCCAGCGATCACTGGCGGATCTGGTGGAGCTGCTGGCGAGCTTGCCGTTGGTGGCGCAACCGGGTAGCCGCTGGACCTACAGCTTCAGCACGGATGTGCTCGCCCACGTGCTCGAGAAGGTGCTCGATAAGTCGCTGTCGGAACTGATGCACGAGCGGCTGTTCTCGCCGTTGGGGCTATCGGACACGGCCTACAGCCTCGACGCCGACAAGTTGCCGAGGCTCATGGACATGTTCGGTCAACGTGATCTGAACGAACCGATACTGATCAACGGTGCGCCTCAGCGCGTGAATCCGATGGATGTGTCCGAGAGCTACCCGACGGACAAGCCGGACAACTTCGCACGCGGGGGGCACGGCCTGTATTCGACGATCAGCGATTATCAATGCTTCATCGGCGTCCTTCAGAACGGCCAGGCGCCAGACGGCCGAGCGATCCTGTCGGCACCCATGGTCGACATGATGTGGCAGAACCGCGTGGGCGGGCGGCAGCGGCCCTTGGCGATCGGGCCCATTCCGATGCCGGGTTACGGCTGGAACCTGTTCGGCCGGGTGATGCTTGAACCGGGCCAGGCCATGAAGCTGACGGCGGAGGGCGAGGGCGGCTGGGCGGGTGCTGCCAGCACCTTCTTCTGGGTCGATCGTCGCCACCGGTTTTCGGGCATCGTGATGAGCCAGTTCCTCGGAGCGAGCATTCCGCTTGGCGATGAAATGCAGACGGCCGCGTATCAGGCCTTGCTGTCAGTGTAAGGTCACGAAGCGGGTCGATCCGCGACGCGCCATGCACTTCCAATGGTGCCTGACTCGCATCGCCGTGCGGGGTAGGGAAATAGAGGGCACTGAAACGGCGCTTACAACGAAGACGCTGCTCGTGACGCCTGATCGAACACACCCGAGATCAGCCGCAGGGAATCACCGACCTTGCCGAAGCCGCCCGCATCGATGTTCATCGCCGTCAGTGCCTGATTGAGGCAGCGTTCGCGCACCGCCTTGTATTCCAGGCAACAGGCCTTGCCCTGATCGGTGGTGCTGTAGAACTTTTCCTTGCCGGCCTTCTCACCGACGATGAGCTTCAGCTTGAGCAGCTTCTTCAAGGCATAGTTGACGGTATGTACATCGTCGACGTTGAGCGCGAAGGCGATGTCGTTCAGGCGCTTCGGTTTCTGGCGATGGTAAATGTGGTGGAGCACCAGGATCTCCAGAGCGCCGAGGTCACTGTAACCGGCGGCGCTCATGCAATGCAGCGTCCAGCGCGAGAAGCCGTTGAAGGCCATGATCAGCGCATATTCGAATTCGGACAGCTGCCACGCGTCCGTATCGGCCAGGTGGTCGGACGATACGATCCGGTCGTTTTGCGAACGCTTTGGCAAGGTTGCTCCTGGCAGTGGCGTGAAACCCATGGCGGCTCGCCGCTGCAACCTCCTTTGATCAGGCTTTCCGTGACAACGGCCGAGTTCCAATAGTGTAGTGTTCTGTACGGAAAGCCAATACCTCGCAGGGCCAGTCAGCCATCAGCCCACAGGTGCTGCCGGATCTTTCATTTCCCGTCCCGCAAGGCATCCCGGGCAAGTGGGGCCTGGAGTTCGGTGTCTTAAAACGACCGAGCGATCCGGCTCGGCCATGCTGCCCGTTCATCGCATGATCTCGTTCACGTCTTGATCCTGCCGAAGCCCCCGCCGGTGGGCGTCTCGATCACGATCGCATCGCCGGCCTTCATCTGCGTATGGCCGCACCCTCCGAGATCTTCGCGAGAACCATCGGCACGCACCACCGTGTTGCATCCCGTCCTGCCCGCTTCGCCACCGTCAGTGCCGAAGGGTTGTGTGCTGCGGTGCCCCGAGAGAATCGCGCACTCCATCGGTTCGGTGAAGCGGATACGTCGGTACACGCCGTCACCTGCGTTCCATTCACCCTTGCCGCCGGTACCCGTGGCGATGCTGAACTCCTCGAGCACCACCGGGTAGCGCGTTTCCAGCACTTCGGGGTCGGTCAGATGCGAGTTGGTCATGTGGGTATGCACCGGTGTGGCGCCGTGAAAGCCGGGCCCTGCGGGGGCACCCGAACAGAGGGTTTCGTAATACTGATGCTCCGCGTTGCCGAAGGTCAGGTTGTTCATCGTTCCCTGAGAGGAGCCCAGCACACCCAGCGCACCGAACAGCGCGTTGGTGACCGCCTGGCTGACTTCCACATTGCCTGCCACCACCGCTGCCGGGTAGGCGGGGTTGAGCATCGAACCTTCAGGGATTACCAGGTGCAACGGACGCAGGCAGCCTGCGTTCAGCGGAATGTCGTCATCGACGAGGCAGCGGAACACATACAGGACGGCCGCTCGCGTGATGGCGGCCGGTGCATTGAAATTGGTCGGCTGTTGGTCAGAGGTGCCCGAGAAGTCGATCGTGGCTTCGCGTAGCTCCGTATCCAGCGATACCTCCACGACGATCTCGGCACCGGAATCCTGAGGGTAGGTGAAGCGACCGGGCTTGAGGGAGGCGATGGCGCGGCGCACGCTCTCCTCGGCGTTGTCCATCACATGATGCATGTAGGCCGTGACCACATGCGCACCCTGAGCCTTCGACAGGGCCAGCAACTCGCTGGCGCCCATGGCGTTGGCTGCCACCTGCGCCTTGAGATCCGCAATGTTCTGTTCGATGCCACGCACGGGGTAGTCGCCTGCACCCAGCAGCTCGCGAACCTCGGCCTCGTGCAGACGTCCGCCGGAGACCAGGCGCAAACCGTCGATGATCACCCCCTCCTGTTCGATGGAGTTGGCCAGCGGCGACATGGAACCCGGTGTAATACCGCCGACATCGGCGTGATGGCCGCGGCTCGCGACGAAGAACAGCAAGGTGCTGGTGTCGTCGAACACCGGCGAGATCACCGTGATGTCCGGCAGGTGCGTGCCACCGTTATAAGGATTGTTGTGGACGAAGGCATCGCCTGGACGAATCTCGAGATCACCCTGAATGATGGCCTTGACACTGGCATCCATCGAGCCCAGATGTACCGGTACGTGCGGCGCATTGGCTACCAGCTCACCATCGGCATCGAAGATCGCGCATGAGAAGTCGAGGCGCTCCTTGATGTTGACGGAAGTCGCCGTGTTCTTCAGCACCATCCCCATCTGCTCGGCGATCGACATGAACTGACGGTTGAAGATCTCCAGCGTCACCGGATCGCGCTCGGTGCCTACTTGACGGGCGGCGGATGCTGCCTTGCGTTCAAGCACCAGGTTGCCGATCGACGACAGCTCACCGCTCCAGCCGGGCTCGATCACGATCGTGCCGTTCGCCTCCACCAGCATCGCAGGCCCTTCCAGTGCCACGCCTGCGGGCAGGTCGTCGCGCTGATAGACGGGCACATCCTGCCACTCGCCCTGGGTGTGGCAGCGCGTCGTGGCGACGGGATCGGGCAGGCGCGTGCCGGTGGTGAGCACCTGAGATTCAGTGACCGGTTCACCGCCGCCGGTAATCTCGACGTCGATGTAGTCGAGCATGATGTCCTTGTCGCCATCGATGAAGCCGAACTGCCTTCGATGCTCCGTCTCGAAGGCCTCGCGCATGCTCGCCACCGTATCCAGTGGCACGGACAGCAGGCTGTCGGAGCCTGAGTAGCGAAGCATGCAGCGTGTGCGCTCGTGCTGATCTTTGGCATCCACGCCCTGGGCAGCAAGTTCGGCGGCGCCTTTCTCGGCGAGCTCGCAGGCGGTGGCGCGGGCTTCGTTGACACTGGCTTCATCGAGCGTGCGCGTGATCATGCGCTGTGCCTGTGACGACAGGTCTGCCAGGCCCATGCCGTAGGCAGACAACACGCCGGAGAACGGATGCAGCAACACCCGGCGCATGCCGAGCCTTTCGGCCACCAGGCAGGCGTGCTGACCACCGGCACCGCCGAAGCAGGTGAGCACGTAGTCGGCCACATCGTGGCCACGCTCCATCGAGATCTTCTTGATTGCCTGGGTCATGTGTTCGATAGCGATGGCCAGGAACCCTTGCGCCACCGACTCCCACGAGCGCCCGTCACCGACCTGTTCGGCTACCTTGACGAAACCGTCGCGTGCTGCCTGCACATCGAGTGGCTGGTTCTGAGCCGGCCCGAAGATGCGTGGAAAGTAATCCGGCGAGATCCGACCCAGGGCGACATTGATGTCCGTCACGCTCAGCGGCCCGTCGCGTCGGTAGGCACGTGGCCCGGGATTGGCGCCGGCGGATTCGGGGCCGACCAGGAAGCGCGAGCCATCGTAATGCAGGATCGACCCGCCACCCGCGGCCACGGTGTGGATGTCCATCATCGGCGCCCGGATCCGAACACCCGCGATCTTGCTTTCGAAGCTGCGCTCGTAGGCACCGGCGTAGTGCGACACATCAGTCGAGGTGCCACCCATGTCGAAACCGATCATCTTCTCGAAACCTGCCTGGCGACTTGTCAGTGCCGCACCGACGATGCCACCGGCCGGGCCGGAAAGGATGGCATCGCGCCCCTGGAACCTGTCGGCTGCGGTGAGGCCGCCGGAGGATTGCATGAACAGCAAGCCCGGACCCTCATCGGCATCGGCGCCAAGCCGGTCGGACACGCGATTCACGTAGCGCCGCAGGATCGGTGTGAGGTAGGCATCGAGCACCGTCGTGTCACCACGCGATACCAGGCGAATCAGCGGCGATACCTCGTGACTCACCGAGATCTGTTCGAAGCCGATGCTCCGGGCGATGTCGGCGAGGGCCTGCTCGTGAGCCGGTTCGCGATAGCCATGCATCAACACGATGGCCAGCGCCTTGATGCCGCTGTCGAACCCTTCCTGCAGGGATTGCCGCGCCGCCACTTCGTCGAGCGGTGTCGCGATCGAGCCGTCCGCGTTCAGTCGTTCATCGATTTCCACCACCTTCGCATACAGTTGCTCGGGTTTCTCGATGTTCAGCGCGAAGATATTTGCGCGTGCCTGATAACCGATTTCGAGAGCATCCCTGAAACCTCGTGTGATCGCGAGCAGGGTGGGTTCGCCGGCGCGTTCCAACAGGGCGTTGGTGGCAACGGTCGTTCCCATCTTGACGCTGGCGATCAGGTGCCCCGGTATGGCATCGTCGGTATCGAGCTCAAGAAAATCCCGGATCCCCTGCACGGCCGCATCGTCGTAGGCTTCCGGGTTTTCGGACAGCAGCTTGCGGGTGGAAAAGCGGTGCTCGGGGTCGACGGCGACGATATCGGTGAAGGTGCCGCCCCTGTCAATCCAGAAGCGCCATTGCTTCTTTTCGGAAAGGACCGGATCATCGTTGCCGCTTGCCGCCATCGAGTGCTCCTGAAGGTTGGTCGAGTGGAGATCCAGGGTGGATATGTACCCTATTTATTGACAAATTGTCAATGATGTGTAAAACGGAAGCTCGCAAACGGGAGAATGCTGATGCTGCAGAAACTGAAGAACCTAGGGCCGGGCTTGCTGGTGGCGGCTGCCTTCATCGGGCCGGGAACGGTCACCACCGCCAGCGTCGTGGGCGCCGACACCGGCTATGCCCTGCTGTGGGCACTGGTGTTCTCGATCTTCGCCACCATCGTGCTGCAGGAGATGAGTGCCAGGCTTGGTATAGTGAGCCGGGAAGGCCTGGGCGAGGCCTTGCGCACCACCTTCGACAATCCCCTGTTCAAGTGGCCGGCGGTCGTGCTGATTCTCGTGGCCATCGGTGTCGGTACGGCGGCCTTCCAGACCGGCAACATCGCCGGCGCCTCTCTCGGGCTGGAAACCATCATCGGGCTTTCGCCGCAGGTGTGGGTGCTCGTCGTCGCAGCCATCGCTTTCGCGCTGCTGGCCTCCGGTACCTACAAGCTCATAGAGCGGGTGCTGATGGTGCTGGTGGGCATCATGAGCGTGGTGTTCATAGTCACCGCCATCGTCGTCAGGCCGGATGTGGGTGCGATGCTCGCCGGCATGCTCACGCCAAGCATTCCGGATGGGTCGGGGTTGACCGTCATCGCGCTGGTCGGCACTACGGTGGTGACCTACAATTTCTTCCTGCACTCATCAGCGGTTCAGGATCGCTGGCCGCAGAGCGTGCCGGTGGATCAGGCGCTGAATGAATCCCGGTTCGATACCGTTGTCTCGATCCTGCTGGGTGGTGCCATCACGCTGGCCATCCTGGTTACGTCCGCCGCCGCCTTTGCCGGTACCGATACGGTCATCGAGAATGCGGCGCAGATGGCCGAGCAGCTCGAACCGGTACTCGGCCCCGCAGCGAAGTGGTTCTTCGGCTTCGGCCTGTTCGCCGCCGGCCTGACCAGTTCGGTCACCGCCCCGCTGGCAGCGGCCTATGCCGTCTCCGGCGCACTCGGCTGGAAGCGTGATCTGAAGAGCTGGAAGTTCCGCGGGGTATGGGCGCTGGTGGTGGTCATTGGAGCCACGCTTGCGTTTTCAGGCACCAGCCCGGTGCAGGCGATCCTTCTCGCGCAGGCGGCGAACGGTATCCTGTTGCCGCTGGTATCCATCTTCCTGCTGATCGTGATGAATCGCCGGGATCTGCTGGGCGATAAGGTCAACGGATTGGTGGGTAACATCCTGGGCGGCTTCGTCATGCTGGTGGCGACCTTTCTCGGGGGCTACTCGCTGCTGAAGGTGTTCGGGGTCATCACCACATGACCCTCGACACGGATCGCCCCGCCGACGACAGTGCGGTCTTCTGGCGGCGGCGCATTCGCAACGGTACCCATGTTTCACACACGGCCGGCCTGGCCGCCGGCTGCCTGCAGGGCAACCTGGCCATCGTGCCCGATGCCCTGGCCGGTGACTTCCTGCTGTACTGCCATCGCAATCCCAAGCCGTGCCCCGTGATAGGGGTCGGTGAACCAGGCGATGCCAGCCTGCCGATGCTCGGTGAGGATCTGGACATACGTACCGATGTGCCGGGCTACCGTGTGTTTCGTCACGGTGGGGAAGCCGAATCGGCTGCAGACCTGAGATCCGTGTGGCGTGACGATCTCGTCACCTTCGTGCTGGGCTGTTCGTTCTCCTTCGAGGATGCGCTGATCGCCGAGGGCATCGCCGTTCGTCATGTGGAAGCCGGATGCAATGTGCCGATGTATCGCACCTCGATAGCGACGCGCCCGGCCGGTGCATTCTCGGGTCCTCTGGTGGTCAGTATGCGTGCCTTGCGCCCTTCCGACGCGATTCGTGCCATCGTGTTGTCGGAGCGTTTTCCGCTGGCACACGGTGCGCCCATTCATCTGGGTGATCCGGCTGCGATCGGTATCAAGGATCTATACCGGCCGGATTTCGGCGATCCGCCGATCATGAAGCCTGGTGATGTGCCGGTGTTCTGGGCCTGCGGTGTCACGCCGCAGCTAGCGTTGCGGGAGGCGGCTGCCGATCTGGCCATCACCCACGAGCCCGGGTGTATGTTGATCTCCGACATCACTGCCACCAACGCGACCAGGCAACTCGACGGTATATCCTTGAACCACTAGCGGCGCACCGGGTCGGGGCGTCGCAACCCGCGCGGCCCCGCCCGGGCAGCTCTCCTTCGGCGGCCCCTCCTGGGCGGCCCCCACCTGTCCCACCTGGGCGGTCCCACCTGGGCGGCCCCACCTGGGCGGCCCCACCTATCGGTATCGCGCAGCGCAGACGCTAGCCTTCGTTCGGGTGGCGGTCTTGATGGTCCTGCCTGATCCTTACCCCCGGTGCCGATGCCGGATCTCGTGCACACACATGACAGTAATGCCGGCCTTCGAGTCGTACCCGTGCGTAGGTGAGCCCATTGGCCAGGGTGGCCCACTCGCCGCGGCCACTGACCTCGGCATTGCGCGCTGAACAATGCAACACGCAACGTGGGTTCGAGCAGAAGGCTTCATCGTCTTCAGGCATGGTCGGCAGACAGGCCCTGGTGCCCTCAAGCGTTGGCCGGCTGACTCTCCTTCAATGAATCGGCGAGCACGGCACTTTTCGCCAGTTCCCGATGTTCGGCCTCCCGGTCACGGGCGCGATCGGTTTCGGGCCAGCCCTGCGCATGCCGTTCGATCAGATCGGCGAAGAACTCGATGTGCGCCGGTTGATCGTTGAGGCAAGGGATGTAGACGAATCGTTCACCGCCATGTTCCTCGAAGTATTCACGGTTCTCGCCGTTGATCTCCTCGATGGTTTCGAGGCAATCGGCCGAGAATGCGGGGCAAAGTACATCGATGGACTTGATGCCCTCCTCGGCGGGCAGAGTCTTCATGGTCTCGTCGCAGTACGGGCGCAACCATTCCTCGCGACCCCACGCGCGACTGGAATACCACGCGTATCTCGTCGGTGGCCATGCCCAGTGCCTCCGCCAGCAGGCGCGAGGTCTTGTGGCACAGGCAGTGATAGGGGTCGCCTGAGGTCAGGTAGCGTTTCGGGATGCCGTGATAGGACGTCACCAGCAAATCCCCCCGGCCACGCTCGGCCCAGCTCGCGCGCACGCTGTCGGCCAGGGCCTCGATGAACTTCGGGTCGTCGCAGAACTGGTTGACAAAGCGCATCTCGGGAATCCACCGGGTGCGTTGCAGGCGCGCGGTGACCGCATCGAACACCGAGGCCGTCGTGGTGCCCGAATATTGCGGGTACATCGGCAGCACGACCAGCCGGCGCACATTCTGAGCTTCCAGCTTGCTGATGGCAGAATCGATCGATGGCTCGCCATAACGCATGCCCAGCGCCACTGTCACGTCGTCGCCGAAGCGCCGGGTCAGCGCTTCGCGCATTGCCGCCTCCTGTTGACGCGATATGCTGAGCAAGGGCGAGCCGTGCTCCTCCGACCAGACCTCCCGATACGCTTTTGCACTGCGTGGTGGCCGGATGCGCAGGATCACACCGTGCAACAGTATCAGCCACAGCCAGCGAGGCAGTTCGATGATGCGCGGATCACTCAGGAACTCGGCCAGATAGCGACGCACCGGCTTTGTCTCCGGAGCCTGCGGGGTGCCCAGATTGACCATCAGCACACCGAGACGTTCGGGTGTGCCATGCTCATAGTCCGGTCGGCCGATGTATTTCATGTGTTGGAGGGCTTGCGTGAACTGGATGGATCGGGGTCAGTTGCCCCGAAAAGCGTGACTCCGGATGTAGATCATTCTGGTCCGGAGACCTGTACGATGGTAACGACCGGGACGACCAGCAACACCACAGGGCGTTTGCGAAGGCGTATACCCGCCCGTTCGCTGTGTACGTGCGGCTGCCGGGTCGGCCGGAGCATCGATGCCCCATCGGGCATGGCTGCGTCCGGTAGTATAGATAGAATGTCCGCCCTAAGGCTCCTGGGGCGCTCTATCGCTTCGGGGCCCGCCTTTGATCGATGTGCAGGCCATGCGCCGCAACCGGTCGGTGGCAGGTGCGAGCCGTGTGCCTTCAGGATCTCATCGTGCCTCATACCATAGCCGTGCCCAAGGAGAGTCGTAGCGGTGAGCTGCGCGTCGCCCTCGACCCGGTCGTGGCCCGAGAGCTGTTGGCTCTGCCGGGCATCGAGCTGGTCATCGAGTCCGGTTGCGGGCGCGGTGCGGGCTTCACCGACGAGCAGTACGCCGCAACGCGTATCGCCGACTCGTTTGCTGATACGGTGAGAGATGCTGCTCTGACCCTCAAGGTGGATCCGCCCACCGTCGAGGAGGCGAACCTGTTACCGCGTGCCTCCGTGTTACTGTGCATCATGTCGCCCTTCCAGAACCTGGCGGCGATCGACGTGCTGCAGCAACGGGGCATAACCACCCTGGCGATGGATCTGGTGCCGCGCGTCACCCGGGCCCAGTCGATGGACGTACTGTCCTCGCAGGCAACCGTCTCGGGCTACAAGGCCGCGCTGATGGCAGCCGAGCTGTGCCCCCGGTTGTTCCCGATGATGATCACGGCTGCCGGCACGCTGCGCCCTTCGCGGGTAGTCGTGATCGGTGCCGGTGTCGGCGGCTTGCAGGCGATCGCGACCTGCCGCCGGCTGGGTGCCAGAGTGGAGGCCTACGATATCAGGCGCGCGGCCAAGGAGCAGATTGAATCCCTCGGCGCCAGCATGATCGACACCGGTATCGAAGCCGAAAGCCATGGTGGCTACGCGCGTGCGCTCACCAGAGACGAACGTGACAGCCAGCACGCGGTGTTGTCCGGGCACCTTCGCGATGCGCATGCGGTGATCTGCGCGGCGGCGATTCCCGGCCGGGCGGCACCGCGGATCATCACCGAGGACATGGTCGATGGCATGATGCCTGGCACGGTGATCATCGACATGGCAGCCGATACCGGTGGCAACTGCGTGCTGACGAAACCGGGCGAAACCGTTTTCCATCACGATATCCTGATCGCCGGGCCGCTCGATCTGCCCAGTCGTGCGGCAGTACACGCCAGTGAGATGTACGCGCGCAACCTGTGGAGCCTGCTGCAGATCATCCTGCCGTCGGGCACGCTCGTTCTCGACTGGGAAGATCCGCTGATCGCCGGTTGCCGTCTCACCCATGACGGCGAGCTGCATCATGCGCCTACCCTGGCGCTACGCGAAGACGCATTAGCCGGCAGTGGCGCGGCGGGTGGTGAGACCGCTGCAAGTGGTGTCCCCGGCGTCTCTTCGGCCGGTACGACCCCCGGTGAGCTGGCCGCCGGCTGGCTCGATGATGAGCCGAGCCCGATCGATGGCGGGATCGATGAAGTGAGTCGGAACGCACCGCCGAACGAATCGGAGGGTCAGCCCGTGGAGGAATCCGCGGACGACTTCACACTGATTCGAGGAGTGGGGCCGGCCTTGAACAACAGCCTGCGAGCCTACGGCTTTCACCGGTTCCGACAGCTCGCCGAGCTTGACGCCCATGGCGTGGAGCAACTGGAGCGGCAACTGGAGCTGGACGGCCATATCCTGCGCGACGACTGGCCCGGCCAGGCCAGACGCCTGGAACGCTCCCACTGGATGGATAGCTGAGATGTCCGGATTCGAGACCTTGTATTTCTTCACGCTTGCGCTGGTGGCGGGCTACGTGCTCGTCGCTCGCGTGCCGTCGATCCTGCACACGCCGTTGCTGGCAGGCTCCACGCTGATACACGCGGTGGTGCTGGCGGGCACGATCATCGCGTTGGCGAACGCCCAGAGCACTTTTCAGGTGGTACTGGGAATGCTGGCGGTCTGCTGCGCGGCGGCCAACGCGACCGGTGCGTATCTGCTCAGCGATCGCCTGCTGACGGTGTTCGAAAGACACGGGCAGGAAGAGAGCCAGGCGAGGTCCGTCCGGCAAGGCACCGGCCGCGGCGCTGGTCGGCCGTCCGAATGATCGCCGTCAAGCTCGCCTGGTTCGTCTCCGTC
>CBDCAW010000060.1:0-89900 GCA_965214025.1 Granulosicoccaceae bacterium
TCACTGTAGTTGCGAGCGTCAATGGTGCCCGCACCGAGGGCCGGTCCGTGAACCAGCAGTGCAGGTCTTGTATCTTCGACAGCTGCTCGGCCAGTTCCATCGCCGTACATTCCGTGCCCTGCCATTCGAGCGGCTCGAAATTGGCACGGGCGATGTCTGCCAGTGCCTGCCGGCAGCACTCTTGCTCCGCATCGATACTCGACAGCTTCGTTTCCAGCCGCGTCTGGCTTTCTCGCAGCTCGTCGATGTCGAGCGACAACACCTCCCTCCGAAAGCTTCCGAACCGCGTCTTCCCGTTGCCGGGCACCCTCGCGGTCCGATGCCACGGACGCGATCACGAAACCGGCCAGCTCTTCGGGCAGCTTGTCTCGTACCGCCGCGATGGTCTCTGCAGTGCGAGCGGTGACCAGCACTCGGGTCACCCACGGCCATGGAAATGGGCCAGGATGTTGGCGATGGTGTGGGTCTTGCCGGTACCCGGCGGCCCGGTCACCGTGACGAGGGGTTCCTCGGCAAGGCGATCGATGATGCGGGCCTGCTGTTCGTTGAAACGGCAACGGGAAGAAATACTTCCGTGTATCCGCGACAGGTTGCGCTGCCGGAACAGCAGGCCATTGCCGGGCGGCTATGCTCGAAACCTTTTCAGAAAGACCGGTGACGGAATTTCCGCAAGCCGGCCGGGAGGTTACCCGCATCGGGTTGCATCCGTACCTCATGGACGAGCTTGAGCAGATCGCCCTCTCTGGCACCCGATGAAACTGGCCGGGCATACAACACCCAGCTCGCGATCACCTGCGTGGCATCGGCAGCCGCGTCAGCCTCGACCTCATCAGCCAGTTCGGTACGGGATAAGTAACGTGCATCGGGCGGCCACTACGTTGGCGGCGCTGGCCACCGCCGGCTCCCAGGTTTCAGGCCGATGCGGATTGAACGGATGATCCGGATTGTCGAGCAGCATGTCGAGCCGCATCTGCAGGGAGGCGCTGCGCACGTGCACCCACCTCCGCATCGAGAATCCATCAGGGCCTTCAGTTGCAAGCACCGGGCGGGTAGCTCTCGGGCATACGCTCAGCGTCCCGGAACCCACATCGAGCTCGACCTCCACCAATTGCTCGACCAATGGCATGTTCACCCACCGCACCCCTGACTCTTCGACTTCAGGATGCCCATGCCCCAGACCAGTTCCGGGGCTGCGTCGTTCATGCCCTGCGACTGGTTGTACAGCCGATAGAACTGCTCATTACAGTTTCATGCTGCGCCCGGCGCAATCTCTCGCTTTCGGGCCCAACGGCGACCAGCTTGTGCCCGTTGCCACTCATCGAGCTCGGCGCGCAGGCTATCGAGGTTCCGGAGGCGCAAGACGATTCGAACCTGTGCATTCGAGCGGCCGTATTCGTGAATATCGGCGAGGTCCAGCAGGCAGCCTTCTACCAGATCCGATGCCTGCTCGACGGGCACGTCGATGACCCTTGTTTCCAGAAGCGCCGGGGCATGATCCGGATCCTGCAGGGAAGAACTATCGATCCAGGCCTGCAGATGAGCTGGCGGTTGCGGTGCCCTTGTCGACGTCAGCCGCTCGAGCACCAGCCACGCTCCACGCACATCGTCGAACTGCACGCCCGGCAAGACGGTGATCTCACTTTCCGGAAAGTACCCCAAGCCCGTCGAGCGCACGTCCAGCAGGGTTTTCGAACGTGCGCTCAGCAAGCCATGCGCGAACAGGAGTAGACCGCTCAGACGTTCGCGGTCATCGTCGTGCAGGGGTTCGATCTGTGCATCCATGGACATCGCCTGAAACCAGTACGTCGGGCAGACGCGCGACAACACGTCTTTACATGGACCATGGGGTGCCCTATCGGCGCTCGTCTGTCAGATTGCACCACGTCCAGAACCTCTAGCGGCCGGAATTGGCAGACTTTGCGTGCACGCTTCTCGGGAATCTAACGGACCTGCTTCATCGATTTGCAAAACAGACGTTGAGCTGATCGACAAGCTGCCATTCGAACTGCAGGCAAGGGGCACGATTCGGGTCGTCCACCCGCCGACCGGCGAATAGGCCGTGACCCACACGGTGCAACTCGTCGGGTTCGATTCATCAGGGTTTGGAAGACGCGCTGACGCCTCGCTCGAAATGCCAAAGCACGACGCCCGGCACCGACCAGCGCCTACCGATGCCATGGGTTTTCTCCAACAACGTGCGGATACGTGCGAGCTCCACCGGGCGCTGCTGCCAGGTGCCACGGTCGGCGCTTTCACCCATCAGCCATTCGATCGCCCGCTGCAACGCCATCGGCCGATCGGGACTGATGTGTGAGCTGATCAACCACAGTGAGCGCTGTTCGTGTGCGATATCGGCGAGCGCTTTCCAGTCGGGCTCCGGCAATCGCGGATCCACACGCGTCGTGGTCTCGCCGCGGAACTCAGAGTAGCCGAGACGCGTTTCAAGATCCGGCAAGCGACGTGCATAGGCATCGAAGACGAAGCGACCATCATAGGTATAGAAGAGCAACGGAACCCGCTCGTCACGCGCCGATTCGCGCGCAAGGATAGTTGCCGCGGCTTTCCAGTCCTCGCTCGAATCACGCTCGTAGTGCCCGACTACCGCGGCGAGATTGCTCGCGCACATCAGCAGCAGCAGCACCAACCAGCGCGACCCGCTTGCGGTATGCCCCGCAAGTGCCGGTACCAATGCGGCGAAACGCCGGCAGCAGCCAGATCAGATAGCGGTCCTTGTACATCGGCTGCACCAGTTCCGACACGAGCACGAAGGAGATGAAAGGCAGCGCGATCCACAACACCAGAAGACGTTGCAGCGAGCAGGCGGAGTCTGTGCCGGCGCGCCAGACCCGGTACATCAGCATCACCACCAGCAGGCCCAGAACCACGGCGAAGGCGAACAGCGGATGCATAAGTCCGTTTCCATTCACCGCCCAGAGAAAATGCGGGACTATCAGAAGGTGCCAGTTCGTGAGAAAGGAAAGGTTGCCCTGCCCGTCACCACTCATCATGACGGTATAGAAGAGCCCCCCCAGCGCCGCGAGCGCCAACGTGATCAATACGCCAAGATGCTCTCGGGCACGCTCCCGGCGACGCACGATCAGGTACTCCATGAGCGCCCAGGTGCCGAGCGCGAGGATCATTATCATCGCGAAGTAGTGAGTCGCGACGGCACCGAGGGCTGTGACCAGTGCAACGAACAGCCAGATGTGTGATCTGCTTTCAAGATGGCGCACCAGGGCGTATACCAGCAGTGTGCCGAGGAAGTACAACAGCGTGTAGCCGCGGACCTCGAGCGCAAGGGTGACCAGCAAGGGATTGGTGGCGAGCCACAAGCCTGCGACCCAGGCGAGCCGCTCGGTGGTGAACCTCGCGCACAGTCGCGTGGCGAACACCGTACCCGCTACCGCCCACACCACCGACAACAAACGAAGCCATTCGTCAGAGACCCCGCCAAGACGCCAGACCCACAACGCCAGGTAGTAGAGCGCCATGTTGCCACCGGTACCGTAGACCCGGTGCGAAAGGGTTTCCAGATCATCCGAGAACCAGAGGCTGTAGCCATCGTCGGTAGCCAGGCTGTGACGATCGAGCCCGACGCTCAGGATCGCGAACGAGATTGCCGCGAGTAGCGTCAGGCCGAGCCAGGGCGGCATCGCGAAACGAGCTGCGCTTTCACGGCTGACTAACATGATTGATTCTCGGACATGGGACATCTGTTCGCGCAGTGGCTCGGTGCGCCCTCTTTCGATCCGGGCAGCGACGGTCCAGGCATCAAAGGAGTCTCGTCAGGAGCAATATCCGCAGAGGCGCTCTACGGTCCGGGCGGAGGACTTTGAGCCGCATGGGCAAATCGCACGGCAATTGCCGATCGACGACAGCTTGCCAACCGCACTTCCAGGCCTTGCCTGGGAAGCCTCGACTAGCAGTGAGCCGAACCGCACACGGTGGGGCGCACCGGCCGCTCGCAAGAATCATCGCTGCACAATCGTAATCGGCCGATCAGTCTGAGGAGGGGGCATTGAGAAGGCTGGGTTTAATTGTGAATTAAATCACACTTTAGGACTTTCTGCAAAAAAGGGTTCCGAGGACGGCCACAGAACACACACAGAGTACTACAAGCCCGAAGAGCGGTTGAACCAGTAACCGGCGATTGATGCTGTGAGATATGTGCGTGCACCGCTTAGGCATAACTCTCCCACGTGCACATGTTCTCAGCCGAGGCAGAGGTAGCCTTCGATCGGCGTTGCTCCGGCCTCGGCAGTGTGCAGAAATCTGGAAGCCCGGCTCGTGGAGCGTTTGATCATCACATTCTGCGGCAACCCCGGAGGCCGACATCGCCGCAGCCTCTAGTTGCACGCTCGCCGCCGTCGAGCTCCCCAACTCCCAGTAGAACCGCCAGCGCTCATAGACCGTCCGTCCTGCAAGCAACGGTGTCACAGGCACTCACGACGCTACCCGAGCATTCCATCTTCAATGTGGCACGGCACATCGGGGGCGAGCAACGAATACGCCGGGGCACCCGCTCACGAAGCCTTGGGACAACTGACACCCTACATTGCAGGGGCAACATCCTTGGTGGCTCAGGAGCACCCTTGGGCCGAACACCCGACTGGTCTCTGTCTCTGGTTGCAAATCGGACATGATCGACCTGATCTCGCTCGGTCGTGAGCGACAGTGGTCAGCTGTTATGCTGGTGCGTTAGAGTCGGAACCAGGCAGTAACGATGGCACGACACTGTGGAAAGGCGTTGCCGAGCAACCCGCGGCTGGCTAGTTGAGCTTCGTGATGAAGAAGCGCCCTGGTCTCGAGAAACGCACCGTGCGTCAGCACTTGAACACCCAACGCGCCTCTGGCGAGGGCTCCCGAAAGGCCATCGTGAAGATGCCGTGCATCAGCGCTTGCGAGGTCGAGCCCCAACGGTATCACGCGGATCGAGTGGCAATTACCGATCCGCCGTCTGGACGAGAAGCTCGAGCCGATGGTCGGATTGATCCATTGGTATCGCGCGTACTGGAAAATCGAGATGCTGCATATCATTGCACGAGAGCGCCAGACGTGTCGAATCACTGCAGCTAGCCCAGGTACAGAAGATCGAGAGACCGTGTTTACACTGTATAGGAAGGATTGCCTGGCGAATCTACCCGATGAAGCGACGCAGCTGCAGCTGGCACGATCTGCAGAGCTTGGCATTCTGGAAACACAACGCGGTTGCTTTCTTATATGTGAAACTTTTCTCGTGATACAGCAGGACTGGCAAATCAGATGAAAACAGGCATGATTGAGACCATTGACGATAGCTGGTCCTATCCTGGCTCACGATGGTGGAAGTTTGATTTCCATACCCATACGCCGGCTTCAACCGATACGCCATGGGCGCAGCAGAGCTTGACGCTTTCACCGGAAGACTGGTTGCTGAAGTATATGACGGCTGAGATCGACTGCGTGGCGGTAACGGATCACAACACCGGCGCCTGGGTCGATACCCTCAAGAATGCTTACGACCAGATGCAGCAACAGGCCGACAATGGCAATCCGCCCGAGGGTTTCAGAGAGTTGGCACTTTTCCCGGGGGTGGAAATTTCGGTGAACAGTGGATTTCACTTACTAGCGATATTCGATCCGTGTACGACAACCAGCGATATCGATACCCTGCTGGGAAGAGTCGACTACCAAGGCGAAAAAGGCAATTGCGACGGGGTAACAAGAGCAAGCGATGTTCAGGTCGTTCAAGCGGTCCTGAATGCCGGCGCCATACCCATTCCCGCTCATTCTGACCAGCAGAAAGGGTTGCTCCGGGTCAAACCGGGAACACGCAGCTGTGCTCTGGACGCGCAATCTGTAAAGCAGGTGATGGCCAACGAGCGCTTACTATCAGTCGAATGGCTAGACACTGCACTTCAGGTACCTGCCTGTGTGGAGCAGGAAACGGCACGTGTCGCACGCGTCCTCGGAAGTGACTGTCACAGCTTCCAGGGCGAAGGTGTACCCGGCTCCCGCTATACCTGGATCAAGATGTCTAGCCCTGCACTGGAGGGCTTACGCCTCGCACTTCTCGACGGTAATGGGATCTCAGTGCGACGAAGCGACGACGAAGGAGATTTCGAGCCGTTCCAGACTCCAGCACAATTCATTACCGGCATCGAGATAGATTCGGCCCGTTTCATGGGCAATGGAGCACCCGAGCGTCTGTCATTTAGTCCCTATTACAACGCTCTGATCGGTGGGCGCGGTACCGGCAAGTCGACCATCGTGCACGCGATTCGACTGGCATATCGGAGGGATGAAGAACTGCAACGCCTCGGCGAGAAGACCGAAGCGTACCGCCAGTTCGTCAGTTTTGCAGAATCCGCCAAAGGCAGAGACGGCGGCGGTGCACTTCGTGATAGCACAGAAATTCGCATTGATCTGCGCCGGAATGGCGTCATGCACCGGTTACGGTGGCGTGAAGACGGTCAAGGCGTGGTGGTTGAGGAACGGGAAGAAAGCAGCGAATGGGACGCGTCGGCCAGCCAGGCGGTAACAGCGGAGCGATTTCCGATCCGATTGTTCTCCCAAGGGCAGATCGCGGCCATGGCAGGAGAAAGCCGGCAATCGCTGCTCGAAGTCATCGACGAAGCTGCGGAAGCTGGCGGCCTGCACCGTGCCTTTGACGAGACGAAGCGCACTTATCTATCGCAGCGAGCGCGACTGCGAGAGCTTGATGGGCGAGTGCAAGGCCGCCCGGAGCTTGAACGAAGGCACACTGACCTGAACCGTAAGCTGAACACTCTCGCCCAGTCTCGCCATGCCGAGGTCTTGAAGGCACATCAGCAGTCACTACGCCAACGCCGAGAGGTCGACACCTCCCTCGAACAACTGAGATCGATACCGACTCGAATCGAGTCGTTGGCGCAGGATCTGCTGCTCGACGACTGGCCGGAAGGTTCATTCGACCCTTCGAAGGATCGAGACGTGATCTCCTGGAGGGGTGAGGCGGAACGAGTGCTCAGTGAGGCCCGAGAGGCACTTTCCAAGGCGGCGGAGGTGCTTGCCGAGCAGGTCCAGATACTCAGAGCTGACGATCAGTTAGCGGCATGGCAGCGGCGCACGGACCAATCCCGATCCGACTATCAGGCGCTGCAAGTCATGCTTGCCGAACAGGGAGTGACGGACCCTCAGGAGTTTGAACGCTTCGTACAGGAGCGGCAACTGCTGGAAGGCCAGTTGAAACAGTTGGATCAGCTTCAGCAGGATCAGGAAAAGCTGAAAAGTGAGACCCAGTTGCAATGGCGGCGAGTCTTGGCCGCGCGCAAGGCTATTACCGAAGCCCGGCAGGCATTCGTCAGCACTACTTTGGCGAATAACCAATTCGTTAGCATAGAGGTGGTCGACTTTGGTTTTGAGGCGCGAAATATCGAGCGCAGTTTACGCGAACTTCTGGACTGTCAGGATGAGCGATTCGAAGCAGACATCCTAACATTTGAAAATGGCGAGCCGGACAACGGCCTGGCAGTAAAAATAGCCGTTGCCGAAGCTAGTGAAACGGTGTTGGAAGATGTCAAACGCCAGTTGATTGCCGTTGACGAGGATTTTGGCGGGCGCTTCCGTAACTACTTGAAGCGACAGCTCGAAAAACCGGAGCTGGAGGATCACATTCGTTGTTGGTTCCCGGAGGATGACCTTCGAATAAATTATAGTCGCGAGGGAGATGGTAATCACTGGACAGCCATGGCGCAAGGCTCACAAGGGCAGCGCTCAGCGGCGTTGCTCGCATTCCTGCTCTCGTTTGGAAACGAACCCTTGATCTTGGACCAGCCCGAGGACGATCTGGACAATCATCTAATCTATCAGCTGATCGTTCGCCAGATACGCGAGAACAAAATGCGGCGGCAACTGATCATCGTCACACACAACCCGAACGTCGTGGTGAATGGCGATGCGGAGATGGTGCACGCTTTTGACTTTCGTGGCGGCCAGTGTCAAGTCGTAGAACGCGGCGCATTGCAGGAGAAGTCCGTGCGAGAGGAGGTGTGCCGAGTTATGGAAGGTGGGTGGGAAGCGTTCTCCCGGCGATGGGCGCGCCTTGGCCGCGAGGCCTGACATGTTTACAACGCGTAGCGAGTTGTTGGAAAAAATTCGTCTCGGAGAAGACAGCTTCTTGGAATTGAAGGAAGTGCGCTTTGCCGGTGGCAAGATTCGCGGTCCGGCGCAAGATGACCTGGCCGATGAGGTGGCTGCACTGACCAACACCAGGGGAGGTGTTCTAATCCTTGGCGTAGGCGATGAGACGCGCGAGGTGCTGGGTATTCCTCTGGAGCGGCTGGATGCCGTGGAAGCACTGGTGAGACAAGCCTGTGAGCAATCGATAAAGCCGTCCGCGGCACCCGTGATCGAGCGCATCAATTTGCCGGACAACGCCGGCATCGAGCAGCCTGTACTACGAGTGGACGTTCCTCCAAGCCTGTTCGTACACCAAAGCCCCGGGGGATACTTTCACCGTATCGGTTCATCGAAGCGGCAGATTTCTCCCGACCAGCTAGCACGGCTATTTCAGCAGCGCAGCCAGGCGCGGCTGATTCGGTTTGACGAGACTCCCGTTCCCCGCGCAACTCTCAGCGATCTGGTCGAAGAGCAATGGCGTCGGTTCGTCACATCACGGACCGCGGACACGCCTGAACAGCTGCTTGCAAAACTGGCAATGGCATCCAAAGACGATGCAGGAGCGTGGCGACCTACAGTAGCTGGCGTACTGCTCGCAATTCGCGAACCTCGGCAGTTTCTCTCCAGCGCATTTATACAGGCCGTTGCGTATCGAGGAATATCGATTTCGCCGCAAGATGAAGCAGCGTACCAACGTGACGCCCAAGACATCACAGGCACTCTGGATCAGCAGATCTTCGAAGCCTGTGACTTCGTGCGAAAGAACATGCGGGTATCGGCGATAAAGAGTTCAAAGGGTGGACGCTTAGACATTCCCCAATTTGACATGCTGGCCGTCTTCGAAGCAGTCACCAATGCGGTAGCCCATCGGGACTATTCGATGTCTGGTAGCAAGGTTCGGCTTCGGCTATTCGATGATCGCCTGGAGCTGTACACCCCTGGGCTTCTGGTAAACACCATGACTCCGGAGAGTTTGCCCTTTAGGCAAGCCGCGAGAAACGAGGCCATCACCAGCTTGTTGGCGCGTTGCCCGGTTAAACTGGACTACTTCAAGAGTCATCGAACGCACATCATGGACAAACGAGGCGAAGGGGTTCCGATTATCCTTTCTCGAAGTGAGGAGCTTTCGGGACGAATCCCTCAATACCGATTGATCGATGAATCAGAATTACTGCTCACCATTCACGCCGCGCCTTATCCTTGAGTTGAGAGACCAAGCCTGATGAGTTGCGACCTCTGGATAGGCCAGGCGTGGTAGAAAACGACCATTCACACCAGGCCGCAGCCGTCTGAGATCACGGCACTCGTCCACCACGCGCCAACAACTCATCGACCGCGACACCCGAAATACCATCACCGAGCAGACTGAAATCCCCCCGCTCGAGCATCGCCGACGCCGCGTTCACGATCGCACGATGAGTGACTCGCGCAAGCGCCGAGCCGAGCGAGACGCGTGCGACGCCGGCTGCGGCATAGCTCGATAGCGGCACGTTCGTGAAGGCGCCGGCGGCGAGCGCGTTGACGGGCTTCGACAAGGAGGCGCAGATGCGGCGGATGTCGTCCATGCCGGGTGGCAGTGGCAGGTAGAGTGCGTCGGCGCCGGCTGCCTCGAACGCCTGGAGGCGGCGGATGCCCTCGTCGACGTCGTAGGCACCGGTCATGACGCCGTCGGCCCGGGCGAGCAGCACCATATCGCGCGGTAGGGCGCGAGCGGCGGCTATCGCAGCGCGGATGCGTTCGAGTGCAAGTTCGAACGGATACGCATCTGCCGTCGGTAGCACGATATCTTCGATCGAAAGGCCGGCAACGCCGGCCTCGGCGGCGAGGCGCACGGTTTCGGCGACTGTGTCAGGATCATCGCCGTAACCGTTCTCGAGATCGGCCGACACCGGCAATGCGGTCGCCACGACAAGCTCACTGGCGTGCTGCAGTGCCGCGTCACGCCCGACGAGCGTGCCATCGGGCAACCCGAGCGTGAACGCATGCGCCGATGACGACGTGCCGATCGCACGCGCCCCGAGAGCGGCGAGCACACGAGCTGAACCGGTATCCCAGGCATTGGCCAGGATGAACGGATCGCCGGGCACATGAAGGGCGCGAAAAGCGGGACCGGGGTCGTGCATGTCACGGCTCCTCTGATAGTTTGCTGACAAGCCCGTCAGCGCGTTTCGTGCAGTACCATTACTACATGGCACTCGAGTTCATGACAGGCCTCTACGGCGCACCTTAGCTCATTGCGAAGCTGGCCAGCAATGACTCGTAGCTGGCCTCGGCGGAGCGGCATACTGTTCACGGTCGAAATGGCGTTCGGCCAGATCCTTCATCCGCCACTGGCCGGCGATACCGCTCACTGAGGTAGATCATGTCAATTCCCGAAAGCCTGGGCCCGGTGCTGTATGCACTGGGTGGCAACGCGCACAGGCTTTGCTATGCCGCGATGGTCATGCTGCCACCGGGCGAGCCACCCACGCTCGCACCGATGGGTGGGGAGGCTGTGGTACCGAGACGGATCGATGCACTGTGTGGTCGCGAGTTCTGGCGATACGAGTTCGAACTACCGGTGACGGACAACGCGTTCTATCAGCTCGGCGACGAACGCATCGATGTCGATACCGGTTGGCAATCGCGTGCTCGTATCGCGTTCGTCTCGTGCAACGGTCAGGAACACGCGGACACGTCACGGCCTCGCGAAGAGCGGCAGGGCATGTGGCGAAGGCTCAGTGAAGAACAGGAACGTGAGCCCTTCTCACTGCTGCTTCATGGCGGTGACCAGCTGTACGCCGACGAAATGGTGCAATCGCATCCAGAATTGCAAGCCTGGTTCGATGCGGGCCATGACGACAAGGCTGCGTATGAGTTCACCAGCGATGCTGCCAGCGCAGCCGCCCGATACCTGCTCGAACTGTACGTTTCCCTCTACTGTCAGGAAGAGTTCAAGCACCTGGCGCGGCAGGTGCCCTCGGTGATGATCTGGGACGATCACGACATCATGGACGGCTGGGGCAGTCACCCGGCGGCAATGCTCGACAGCCCGATCGGTCAGGGGCTGTTCGCCCTGTGTCGCAGGCTTTTCATGGTGTTTCAGTTGGGACGCGAGCCCGACACCGGTTCCGCATCATCATTGACCTACAGCGTGGTCTACGACGACCTGGCAATCATCGCGCCCGACCTGCGCTCAGAGCGTCGTCCCGAGCAGGTCATGGGCGACCACGGCTGGAATTTACTGGATGCGGCCCTGCACGATGCGCGTCACGCCAGGCACCTGGTGCTCATCTCCAGCGTGCCCCTGCTGGGTCCGCGACTGAGCTGGGTGGAGCGGGCCGTACCGTTCATTCCCCGAGCAGCCGACTACTCGGACGACCTGCGTGATCAGTGGCAGAGCCAGGCGCACCGTGAGCAATGGCGGCGCATGCTGCGTGTGATCGAGAAAAGTGCGAATCGTTACAGGCAGCAGGTGAGCGTGGTGTCCGGTGAGATACACTTGGCCACCCGGGCGGAGATGCCCATGCAGCCTGCCGGCACCCTGCATCAGCTGGTGGCCTCGGGCATCGCTCATCCGCCCCCGCCGCAGGGGTTTGCCCGTGTGCTGGGTTGGCTGGCCATGTTCGGTGAAGCACCCCTGCAAGGGCAACCCGTAAAGATCTTGCCCCTGCCCGGCCAGCCCCGGATCTATTGTGCGGAGCGCAATTACCTCGTCATCGAACAACACGAGAACCGGTGGTCGGCCGAGTGGGAGCTGGAAGACAGTGGCCGCACGCCGCGTCTGGACATCACCGAAACCGCATGGTGAAGATGGGTCACAGGCCGCGGCTTGATGTCTCGGCCGAGAGGCATCACCCGCCGGTCGGCCGACAGGTCGACAGGCCAACCAGGCGGGCGGGAGGTCGTCCGTCAAATGCTCTGTATTTCCGACGTGAGAGTACGAAATGATCGAATGGACCGACTGATGACACTGACCGATACTATCTCTGTCAACATTATTCCACCCATCTTCGGAGATCGTTTCTCATGTCTGACCCGACACTTACAAAGACTAGAGACCCTTGGTCGGTACAGCCCACCGATAACCATGCCGTACCGGGATCACAGCAAGGTTCGCAAGCTGAAGACCGAGCCCTGCAAAGCGGTCGCAAGGTACTCAGGGACACCTACCGGCTGCTCTCCCTGACGCTGGCCTTCAGCGCTTTCACCGCGATGACGAGTGCAGCGCTCGGCCTGCCGCATCCCGGTATTCTGCTCACCCTGGGTGGTTATTTCGGCCTGCTGTTCCTGACCATGCGCCTGCGTGAAAGCCCCTGGGGCCTGGCGAGCGTGTTCGCACTCACCGGTTTCATGGGTTACACCATCGGGCCAATACTGAACGCCTACATGGGTCTGCCAAACGGGCCGCAGATAGTCGCCATGGCGATGATCAGCACCGGTGCTGCATTCCTGGGCCTGTCGGCCTATGCAAGACGCACCGATGCCGTCGACATGCTGCGGTTCGGCCCATTCCTGATGGTCGGCATCATCGTCGCCTTCGTGCTCGGGCTCGGCGCCATCTTCTTCCAGATGCCGGCCCTGTCGCTTGCGGTATCCGGTATGTTCGTGCTCCTGATGTGCGGTTTGATCCTGTATGAGACGCAGAACATCATCAAGGGTGGCGAAACGAACTACATCATGGCGACCGTCACGCTGTTCGTCTCGCTCTACAATCTGTTCATGAGCCTGCTGATGATCTTCGGTTTCATGTCTGCCGACGAATGACCGATGGGCCGGGGGGTGGAATGAAACCGCCTGGCCCATTGTGCTGCAAACACGGGCCAGGCGGTAGAACACACCGCCCGGCCTGCTGCATTACAGGCAAGGCCCCGGCGGTTAGGCAAACCGCTTTTGTCCGTTACTCAAAAGACCAAGATAGGCCTGAACTCAAAGCCCTCACTCCTGCACTACCACGTCGGCCAGGGCTTCCCGCGCCGCTTCAGTGATGCGTAGTACCGATTCATTCTTGATGCGTCGTTCCGGGGTGATGGCATAGTACGAATCGGTCACCGCCTCCACCTCGCCCACCAGTGCCACGTTGAACATGTCGGCGATCTTGTCGGCTATGGCCCCGGGTGCCGGAAAAATACCGGCGCCCGCCTGCCCGAACGTCTTCAGCAGGGCACTGTCAGCGAACTCCGCGACTACGTGAGGCATCACACCTTGCGCATCGAACCAGTCATCCAGGCTACGTCGCAGGGAGCTGCCGGTCATGGGCAGCAGCATCGGTGCGTCGTTCAATGACGTGGGAAAGCCGTGCCGGTAGCGAGCCGCTTCCCGCCGCTGTGCGAAGAATGCGATGGTCGATTCACCCAGCCCGTGGTTGAAGGCCTTCACGCCGAGCCCGACCGGCACCGGGCGATCGGACAACACCAGGTCGAGTCGGTGAACGGCCATCTCGGCCAGCAGGTCCTCCAGACGGTTCTCGGAGCACACCAGACGAACCGGATTTTCTCCCTCCAGAGCGATGCGCAGGATGCGCCAGGCAATCAGCTTGGGAATGGAATCGACCACACCGATCTGCAAGGTCTGCCCGGCACCCGAGGAGCTGTCGCGTACCCGCTGAGCCAGCTCCGCACCCAGCGAAAAGATCTCGTCTGCATACTGCTTCACCAGATGACCGGTTTCCGAGAGAACGAGGCCTCGGCCTACCCGATGGAACAGCGGGTTGCCGACCGCCTCTTCCAGCAGCTTGAGCTGACCACTGATCGTCTGGGGCGTCAGATGCAGTACCTGCGCCGCCTTCGCGATACTGTCCTCGCGAGCGACGGTCCAGAAGTAGAGCAGATGGTTGTAGTTGAGGTGACGCATGCTCACCGATCGGCGATCGGTACATAATCTTGTCGTGCCGGCCCGGTATAGATCTGACGCGGTCGCGATATACGCCCACCCTCGAGTCGTTGCTCACGCCAGTGGGCGATCCAGCCGGGCATGCGGCCGATCGCGAAGACCACCGTGAACATGCTGGTGGGAATGCCGATGGCTCGCAGAATGATGCCGCTGTAGAAGTCCACGTTCGGGTACAGCTTGCGCTCGACGAAATAGGGATCGTTCAGGGCAATGTCCTCGAGTTTGCGGCCTACCTCCAGCAACGGGTCATCGATACCGAGATCATTCAGCAGCTTCTCGGCGACCCGTTGGAGCATCTGTGCACGCGGGTCGAAGTTCTTGTACACACGATGACCGAAGCCCATGAGTTTCACACCACTGCTCTTGTCCTTGGCCAGCTTCACGTATTCCTCGACCGACAGATCGCCATGGTGGATCTGTTCGAGCATGTTCAGCACCGCCACGTTGGCACCGCCGTGCAGCGGCCCCCACAGTGCACATACACCTGCGGCACAGGAGGCGAACAGGTTGGCACCGCTGCTGCCTACCATGCGCACGGTGGAAGTACTGCAGTTCTGCTCGTGATCGGCATGCAGGATCAGCAGCAGGTTGAGCGCAAGCCGTACGAGCTCGTCGCATTCATGCTGGGCGTAGGGCTGCGAGAACATCATGTGCAGAAAATTCGAGACATAGGGTCGATTCGGGTCGGGGTACATGTAGGGCCGACCGATGGAGCTGCGATACGCGAAGGCCGCGATCGTGCGGATCTTGCTCAACAGGCGGGCGGCCACGAGTGTGAACTCGGCATCGTTGTCCAACTCCTGCATCTCGGGATGAAAGCAGGAGAGAGCGTTGATCATGGCGGAGAGAATCGCCATCGGCGGCGCCTGGTGCGGAAACCCCTCGAAATGATGCTTCATCGATTCGTTCAGCGTGGCATGACGCGTGAGCAGATCGCTGAACTCGTCGTACTGCCGCTGATTCGGCAGCTCACCGAAGATCAACAACCAGCACACCTCGGCGAAGTTCGGCGACGCCTCGAACTGCTCGATCGGTATGCCGCGGTACCGCAGGATGCCCTGATCACCGTCGATATAGGTGATCGCACTGCGACAGCTGCCGGTATTGCCATAGGCCGGATCAAGCGTGATGTAACCGGTCTCACCACGCAGCTTGCCGATATCCAGTGCCAGCTCGTTCTCGGTGCCCGTCACGATCGGCAGGTCGACGGACTTGCCATCGAGCGTCAAAGTTGCGTTATCGCTCATGAATCTCTCCTCCGGGGTTTCTGGAATTACGAGCCTGCGAGGCGGCTTCGTCAGAGCCTGGTGGTTCCACTGGCGGACGATGCCGATTCTATCCGACGCAAGGTCAGGTAGCCGAAGATCACACGATTGGCCGCCGTGAGCAGGCAGATGAAGGCGAAGGCGAACGCCAGCACGGCGAACCAGTCGGGTAGCAGGCACATCAGCACGAAACAGATGATCGTCTCGGTACCCTCGGCCAGCCCATCGAGATAGTACAAGCCCTTATAGCTGAAATCCGGGTGCGTCACGGCGTGCTTGCCGGCCATCGACGAGAACGCCAGGAAGCTGGCGCCGGTGCCGACGAAGCTTGCGATCAACACCGCGGCCGGCAGCGCATTGGCGGCGGGGTCTGCCAGTGCGAACCCCAGTGGAAACAGGGCGTAGAAGATGAAGTCGAGCGTGATGTCGAGATAGCCACCGGCATCGGTCGGCTCGCGCAGACGCGCCAGCTCCCCATCCACACCATCGGCCAGGCGATTGACGACCAGGGCCAGCAGTGCCGGCATATACAGCTCGAAGGCTAGCAGGGCGATGCAAACAAGCCCTGTGGCGAAGCCTGCCAAGCTTACCTGGTCGGCATACGCGCCCACTCGGTGTAGCCGCATCGCTACCTGCCGCAGTGGCGCTTTCAGGCGTGGCACGATGTGCCGATCAAGCATGGCTGGCAACTCCCTGTATCAAACCAGAAGTCTCCCGACACGGGAATGGCTGGCTCAGGGTCATTCGCGTCATGAAGAGAGGCTCGCGGTATAGGCAGCGGTGATCAGCTCGCGCGTGTACGGATGCTGCGGTGCGTCGAAGACTTGCTGTGTATCACCCTGCTCCACTGCCAGGCCGCCCTGCATGACGATCAGCCGGGTAGCCATGGCCCGCACCACCTTCAGGTCGTGGCTGATGAACAGGTAGGCCAGCTGATGCTCGCTCTGCAGGTCGCGCAGCAGATCGATCATCTGTACCTGCACCGCCCGGTCCAGCGCGGAGGTCGGTTCGTCGAGCAGCAGGAGCCGGGGCTGCAGTATCATCACCCGGGCGATGGCGATGCGCTGGCGCTGGCCACCGGAGAACTCGTGCGGGTAGAGATGCCGCGCGCTCGCCGGCAGCCCGACCTGCTCCAGCACCTCGACCACTCGCAGATCATCGCTCTTGCGGCCCTGGCTCAGCCCATGCGCCAGCACCCCTTCCAGGATAACCTGCGACACCGACAGCCGTGGACTCAGACTGCCATAGGGGTCCTGAAACACCACCTGCATGTTCCGTCTGAGCGCCTTCAGCGACTTGCCCTGCAGGGAGTGAATCGATTGGCCGTCGAACCGGATGTCACCGGTTGAGGGCAACAGCCGCAGCAGTGCCTGAGCCAGGGTGGTCTTGCCCGACCCGCTTTCACCGACCACACCCAGTGTTTCGCCCGGGTGCAGCGTGAGGCTGATACCGTCCACCGCTTTCACGTGATCGACCGTACGCCGCATCACGCCCTTCCTGATCGGGAACCAGACGCGCACATCGTGCGCCTCCAGCAGTGCCGGGCCTTCGCGCTCCACGCGCTGGCGGCGCCCTGTCGGTTCGGCCGCCAGCAGCTCCTGCGTGTAAGGGTGCTGCGGTGACTCGAACACCTGCCGGGTATCACCCGTTTCCCGGATCTTGCCATCGCGCATCACGCACACGCGGTGAGCGACATGGCGCACCACCGTGAGGTCGTGCGTGATCAACAATACCGCAAGCCCGAGGCGTTGCTGAAGCTCGCCGAGCAACGTCAGAATCTGTGCCTGCACGGTCACATCGAGAGCCGTCGTGGGCTCATCGGCGATCAGCACGTCCGGTTCGTTGGCCAGCGCCATCGCGATCATCACCCGCTGGCGCTGGCCGCCGCTGAGCTCGTGCGGGTACGCACCGAGCCTCTCGATCACCTTATCGAGCCCGACGAGCTTCAGCAGCTCGATCGTACGCTCGCGCGCGGCCGTGCGGCCCAGGCCCTTGTGCACCAGCAAGACCTCGTTGACCTGCTTCTCCACCGTGTGCAGCGGGTTCAGTGACGTCATCGGTTCCTGGAAGATCATGCCGATACGATCACCGCGTATGTGCCTCAGTTCACCGCTGCCCGTTCCCAGCAGCTCCTCGCCGCGGAAGCGGACGCTGCCACTCGGGTAGCGGGCCTGCAGCGGGTTCAGTAGTTGCAGTATCGACAGGGCGGTGACCGATTTGCCTGAACCGCTCTCACCCACCAGCGCCAGCGTCTCACCGGCGTGCAGCTCGAACGAGACGTTGCGCACCACCGCGTTGGCCGATTCGCCCTTGCCGAAGGTGACCGACAGATCATCGACGACCAGCAGTGGCCTCATCACGCACCCGCCTTGCGCGGATCGAAGGCGTCACGCACCGCCTCACCGATGAAGATCAGCAGGCTCAGCATCAGCGCCAGCACCACGAAGGCACTGATACCGAGCCACGGTGCCTGCAGATTCTGCTTGCCCTGCGCCAGCAGCTCGCCGAGCGATGGCGAACCGGGCGGCAGGCCGAAGCCGAGAAAATCCAGTGAGGTCAACGTGGTGATGGAGCCGTTGAGGATGAACGGCAGGAAGGTCAAGGTAGCGACCATGGCGTTGGGCAACACGTGCCGCAGCAGCACCGTCCAGCGCCCCACACCCAGCGCGGTCGCTGCCTTCACGTAATCGAAATTCCGTGCCCGCAACACCTCGGCGCGCACCACCCCCACGAGCGACATCCAGGAGAACAGCAGCATCAGGCCCAGCAACCACCAGAACGTGGGCTCGACGATACTCGCCAGTATGATCAGCAGGTACAGCATCGGCAGACCGGACCACACTTCCATGAAGCGCTGGCCGATCAGGTCCACCCAGCCGCCGAGGTAGCCCTGCACGGCACCGGCTGCCACCCCGATGATCGAGCTGAAGAACGTCAGGGCCAGGCCGAACAGCACCGAGATGCGAAACCCGTAGATGATGCGTGCCAGCACATCGCGGCCCTGATCATCCGTGCCGAGAAGATTCTCCGCAGACGGTGGCGACGGCGCCGGCGTCGGCAGATCGTAGTTGATGGTGTCGTAGCTGTAGTGTACCGGCGGCCAGAGGATCCAGCCCGAGGCATTGATCAGATCGGCGACGAACGGGTCGCGATAGTCGGCGCTGGTTTCGAAGTCACCACCGAAGGCGGTTTCCGGATAATCCTTGAATACCGGGTAGAAAAAACTGCCCTCGTGACTGATCAGCAACGGCTGGTCGTTCGCGATGAACTCGGCGAACAGCGTCACCACGAACAGGGCGAGGAACAGCCAGAGCGAGATCCAGCCCCGTCGATTGCGACGAAACTGCGCGAGACGACGACGGGCGACCGGTGAGAGCGCCATCAATGCGTTCGCACCCGAGGGGGCATCTGGGATGCGGAATACGCTCGTCCTGTCACGAAGTCAGTGGTCATCAAACGATTCATCAGAACTGCCGACTGTCGAAGTCGATGCGTGGATCGATCACGGTGTACATCACATCGCCGATGATGTTCATGACGAGGCCGAGCAGCGTGAAGAAGAACAGAGTACCGAACATGACCGGGTAATCCCGGTTGATCGCGGCTTCGAAGCCGAGCAGGCCGAGCCCGTCGAGCGAGAAGATCACCTCGATCAGCAGCGACCCGGTGAACAGGATGCCGACGAAGGCAGCCGGAAACCCTGCCACCACGATCAGCATCGCGTTGCGGAACACGTGACCGTAGAGAACCTGTCGCGGTGCCAGCCCCTTGGCCCGCGCGGTCAGCACATACTGCTTGTTGATCTCGTCGAGAAACGAATTCTTGGTCAGCATGGTCAGCCCGGCAAAGCCACCGATGACCATGGCGGTGACCGGCAGCACCAGGTGCCACAGGTAGTCCAGCACCTGCTGCCACCAGGGCAGCAGGTCGGCGTTGTCCGAGGTGAGCCCGCGCAGGGGAAACCAGTCGACAAAGCTGCCGCCGGCGAACAGCACGATCAGCAGGATGGCGAACAGGAAGCCCGGAATGGCGTAGCCGACGATCACGATACCGCTGGACCACACGTCGAACGCGGTGCCGTCGTTGACGGCTTTCTTGATGCCCAATGGTATTGAAATCAGGTACACGAACAGTGTGGTCCACAACCCCAGCGAGATCGACACCGGCAGCTTGTCGAGCACCAGCTCGACCACCGTACTGCTGCGAAAGAAGCTCTCGCCGAAATCGAACTGCAGGTAGTCACCCATCATCTTCACGAAGCGTTCGTGCAGAGGTCTGTCGAAGCCGAACTGCTCGCGGATCTCGGCTACCAGCTCCGGCTCGAGCCCCCGGGTACCCCGTGAGGATTCATCACCGAGGCCATCGCCGCCGGCACCCTGGACGTCGCCGCCACCGCCACCGATACGCGCCGTGGCACTGACCGCCTGACCCTTGAGCTCGGCCACCAGCTGTTCCACCGGCCCGCCCGGGGCAGCCTGCACGATCACGAAGTTCAGCACCATGATGCCGAACAACGTGGGGATGATCAGCAGCACTCGCCGGATGATGTAGGCGAGCATCAGTGTCGATTCAGGTGAACCATCGGTGCCTTACCGGCTGCTCGTGGTGCGCCCGGACCGCACGTCACGTACGTGGCCATCCGTGCGCGCACCGGCCGGGCCGACAGAGCGCGGGACCACATCATTGCCTGAGCTTCGCCGCCTTGTCCGGGTCGACCCACCAGGTCGCGAGGCCCAGCGACTGCTCCGGCACCGTATCGGGATGTTCGAACTTGTCCCAGTACGCGATCCAGTGGTTCGACAGGTAATAGCTCGGGATGACATAACGGTTGTGCAGCAAGACGCGATCCATGGCGCGGGCGGCAGTGTTCACGGCCTCACGCGATTCAGCCGCTACCACTCGCTTGATCAATGCGTCGATCACCGGATGGGCGATGCCGGCATAGTTCGCCGAACCGGGCACATCGGCGCTGCGTGACCCCCAGTACTCATATTGCTCGTTGCCGGGGTTCTGGCTCTGCGCCCAGCCCAGATAGATCATGTCGAAATCGAAGTTCTCGACCCGCTTCTGGTACTGCGAACTGTCGACCACTCGCACCTTCATGTCGACACCGAGACGTTGCAGGGCCTTGCTGTAGGTCAGCGCGATCTTCTCGAGGGTCGGGCTGACCAGCAGCAGCTCGAAACTCATCGTTTCGCCCGACTCCACGTTGGTCATCTTGCCGCCCTGCACCTCCCAGCCTGCCTCCTTGAACAACTTGAGCGCCTCACGGTACTGCGGACGCAGGTTGCCCGAACCATCGGTCTCGGGCAACGTGAACGGCTCGGTGAAGACTTCTTCGGGCAGCTGGTCGCGGTACTGTTCGAGCAGTGCCAGCTCGTCACCCTCGGGCACCCCGGTGGCCATGAAGTCGGAGTTCTGGAAGTAGCTGTGGGTCCGTGAAAAGTAGCCGTACTGCAGGTTCTCGTTCATCCACTCGAAGTCATAGGCATACCCGAGCGCCTCGCGCACCCGCGGATCGGCAAATTTCGCCTGCCGATTATTCGGAATGAAGGCCAGCAGCGGCGGGATCGACTTGTCCGGTAGCTCTTCCTTGATGACCCGGCCTTGCTTGACCGCCGGAAAGCCGTAGCCGGTTGCCCAGTTGCGTGACTGATTTTCGATCCTCAGATCGATGTTGCCGGCCTTGAAGGCTTCGAAAGCGACCGAGCTGTCGCGAAAGTAGATGTAGCGCAGCGTGTCGACATTGTCATGCCCGACGTTGACCGGCAAATCCTTGCCCCAGTAGTCATCGACCCGCTTCAGTGTCAGCGAGCGGCCCGCGTCGATCTTGCCGAAGCGGTAGGGACCACTGCCGAGCAACGGCTCGAGGGTGGTCTTGGTGAAGTCGCGATCTTTCCAGAAGTGCTTCGGCAGCACCGGCAGCTCACCGATGATGCTCGGCAACTCGGTATTGTCGGTCTCGGTGAAGTTGAACTGCACGGTCAGGTCGTCGATCATCTCGGCATCACCGACGGCTGCGTAGTAACTCTTGAACCGCGGATGCCCGTCACGCTTGATGGTGTCGAAGGTCCAGACGACGTCTTCCGCCGTCACCGGCTTGCCGTCGTGCCAGCGCGCTTCGGGCCGCAACTCGAACCGTATCCAGCTCCTGTCATCGGCCACCGTGATGCGCTCGGCAAGCAGCCCGTAAGATGACGAGGGCTCGTCCAGTGACCGCACGGTCAGCGTGTCGTAGATGCGCAGCGCGCTGGCCGGAGGTTGCCCTTTCAGAATGAACGGATTCAGACTGTCGAAGGAGCCTGTCGCGTCGAGCGTCATCCGGCCGCCCTTGACGGCATCCGGGCTTGCATAGTCGAAGTGCTTGAAGTCTGCCGGGTATTTGAGGTCATCGAAGATCGTCAGACCGTGGGAAGGTTCCGCGGCATCGACCGCTGCCGGGGAGGCGAGTGCGGCGAAACCGGCGGCCAGTAGTGCGGCCGAAGCGAACATCGCTCGACGCGCACGTGCGATCGGGGGAACATCCCGCGTAGCCATTCGACACTCCACGACCGCCGAGCTGCCCTGCGCCAGGCGAGAGTCTTGCCGTACCGAACTGCGTTCGAGAATCACCGCTTTCTCCTGAAGGTAGGGTTTGGCACCGTGAGCCGGTGCCTTCGAAAACTTCCAGGGTGCTCGCGGCCAAGCGTCGTGCCATGACCGTCGATCACCACCATTTCACCGGGCCGCCTGCAGGGTGATCCTCGCGTTCGCCTTACCGGCTTTACCTGCGCCATCTATCACCCCGGCATGCCCATGGTCCCGGTAGCACCCAGCGCACCCGATGCATCCGCAAGATAGAGGAACACCAGCAGTGCCGCCACACTTGCCAGCACCGCCAGGGCGATCTTCCAGCGGCTGTAGGGCCGTTCACCGCGCACCTTGCCGGTTCTGGCATTCACGACGAAGCGGTAAGACTCTCCCCGATACTGATAACCAGCCGACCAAACCGGCAGCAGGATGTGCTTGAAGGTGGTACGACTGTGCGTGGTGTTCAGTCGTGTGATGCGCTGGCGATCGCCGCCGATCACCTGCCTGACATCGCCGCGGATCACCTGATTCATGATCCTCTGCGCCAGCACGAAGCCTTCGTCCAGCTCCACCTGGTATACCTCGCTACCGAACCCGCTCAGGTAGTCTTCCTGGTAGGGCACCAGGGCGTCGAGGTCCCACGGTTCGAGCCAGTCGGTGATCTTGCGTGGCAGCGTGCGGGTCGCGCCGATCAGCACGTCGTCGAACAGGCGCGCGGTGGAACCGCTTGCCGGCGACCAGCGAATCCGTGGCACCTGGCGCGTGGCGTTCACCTGCCGGCCATTGCGCACCGTGGTGTAACGCTGGGTGACGTAGTAGACATCGCCGCGTTCCCCGGCATAGGTGGTGTGCGTATCGCTGTCGTAGGTCCAGTAGGGCACATACACGCCGTCGAGCCCGGCATCGCTGCGCGCATGATGTTTCAATGAGGAAGGTGCGAACCACAGCTTGCCCAGCCACTGCCGGTAGGCCTCCCGGGCCTCCACGGCTGTGATGCGGAAAGGCAGTAGCGCCTGCGGCTTGAACGGCCGGGCACTACCGGTGCCACTGACCACCGGGGTACCGCAGAAAGGGCATTCTCCGGAGTGCACATGATCGCCGAGGTCGAAGGAGGCGGCACAGTTCGGGCAGACGATGGCGGTGTTCGCAGGCGCCGCCTCGGCCGCACCCTGCAGTGTCTTCAGGGCGCCGTGCAGGCTGATCTCCTCGATCACGGCAGGCGTATCGACGATCCGGTTGCGATGCCCGCAATGGCCACACTCAAGGGCACCGACCCCGGCACGATAATGCAACACCGCTCCGCACTGCTCGCAGGGAAAGCGCTGGGCACTCACCGCTGGGATGTCAGCTTCACCAGGCTCCGATAGCCACGACGGCAGGTCACCGTGAGCATTCACGGCTAGGGTTGACGACTCGTCGGAAGCATCATGCGGTCGGGGTACCGGGTACCGGCGGCGGAACGGCCGGGCTCTGCTGGAACAGAAAGCGCAACGCCGGTACCTGACCGGCCGGCTGCCAATCGCGCATGCCTTGTGACCAGACATAGGTATCTCTCTGCAGGCTACCCTGCTCGACTCGCCGGCCGAGCTCGGCAACCTCCAAGGGCCCCTCGGCCTGCCCGTCGCGCACCACGTGGAACTGCTCGGTCCCCGGCACCGGTGGCGGGCCGGCCGAACCGGGCTTGTCGGTATCACGCCTCTCGCCGATGGGCCCTCCCCTGCCGGTTGTCGCCGTACCAGCCCCTTCGGTACCCGGGGTGTCGGTGGCAGAAGAAGCGGTATTCGACGTCATGCCGTCCGCCATGCGATTCGCCATCGCCATGCCCATGCCGAGCCCGATACCTTCCGAGCCACCGCCACCCGGGTTGCCGGCAGCACTCTCCAGCGCCACACCGCTCTGGTATTTCAGGAAGTCGTCGAGATTGCCGGTCATGCCCATGCTGGTGCGCTTGTCGAGCGCCTCGGACACCGCCTGCGGCAGGGAGATGTTCTCCACCAGCAGCCGCGTCAGCTCCAGGCCGTATTCGTTGAACTCCGGTGCGATGCGTGTGGCGAGAAACTCGCCGAGCTGATCGTAGTTGGCCGCCATGTCGAGCACCGGAATGCCGGCACCACCGATGAGGTTCGCGAAGCGTGAGGTGATCAGGTTGCGCAACTGGTTACTGATCTCGTCGGTGGTGAACACCCCGTCGGTACCGACCACTTCGCGAATGAACTCCAGTGCGTCCGCGATGCGTACACCGTAGGTACCGAACGCCCGGATGCGCAGGCCACCGAACTCGGCGTCGCGCACCATCAACGGTTGCCGGGTGCCCCACTTCATGTCGGTGAAGCGGCGCATGTTGCAGAAGTACACTTCCGCCTTGAACGGGCTCTTGAACCCATGGCTCCAGTGTTGCAGTGTGGTGAGCACCGGCAGATTCTGCGTTTCGAGCTCATAGGTGCCAGGGCCGAGCACGTCAGCCACCTGCCCCTCGTTGACGAACACCGCCATCTGCGTCTCGCGGACGATCAACTTGGCACCGTACTTTATCGCGTTGCCGTAACGCTCGAAGCGGTAAACCATGGTGTCGGCGGTGTCGTCGGTCCATTCGATGACGTCGACGAACTCACGGAACAGGCTGTCGAAGAGGCCCATCGTCAGGCACCGCGCCTTGCGCCACCGCCGGTCGGATCACGTCGCGCACTGGCAGCCTTCAGGCTCGCCTTCAGCTCCGACTCCATCGCAGCCAGCTGGTGCTCCGCCTCGGCCCGGCGGCGCTTGCCTTCATCGGCTATCTGCAAGCTCTCTTCGACGGTGGCGATCAGGTTCTGGTTGGCCTGCTTGACGGCGTTCACATCGAACACACCCCGCTCTATCTCCTGGCGAACGGTACGGTTCGCCGTACGCAGGTTCTCGGCGTTCTTCGTCAGCAACTCGTTGGTCAGGTCACTGGCAGACTTGACACTCTTCGCCGCCTCGGCCGAACGAAAGATCGTCACCCCCTGTGCCAGCTGCTGACGCCACAACGGCACCGTATTCACCAACGTGGAATTGATCTTGTTGACCAGGCCCTTGTCGTTCTCCTGAATCAACCGGATGCTGGGCAGGCCCTGCATCGCTACCTGGCGGGTGAGCCGCAGATCGTGCAGGCGCCGCTCCAGGTCGTCACGCCCGCTGCGCACATCGCGAAGCTCCTGCGCGGCCAGTACCTCGTCGCTGCCGTCCGCCGCCCGCTCGGCGGCCGGCACCATCGTCTCGTCGATATGCTGCAGCTTGCGCTCGCCCGCCAGGATGTAGAGTTCGAGATTATGGAAATAGGACAGGTTGGCGTCGTACAGCTTGTCGAGAGACTTGATGTCGCGCAGCAGCTGCGTCTTGTGACCCTCCAGATCATCCGTTACGGCATCGACCTGCCGACGTACGCCCTCGTACTGCTGAATGAACTTCGCCACCGGCGTCACGCCGCCGAACAGCTTGCGCCAGAGACTCTTCAACAGACCGGGCTTGGCGTTCGGGTCGTACGGCTCCACCTCGAACCCGCGCAACACGCTGACCATGCGATTCAGCGACGATCCGGCCGAACCGACATCCTTGTTGCGCACCCCTTCGAGCATGCTGTCGGAAATCGTGGTGAGTTCCTGCTGGGCCTTGCTGCCGAAGAAGATGATGGAGTTGCTGTCGGCCAGGTCGATTTCCTGCATCAGGCCATCGATGCGCGCCTGCTCCTCGGCGGGCACCTGATCGTAGTGCGCGATCTCGTGTTCGACGTTCGGTAGCAGCTCCTCGCCCGGGAACAGATCCACGTCGTCCACCGGTGTGGTAACGGTCGTGGCTGGAGTATCGGTCTTTGCCATCATCTTTCCTGTAGTCGATTCCTTACGGGCCTAGGTGGTGGACGCTCAAGTTGAGCGGAGCCGGAAGGCGAATGATTGGTTGGCCAGAAATACAACAGCTCATCAGCCGTACCGGCACTCAGGTGACGCCTTCCTTCTCGAGCTGCATCTGCAGCACCTCCATGTTCACATCCAGAGCGTTCAGGTCGTTCTCTTGCAGCTTGAGCTGCTGATCGTTGATCACGGTTTCGATCGTTACCAGCACCCGCCGGAAGTTGTCTTCCAGGGCCGGTGTGTCGTCCGTGCGGTGGGTACGGGCATAGCCCTCGGTGACCTGGCGGGCACCATCGAGGTAAACCTTGAGGAACTTGCGCGCACGCCGCGCATCCACCGGATCCCTCTCTATCGTCTCGAGAATGGCACGCGCCTCACCGACGATGCGCCTCAGGCGATCACGAAATTCCGCGTTGCGTATGTCCCGACTGGCCGTCTCTATCGCATTGATGCGCTCTTCGGCCTCGTCGAGCAATTCGACGATCTCCTCGGTCGTGATACCCACGGCAGCGATGTCGGCATTCTTGCGTGCCGGATCGAAATCGTAATAGAGGTAGCAGGCGCCCAGCACCGCCCCCCCGAACAGCACGCTGGCAACGAAACCGTAACCCGGGTAGATGCCCAGCCACGCCAGCACGAACATGCCGAGCGACAGTATGGCCGAGCCGAGCACGCGGTAAGGCACGGTACTGGCTCGTCGTCGCAGGCGCCGCCGTTTCGCCTCCATGTCCAGCCGCATGCCACGCCGGATCAGCGTTGCGGCGACCAGGCACGATGCGAAACCCGCCGCCCTTGCCAGAGCGATCAGGGGCTCGCCGACCATCAGGGCAGACACGGTGGCCGGAATCAACGGCAACGGCAGAACGTACAACATCAACCCACGGAACAAAAAGGGTTTTTGCTGCTCGGGACGGTAGCGCCTGGCCTGGGTAACCATCAGACGAGGTCGAAGAATGCCTGACAGGACAGCAGGCCGACGGTGCTGAACAGGATGAGAAATCCGAGTGTGCGCTTGACGATGACTGGCATTTGATTCTCTTCGGTACAGGTCGATGAAGGGCCGTGACCATCGGGATCGGGACGAGCCGGCGCCGACCTGCGCTCTGGCCCGTACTCAGACAGATCAGCCCAGCCTCGTCAGCAGGTAGGCGTACTCGTCCAGTGTATCCAGACCGCGCTTCGCGAGGTTACCAAGCTTGTCCGGGCCACTGTCGTGGAGTAATACCTCTACCGCGAAATGCGGCATGAGCAATGCTCGGGTTGCAGTATCGGGAGCCGCGAACGGCGGGCCGTTCATACACTTCTGATCGTAATCTATGGTCAGCATCAGACCGGTGCAAGCCGCCGGCAGCAGGCTCGCCAGCTGCTCGACGTACCCCGAACGCATGTGCACCGGCATCGCGATCAGTGCGGCACGGTCATACACGCCGACGAATTCCGGCAGGCTGTCGCGTCGCAGGTCGAAGAAGTCCCCGGCCAGAATACGAATCCCGGTAGCCGTATCCGTCCCTTCGAAGAGCGTCGACCCACCCTGACCCGACAGCTCGCTGTGCCGCAACGTGCGAAACGGCAGTGCGTTCTCCACGAAGAAGGCTTCGGCCGCCTTGTGGCTGAGCTCCACACCGAACACCCGGTAGCCCTGCTGATGCAACCACAGGATATCCAGCGTCTTGCCGCACAAGGGCACGAACACGTCCGAACCCGGTGCAAGCGCCGGGAAGAGGTGCTTGAGTTTCGAGTTCACCTTGCTCTGGTGGAAGCCGGTGCGATCCTCGCGCCAGGCCTGCTGCCAATACTGTGGTTCCATTCGAATCTTCCGCCGGTTGGATGACGAAGAAGAGCTTCTCTGGCCCAATGGTACACTTCGCAGCACCTGAGATACCGGCGTCGTCGGCCGCGCTGTCGGCTGCCCCGGTGAACTCCCACTGTTGCCTTCAGTGTCTACCCCGCCGCAAGCCGTGTCGAATGCCTGGCCCTCGCATTGCATCGACCGTCCATCGAACGCTGAATTCCAAACGACATGACAAAGGAGTCAAGGCGATGAGCAAAGCACCTATCCTGGTTACCGGCGGCGCCGGTTACATCGGCAGCCACGTGGTCAAGCTTCTCGGCGAGCGCGGCGAGAACGTGGTCATCCTCGATGATCTCTCGACCGGCAACGAGGATGCCGTGCTCTCAGGCAAGCTGATCAAGGGCAAGACCGGCGACATGGAGCTGGTCAGCCGCATCATGGATGAACACGGTATCGACACGGTCATCCACTTCGCGGCCCACACGATCGTGCCCGAAAGCGTCACGAACCCACTCAAGTACTACGCCAACAATACCTGCAGCACCCGCAACCTGCTCGAAGTCTGCCAGGACAAGGGCGTAAAGAACTTTATCTTCTCATCGACGGCTGCTACCTATGGCGTGCCTGGCGAAGGCTCGCTCGCCTGCAGTGAGACCATGCCCACCGCACCGATCAATGCCTACGGCATGTCGAAGCTGATGTCGGAGGCGATGTTGCGCGACCTGAGCGCTGCCAGCAACCTGAAGCATGTGGTGCTGCGTTACTTCAACGTGGCGGGTTCCGACCCCGACGGGCGCATCGGTCAGTCGACGGAAAATGCAACCTTGCTCATCAAGGTGGCTGCCGAAGTCGCCGTGGGCAAGCGCCCCGAGCTGAAGGTGTTCGGTACCGACTACCCTACCGACGATGGCACCGGCGTGCGCGACTACATCCATGTGACCGACCTGGCCGCCGCCCACCTCTCAGCGCTGGATTACCTGCGCAAGGGCGGTGACTCCACGTTGCTGAACTGTGGCTACGGCCATGGTTTCAGCGTGCGCCAGGTCATCGATGCGGTGAACCGGGTGCACGGCAAACCGATCAAAGTGGTCGAAGAGCCGCGTCGCCTCGGCGACCCACCTTCGCTGGTCGCCGTGGTCGACAAGATTCACGATACCCTGGACTGGACACCGGCACACGATGACCTCGACCACATCGTGGAAACCTCACTGGCCTGGGAGAAGACGCTGCTGGAGCGGAGGCATAATCAGACCGGCGAGTAAGGATCCTCCAACCCGGTGCCTGTCATCCGCAGCGCCGTCACGATCGCATCGGCAGCCGCCCGCGTACCGGCCGTGCCGCCCAGATCCCGTGTGCGCGTGGCCGCTGCGCCGAGCGACACTTCGATGGCCGCCTCGATCGCACTTGCCGCCTCGCACTCACCCAAATGCTCGAGCATCATCGCCGCCGTCCACACCGCGGCCACCGGGTTGGCGATACCCTGGCCGGCGATATCCGGTGCCGATCCGTGCACCGGTTCGAACATGGAGGGATGCACACCCTCGGGGTTGATGTTCGCAGACGGGGCGATACCGATGGAACCTGCGATGGCGGGGCCCAGGTCGGAGAGGATGTCGCCGAACAGATTGGAACCGACCACTACATCGAACCAGTCGGGGTGCAGCACGAAATGCGCGGACAGGATGTCGATATGGAACTGCGCGGTCTTCACTTCCGGGTAGCGGGCGGCAGCGGCGGCGAAGCGTTCGTCCCAGAATGGCATGGTGTGTATGATACCGTTCGACTTGGTGGCCGAGGTGACATGCTTGCGTTTTCGCGTCTGCGCAAGATCAAACGCGTAGTCCATGATGCGATCCACACCGCGGCGCGTGAAGATCGCCTGCTGCACGGCAGCCTCGTGCTCGGTACCCGGGTAGACCCGCCCGCCGACTTCCGAATACTCGCCTTCCACATTCTCCCGCACCACGATGAAATCGATGTCGTCGGCGGTCCTGCCGGCCAACGGAGAGTCGATGCCTTGCAGCAGGCGTACCGGACGCACGTTGGCATACTGCTCGAACTCGCGGCGCAGCGGAATCAGCAGGCCCCACAGCGAGACATGATCCGGCACCCCGGGGAAACCGACCGCACCGAGGTAGATCGCATCGTGATCCCGTAGCTGCTCGATGCCGTCTTCGGGCATCATCCGGCCGGTTCGATGAAAGCGCTCGCACGACCAGTCGAAACTCGCCCACTCGATCGAGAAACCGCACAGGTCGGCAACCGCGTCGGCCACGGCCTGACCCGCCGTCAAGACTTCGGGGCCGATGCCGTCGCCGGGAATACAGGCGATACGGTATTTTCGTGTCGTGCTCATGAACTTGCTCCTCGAGGCTTGTGGATTGGCTCAGGACCGACGCTGGTATAGTAAATGTCGATCATCACGCCAACGTCCTGGATGCGCTACTGGAAGAACCCTACGTTGTGTACCCTGCAAGGCTCCGCACGCGCAGCCTTGCTTGCGCTGCCGTGCCTGGCAACCGCTTGCAGCACCTTCCAACAGGCTACCGAAGAACCTTCCGCCAGTGTGATCGAAGGCCCGGTGAGCGAATTGAGCTGCGATGAGTCAGGCACCCTGAAGTCGGTCGACAGCGTCGGTCGAATCACCCTGCAGTTCCAGAACGATGGTGTCGAACCGTTGTCGCTCCACTGGATCAATTACAACGGGGAGGAGGAGCCATACGGCAAGATCGCCGCAGGCGCGGCGGCGCCGGTCAGAACGTATTTCACGCACCCGTGGGTGTTGCGCGACCGGGCAGGCGAGTGTGTGGCTGTCTACGTCAGTGGCGATACCGCCGACATCCGTTTCGGATCCACCGACGGGTAAGGGTGCGCCGGTAGCAGTGCGCCGGTAGCAGTGCATCGGCCCATCGACATCGTGAATCGAGGCCCGTGACTCATCACGTTGATCAACCACCGAACGACGAACTTCATCTTCTGTTCACACCTGTGGAAGCAGGATGGGCCACAGTGAGAGCACCAGCAACACAGCCATCGTGCGATTGAACCATAGCAACCGCACCGGTTGATTCAGGAAGCGGCGCATGCCTTGGCCAAGCAGCGTCCAGCTGCTCACCGAGGGTAGGTTGATCAAGCCGAACACGATGGAAATCACGATGATCTCGCCGAATGCATGCGAGGTGGAATACACACTCACCGCGCTCAGCGCCATGGCCCACGCCTTCGGGTTCACCCACTGGAAGGCAGCGGCCTGCCAGAAGGTGAACGGTACGCCGGTCGCCTTCGTCGTGCCCGGAGCCGTGGCCCCGGCGATCCGCCAGGCGAGATACAGCAGATACACGGTGCTGACGATCTTCAGCACCGTGTGGCTGAGCGGGTAGCGATCGAACAGTTCCGCCAGCCCCGTGCCGACCACCATCACCATGAACACGAACCCCAGGCCGACCCCGAGCATGTGCGGAATGGTTCGCTGGAAACCGAAGTTGGTGCCGGAGGCCATCAGCATCAGGTTGTTCGGCCCCGGCGTGATCGAGGCGACGAAGGCGAAGGCCGCAAGGCTCAGCAGGGTGTCGATGGTCATGCAGCCATGATGCACCACAGTTGGTATCGGTGGCCCTTGCGCACGATAGTGACGGGCGCAGCCTCACCATCATGCAATGGGAGCGTCGACCCCTTCTGATCGGCCGATGTTTCGTCTGCAGGCCTGTCAGCCATTACCGGTTCCCCTCCGTACACGATCGTCATCGAAGCGGCCGACGTGTGTGAATGCCACAATGTCATCCCCTCCCGTTCGCTCATGGCGTTGCCCAGGGAATGAACGTGGTCGTACTGGCATTCGGTGCTCATGGCGTTGTGCAAGGAACGAACGTGGTTGCGATGAATTGGCGTGCTCGTGGCGTTGTGCGAAGACTGAACGTAGCCGTACCGGCCTTCTGCGTCATCGGGTATCGCCTTGTCCGATCAGCGCTCGCCATGGCGCTGCTCCTGCTCGGCTCGTTGCTGCCGTTCACAGCGTGGGCCCAGCCTTCCGCATCGAGCGTGCTCCCGGATGTCGAGGATATTCGGACCATGCGTGCCGATGTCGAGGCAAATGCGGATCTGAGCGACGAGGCGAAGAAAGCCATCGCCGGGCTGCTGCAGTCCACGCAAGCGGTGCTCGAACGCCAGTCCGACAGAACGCGCCAGCTCGATCAATACGATGACGAGCAGGCCCGTGAGAACGAGATCAGGGAGCAGCTCAGCCGCGAAGCCCGGCAATCATCACTCGGCGAGCTGCCACCCGAAGGCACCACACTGAGCGCTCTGCGCCGGATTCTCGACCAGCGCCGATTGAATCGCGTGGAGCTTGGCTCGCGCCTGCGGGCACTGGAATCGCGAAGCGAAGCCTTGCAGGTACGCGATGCGGAGATAGCACGCAACATCACCGCGGCCAACGACAGGCTGGGTGAGCTGGGAAGCAATCCGCAGCTCGCGCCCGCGCAAACTCCCGGCTCCGTCGCCGAGGCCCGCACGCTGCTCGAATCGGTCACGCGCAGGGAACGCCTGCAGGCAGTCGATGATCTACAGGCGGAACTGGCCTCTCTTCCGTCTCGCAACCTCATACTCACGGCCCGGATCAACCTGGTCAACCAGCAGCTCGATGAGCTCGACCGGCGAATCTCCGACCTGGAGGATCGCGTTGCCAACGCCGAGCGACGTGCCGCCACCGAGCTGCTCGGCCTGACCGGCGATCAGGTACGCAAGGCTGCCCGGGAGGAGCCGGCACTGTTGCAGGCAGCAAGACGCAATCGCTCGCTGGCACGCGAACTCATACCACTGGTCAATCAGCCGCTACCGGACGACGGGCAGTTGCGCAAGCAATCCCGACGTATCGCGGAGATCAGCTCGACAGTGGCACGCATCCTCGATACGCAGTCGGTTTCAGACACCGTGGTGTCGCTGTTGCGCGAACTGCGCTCCGATCTGCCCGAGGTCGAGCTGGTGCAGGAACAGACGACCGAGGTGGAAAACCTGCGCACCGAACTGGAGCTTCGGCTCATCGTCTGGCAGGAGAAGGCTCGCTCCGTAACAGGCAACAGCGGGCAGTCGGACCTGGCCTCCGACATCGCCCGTACCCACGCCACCGTGCTGACCACCCTGATCGAACGGGCCCAGGAGACGATCGGTACGGTTCGCATCGCTGAAACCCTGCTGGCGGATACGCTGGACAAGACCAGGAATCTGAACAACCTGCTCGATCGCAGATCGGTATGGCTGCGCAGCAGTGAGCCATTGAGCATGAGCTGGGTCGGCAACCTCGCCCCTGGAATCGCCTGGCTGACCAGTCACGGGTCATGGACCGATGCCGTCGCCGAGCTGATCAGGCAGATTCTCGCCAGACCCATCCAGAGCCTGTTGATCATCCTGATCACGGTCTATCTGATCTCGCGCCGGCGCGCCATGAACCGCAGGCTCGATGAGATAGCCAGTCATGTCGGTCGCGTCGGGGAAGACACCTACTGGTCGACACCGTTCGCCATCCTGATCAGTGCATTGCTGGCGATGCCTCTGCCTTTCCTGCTCTGGGCAACGGCCTTCTTCCTGAGCCGATCCGATGCCGCCACGACATTCCAGACAGCGCTGGTCGAAAGCCTCTATGCGCTTTCCTGGATTCTGTTCTCCCTGCTGATGTTTCGCACGCTGTGCCGATCGAACGGCGTGTTCGACACCCACTTCGGTTGGAGTGACAGGGCGCGCCGCAGCCTGCGCCGGCACCTGACCTGGTTCAGTGCCTCACAGGGGATCTGCACACTGGTGCTGGTCATGATGGTGGTCCCCAACGATCCTGCCCTGCGCTATGGCGTCGGTACCCTCGCCTTCGTCATCGGCTCACTGGGCATCACGATATTCGCCTTCGTGTTCTTCCGACCGGTGAAAGGGATCTTCTACCGGATCTTCGACGTCACCGAAAGTTCCGCGCTGGCCTGGCTCGCGTGTCTGCTGCTTATCACGCTGCCGCTGGCGATCGGTCTGATGCCATTGCTGGGCTTCTTCGACACCGCGTTGCAACTGCAGATGCGGGTGTTCCAGTCAGGCTTCCTGCTGCTGCTCGCCGCCGTGGTATACGGCCTGCTGGGCCGCTACTTTCTGGTGGCACAACGCCGATTCGCCTTGTCCCGTGCACGCCAGCGTCTGGCTGAGACTCGTGCCGCGCGCCTTGCCGACGGGCCGGAGGCCGCTGGCGACGCGATGCCCACCCCTGCCCTCCATGCCACCGTGGATCAGGAGAAGATCGGCATACAGACACGCAACCTGCTGCGGGTCGCATCCGCACTGTTGCTGATCGCGGGCCTGATGTTCATCTGGCGTACCTTTCTGCCGGCACTGGCGGCTGCACAGGACATCATCCTGTGGCAGAGCTCCAGCCTGCTCGACGGCGCCATCAGCACCGAGCCTGTGAGCCTGTGGAACCTGATCCTGTCGATGATCCTGATCTTCGGCACCATCGTGGCTGTCAAGAACATCCGCGGGCCGCTCGAACTCGGCCTGTTCGAACGCATGAAGCTCGCCCCGGGTGAGCGCTATGCGGCGGTCACTGTGATCGGTTACGTGCTGGTGAGTGCCGGCGTGATCGCTGGTCTGAGCCAACTGGGCATCCAGTGGGCCAAGCTGCAGTGGATCGTGGCAGCCCTCGGCGTGGGGCTGGGCTTCGGCTTGCAGGAAATCGTCGCCAACTTCGTCTCAGGGCTGATCCTGCTGTTCGAGCGGCCGATACGCATCGGCGATACGGTCACCATCGGCAAGATCACGGGTACGGTCAGGAACATTCGCATCCGTGCCACCACGATCACCGACTTCGACAACCACGACGTGATCATCCCGAACAATTCGGTGACTACCGAAAACGTGATCAACTGGACGTTGCACGATGCCGTCACCCGTCTGCGCCTGCACGTCAGCGTCAGCTACGATTCGGACATCGAAGAAGTGCAGCGAATCATCATGAACGTGATCGAGGCGCACCCCGATGTGGTGGAAGACCCGGCACCCAACACCTTCTTCATGGGCTATGGCAACGGTGCGCTGATGTTCGACATTCTCGTATTCTTCGACTCACCACTGAAATACCTCACCCTGACGCACGACGTGAACCGTGGAGTCAACCAGGCACTGACAGAGGCAGGCTTCGAGATTCCTCAGCCGCGGCAGGAAATGCGTATCATCTCCAGCAACCCATGAAAGCGATTTCGATGCGGATCATGCCTGTGAAAGTCCGTGTCGGTACGAAGGTTGACCTGACCGGCACGCTGAACCCGCCATCATCACGTGCCAGGGTTGCTAGAGCTTCAGGGAAACGGCGTCGTAACGTTGCGCCTGCCTGATGGCTTCACGCTCGAGGAACTGGCGGTTGCAGTGCTTGCGCAGCTCCCTGGGCAACGATGCCACCTGAGCCTTGTCGATCACGCGAACGGTGACCGCCGACAACGCCTCCCTGCTATCGATCGTCGGAATGCGCCACGCGGGGGCCCGGCCGGCATCGAGTACATCGCCGATGCCCAGAACGCGGGTATCGTCGGCGGGTCCGGAAACACGGACGGCACCTTCGAGAATGACCAGTACCGTGCCTTCATCGGCCACCTGAAGCTGGACCTGCTCGCCACGCCTGTACCTATGCTGCGGAAGGCCCTCGAGTAACCGGCGCACCTGCATCGTACTCAAGTTCTCGAAACCCGCCTGCAGGCGAGCCAGCTCGATCATGCCGGGTGACAGTGGCCACTGCGCTTCCAGTGCACGCAGAGGTGCGACGTACGGCGACAACTCCCGGGCCAGGTCGGCACCCGTCTGGAACCGGTTCGACGGACGCTTCTCCAGGCACAGCGACAAGACGGATGACAACCCGACCGGCAGATCTGGCCGCGCCTGGCTCAACGGCTCGGCCGGAATCTTGATGACGGTGCGAAACAGATCCTTGACCGTACTCGCCTTGAACAGCTGACGACCGGAGAGCATTTCGTACAGGATCGTGGCCAGTGAGTAGAAGTCGCTGGCCGGGCTGAGTTCGCGGCCCAGTATCTGCTCCGGCGACATGTAATTCGGTGTGCCGAGCGTGGGACCCTGACGGGCCAGTGCGCCCTCACCGGACAAACCGACAGCGATCCCGAAATCGAGCAGCTTCACGCAGCCATCCTTGGCCACCATGATGTTGGCAGGCTTGATGTCGCGATGCAGAATTCCCTTGCTGTGCGAGTAGTCCAGTGCAAGGCAGCAATCGATGATGATCGACAGTGCCTGCGAGGCCGGCAGCCGCTCACGGCCCTTGCCATAGGCCTTCAACGTGCGCCCGCGCACCACCTCCATCACCAGATAGTTCAGATCCCCGATCTGCCCGGCATCGTACACAGTGACGATGTTGCGATGCTCGAGCCGACCGGCTGCGATCAGTTCGGTCTCATAGGCACGCTGAGCACCGGGCACCCTGCCGGTGCTCAACTCCATATCGCCCACCGGCGAGACCTTGATGGCCACTTCGCGTCGCAACGCTCTGTCGATCGCGAGATGCACCACGCCACAGGTGCCCGAGCCTATGCGACGGCCCAGTTGATACCGGCCGATCAGGGCGGGCACCTGAATGTCCAGCGATCGCAACGGTTTCGGACCCGTGTTATCCGATACGGGAGGTGTGATTTTCATGACCTGGCGCTCCAGCGCCTGTTCGACAACCATCTGGAACCCTACGCTGCGGCGGGCAGCAGCCAACCGGAAAGATTGATCGCCACGATGAAGTAAGCGAAGGCAAGCAACGCACTGACGAGCTTGCCGGTGTCGAAGGTATGCCGCAACACATGTGAGAACAGCGACAGACTCCACACCAGTAACAGGAACTGGGCAAATATCGCCAGCCCTGACGGCGGCTGACCTGCTTCGACCGGCCGTGCGAGGTAGATAGGCAAGGCAGCAAGGTTCAGTATCGCGCCTGAGCCACACAGGGCGCCAAAGGCTTGTTCGAACCTGCCGGGGTGATTGACCAGACGCAAGGCGACATGGAACACCAGACCGGAAAAGATCAGATCTACCAATGCATGGCCGATGGCCCTGCCCGGCTCTTCCAACACGAGCGCCACCAGCACGTAGGTCACGAAGGCCAGACCGATGGCCACCTGAAGCTGTGCCCGCCCACCGGGCAGATCCTGTGGCTTGCTCATCAGGAAGGCGATGTTGAAGTAGAGACGAAAAAGGGCAGCCACGCGAAAGTTATCAACTGGACAAACCGGAAGCATTCGATGGTATCACCGATGCTCCCGTGTATGATTCGGGCACTCCCTCCCTATACTGGTACTTCTACTACATGTACGAACCTGGAAAACCCTGGAGGCTCAACGAGAGATTTCGTGGCTACCTACCAGTGGTCGTAGATGTCGAAACCGGTGGGTTCAACGAGCAGACCGATGCCTTGCTCGAAGTGGCAGTCGTACTGGTGGATCTGGATGAGTCCCAGCAACTGTTACCGGGCAAGAGCCTCAGCACTCATGTCATGCCCTTCGACGGTGCAAACCTGGAGCCCAAGTCGCTGGAGATCAACGGCATCGATCCGTTCCATCCGCTGCGCGCGGCACGTGCGGAACACGAAGCGTTGACCTATCTGTTCAACCCGATTCGCGAGGCCGTCAGCGATGCGGGCTGCACCCGGGCAATCCTCGTGGGGCACAACGCCACCTTCGATCTGAAATTCATCAACGCGGCAGCGGTTCGCTGTGGAATAAAGAAGAACCCCTTCCACCCGTTCAGCTGCTTCGATACCGTCTCGTTCTGCGGTCTTGCCTACGGCCAGACGGTGCTGGCCAGAGCGGCGGCGGCATCGGGCATCGAGTGGGATACCCGAGAGGCCCACTCAGCCATCTACGACACGCGAATGACGGCCGAACTGTTCTGCCGGGTGGTCAACCGATGGGAGAACGCACACATCACGCAGCCTGATCAGCTGCCTGATCGATCATCTTCTTGAGCTCGCCACTTTCGGCAAGTTCCATCGCGATGTCGCAACCACCGATCAGCTCACCGTTGATGTAGAGCTGCGGGAAGGTCGGCCACTCGGACACCTTGGGAAGCACTTCGCGAATCTGCGGGTCGGCGATGATGTTGACGAACGCGAATTCACGGTTGCATTGCTTCAATGCCTCGACGGTTCGCATCGAGAACCCGCACATCGGCATCTGGGGCGTACCTTTCATGTAGAGGACGATCGGATTTTCCGCGATCTGCTGCTGGATGCGTGCGGTCACATCGGTACTGGGATCTGACGAATCGGCCATTGAGGTAGTTTCCGAAAAGAGTGGGGTGGGTGCGAAGCTCGACGCTTGAGGCACGTGGTCCGGGCTCGAAACCTCGAAGCACTAGGGCCGGCAACCGACGGATCGGCCCCAGGCGAACCCGTGCCGTACTTCAGTATATCAGTGACTGCCCGGGCACCCGCAATCGGGCACTCGAGCACACGTGCCGGTCGGCATTCGCTGAAAGGCCGGAGCCTGCGCGACAGCCGCTTGTCGAAAAGTCTCAGGCAGCGGCAAAACGCTCCGACACCTTTGCCCAGTCGATGATGTCCAGCCAGGCATCGATGTAGTCGGGCCGCTTGTTCTGGTAGTGCAGGTAATAGGCGTGTTCCCACACATCCATGCCGAGCAACGGCGTGCCCTGATGGTCGGCGACCTTCATGAGCGGGTTGTCCTGATTCGGCGTGGACGTGACGACCAGCTTGCCATCGGCCTTGATCAGCCAGGCAAACCCCGAACCGAACTGGCCCACACCGGCCTCCTTGATCTTCGTCTTCAGGTCGCTCATCGATCCGAAGGTGGAATCGATGGCCGAAGACAACTCACTGCTGGGGGAGCTGCCGCCATCGCACATGGAGTTCCAGTAGATGATGTGGTTGTAGAAACCGCCGCCGTTGTTACGTACGGCAGCCGAGGTGCTGCCGTCCACACCTTTCATGACCACCTCCAGCGACTGGTCCGCCATCGCTGTACCGTCCACGGCGCCGGTGAACTTGTCGAAATACGTCTTGTGGTGCTTGCCGTAATGAATCTCCATCGTCTTAGCGTCGATGTTCGGCTCGAGTGCGGAATAGTCGTACGGCAGGTCGGGAAATTCGAAGGCCATGGGAACTCCTTGTTGGGGGTTATTGAACGATAGGGTCAGCAGCGTTGAAATCAAAACGCCAACGCGATACGGGCACTGCTCTCAGGCACTGGGCTCGGCATGATGTCGACGTGACGGCCGCGATGCGCCGGGCATGATCGTCATCGCGACCTGCACGGTGCGTCCGACATCATCACCGTAGTGACAGGTGCGATGTGCACGGCACGATCGTCGCACTACCGACCGGCGATTACCAGCCGCGGGTTTCCTGGCCCACAGGTTTCACGCCTGATGACAGTTCGTCAATGCTGATGCACCGCAGCGCCCCGATCATCTGAATGATCGGGGCATTACAGTGCACCGGGATCAAGTGTAAGATGGCCGGTTTCGCGTCACAACGGTGAGAGGACTACTAGCATGGCAGCGTTGATGTCTTCCTATGGCAGGCTTCCGGTCACGATGGTTAGCGGGCGCGGTGCCGACGTGGTCGACGATCAGGGCAGGCATTACCTGGATGCGTTGTCGGGTATCGCCGTCTGTTCGCTGGGACACGCCAACCCTGCCATCACCGCGGCCATTACCGAGCAGGCGAGCACCTTGCTGCATTGCTCCAACCTCTACCATATTCCGGAGCAGGAAGCGCTCGGCACCCGGCTGTGCGAACTGGCCGGCATGGACAAGGCCTTCTTTTGCAACTCGGGTGCGGAAGCCAACGAGGCGTGCATCAAGATCGCGCGGCTGCATGGCCATCGACGAGGCATCGAGAACCCGATCATCATCGTTACTGATACCGCCTTTCACGGCCGCACCCTGGCCACCTTGTCGGCCACCGGCAACCGCAAGATCCAGAATGGCTTCGGGCCCCTGGTCGGTGGCTTCCTGGTGGTGCCCTATGACGATGTGGAAGCGATCCGTACGCTGGCGGCCGAGCGCGACGATATCGTGGCCGTGATGGTCGAGCCGGTACAGGGCGAAGGTGGAATCAACGTACCGGACGAGCACTACCTGCCGGCTCTGCGTGAGCTCTGCACCCAGCATGAGTGGCTGCTGATGCTCGACGAGATCCAGTCCGGCATGGGTCGTACCGGTGCCTGGTTCGCCTGCCAGCACAGCGCGGTGAAGCCAGACGTCATGGCGCTGGCCAAGGCACTGGGCAACGGCGTACCGATCGGTGCCTGTCTGGCCCGCGGCGCGGCTGCGGATCTCGTGCAGCCGGGCAGCCATGGCACCACGTTCGGTGGCAATCCGCTCGCCTGCCGCGTCGGTCTGACCGTCATCGAGCAGATCGAAAAGGAAGGCTTGCTGCTACGCGCGGAGGCCCTCGGTGAACGGTTTCTCGACGGTTTCCGCCAGGCGTTGCACAACCGGCCGGGTGTACGGGAAATACGTGGCAAGGGCCTGATGATCGGTATCGAACTCGACAGGCCCTGTGGCGAACTGGTGCAGCGAGCCCTGGATGTCGGGCTGCTGATCAATGTGGCTTCTGGCAAGGTGATCCGCCTGCTGCCGCCGATGATCCTCACCGATGCCCAGGCCGATACCGTGGTTCGGCAGGTCAGCGAGCTGGTCGTGGAATTTCTCGCCGAGCAGAACGGCGAGTCGGCCGGCGCGAGCGCCGAGCGATGACGCGTCACTTCCTGAGTGAGCTCGACCTCACGGCCGACGAGTTTCGCGCGATCATTGCCCGCGGCACCGAGTTTCGCCGGCAGCACGAAAGCGGTACCGGCGAAGCCCTGCTGCCGAACCGGGTGCTCGCGATGATCTTCGAGAAATCTTCGACGCGCACTCGCGTCTCCTTTGAAACCGGCATGGCACAGCTCGGTGGTCATGCCATCTACCTGTCTCCCGAAGGCACTCAGCTCGGCCGCGGCGAACCACTGGCCGACACTGCCCGCGTGCTGTCGCAGATGGTGAACATCATCAGCGTGCGCACGTTCTCCCAGGCTGCACTGGCAGATTTCGCCGCGGCGGCCAGCGTGCCGGTGATCAACGCGCTGACCGATCTGCTGCACCCATGCCAGTTGCTGGCCGACATGCAGACCTTCGCAGAGCACGCCGGCAGCATCGAAGGCAAGCAGGTTACCTGGGTAGGAGACGGCAACAACATGTGCAACTCCTACATCAATACCGCCTGCCTGCTGGGTTTCGAGCTGAACATCGCGTGCCCCGAAGGCTATGAACCCGACCCTGCCACGCTCGAGGCCGCTGGAAACTGCGCACGTATCGTGCGTGATCCGATCGAGGCCTGTGAAGGCTCGCACCTCGTTGCCACGGATGTCTGGGCCAGCATGGGGCAGGAAGCGGAGCAGCAGACGCGAACGCTCGCCTTCGCAGACTACTGTGTGAGCGAGGAATTGATGAAGCGGGCCGACACCGCAGCGCTTTTCATGCATTGCCTGCCGGCCCATCGTGGCGAGGAAGTCACCGCCGAGGTGATCGACGGCCCCCGCAGCGTGGTGTGGAACGAGGCCGGCAACCGGCTGCACGCCCAGAAGGCGCTGATCGAGTTCTTGCTGGCGAAAGCCTGAGGCCTCGGCTCGCAGGTCGAATCCTCGCAGCAGATCCAATCCCCGCTGACGAAGACCCTGTTTCGCTGGCTCATCCCTTGCATCCTGCCAGTCCGGCTGCCAGCCCCCGGGAGGCTGTACAGATCCGACGTTCAGGGGACGAGGAGCACGTCAGCATGAGTCAGACCGCAACCGCGCGCTGGGCCACGCTCAGCAAGGGCCAGGCCTTCGCCATTCACTTCGCTTTGAGCCTGTTGATATTCAGCTCGCTGGTGTTCGTCATGCTGCGCTGGTGGTTTCCCGGTGAGCTGTTCATGATCGATGGTGGCTGGCAGGGGTTGAAGCTTGTCGCCATGGTGGACCTGGTACTGGGACCGGCGCTGACCCTTTTGCTGTACAAGCCCGGCAAGCCGAAACTGTTGCTGGACATGTCGCTGATTGCCCTCATCCAGATCGGTGCACTGGCGTACGGCTTCGCCACCACCTGGCAACAGCGCACCGTGGCTGTGGTATACGCCGATCACCAGTTCAACACGCTATCGAACCAGGCGCTCCGAGAGGCCAACGCGGAGCTGCTCAATCGTGGTCTCCAGCCACGACGCCTGTCGAGCTTGAGCAACACGACCCCTGCCCTGCTCTACACACCGCCGCCGACCCGGGAGAACTACGGCAAGTATCTGGCCGACCTGTTCAACGGCTTTCCAGAGCCCCACGAACGCAGCGACCAGTTCGTTGCCTTGAAAGAGCGCGACGAGCGCATGCGCAAAGACGCTCTCGATGACGCTGCCCTGCAGTCGCGTGGGGAATTGCAGCAGGTGCGCACGGCACTCGACGGGCACGGTATCGATCGAGAGAGTGTCGAGCTCTACCGTTTCAAGAGTCGTTATGCAAAGGGTGTAGCCGCGTTCGATCCGGAGGCGATGAAGATCGTCGACTACGTGCCGATCGACGCCGCATCGACACCGGCGAAGGTCACGGCTGACCGCTCCACTGCAAAATAACCGGGGTAATGCCCACCCCTTGGCTCGACGAGCAACCGTGAGTCGGTCGATGACGAGCCTCTAGAACGTCTCCCGCAGCTCCTGGATCGGTGACGGGGGTGAGTACCGGATGGAGAGCAGCACTGCATTGCTCTCACCGGTCAGGAACTCGCTGGTAACGGTCTCGTCGAACGTATCCACTCCGTTGAGATCAACCTCACCGGTCGGCGTGATGTCAGAGAATTCCACCAACGATCGTTGCCGACGGTAGAGATACGACAGTGCAACAGACCATTCACGTGAGAAAGCCCAGTTCACACGCGGCTCCAGACTCAGGAACCGCCGCTTGAACCTGTCGTCGTCGGCGACGTCGGAGAAATCCGGATCGAAGGCCCGTGCCTGCAGCTGCAGGCTGACCCTTTGAGTAAGGTCGCGCCGCAGGCCAAGCCGCAGGTCGAGTGCCTGTTCCTCACGCCCGGTATCACTTGGCGACAGATCGAACCCCAGCCGTGCATCGTAACGCGAGCGCCTGGTCTGATAGGCCACGGACGCATTGGCCAGCCACCCCTCTTCCGTGTATTCGAGGCCGGTCAGCCGGTCAGCAAGGTCATCCCCGCTCAAGCCGGTTTCGTCGTCTGGCCGGAACAGGTCGGTGTCGTCCGTTTTTTTCACGAACCCCCCCAGCTCCAGGGCCACGTCGACGGTTGGCGAGATGTCGCGCTGGTAACCCACGGTGAGCCGTGTGGTGCCCGACAACGACTCGCGCTTCGGGTCACGCAGCACGAGCCGCTCATCGGGGTCTTCTTCCTTGTCCTCGAACGCGAAGATGACGCCGGCGTCCGCTTCGGTATCCGCCCGGTAGTCGATGTAACCGGCGTTCAACAAGAGGGTACTGATCGGTGAAAGCGCATATCTCCAGCCAAGATCGAAACGCGCCTCTCTGAAGTCGTCGAGCTCGCCGCCGTAGGTGAATGGCGTGGGCACGTCGTCGAAGGTGAGCTGATCCAGCGGTATGTTCGGGTCGAAGCCCGGCGGACGATTGGTGGATTGCAGGAAGGTGACGTAACGATCTACCAGAGCATCCTGCGGATCGGTCAACCCGTGCTCCACATCCGTATAGCTCAATCGTGCGTCGAGGCTGCTACGTCGGGAGAGCTCGAAGGTGATGTTGGGTGTGACCTCGATTCGCTGACGATCGATATTCTTCTGCGTATCGGCATTCTCACCGGTGTCGATCCCGATGACGTCACCGCTGTTGAGATCGGCTGAGATTTCCTGTGTGGGTTTGTCTTGCGTGAACTTGAATCCGGACCCGTACCGGTAGCGCTGCCCCTTGAAGATGGCGTCGAAGGCGGCGGACTGATTGGATTCGATCTCTTCGTCTTCACGGGCATCGCTGATGGTCAGTACACCATCGCCCTGCAGCAACCCGCGCATGATGGTCGTCTGCGACTCGCGGCTCAAACCCAGCGACCCGACCACCCGCGTGGCGCTGACCTGCTCCTGGGTTACCGCATCGAGACGATAGTTGTCATCGAACCGCTGATCCACACCGAGCGAGGGTTCCAGCACCCACACATCCGACCGTGACGGCACCGATACGAGCAAGAGAGACACCGTAAGCGCGGCAGAAGCGAAAAGCTGCCAGAGGCTGCCCGACCGGCGCGGCCCGGAGAGCGTGCGCGATGAGCGGATGCATTGACGAGCGATACGTTGACGAAACTGACGTCCACGAACCATACGCTCGCGAACCGGACATTGAGGAACCATGAGAGAAGCCTGCCGCGCCGGCTCTAGGGTACGACGACGACATCACCGCTTTGAAGAAGGATGTTCTGCTCCAGGCTGCGACCGCGCTCGATATCGCGGAAGTCGAACTCATAGGTGACCTCTCGACCGTCCTGGCGGCGCAGCACGCGGATATTGCGATCGCTGGCATACGGGGTGGTGCCGCCTGCGAGCGTGAGTGCCTGAACGACATCGACATAGCGACCGAGCGTGAACTGACCGGGCTCGTTCACCTCACCGAGCACGAACACGGTGTACCCGGACACCTTGTCCACCGCCACCGTGACTTCCGCATCCGGAATGAAACGCGCAATGCGCTGGCCGATCTCGTCCTGCACCTCGACCGGCGTACGCCCGGACACCTGCACGTCGCCGACGAGCGGGTAGGAGATACCACCATCGGGCCGTACGAGCACCTCCCGATCGAGATCGTCCTCCTTCCAGACCGATATCTGCAGGACGTCCTCCGGCCCGATCCGGTATTCGAGACCCGCACTCTCCTGCGCCTGTGACAGGCCGGTAAACCCTGCCAGACAGACGACGATGGCGACGGCGGAACCGACAAGACGTGTGGCCGTGAGCCGCAGCAGGAAAGAGAGAGACGCCATCGAGGTATTGCTCCATCGACAACCCGCTGAACCGCTGACGCGGCGACGGATTGGAGTGTAAGTGATTTCCGCAGTATAGCCGACTCTTTCACCTCAGACGCCTGGTGCACGAGATCATCGATAGCACGTCATGGCAGTGCGCGCGATTCCCGCGGATCGCGAGACGGTGGCCCGGTCGGACAGGTCTGCAACTTCCCGGCGGGTGCGAAACAGTGTTCCGCTCGGAGACGGCCCCTGAGACTCCCGGCTGGGGCCCGGATTCAAGATTTCGGACATCGTGCCGCTCCGAACCGGGTAGGTGACGTTCATCGAGCTCACCACCCGACGCCTTGGTTCACTGAAGGAGACGCATGAGCACGAAAGCCTGGTATGTCCTGCTGTTTTCGGTGCTATGCCACGGAACCGGCTGGGCGAGTTCGCTGCTCGTGACCGTGACCGATGCGCAGGGTCAACGCCTGGAGCACGCCGTGATCTCTGTTCACGGCGACAAGCCTATACCCGCCGCCTCCGGCACCCGGGCAGTCATGGATCAGCGGGCCCGCCAGTTCGCACCGACCGTACTACCGATCCAGCAGGGCACCGAGGTGTCTTTCCCGAACACTGACGATGTGCGGCACCATGTCTACTCATTCTCGTTCCCCAACAATTTCGAACTCAAGCTGTATCACGGGGAAGCCAGTACACCGGTCAGGTTCGAGCACGCGGGAATCGTCGCCCTGGGCTGCAACATCCACGATGGCATGGTCGGTTTTCTGCAAGTCGTCGACACGCCCTGGTTCTCGAAAACCGGCAATGATGGGATGGCCGCGCTCGATGGAGTACCAAGCGGCAACTACACCTTGCAAGTCTGGCATCCGGATCTCGGTGTCAAGTACGTGCGTGAGCCGCTGACCCTGACGAACGGGCACCAGTCAAAAACGATCGCCTTGCAGACCGAGCAAGTGCGTCGGACCGAGAAGCGGACAGTGAGCCCTCTGCAGTCTCTGTTCGAAGACTGACGCTCGATCGTGTTCAGCTCCTTCTATCAGCGCATACTGATTCTGGTCGTAGGGCTCGTGGTCGTTGCGCAGATGACGACCTTCACGGCGGTTCTGGGCACGCTGGACCGTGACGTTCGTGCCGAGACGCGTCTTCAGCTCGAAGCCGGCACGGACCTGCTTCGCCAGCTGTTCGACAAGCGTAGCCGACTGCTGCTGAACAGTGCCGAGGTGCTCGCTGCCGATTTCGGGTTCAAGTCTGCGATCGCGAGCCGGGACATGGATACCATCCGCTCGGCACTGGCCAACAACGTCACCCGGGTGGACGCCGACCTTGCCAGCTTGATCGGGCTGGACGGTCGTCTCATCAGCAGCACGCACAGTGTCAACGAAGACGCCACGCTCTACGCGCGTGTCGCGACCAAGGCCGACGTGTCCGGTGTTCACGTCGAAACTCTGGTGATTGCCGACCGGGCGCGGCAGATCGTGGTCGTACCGGTCAAGGCGCCGTTGACGATCGGCTGGCTGCTGCTCGGCTTCTCGCTGAACGATGCGCTGGCGGCCGACCTTGCCAGCCAGGTCGGCATGGAAGTCTCGTTCGCAGGTCAGGTGAATCAGCGCGAACGCTACTTCGGCTCGACCCTGTCGCCGGAGAAGAAGGATGCGCTGCCGATAGCCATCAGCCGATTGACCAGCACCTCCGCCGGTGATCTGACGACACTGCGCGGCGAGTCGTTCCTGACGCAACGGGTCGCCCTCGACCGGGTCAACGGCAGCGTTTCCGCCGTCTTGCAGAAATCGCTGGAAGCGGCCCTGCAATCGTACCGTCGCTTGCGCAGCCGGCTCGTCCTGCTGGCCAGCCTGGCGCTGGCGGTGGGTATCGGCATGGCTTTCTGGATGGCACACAGCCTTACCCGACCGGTGCAGATGCTCTCGCACGCTGCCGCACGGATCAGGGACGGCCACTACGATGTGCATCTCGATCTGAAGCGCCGCGACGAGTTCGGTGAGCTGGCCAAAACCTTCAACAGCATGCAGAGCGGTATCGCCGAGCGCGAGGAACGCATCGAGCACCAGGCATTTCACGATGAACTGACGCAACTACCCAACCTGCGCCTCGCGCGCGATCGGCTCGGTCAGCAACTCGCCGTGGCGCAGCGCCGTCATGAACCGGTCGCCGTCGTGATCCTCGGGGTCGATCGCTTCAAGCAGGTGATCGAGGCGCTGGGTAGCCTCGTCGGCGATCGCATGATGCAGAAACTCGCCGAACGGCTTGTCGAGCGGGTACGCGAGGGCGACACCGTGGCCCGCGTGGCAGGCGACGAATTCATGATCATAGCCGCCAACGCCGACGAGGTATCGGTGCGCTACCTGCTCGGCGATATCATTGCAACCATGGCACAACCGATCATGCTCAACGATGCGGAACTGGTGCCGAGTATCTCTGCCGGTGTATCAATATATCCACAGCACGGCAAGGAGGTCACCGAACTGACACGGCGCGCGGACATCGCGCTGACCGATGCGCGCGAGACGATGAACGGCATAGAGTTCTATCAGTTCGGCCGCGACGAGAACCACCTGCGGCAATTATCGGTGGTCGCTGACCTGAAGCGAGCCGTCGATGACGATCAGCTGGTGATGTACTACCAGCCGAAGATCGACATGAAGGACCGCAGCGTCAGGAGCTGTGAGGCACTGGTGCGGTGGATTCACCCCGAGCACGGCTTCATGCCGCCCGATGAGTTCATCGGGCTGGCCGAGAAATCCGGCAACATCGGCATGCTCAGCAACTGGATACTGCAGAGCGTGATCGCGCAGGTGGCGCAATGGCGAACGAAGGGCATCGCGGTACGGGCGGCGGTGAACCTCTCGGCCATGGACCTGCAGGATGCCGCCCTGCCCGACCGCATCGGTGGCTATCTTGCGAAACACGGGCTCAGCCCTGCCGATCTGATCATCGAGGTAACCGAGAGCGCGATGATGCGCGATGCCGACAAGGCATTGAAGATCCTGCGCACGATGCGCAGTCATGGCTTCATGGTGTCGATCGACGACTTCGGTACCGGCTACTCATCCCTGTCGAAACTGCGCGACCTGCCGATCGACGAACTGAAGATCGACCGCTCCTTCATCATCGAAATCAAGCCTGACACCACCGAGGCACTGATCGTGAAGGCGATCATCGATCTGGGACACAGCATGGGCATGAAGATCACCACCGAGGGCATCGAAACCAGCGACGAGTGGAATCTTCTCGAGGTGCTCGGCAGCGACACGATTCAGGGGTACTACATATCACGCCCGCTACCGGCAGCCGATTTCGGCCCCTGGTGGCTCGCACATACGGCCGATATGTTGCAGGCCGTAGCCTGAGCTGGCACGAAGCTGGCCTGTCCTGATCGGCACCTCATGATACCAATAGTCCGACCCCATCGAGATATCCGGTCGGAACCACTGCCGCTTGAATGGTCTGAAGAAAAGGAAGATGACTGATGACGAAGCTTGCCACTCGGCGATCGGCACGATGCTGCAGAGGCCTGCTGTGCCTCGCCTTCTTCGCCGCACAAGTGCAGGCGGCGCCCGGCGGGCGCCTGATCGCCACCGGCGGTGCCACCACCGTGGAAGGCTCGGCGGGCGGCGGCATCGTGCCCTGGTCGTTGCTGGCAGGCTACGGCGAAGACCGGCAGTTCGGTGCCACCGCCTGGTACACCACGGTGCGCCCGAGCGATTTCACGCTGCAGGCCTTCGGCGCTGCCACGTCGCTGTACAACCGGGTGGAACTCTCGGTTGGCAGGCAGAGCTTCGACATCGACAAGGTCATACCGGGCGAGAAGCTGGAGCAGACGATCATCGGCGCCAAGCTACGCGTGGCAGGTGATCTGATCTACACCCGTCTGCCCCAGCTCAGCCTGGGCGTACAGTACAAGAGCAGCGACGACTTCACGGTTCCGGGTGCGGTCGGTGCGGGGGAGGATACGGGTATGGACGTGTACCTGGCGGCAAGCAAGTTGTGGCTCGACGGACCATTCCATCGCTCATTCTTCCTGAACACCACCATACGCGCCACCAGTGCCAACCAGACCGGCCTGCTCGGCCACGGCAGCTTTGAAGACAACCGTCCGGAGCTGGTCGGTGAAGTCAGCGCAGGGCTGTTTCTGACACGCCAATGGGTGGTCGGTGCCGAATACCGACAGAAGCCGGACAACCTCGGCTTTGCACCGGAAGACGATTGGTACGACGTGTTCGTCGGCTGGTTTCCGAACAAGCGGTTCTCGGTGGTTGCAGCGTATTCGGATCTGGGTTCGATCGCGAACCTCGACGACCAGAAAGGCGTGTATCTCTCCTTGCAGGTAAGCCAGTGAGACCCGCCTGATAGGGACTCCGAACCTGCCTCGCATCCAAGCAACCATCGAATCTCCATGCAACACTTCAATACACGTTCCCGCATTCATGCGATCACGGCTTTCCTGGCGATCGCGATCATCACGCTGACGAACGCCTGTAGCACGACGCCCTCTCGGATGGACGCTCGGAAGGACGCTCAGATGCCTGCCGGCGTGATCGCCGGCGGTACGCGAACTGCAGACGCCGAACCCGGACTCGGAGCTGCACGACGCGCGGCGCCCGCCGCTGCACCGACACTTTATGACCAACTTGGCGGCGCGAGCGGTGTCGAACAACTGACGACCGACTTCATACGCGAGCTGGCAGCGGACGAACGCGTCAGAGGCCGATACCGCGACACCGACATCGGCCGCTTTCATACCATGATGAAACAGCAGATGTGCATGGAGACCGGCGGCGGCTGTGAGTACACCGGCGATGACATGCGCCGATCCCACGCCGGGATGAATATCGGGAAGGCCGAATTCAACGCGGTGGTGGAAGCCCTCATGAGCGCGATGGACAAGAACAGGGTGCCTCAGGGCGTACAGAATCAGCTGCTGGCGAAGTACGCCACCATGCGTGAGGACATCATCGAACATTGATTCGGCACGCGAGGCTCTAACTGCCGTTCGTTCTCGTCCTGTAGCCATCTCCGGCTCGTCGACGGCAAGCCTGCGATGTCGTGGACATTGCCGGTTCGTTCACTGCAAGCCCGGCTTGTCGCTGAGCTGGGCGAGACGTGCATGCAGCAACGGACTGTCCGGCTCGTACCTGCGGCGCCCTTCCAGCATCTGCCGCGCAGCCGTCCATTGGCCCGATTTCAACCGTGCATCCAGCAGCAGCTGATCGAACAGATCGCGCTGTGCATGGCTGCCGCCTATCTGCCACAGGCGTGAGCGTACTTCGGACAGACGCTCCGCCGCCGGCCGGAACTCGCCGCGTGCATGTGCCAGCACACCCTCGGCCGCCGGAATGCCCACCGATATCCAGAGTTCACGATCACCGGCCACTACCGGCTCCACAGCCTGCTGCCGGACCAGCTGCATGAGATCGTCCGCAGCCGACGGAAGGCAGCGCGCCAGGCCATACAGGTACTGCAGGGTGAGGAACGGTTGCACCACATCGTTCGAGCGCGTTTCCAGCAGGCTCGCCAGCGCCTGCCAGCGATCACCGACATCCACCCCTGCGCACTCCAGCCGGGCCAGCAGTGAGATCGCACCGATCTGATCCTGGCTGTAGTCCGGCTGCACGTCGCGACAACGTTCATCGTAGATGCCGAGCGCGATGTCGACCTCTCCGGAGGAGATCTCGAACAGTGCGAGATGCCACCAGTTGTGCGTGAACATGAACGAGTTCAGATCCTGCCAGGCAGGGGCCATGTCTTGCAGGAATCGGCGCCCCGGCTCGATGGTGCCACGCGTAAGGTGCACGTGTGCCATGGCATGGTGTGCCCACGGTTCACGTTCGTCGATGGCGAGCGCCGCACCGGCAGCACGCTCGGCGGCATCGATATGGTGGCATTGCTCATGGCCGAAGGCGAGCATGCTATGAAACGGCGCATGCGCCTGGTTGGTCGTGGCCACCTTCTCGGCGAAACGCAACATCCCCGGTGAATCACCGGCATTGAACAAATGGTACTGAGCCAGCTTGAGCGTGGCGAGATCCTGCGGCCATTCGTCGAGCATGCCCTCGGCGATCGCCACGACCGCACGGCTGTCGTAGCGTTGCCACGCCCGCACCAGTTCACCCAGAGCTCGTTCACGCGGATGCTGACCTGCAACGGCCTCGGCACGAAGGATATACGGTTCGGCCTTGCCCGGCGCTTCGGGCCGCTCGAGAAACATCCACAGACAGGCTGCGTGCAGGTTGGCCAATGCGGAACCCGGCTGCGCGTCCGCGGTTGCCAGCACGTTCGTTGCGCGGGGCTGATAGCTGATGAAGCCCTCGACGAAGTCGTTGATGCCGGGCATGGCCTCCGCCGTTGCAGACGTCGGGCTGCCGTAGCTGTCGGTCTTCTGGTTCATCGCGAACTACTCCTGCTTTGCGGTAGTCTGATTCTCATGACTTTTCTCGAACGGCCTGACTACCCACTGTACTACCACGACGCCGGCCCGGATGCATCTTGCCGGACCAGTCAGCTGTCGCGCCCACCCGGCACCCGCACGCCCGACGCTTCCGACACCCACTAAATGAGATGTGGCCGGATTTCGAGGAGGCCCTGGAGGCCAACGACGTGAACTACACACACCATGTGTATCCCGGTACGATGCACGGCCTCCACAACAATTCCACGCCCCGTTTCAACGAGGAACAAGCGGGCATTGCGGAAGAGTGGATGGTGGAGTTCTTTCGTAAGCACCTGAGTTAGGAGGCCGTCCGAGAATAGACTGATCTACTGCGGACGCGATATTTCGACCACTGGCAATGGTGAAGCACCTGCATGTTCACGCATCTCGCAAATGAATACGCTTCGATTGTTCGCCAGTCTTGGTCTCTTGTGGTTGGCCGGGCTCTGCCACAGCTCGCGCTGGGAGGCGCCGTTCATCTGAGTGAGCACGGGTCACGTGCGGACCGCGTTGACACCAGAAGTCATGTTCCCGGCTCTGGCTTCGGAATCGCAGCCTTGCTCTTTGCTCGATCACGCGCGCCACTCACCAAGCTCGACGATGTTCCCAAGCTTACGAGCCTTCGTCCAATAGCGCCGATCTGCGGTAACGAGTGTTGCCTCCTCTTCGAACGCTACTGCGTGATAAAGCGTATCGAACAGGTGGTGATCGAGTTCGTCAGCCAGGCTCATAGCACGCGCCAGCACCGGCATATCGTTGCTCACCGGGATCGCGAGTTCCATGAGTTGCGACAGTTGTCGATTCATCGTCTGCGACGCTTGTTGTTTAAGGCTTCAACAACTTGGGGCGCGGCAACTTCAAAGTCAATCTTTCGTCTGTGGCCGTTGCCGGTCGTCTGATCTACGCTTTGGCGAAGGTCGACTGACGCCTGCCAGCAGTTGTTCGTCGACGATCGCACATGGCAAGGACACCACGCGTGTACCAGTGAGCAAGCGACTGGAAGGCGCCACCCGTCACTGGCTGGACTTCGACATCTGCTCGGGCAATCCACTACGTGGCAGGCATCGAGCCAGCAAGGCAATGACTACGACCGCGAAGATGAGCCTTGCCCACAGGATCCCGGACAGGTGGGCGCCGAGGGCCATGACCAGCAAGGTGTCTTCGATCACGCTGTGCAGAAGCCCGAGGAAGCATAGAGCCAGAGCGCTATCTCTTCGAGTCATGGTACCGGTTTCGACATCACGAATTACAAGACCAGCACCGTAGGTCAGCCCCAGCAGAACCCCGATCACGGTGACGTTGGCCGCCGACTGCCCGATGCCGAGCGTACGTAACAGCGGGCTCAGAGCGAGATGAATCAACCGCTCGGCGCCCAGATGATGCAATAGGCGCAGCATTCCCATCAGCAACAGGATGATGATGAAGATCATTCCCAGTGCCTTCAATTGATCAAGCAACCAGAAACCGGCATTGCCCTGATCGGCTTCCGGCACCCACAGGCTTCGCGCCGGTTCCTGCAACCAGTCAAAGGCTGTGTAGGTAGCGTGAAGTATTGCGGCCAGAACCAGAGCACCACCGACCCGAAGCGTGATCGTCGCCGACCACGGTACACCGGCCCGGTGCGCAACGGCACCTTCCACCGGCAGCGAATGCCCGATCAACATCAGCGCTCCGAGCACCGTGACCTGAGCAACGCTCATGGGTGTATCGCCCGAGAGTTCGAAGAACAGCACCATGCCGGTGAAGATGTTCGTCAGCAGCGTGGCTGCCCATACGACGCCAGCCCAGTCTGGAAGACCGACCAGACTCACAACGGGCGACAACAGACCGCCAAGCACATCGATGGCGCCCAGCATGTCCAGCAGCTTGACCACCACTATTGCAGGAATCAGCACCTTCAGCAGTTGCAGGTACACCGGCAACGCATCGATCACCAGAGAACGAAGGTGCGCCAACCATGGCGAAGCCGAAGGTTTCATCGAGAGGTATTTCGCAAGAAGAAGCCACAGACGATACGCACCTCTCCGCAGATAGTTCTTCTCTTTTCGCGTACGTCAGAAAATACTCTATCGAACATCGCCACCGTTACAGAATATTCTGCACATGGATACCCTGGATCGACGCATTCTCGACTGCCTGCAGCAAGATGCCAGCGTCACCAACCAAGTACTGGCCGAACAGGTTGGCCTCTCCCCGTCCGCCTGCCTCACGCGCGTCAAACGGCTTCGCGCAGGTGGCATCATCGACCGAGTCGTCGCGCTCCTGAACCCCGAGGCGGTCAGCGCGTGCCTGTACGTCGTCGTGGAAGTGACGATGGAACGTGACGACAAGCGACTCTACCGACGCTTCGAGGAACGTGTGCTTGCGTCGTGCGAGGTGAAGCAGTGCTATCAGGTCACCGGAGAATGCGATTTCGTGCTGATCGTCTCGGTACCCGACATGGACGCCTACGATCGATTTTGCGACGGCGTGCTCTACGCCGACGACAACATGCGCAAGTTCCGCACCCTGTTGAGCCGACGCCGAACGAAATTCGACACTTCAGCCTCGTTGATGCCTCCGCCTTGAATCGGGCAATGGCGACGGTCTGTCAACACGAGCGTCTCTGTCTGATCGAGGCCGATGAGGTCGCCGCACGGGACGACGGTCTTCGCTAGCAGCACACCATTCGGGCCCGGCGATGCGACGAGCAGTGTAGGGTGGCGATCGTGAGGGCAAGGGTCGTGAAGGTATCCATGCAATGGGCCACGGAGTAGTGGAAAGGAATCTACCGATCCGTCACCAGCGATCCGAATTCCTGTTGCCACGTCGGCAAGGTATCGCCTTCCGCAGCCACAGCCAGGTACACCGCCCGCGCTATCGATCGGCTGAGGCACAGTGCCGCCGCGTTACCCAACGCCATGAGATCCACGAGCGGCTCCTCCAATGGCCTTTCGTCGGTGGATAGCGCGAACACGAGGTCGCCGTCGAACGGGGTGTGCGACGGCACCAGTGCGCGCGCCATGCCGTCCTGTGCGGCCACGGCCAGCCGCTTCAGCTGGCTCTTGCCCAGGGCGGCATCAGTGGCGACGATGGCGATGCTGGTGTTCGAGCGGGCATTGTAGGCGGCGAGCTTCTCGTTCTTCGGTTCTTCCAGAGGCGTAGCCACGGTTGCGTTTCCAAGCCCGCCGTACTCACCTTCGACTTCGAACGGCGCAGCCCAGAAATGGCCACTTCCCGGCGCCGTCGCGCTACCGTGCGGGTTCGCGACCACCAATGCGCCCACCGTGAAACCGCCGGCCAGCACCACCGAAGCGGACCCGAGCCCGCCCTTCAATCGTGCCGTGGTAGCGCCGGTACCCGCACCTGCCGTGCCCAGCAGAAATCTCTCGTCGGCCGCCAGACAGGCCCGTCGACCAAGCTCGGCATACGGGTTTCGTTCCCAGTGCTTGTCACCGCCATTGATGAGATCGAAGATGATCGCCGCAGGCACAATCGGCACTCGCACGGGCCCTACCTGGAACCCACGCCCTTGCCGGTGCAGCTCGTCGACGACGCCCGAGGCCGCATCCAGCCCGAACGCACTGCCACCGGCGAGCACCAGAGCATCCACATTATCGACCAGGCAATCAGGTGCGAGGCAGTCGGTTTCACGCGTACCCGGCGCTCCGCCCATCACATCGACACTGGCACGAAAGCCCGAGTCTGACGTCAATACCGTCACGCCAGACTTCAGCGTGTGATCTTCCGCATTGCCGACACGCAGACCGGCGACATCGGTGATCAGATTTCGGCTGCCAACTCTCATCGGTCGCGGTCTGCACCTTCGTTCAATGGCCGGCCCGAGTCTGGCACACACAGGCAGGCCTGAACGATGACCGGATGCGGCAGCAGTGTCGGATGTAGCGTCCCGATCGACACCGGCAAAGATCGAGCGCTCGCGATCGAACCAACCCTATTCAGACCCGCGCCTCACCCTTCAGCCGTGCTGCACGGCCACCGTCTTCAACGTCGAGAACCCGTACAGCGCCTCGAAGCCTTTCTCACGACCATGCCCCGACTTTCCGACGCCACCGAAAGGCAGTTCCGCATCGCCCGCATCGCCGTAGCTGTTGATGAAAACCTGACCGGCACGCAGTGCTCGTGCGAGCCGAAACTGACGGCCGCCATCGCGCGTCCACACCGCGGCCACCAGACCGTAGGGTGTGCCGTTGGCAATGGCGAGGGCATCGTCTTCATCCTCGAACGGAATGACCACCTGCACCGGTCCGAATATTTCCTGCTGGGCCAACGCGTGCCGGGGTGGTACGTTGCCGAACAGGGTGGGCACGCAGTAGAAGCCATCGTCCGGAGCCGATTCGTCGATGGTGCCGGTGGCAAGAGTTTCCAGATCGGCCGCCTGCTCCAGAAACCCGTGCACGATGGTGCGTTGACGGCTGGAGATCACCGGCCCCACATCCAGGTCACTCAACGCAGGCCCGACCCGCAGGTTACGATAGGCAGCGATGAGGCGTTCGACCACTTCGCCGTACACACCACGCTGCACGAGCAGCCGCGAGGAGGCCGAGCACGTCTGGCCGGCATTCTGCATACCGCCGCTGAGAAGGAACGGCAGGGCCGCATCGAGGTCGGCATCGTCGAACACCAGCTGGGCACACTTGCCGCCGAGTTCCAGGGTTACCGGTGCCACATGGCGGGCAGCGGCTTGCTGCACGGCCTTGCCGGTATCCGGCGAACCGGTGAACGACACATGCTGGACCCCGGGGTGACCACTCAATGCAGCACCGGCCTCACCGCCCAGCCCGGGAACCACGTTGATGACACCGTCGGGAAAGCCGACCTGGCGTGAGAGCTCGGCGAACGCCAGTGCCGACAGACAAGCCTCTTCCGCCGGCTTGAGCACCGTGGCATTGCCCATGGCAAGCGCTGCGCACACCGAGCGCCCGATGACCTGCATCGGATAGTTCCAGGGCACGATATGGCCGGTCACACCGTGTGGTTCACGCAGGGTGTATACCGTATAGCCATCGAGGTACGGCAAGGTTTCGCCATGCACCTTGTCGGCGGCACCGGCGTAGAACTCACAGTATCTGGCCAGGGCAATGACATCGGCTCTCGCCTGCGACAATGGCTTACCGACGTCGATGGCCTCCAGCGCAGCGAGATGCTCGGCCTCTTCGAGTATCCGCGCGCCGAGCTTGTGCAGCAGCCGTCCGCGCTCCACCGCGGTACTGCTCCCCCAGGCCCCGGTGGCAGCCCGACGCGCGGCCGCCACCGCACGGTCGATGTCGATCGCCTCCCCGCGTGCGATACCGCACAGCAGATCACCGCTGGACGGGTCCTGAAGATCGATCAGATGCCCGGCAGCAGCGGATTGCCACACACCGTTGATGAACAGACGGGAAGGATCGAGCCCGAACGGTTGCCAGGCGGTTTCGGTCATGGCGTGAGATACCAGTGAAACTTTTTCATAGCGCATTACCCTAGTCTATGCGTATGTAGGGAGCTTCGGGGCAGCCGCCAGCAATTCACAGGTGTAAGGCGCGGTTGGATCATCAAACACGGCGGCGGTCTCACCGGCTTCGACGATCTTCCCATGCCGCATGATGAGCACCCGATCGCTGACGGTGCGCACCACAGACAGATCGTGCGATATGAACAGATAAGCGAGCCCATAGCGCGTACGCAGATCGCTGAGCAGGTCGAGCACCTGGGCACGCACCGAAACATCCAGTGCCGACACCGCCTCGTCGAGCACGATCAACGCCGGGCGCAGGATCAATGCGCGGGCAATCGCGATGCGCTGACGCTGACCACCGGAGAATTCGTGAATGTAGCGGCCCGCGCTCCCGGCAGGCAGGCCGACGCTTGCCAGTGCTTCTTCAACGCGTTCCCGGCGCGTCTTCTCGGGAAGGGTCTCGGACAGCACATGCAGGGGTTCGGCGACCAGGCGGGCCACCTTGTGGCGCGGATTGAAGGAGCCGTAAGGGTCCTGGAACACGACTTGAAGCTGGCGCTGTTCACGTTCGCTCCAGCCACGGGCAGCGTTCATCGTCACGCCTTGCAATGACACGGTACCGGCGGCTATCGGGCTCAGACCCAGCAGGGCCCGGGTCAGCGTCGACTTGCCGCAGCCGCTCTCACCGACCAGGGCAACGCTTTCACCGCGCCTGATGCAAAGGCTGACGTCGTCGACTGCCCGAAAGGTGCCAGGCTTGTCGAAAAAAGTTTCACGGGGAATGGGGTAGTCGCAGCTCACCCCTTCCATCTCCAGCAGCACGGCCGCATCACGCTGGTATGGCTGGCGTTTCGGCATGTGGGCCGATGCCTCGAAGAGCGCACGTGTGTACGGGTGATCGCGCACGCTGAACACGGTATCCAACGCCCCCTGCTCGACGATCTGCCCTTCGCGCATGACGAGCACCTGGTCGGCCATGTCGGCGACCACCGCCAGGTCGTGGCTGATCAGCATCAGCGCCATTCCATCCGTGCGCACCAGATCGCGTAGCAGATCCAGTATCGCGGCCTGGGTGGTGACATCCAGCGCGGTGGTCGGTTCGTCCGCGATCAGCAGGCGCGGCTTCAGGGCCACGGCGATGGCGATGACCACACGCTGCCGCTGCCCGCCGGAGAGCTCGTGCGGGTAGCGGGACAACGGAAACCGCTCCGCAGGAAGGCCAACCCGCTCGAGCGCCTCGGCCGCGAGAATCAGCGCCTGACGCCTGCCGGTACGCTGATGCAGGCGGATCGATTCAGCCACCTGCTGGCCGATGGTGTGCACCGGGTTCAACGCACTCATGGGCTCCTGGAAGATCATGCCGATCGCCTGGCCGCGCAGGCGGCACAGCGCCGCTTCACTCAGCTGACACAGATCCTGCCCGTCGAAGTCGATCCGACCGCGCAGCCGCGCACCTCGTGGCAGCAGTTGCATCAGCGCCAGGGCCGTGAGTGACTTGCCAGACCCACTCTCGCCCACCACCCCGAGAATCCGACCCCGTTCGAGCGAGAAGCCGAGACGGTTCAGGATCGGCTGATCCCCGATATGCAGATCCAGGCCAGACACCTGCAACAGTGACCCTACCGTTCGTGCGGACGGGTCAACCGAACCGACGGGGGGATCGACCGTTACCGAACTCGGTTTCCGATTCGCATTCAGCTTCGGGGGCATCGCGCTATCGCTCATTGCGCAGCCGCGGATCGAGCCAGTCGCGCAGGCCATCACCCAGCAGGTTCAGACCCAGCACCATCAGCACGATGGCTAGCCCCGGAAACAGAGCGAGATGGGGTGCCAAGGTTATCAGCGTCTGGCTTTCGGCGAGCATGCGCCCCCAGCTCGGCAGCGGTGGTTGGGCGCCGAGCCCGACGTACGACAGCCCGGCCTCCGCCAGGATGCCCAGCGAGAACTGAATGGTACCTTGCACGATCAGCAGGTTCGACAGGTTCGGCAATACATGTTCGATCGTGATTCGGGGGGTGGTCTTCCCCGCGACCCGGGCTGCGAGAATGAAGTCGCGTGTCCACAGGCTCAGGGCGGCACCTCGCGTCAGCCTGGCGAACACCGGAATGTTGAAGATACCGATGGCCACGATCGCGTTGATCGCACCCGGCCCTGCCGACGCAGTGATCAAAATGGCGATCAGCAACGCAGGAAACGCGAAGACCAGGTCGTTCGCCCGCATGATGGCCTCGTCCAGCCAACCGCCACGCCGAGCGGCGGCTGTCAGCCCGAGCGGCACGCCGAACAGCATGCCGATGCCTACCGCGACGATGGCCACTGCCAGGGAGGTACGCGCCCCCACCATGATCATGGACAGGATATCGCGCCCGAGCTGATCGGTACCCAGCCAGTGCGAGGTATCGGGCACCTGCAGCTTGTTCGGAATGTCCAGCCTGTCGACACCGAAGGGTGTCCAGAAAAGCGACACCAGGGCAGCACCCAGGAAAAGCGCGACCAGGGTCAGGCCCGGCAGGAATGCAAGCCGTGTTCTCATCGCGCACCCCGCAGCCGCGGATCGACCCAGGCGTAGGCAAGATCGACGAGAAAGGTCACGAGCACGACGGCGAGCACCAGCAACATCACCACGCTCTCCACGACGATCAGGTCGCGTTGCGCGATGCTCTGGAATATCAGGCGACCGAGCCCGGGCAGGTAGAACACGTTCTCGATGATGATCGCGCCGGCCAGCAGAAACGAGAATTGAAGGCCGATGATGGTCAGCACGGGAATCATCGCATTGCGCAAGGCGTGCCGCCAAAGCGTCTGCCGGCGACTCAGACCCTTGGCGCGGGCCGTGCGCAGATAGTCTTCACCCAACACATCCAGCAGGGCGGAGCGCATTACCCGTGCGAGGATCGACGCCTGTGGCAATGCCAGCGAGATGGCCGGCAGGGTCAGCGCCTTCATGGCCGGCAGGAACCCGGCATCCCAGCCGGGAAAGCCACCGGCGGAAAACCAGGGTAACCAGATCGCGAAGCACAGCACCAGCAGCATGGCGAACCAGAAATTCGGAATCGCGATGCCTAACTGCGTCAGCCCCATGATCGACACGTCGGCACTACCGCCACGGCGACTGGCAGCCACGATGCCGGCGGGAAATGCGATCAGTGTGGACAAGGCGAGCGCGTACAGCGCCAGCGGTAGCGACACCCAGAGGCGTTCTGCGATCATGTCGGCCACCGGTGTGCGGTAGGTGTATGAGGTGCCGAAATCACCGTGCAGCATGCCACCGATCCAGCTGACATAGCGTAACGGCACGGGCTGATCGAGGCCGAGCTGGGTACGCAGCGCCGCCACGGTATCGGGCTTGGCGTTCAAGCCAAGCATGTAGGCGGCCGGATCGCCCGGAACGATTTCGATGGCCACGAACACCACGACGCTCGCAACCAGCAAGGTGACGCAAAGAATCACGGCGCGTTTCATCAGATAGCGCAGCATGTCACCCCGGTCGGTCGCCGCGCCGAGAAGTGTCGGCCAGTTCAAGAATCCGAGAGGCGTTCCTCACATTCATCTCCGATTCGCGATGCATGTCTCTCATCCGGATCGGTCGCAGCGTCTGCTCTGAATAGAATCCACCACGACAGTATCCTGAAAGCACCGCATCACTGCGGCGCAGTACCAGGCTGCCGACACTCGAGGTGTATCGAGCGGAACAGGACTCCGCAACGGCATCACGTCCCTGCTCTTCCAGGTGCGACAAGTTCTGCGGGCAGTCGCACACGGAAGAAGCGTTTGAATAAAAGGAATTGATGAAAATGCAGAGAACACTGACGGCGTCGTTCGCACTGACGGCACTCGTGCTGTCGATCACGGCTTGCTCCAGCGACAACGATAGCGATGGTGGCAACAACACTACTCCTACCGGCAGCGTCATCGGCCCGGTATCGGCCGGAGCGACCACGCCCTTCACGACCGTACAGAATGACGACACTCCCATACTTACCATCGGTGGAAGCCCTTCCACGGTGGGTAGTCAGGCCGCCGGAGAGCCTGCGAACCCGGCACCGATCAGCCTTGGCACGGCGCAGATGCCCACCGAGCCGGGCATGATGTCTGCACCGACCGAACCTGGCACCGCACCTGTACAGGGCAACCCTGGCACCACACCGACACCACTCGAGCCAGGCACAACGACGCCTCCGCTCGGCCTCGATGCATCGTCGGCCAACGATGGAACCGTGGCAGGAACACTGTCGAACGGTGTTACGGTGGAAGACCTGCAGTCTTTCTGGCTGTGTCTGACAACCAACGGTAGCGAGGAGTTCTTCATCGCCCTCGCGTTGTCCGATGACAATGCCGGAATCATTGCCGATGAAACGGTCGAGTTTCCCATACGCTGGGATCTCACGACGAACAACGATATCGTTTTCTCGTTTACCGACAACCCTTCGGCAATGGGTACGATCGCTGCCGCAACCTTCCAGTCTGACGATGCCTTTCAAAGTAGTGAATGGACGTTCGACGGCGAATTCGTCGGCCGTCTGACCTGCCAGCGTACGACAGTCTGACGCCGCACCGGTTCCGGGGCGATTCGGTCATCCGTTCAACAGGGTGCCCGAATTCGCCACCTTCGTTCACCGCATCGCAGGGATCCGTGCACCCCTCATCGTCACGAACTCCGACCACACACCTTGCTGCCCGGCTCCTACTCCTCCCAATAAACACCCGTCAGATCATTCGCCTGAGTCGGCGAATCTTCCCACAGCCCCTTGAGCCTGGCATTGGCCACACCGGTCTTGGCGAGCTGAAAGAGATAGGCATTGACGTAGTCTTCCGAAATGATCGACTGCGCTTCCTGTAGCAGGGCCGTTCGCTCATCGGCATCGGTTCCCTCAGCGAAGCGCTGCATCAATTCCTGAAAATCGGCGTTTTCGTACTGGAAGTAGTATTCCGGATCGGCATAGATGGCGATATCCATCGGCTCGGTGTGCGATACGATCGTGAGGTCGAAGTCCTGCCCCTTGAACACCTGTTCAAGCCATTGCGCCCACTCCAGGTTCGCAATCCTGGTCTTGATGCCCACCTCACGCAGCTGTGCAGCGATGATCTCACCGCCACGGCGCGCATAGGATGGCGGCGGCAGCTTGAGCGACAGTGTCAGGCTGTTCTCCACACCGGCTTCCTTCAACAGTTCACGGGCTGCTTCGAGGTCGAACGGCGAGTTGTCCAGCAGATCCACATACGCCGGGTGATGCGGTGCGAAATGTGTACCGATCGGTTCCCCGTAGCCGTACATGGCGCCATCGATGAGCGCGTTGCGATCGATCGCCAGCGCGATCGCCCTGCGCACGCGCACATCGTCAAGGGGCTCCCTGCCATTGTTGATGGCCAGGATCGTCTCACCTTCGGTGGAACCGACGACCACTGAAAACCGCGGATCGGCCTCGAACTGCACCAGATTCTCCGGTGCCGGGTAATTCGGAAAGGCATCCACGTCGCCGGCCATCAGCGCGGCGAATGCGGCCGTCGGGTCGCTGATGAACTTGAACACCGCCTTGTCCAGCTGGACAGGCGTTCCCCAGTAGTCCGGGTTCCTGACGAGATCGATGTGATCACCCTGTACCCAGCGGCTGAACTTGAACGGTCCGGTACCCACCGGCGCGGTGGCAGCCTCGCCGGCACTGGCTTCGTCGAGAATCACGGCATCGCCCCAGGCGAGGTTGAACAGCAGGTTGCCGTCCGGGCGTTTCAGATCGAGAGCGACTGTGTTGTCATCGACCACCTCGACGTTGTCGATCGTGTCGAACAGACCTTTCTGCGCATTGGTGGAATCCTCCGCCATGGCGCGATCGAACGAGAACTTCACATCCGCGGCGGTCAGCGCGGCGCCGTCGTGGAAGGTGACTCCTTCGTGCAGCGTGAACACGTAGCGAGCACCGTCGTTCTCGATTTCCCACGACTCGGCCAACGCGGGCTGCACCGCACCATCCGGTGCGAAACGGGTAAGCCCTTCGAACACGTTCGCGTACACGACCTCGTCGATCGCAGCCGCCGCCCCGGCAGTGGGGTCGAGATTCGGCGGCTCCAGCACGACTCCGAGCGATACGTCGGTACGTGGGGCTGCAGTGGCTCCGGCACACACCAACAGGCACACGCTGCAGATGATCACAGGAACCGACCGTATCGACCATCCGCAATCGCACGGCCGGCACGTGCGCCATCGTGGTGCCGGCAACCGACCGGTTATCAGCATCTTTCGATTCCCTTTCACCATCGCTAGCGCAAGCGCTCGAACACCGTCGCGATGCCCTGACCCATGCCCACGCACATCGTCGCAAGCCCCAGGGTGTTGTCCTGCTGCTGAAGCACATTGAGCAACGTGGTCGAGATGCGCGACCCCGAGCAACCCAACGGGTGCCCGAGAGCGATCGCGCCACCATTGAGGTTGACCTTGGTATCCATCTGGTCGAGCAGGCCGAGATCCTGAAGTACGGGTAAGGACTGAGCCGCGAAGGCCTCGTTGAGTTCCACGTTGTCGATGTCGGCCATGCTCATGCCGGCACGCTTCAGCGCCTTCTTCGATGCCGGCACCGGGCCATAGCCCATGATGGCAGGATCACAGCCGCTCACCGCCATGCTGCGAATCCGTGCCATCGGGGTCACACCGTAATCCATGGCCTTCTGGCCAGACATCACCAGCATCGCAGAAGCGCCATCGGCGATTGCCGACGACGAACCCGCCGTCACGGTGCCGACCTTCGGCACGAAAGCCGGTGGCAGGGCAGCCAGCGCCTCAAGCGTGGCATCGGCGCGGATGACCTCGTCGTGCATGATCATCTTCGGCGCACCGCTGTCGTCATGACCGTCGATCGGCACGATCTCCTGATCGAAGCGGCCGGCATCGGTAGCCGCCTGCGCACGCTGGTGGGAGCGAAGCGCGAATGCATCCTGCCGCTCTCGCTCCACCTTGTGCACCTTGGCCAACATCTCCGCAGTCACGCCCATCATCATCGATGCCCTGGCCATGTGCCGGCTCATCGCCGGGTTCAGGTCGACCCCGTGCATCATCGGCACATGCTGCATGTGTTCGACACCGCCGATGACGAAGACATCGCCGTAGTTCGTCATGATGCCCTGGGCCGCGATATGCAGCGCACTCATCGATGAAGCGCACAGGCGGCTGACGGTCTGCGCACCGACCTCCTTCGGCAAACCCGCCATCAGGCTGATCGCACGCGCCACGTTGAAGCCCTGCTCCAGCGTCTGGTTCACGCAGCCCCAGACGAGATCTTCCACGGCCTCCTTGGGGACCGACGGATTGCGCTCGAACAGGGCGGTGACAAGCGCAGCCGACAGGTTCTCGGCACGCACATGGCGAAAGCCGCCGCCCTTGGACCGGCCCATCGGCGAGCGCACACCATCGACGATCACTACGTCGTTCGCTTCGAAGTTCATGCCGATGCTCCTGGCTTCACGGACTGATCGGCAGCGCCCCCGGTGGCGGAATCCTTCCCGTAGAAGACCCGTCCATCTGCTGCCATGGCCCGCATGTTTTCGGTGGGATGGTAGAGCGGCCCGAGATCCTTGTAGGTATCGGCGCGCTCGCAGAATTCGCGCAGCCCGGTCTGATCCACATACTGCAACGCTCCGCCGCGGAACGGCGGAAAGCCCACTCCATAGACCAGCCCCATGTCGACCTCACTGGGTGTGCCGACTATGCCATCTTCCAGGCAACGAGCGGCTTCTATGCACAGCGGAATCATGTGCCGATCCACGATAACCTGCGCGTCGAACTCGGCAGGCTTCGCACGTACCGAATCCAACACCGGTTGCACCGAATCGTCAGGCAGCTTCTTCATCTTGCCGCGCTTGTCAGCCTCGTAACGGTAGAAGCCCTTGCCGTTCTTCTGACCCAGCCGTTCGGCCTCGTACAGCGCATCGATGATGGTCGGCGTGTCGCTGCCCATGCGCTCCGGAAAGCCTTCCGCCATGACGGTGGCCGCATGTTTCGATGTGTCGAGCCCGATCACGTCGAGTAGCCAGGCCGGCCCCATCGGCCAGCCGAAGCGTTCCATGGCCTTGTCGATGGCCGGGATATCACCACCGTCCGCCACGAGCTTCGAGAAGCCTGCCAGATAGGCGAATAGAATCCGGTTGACGAGAAAGCCCGGGCAGTCGTTGACCACGATCGGTGTCTTCTTCATGGCCTGGGCGTAGGCAACCGTGGTCGCGATCGCCTCTTCCGATGAGCCATCGGCACGAATCACCTCGACCAGTGGCATGCGATGCACCGGGTTGAAGAAGTGCATGCCGCAAAAGTTCTGCGGTCGCTTCAGTTCACTGGCCAGCAGGTTCACCGAGATGGTCGAAGTGTTGGTGGTCAGGATGGTATCGTCGCCGACCTGTGCCTCCACTTCGGCCAGCACCGACTGCTTGATCTTCGCATTCTCCACGACCGCCTCGACCACCAGATCGACCCGTTCGAACTCACCGTAGCTGAAGGCCGGCTGGATGGCCGTGAGCACCTTGCCCATGTCGGCAGGCTTCAGCTTGCCGCGCTCCATCTGTTTCTGCAGCAACTTGCCGGCCTCGCCCATGCCGGTCTCGATCGCCTCCTGGCGGATATCCTTCATGATGATCGGCACGCCATTGGACGCCGACTGATAGGCGACTCCCCCTCCCATGATGCCGGCCCCGAGCACCGCCGCCTGCCCGACCGGGCGCGCCGCCCTGGTCTGCTCGCGGGCGATGCGCTTGAGTGCCTGATCCTTCAGGAAGATACCGACGAGGTTCGCGGCGACATCGGTCTTGCCGAGCTTCACGAAACTCTCGGACTCGAAGGGCAGCGCCTCCTCGATCGGCAGCGTGGCATGCTTCTCGACCGTGGCGATGATCGTCATCGGCGATGGGTAGTGAGGGCCGGCCTTGGCACCCACCACGCCACGTGCCGACTCGAACGCCATGGCGCTTTCCATCCGCGACAGGCCGAGAGGGCCACGCTTGATGTTACGCCGCGCCTGCCAGTCGCGCGTGCCGGCGTGGCATTCCCTGAAGATCTGCTTTGCAGTCTCGAGCAGCGCATCCTGCTCGACGATCGCATCGACAGCGCCTTCAGTCAGCGCGGCATCGGCCTTCTTCGCAGCACCGGTGCACATCCATTCGAAGGCGTTGTCGGCACCGATCAACCGCGGCAACCTCACCGAGCCACCCCAGCCGGGCATGATACCGAGCTTCACCTCGGGCAGGCCGACGTTCGCTGCAGCGGTGGCGAGCCGGTAGTCGCAGGCCAGGCAGATTTCGAAACCGCCGCCCTGGGCCACGCCATTGATCGCGGCAAGCGTCGGGAAGGGCAAGGTCTCGAGGCGATCGAACATGCCGTTCACACGATCGAGCATGGCGCGCAGCTCCGCATCCGGTGACGCGAAATAGTCGAGGAACTCGGTGATGTCGGCACCCGCGATGAAGCCGGACTTGCCACTGGTCAATACCAGGCCCTGCACCGGGCTCCCGCCGTCCGCCTCGGCGGCGATGGCCTGCAAGGCCTCGCCGAGCTCGACCAGGGCCGTGCGGTTGAGCACGTTGACCTTGGCATCGGCACTGTCGAAACGCAGTTCGAGCAGCTCGCCGCTGCGGCTCAGTGAAAGTGTCTTGCCGTCGTAGAGCATGTAGCCACCTCGGTTGACGATGTTGCCGATCGGGCAGGCCGATCGAGGGCTGATGGGTATGGCGGCCGGCGCCAGGCTGACATTGAGAGAACCACTAACATCACCGCCGATCGGCGAGATTATCATGAAGCCGCCCGCCGGAGACGCGCGCTCCGGTCAGGGCGTCGCCGTGGAAGGCCCACTGGCCGCACCCACGGTCAGCTCGATCGCGTCGAGAAGACTTTGATCCGCGATGGGTGCGCCCCAGGTATCGGCGTGCACCAGCTGCGACAGCGGTAGCCTGGAGCGCCAGCCGGCCGCTTCGAGCTCCGGCTTGTCAAGGAACTGGCTGACGTAGCCCATGCACAGGTAGGCCAGCGGATAGACCTCATCCGGCAACTTCAAGGTACTGGCCAGTTCCTGCTGATCGAGAATGCTGACCCACCCCACCCCGACGCCCTCGGCACGCGCGGCCAACCACAGGTTCTGCACCGCCAGACAGGTGCTGAACAGATCGGTCTCGACGATCGAGTTGCGCCCCAGCACATGCGTTCCGCCACGGCTGCGGTTGCAGGTGATGCACAGATTGAGCGGGCTGTCGAGAATGCCCTGCAGCTTCAGGCTGCGGTAGCGGCTACCTTCATCGCCGTCGTAGTTTTCCGCTGCCCTGACGTTCTCCCGCTCGAAGATGGCCAGCACCGACTCGCGCACGGCGGTGTCGCGAATCACCAGGAAGTCCCAGGGTTGCATGAAGCCGACCGACGGTGCCCGGTGAGCGGCTTCGAGCAGCCGTGCCAGTACATCGTGCGGAATCGGGTCCGGCAGGAACTGCGAGCGTACGTCGCGGCGCTCATGAATCGCCCGGTAGAGCCCCTGGCGTTCAACCGTCGAGAAAGGTCGGTTCATCGGCTGGAACTCGCGTGCAGTCGGCTGGATACGACGGAAGCCGCATGGTAGCAGGGTCGGCAAACACACGGTCGGCACGTCACCGGAGTTCACCGGCCAACACCTCGTCCTCTTTTCGAGATGACCCGATGTCGAGATGACCCGATGCGACTGCCGTGAACCGGCAACGGCAGCTCCGGCCGCACTGTGGGTTTAGTTACCATACGCCGACGTTCACCCTGAGCTTGCCAAGCCTGATCAGCACACTTTCCCATTCCCTGTCCGCACTGCCCGTGCTGGCCCTGGCCGACGACATCGCCAAGGCGCTGACCACCGGCAATGTATTGCTGCGCGCCGAGCCCGGTGCGGGCAAGAGCACCGGCCTGCCGTTGGCACTGCTGGTCGATGCAAACCTTGGAGGCAGGATCATCCTGCTGGAGCCGCGGCGTCTGGCGGCTCGCTCCGTGGCCGAGCGGCTGGCAGATCATCTCGGGGAAAAGGTAGGGCAACGGGTTGGCCTGCGGATGCGGGCCGACACCCGGATATCGGCCGCTACACGGCTGGAAGTGGTGACGGAAGGGGTGCTCACGCGGCTGCTACAGGAAGATCCGGGGCTGACGGGCATCGGGCTACTGATCTTCGATGAATTCCATGAACGCAGCCTGCACGCGGATCTTGGGCTGGCGCTGTCTCTGGAGGTACAGCAAGCCCTGCGGCCAGACCTGCGATTGCTGCTGATGTCTGCCACCCTGGAAGCGGAGCAGCTCAGCACGCACCTGCGGGACATCACGCAGTTCCATTGCACGGTCCGCCAGCATCCGGTGGAAACGATTTACGTGGGCGAGCACGGTGCGCCATTGCCGCAACGTGTGGCGCGTACCGTGCTTGATGTATTGAAAGTGCACCGGAGTGACGTGCTGGTGTTCCTGCCCGGCGCCGCCGAAATCAATCGAACAGCCGCCTTGTTGCAACCGGGGCTCGACACCGAAGTCGTTCTGCATCGCCTGCACGGGGGCGTCAGCCAAGCTGCCCAGAACGCGGCAACGGCCGCCGCCACTCCACTGACGCAGCGCGTGATCCTGGCCACCAGCCTGGCGGAAACATCCGTCACCATCGACGGGGTGGGCGTGGTCGTCGATGCCGGGCTCGAACGGCGCGGCCGGCTGGACAGCAGCACCGGTGCGCAGCGCCTGGAAACCGTCATGGCCAGTCAGGCCAGCGCCACCCAGCGAGCCGGGCGTGCGGGGCGCACCGCTGCGGGTACCTGTTACCGGCTATGGAGCGAGTCGGGGCACGCCCGCCGTCCGCCCCATTGGCAGCCGGAAATTCGGCGTGCCGATCTTGCTCCCTTGCTGATGGAGCTGGGGATGTGGGGTGCCTCAGGTTGCACCGAACTTCCCTGGCTGGAGCCGCCACCGGCCGCCAGCCTGGCCCGTGCGGAAACGTTGCTCACCCGGCTGGGCCTGTGGCAAGCCGGGCAGCTTACCCCACATGGCAGAAAGGTCGCCGCCCTGCCGGTACATCCGCGGCTGGGTCACATGTTGATGTGGGCGGTAGAGCGCGATGCTACCTCGATCGCCTGCCGCTTGGCGACATGGCTCGATGAGCAGCGCAGAGGTAAGGATTCCGTCGATCTCGAACCGTGCCTGAACCAGGATTTCCCCTCCGCGCTGCAGCAACGTGCGGCTCGACTGGCACGGCGTCTTGGCAAGCCTGAGACCGGTCAACTTCCGGATCTGAAGCGCAAGACCGGTGATCCGCAGCATATGAAGCGCAAGGCCGGCAGGGTGCAACGTTTAGAGCTCGAGATCAGTGAACCGACGTCCGCTGCGGCCGCACCCTCCGCGGCGGTGGTTCTGGCACAGGCCTACCCGGACTGGATCGCTCAACGCAGGCCCGGTGAGCCAGGGCGTTTCCTTCTTGCCTGCGGTGCCGGCGCCACCGTGCCCGGCGACGATCCACTGAGCCATTGCCCCTGGCTGGCAGTGGCCGAGCTTGGCGGTGCAGGCTCGCAAGCGCGCATCTTCAAGGCGATGTCGCTCGATATCGATGAGCTGCAACGCTTCTCGCCGGAACACTTCGCAACACACGACCATCTAGGTTGGGATGACAGACAGGAGCGTGTGCTGGCGGAGCATCGCCTGATGCTCGGTAGTCTCATGGTCGATACCCGGCCGATGCAGCACATCAGTGACGCAGACAGGGCCAGCGCCCTGATCGCCGGCATTCGTCTTCGCGGGCTTGCCTGCCTGCCGTGGAACGATGAGTGCCGCGAATGGCAGGCTCGCGTACAACGCATGCCTGGCCTGTCGATGCCAGGGGGTATGAGTCACTGGCCGGCGGTCGATGATGGAGCCTTGATCGATCGGCTCGATGCGTGGTTGCTACCCTTCCTGCAGGGCGTGCGCTCGATGAAGGCGCTTCAGCAGCTGAACCTTTATCAGCCGCTGAGTGCCATGCTCGACTACCATCAGCAAGCCTTGATGGACGAATGGCTACCCGGACGCTATGCCGTTCCCAGCGGTTCACTGATTCGATTGACCTACATCGAAGCCGGTAACCCGGTATTGTCCGTGCGCTTGCAGGAAATGCTCGGCCACGCTGAAAACCCCTCGATTGCTAACGGGCAGATACGGCTCAAGGTCGAGCTGTTGTCACCGGCACGGCGGCCGGTTCAGATCACCGAAGACCTGGCGAACTTCTGGACCAACAGCTACCCGGCGGTGAAGAAGGAGATGGCCGGGCGTTACCCGCGGCATGTATGGCCGGATGACCCCTTGTCGGCACGACCCACCGCGCAGGCCAAGCGGAGGAGGTAGCCTCATAAACCTTGAACCCACTACGGACAACCCTTGAAAATACCGAAGCGCATACAACCCCTGGTGGACGATGGACTGATCGACGAGGTTCTGCGCCCGCTGATGAGCGGCAAGGAAGCCACTGTGTACCTGGTGCGGCGTGGCGAGGAAATACTGTGTGCCAAGGTGTACAAGGATATCGCCGTGCGTAGTTTCAAGCAGGCCGCGCAGTACCAGGAAGGGCGCAAGGTTCGCAACACCCGCCGCCAGCGCGCCATGAGCAAGGGCTCGCGCTTCGGGCGCGACGAGCAGGAAAAGGTCTGGCAGAACACCGAAGTGGACGCCTTGTATCTGCTGCGTGATGCCGGTGTTCGCGTGCCGGCAGCGTACGGCTGCTTCGACGGCGTGCTGCTCATGGAACTGATCACCGATGAGGCGGGCGAGGTGGCACCGCGTCTCAACGACATCCTCATTCCCGACGATCGCGCCGTCGAGGATCACACACTCATGATGCATTACGTGTTGCGCATGCTCTGCGCAGGCCTGGTGCACGGCGACCTGTCGGAATTCAACGTGCTGATGGCCGCCGACGGGCCCGTGATCATCGACCTGCCACAGGTGGTGAACGCCGCCGACAACAACAATGCACCCACCATGCTCGCCCGCGATGTGGCCAACATCACCCGCTACTACGGCCGGTATGCGCCAGAGCTGCTCGAAACCCGCTACGCGGAAGAGCTATGGGCATTGCACGCGGCAGGCGACTTACACCCGGACATGCGGCTCACCGGCCAGTTCACCCGCCAGGAGAACGATGTGGATGTGGATTCCGTGCTGCAGCAGATCGAGGACGCTTACCAGGAAGAGATGGACAAGCGGGAGCGAATGCGGGATCTTTAGGCTGCCTCAGATTCAGGCTCTCACTTACAACCAAGGACATATCGCCATGGGACTCTTCGATTTCGCCAGCAACTTGGGCAAGAACATCTTCGAAAAGGATGAAGACGCGTCTGGAAAGATCAAGGAAACGCTGGAGCAGGACAACCCCGGCATCGAAGACCTGGGCATTGATTTCAAAGACGGCAAGGTGGCCCTGAGCGGCAAGGCCAAATCGGCCGAGGCGATGGAGAAGGCCGTGCTGATGGCGGGCAACGTGAAGGGCGTGAGCGACGTCGATGTCTCCAGGCTCGATGCACCCGAGCCCGAAGCCGACGTTCATTACCACGTGGTGGAGTCGGGCGATACGCTTTCCGGCATAGCAAAGCGTTTCCTCGGCGACGTGACGGCCTACGACAAGATCTTCGAGGCGAACCGTGAGGTGATCAAGGATCCTGACCTGATCTACCCGGGCCAGAAGATCCGCATACCGGGTGCGGATACTGCCAACGCTTGACGCGGCTACGGAGTTTCCCTAGCGGATCACCTGCACCGAACATTTCGCGTGGCGCACGACGCGCGCGGTATTCGGACCAATCAGGTAGTCGGCCAGCGACGGCCGGTGCGCCGCCATGATGATCTGATCGACATCGAGCTTGCCGGCGACATCCAGCACTTCACGGTAGATGGTTCCATAACGTGCGATCACGTTGAACGCCTGACCGGGTGGTGCATGGCGCTTGCCGATCTCCTCCAGCCGTTCCTTCGCGCGCAGCAGCATGCCGGATACATCGAGTTCCTCGGAACCATCCATCTCGCCACGGATGGCGTAGCGGGCATCGATGCCGGCCGGAATCTCCGGCACCACCGTCATGATGGTCACTTCCATCTTCAGCGCTCCAGCATGATCGAAAGCGCGCGGCAGCACTGTCTTCCAGCTCGACTCGTGCTCCAGATCAATGGGTACCAGAAGAGTATTCATCATGTTCACCTCTGCTCAGGGCGTGCGTACAGCCATATCAGCCAGCCGAAAAGGACGAACAGACCGACCGACAGCGTCGATACCGCCGTAGAGGGATTTATCGCGGCTGGCGCGGTTGGTAACGTCGGACTCAAAACGGCGGCCACCGGAACGGCAGGGATCGAAGCCGGTTTCCACATCCAGCGCCTCGGCGATCGCCGTGTGATCGTCTCGTCGGTAAGGTTCGGCCACCTTGACCGGCTCACTGGCGGCCGGGCCCTGTGGTCCGACGACATCGAGATCCTCGACCACCGGGCCTGCCAGCACCAGTTGAGATGATAGCGTATCGACCGCTTCGGCCTGCCCCTCGTAGGTGTTCGCGGGAACGCGCGCTTCACGCAACCACGGAAATCGCACGAGATTGTTGCCCACTTCCCAGCCCGACGTGGCGATGAGCGACCCCGACCTCAGCAGATCGCTTGCCGCCCTGCTGCCCAGAGGTGCCAGCAAGAGCACGGCATCGGCGTCACTTTCAGCAGCGGCAGTGGCCAGATCATCGGCTTCGACGGGTATGACCTCGAGATCGTCGAGACCGGCTGCCAGCATGGCCCCCTGCACGCTGGGAGGCCGAACCTTCGGCGCCGGTGAGCAGCGATCTGACGTCTGCCAGCGACGCAACTTCCTCCTTGAGACCAACCAGGTGCACGAAGCTCTGATCAACCACACCGACCGCCTCGAACGGGCGAGTCTCGTCATCGTTGCCTCCACCGGGTACCGCGAATTCCACCGTCGTGGCCAGGGCAATACGTGCCGCACCGGTGCCCACACTGTCGAGCGCATCGGCCACCGGTTCAAGCACCACACGCCGCCCCTCGAACGCCTCGCGTACCGCTCGCAAGGCGGGACCACTCTCGGAGACGTTCGCACCGTGCCTGGACACGGCAACGACCAGCGGCTTGCTGATGTCGAGATCACTGCCACCCGCCACCAGCCCAAGCTCTGCCAGAGCGGCACGCGCCACGGCATTCGGTGACAGGGCATCCTGCTGGACTTCCGAGTTCAAGCGGCGCATCAGATCGGCATCGACCTGGCCGGCCAGCTTGCCGAGCGTGTCGGCAAGCGCCGGAAACCGATCAAGCGCATCGCTTCTGACCAGGGGTGCGGACTGATAGACGGGAAAGAAATCGAGGTCGTCGTCCAGCACCACAAGACCGAAATCATTGATCTGACCGTCTGTCGTGAACACCTCGATAACGTCGAACTCGCCGTCGATCAGCCGGTCGTACAGCGACAGGCGTTCGTCCGGCGGTACATCACTCACATTGCCGAATTCGAAGCCGTAACGACCCGTCAACGGTTGCAAGCCATCCAGAGGTCGGGAGACGAACTCTTCGTCGACACCCAGCGTGAGATCTCCCGCCTCGTCGACCAGATCGGACAGGCTCGAGATGCCCAGATCCTCGGCACGCGACGCCTGCATCGCAAGCCCGTAGTTATTGGCGAAACCCAGGCGCTCGCCCCACGACAGGTCCAGTGGCTCGTACAGCTGACGCACGCGCTGCATGGCCTGATCACCATCGGCCATGGCAGGTTGACCAAGCATGACCAGGCCGGTGCCATTGTATTCCGGATACAGATCGATATCTCCGCGCTTCAGGCTTTCCAGGTTCAGCAGAGTCGAGCCGAGACCAATGCGCCGCGTTACCGGAATCTGCGCATCCTCGGCGAGAATCGCGATAATCTCGGCGAGAATCTGATTCTCGTCGAAATCCTTGCTGCCCACCTTCAGGGTGTCATCGTTTTGCTGGCAGGCACCGAGCACCAACGTCAGCATGATCAAGGTAACCCATGCTCTCATGTGGCCTTCTCCGCTGAAGGTGTTGCCGAAGCCGAGGCTTGAGGTAACTGCGCCGCGGTGGGCTCGACCCGCCCGATTGCCTCGGGCGCCCTTGTCACGTCCTGCTTCTCGACCCTTATTTCACGCAGCAGGCTGACGATCTGCAACATGAGGATGATCGAGAACGGCAACGCACCGATCACGGCCATGGCACGCGCCACGAACACCGAGCCCGAGATCAGCGTGCCGACCGTGAGCACGGCGATCAGCACGCCCCACACCATCTTGTGCAGCACCGGCGGGTTCAGATTGCCATCTGTGGTCATCATCGACAGCACGAAGGTACCGGAGTCTGCCGAGGTGACGAGAAAGATGAAGACCAGCAACACGGCCGTGGCCCCGAGGAAGTCGGCATACGGGAAATAACTCAGGAAGACGAACAGAGCCGAGGTGGTGTCGGCGAACACGAGTTCGGCAAGACCGCCACTGCCAAACAGTTCGATGTACATGCCGGTACCTCCGAAGACCGAGAACCACAGGATCGAGAACGCAGTCGGCACCAGGATGACGCCGATGCAGAACTCGCGAATGGTGCGCCCCGCGCGAAATACGCGCGATGAAGATGCCGACGAACGGACCCCAGGCGAGCCACCAGATCAGGTAGGTGAGCGTCCAGGCACCCGTCCACTCATCGAGCTGCTCGTACGGAAACAGACGGAAGGACATCTGCGGCAGACTGGAAAGGTAATCACCCACCGTATTGACGAACGTTTGCAGGATGAACGAGGTCGGACCGAACACGAGAACGAAGAACATCAGCAGGATCGCGATGATCATGTTCAGGTTGGACAGTATCTTGATGCCCTTGTCGACACCGGTGGTGGCCGACAGCATATAGCAGACGAACAGCGTGCCCATGATGGCGAACGAGACATTCATGGTCAGGCCTGTACCGAACACGGCATCCAACCCGCCACGCACCTGCAGCGTGCCCATGGTCAACGAGCCGGCGAGACCGAACACGACGGCCAGCACGCCGAGCACGTCGGCCAGAACGCCGAGGGGCGCACCTGCCTTGCCCGGAAACAGCACTCGGATCGGGGTGGAGATCGTCGACCGCAGCCCCCGTCGGAACGTGAAATAGGCGATGACCAACGCACAGACACCGTAGATGGACCAGGCGTGGAAACCCCAGTGCAGATTCGTGATGATCATGGCGGTACGCGCAGCGGCGGGTGTTTCACCCGGCATGCCGGGTGGATCGTAGTAGTGATACATCGGCTCGGCCACGCCCCAGAACAGCAAGCCTGCCCCCATGCCGCCGGCGAACAGCATCGCGATCCAGGAGGCCGTGTTGAACTCGGGACGTTCGTCGTCACGGCCGAGGCGCACGTTGCCGTACGGGCCGAAGGCAAGATATCCGGCGAGAATGACGAAGCTGGTACAAAGCAGCAGCCAGAACCAGCTGACGTTCGTCAGCAGATAATTGGTGATGTTTCTGAGCCGCGCCGCCCATCGCATCGGGATCGAACAAGCCCCAGGTCCCGATTCCGGCGACGATCGCCAGCGATATGAAGAACACCGCGTTAAAGCGGACTTTCTCCTCTTCGGATGACGTGGTAGTCACTGGATCAACCTGCTTTGCCATCGTCGATCTCCATTACCCTTCACTACAGGTGATACTCGAAGACGAGAAGAACTGCAAGTGTTCCGTCGCAACCCGACGGCTGTCGATACCATCAGACTCGTTCCGCTGATCGCCGTCTGGCCGTATCAACCGCTGCCCGAATCGCGTGAAAAATCGTTCATTGCGCGCCGGATGGGGGCGCGATCGCCGGGCCGCTACAAGTCATCCGTACCCAATGCCCTGTGTGAGCGCGAGGTGCCACCGCGGGCCACGTTCGAAAGCGGGCACCAGGAAAAATGTCATCCGGATCGTGCCCCGATGGAGGCGATGGAGGCGGTGGAGGCGGTGGACGCGATGGACGCGATGGACGCGATGATCAGTTTCGATGCATCAGCGGCGAGGCAGGCAGGCGGGCCGTGCAGATATCGCAAGCGCCACGGTGTGAGGTCGAATCCGGGTTGGTGACTGCCGCGGGGACGAAAAGTGGGGCGAAACACCTTCAGGGAAGCTTCGAAACACCGGCGCACCGGCAAGGAGAACTAAAAACATGGAGCTGGCGACAGGAGTCGAACCTGCGACCTGCTGATTACAAATCAGCTGCTCTACCAACTGAGCTACGCCAGCAACCCGCGAAGTGTAACCGCAAGCGGCGTGCCGTCAAGCCCGAAAAAAGCACTCCGGGTGCCTCAGGTCGCAGCGACACGCACGGAAACCTCGCCTGAATACAACTTCCGCTCCACGCCGGCGACCGTGACCCGCAGCGCTCCGTGTTCGTCCACCCCTCGGGCAATGGCTTCCTGGCGCTCGTCGCCCTGCAGCACCACCACCTCCTTGTCCAGCAGGTAGTCGAAGCGGCGCCAGCTGGCCACGAAGGGCCGCCAGCCATCCGTGCAGAACCGCTGATGGGCCGCCAGCACATGGCCTGCGATGCTTGCCACGAGCTGCGAGCGCGATGGCAGTGAGTTGGAAAGGGACTCCAGAGCGATTGGCTGCAGGCTACCCGGCTGCAGCGACGCCTGCGATACCACGTCGCTGTCCCGATAGTTGATGCCGATGCCGGTGACCACACGCGTGCCCGGCAGATCGATGCCGGTGAGCAGCTCGGTCAGCACGCCGCCGAGCTTCTCATCGCCGACGATCAGGTCGTTCGGCCATTTGAGCTGCACGCGTACTCCGGTCAACGCCTCGAGCACCTGGGCCGCGGCGATACCGGTGACCAGGCTCAACCCCGGGAGTTCACCGGGTGCACGGCTCAGATCCTCCAGCAGGGAGAACGTGATGTTGCCGCGTGATGACAGCCACGGCTTGCCGCGCGTACCCGAACCCTGCGTCTGCCAGTCCACGGCGCATAGACGCGGCGTGCCGATGCGCGATGGCTCTTCAGGTGCGCCACGACCGAGCTCGGCCAGGTATCGATTGGTCGATGGCAGCTGGTCGAAAGCTTCGACTTCCACATCGTGCCGTCCCTGCTCGGCGAGCCCCAGTGCGATGGCTTCGCGGTAAACCGTCGGCATGATCACACACTCAGTATTCGCGACTGCACCTGCCACACCATTCATCTCTGCTCCCCCAACCAGACAGATACACGCGCCTCGTCGTCGATACGCAGTTGCGCCGTATCGGCCTGCGCTCCGTGACCCCTCGTCCCGGAAGTGTCTTCAGCCGCGCCGCCCAGTGCCCGGACGAGCGACAGCCGGCCTTCATTCAGCACACCGTGACGAACATAGTGCACAGACACCTCTGGCAGCTGGACATGACGCGCGATGACGTCCTGCAGGCTACCTGCGCCCACCATGAACCGGTTCACGGCCAGCAGTCTATCGCCAGCAGCCAGGCCGGCCGCTTCCGCAGCGCCACCGGCGGCGACTTGCCGCAACACTGCCACGCCGTGATCATCGGCAACACTGGCCCCGAGAACCGGCGCTGGCAACTCGTGCCCTGCATGAACGGGCTCGGGTCGAGTGTCACTGCTGTCCCCGGTATCCGTCGGGCTGTGCCGAGCCCGCCAATGCAGATCCACGCCCAATGCCTGCAATGATTCCACCAGTGGCAACTCCTGCGTACCGTACAAGGCCGAGTCGAAGAACGGTTCGAGATCCACGCCGGCCAGTTCGCCAGCCAGCCGTTCCGGTTCGCGCTCGCCCAGCCCAGCTCCGGATTCCAGCCACTGCTGCCACAGCCGCTGCATCAACTGATTCAGCGACTGCTTGCCTGCGCTCTGCTCACGCAGGCGGGCGTCCAGGCACAATGCAACCAGTGCCCCCTTGGCGTAGTAGCTGACGATGGCGTTGGGCGCGTTCTCGTCCTGCTTGTAGAACTTGTGCCAGGCGTCGAAGCTGGAATCAGTGACGCTCTGGAGATGCCTGCCCGCACCGCGCCGCACACGGGTGATGGTGGTGGCCAGCAGTTTCAGGTAACGCAACCAGTCGATGAGCCCGCATCGCACCAGCACCAGATCATCGTAATAGGAGGTGATGCCTTCGAAGAACCACAGCAGGCGCGTGTAGCTCTCCTCGCGCAGGGCGTACGGGGTGAACACCGCCGGCTTGATCCGCTTGACGTTCCAGGAGTGAAAGTACTCATGGCTGCACAGCCCGAGAAACTCCAGGTACTTGTCATCGATATCGCTGGTTCCCGGCACCGGCAGGTGCTCACGGGTGACCAGTAAAGCGGTGGAAGCACGGTGCTCCAGCCCGCCATAGCCCTTGTCGACCACCATCACCATAAACACATAGCGCTCCATCGGTGCGGGCTCGCCGAACAGACGAATCTGATGCTCGCAGATGCGCGTCAGATCACCGACGACCCGTTCGGTGTCGGTATGGTACTCGCCGGTGAGCACGAGCTCGTGCTCGACACCGCAAGCCTGGAACGTGACGCGTTCGAAGGCACCCATCTCCACCGGGTGATCGATGAGCTCGTCATAGTCGGCTGCCTGGTAACGGCCGAAGCCGTCGTCATCCACCGCTAGCGCAGGCAGGCTGGTAGCCACCTGCCAGTGGCCATCGACCGTAGCGGGCGGCCGCTGTAGATCGACACTCACCGGCTGGTCCGCCTGGCCATGGACCTGCAGGTACACACTTGTGCCGTTGAAGAAGCCGTGCTGCCGATCAAGGTGTGCGGCACGCACCGACAGATCCCAGGCATAGATGTGGTACTGCAACCGCAGCGCGGCCAACCCCGCCGGTGCCTGCCATGTCGACTTGTCGAGCTTGACGAGCACCACCGGCTGATCGTCGCAGGTGGCTTCGACGGTACTGAGATGGCGAGAGAAATCCCGGATCATGTAGCTGCCGGGAATCCAGTTCGGCAGGCTCAGCCGCTGCCCGTCAGGGTCAGGGGATTCGATCTCGATGGTCACGAGAAACCGGTGAGCCTCGGGCTCCGCCGGGGACAGGCAGTAGTGAATGCTCACGGGCACTTCCCTAAGTGACAGGCGTTGACTGACGGGCGTCGAGTGACAAGCGTCAGGTAACAGGCATTGCGTAACCGGCGTCGAACGGCAGGCCGTACGATCGAGTGTACCAATCTACGTGGCACTGGCCAGGGAGACGTATCGGGCAGGCGCACAGTGACTAGTTTACTGGCGAAGTTTGTGCATTGCCTCGCACAGGAGCCTACGCAGCGTAAACCCCATCCTCGTTATTCTGGCCACCCGGACCCATAGACCTGTGCCGTCATTTCGCGATCATGGAAACGATGTCAGCCTCTGCGGGCTACAGCTGGACACAGGGCTGGTGGTGGTGCCCCGACTTCACAGTGGTGGGTGCAGCGTCAGCGTCATGCAGGAGAACTGCTAGTGCACCGGCAGCGAGGACTCGCGCTGCTGATGCTCACGCTGCCACTGATGAGCCTGCCCGGCTCGCCGCTGGCAGGCGCGGAGCGACACTACCGCCATGTCGCCCCGGACGGTACGGTCACCTTTTCCGATGCACCGGTCTCTGGTATCGAAGGGGGTTACCGAACCTATCGCGGCAGCTATGGAAGACCCGCCGCCGTGTTGTCGTGCGTGGGCATGTCGTCGGCTGCCATCGATGCCCGTGCCGAGGCATACCGACGTGACTTCGCCGTGGCCGCCGAGCGCCATGGCCTGGACCCGTTGCTGCTAAAGGCCGTCGCGCGGGCCGAATCGTGTTTCGATCCGAAAGCCGTGTCTTCGGTAGGCGCACGGGGTCTGATGCAGTTGATGCCGGCGACCGCTCGAGAACTGGGTGTGAAAGACAGTTTCGTCGCCATCGACAACATTGCAGGTGGCGCTCGCTACCTGGCGCGGATGCTTGGCAGGTTCGACGACGACCTGACCCTGGCGCTGGCCGCGTACAACGCAGGGCCCGGTGCCGTCGAACGGCATGCAGGCATTCCACCCTACCCCGAAACCCGCCGCTACGTGGCCAAGGTGCTCGCCGCGCAGAAGCGCTACCGGCAGGAGGCTACGCAGGTTCCGTGAACGATACTGGGGTGAGGGACGCGGCCGTACGGGGTACAGGTATAATTCCGGGGTTCCGCCCTCTTCCAACCTGTTCACCGTCATGGCCAGCAATTTCATTCGCACGATCATCGAAGCCGACCTGGCCGCCGACAAGAACCAGGGCCGCGTTCTCACCCGCTTTCCCCCCGAGCCGAACGGCTACCTGCACATCGGCCATGCCAAGTCGATCTGCCTGAATTTCGGGGTGGCGGCGCAATATGGTGGTGCCTGCAACCTGCGCTTCGACGACACCAACCCGGTGAAGGAGAACGACGAATTCGCGCAGGCCATTCGCGCCGATGTGGAGTGGCTCGGCTTCGAATGGAACGACCTGCGCCATGCCTCCGACTACTTCGATACCCTGTACGACTACGCCTGCGAGCTGATCCGCCAGGGCAAGGCCTATGTCGACAGCACCAGTGCCGAGGAGATGCGCACCCAGCGTGGCACGCTGACCGAGCCCGGCACGCCGAGTGAATACCGCGAGCGCAGCGTGGCAGAGAATCTGGACCTGTTCGAGCGCATGAAGCAGGGTGAATTCGATGATGGCGAGCATGTGCTGCGCGCCAGGATCGACATGGCCTCGGGCAACATCAACCTGCGCGACCCCACGTTGTACCGTATCCGCAAGGTGGCGCACGCGCGTACCGGTGCCACCTGGTTCATCTACCCGATGTACGACTATACCCATTGCCTGTCGGATGCGATCGAAGGCATCACGCACTCCTTGTGCACGCTGGAATTCGAAGACCATCGCCCCCTGTACGACTGGGTGCTCGACCAGCTCGATACACCCTGCCACCCTCAGCAGATCGAGTTCGCGCGCCTGTCGCTCGAATACACGATGCTCAGCAAGCGTCGGCTCATCCAGCTGGTGGACGAGCATCATGTCGACGGTTGGGATGACCCGCGCATGCCCACGATCATCGGTATGCGCAGGCGGGGCTACACACCGGCCTCCATCCGCGACTTCTGCGAACGCATCGGCGTGACCAAGAACGATGCGTGGATCGAGATGGCAGTGCTCGAAGGTTGCGTACGCGACGAACTGAATGGCGATGCGGAGCGCCGGATGGCTGTGCTCGACCCGATCAAGGTCGTCATCACCGACCTGGCCGAAGATCATCTTCAGGAGCTCGAGTTCGCGAACCACCCGCAGCGCGAGGAAGCCGGAACGCGCCGCGTGCCTTTCACACGCGAGGTGATGATCGAGCGCGACGACTTCTCTGCCGACCCGCCGCCGAAGTTCCAGCGCCTGATACCGGGCGGCGAGGTGCGCCTGCGCGGCAGCTACGTGATTCGCTGCAACGAGGTGATCACGGATTCGGCAGGCGAGATCATCGAGCTACACTGCACCCATGACCCCGACACACTCGGCCGCAAGCCCGAGGGGCGCAAGGTCAAGGGCGTGATCCACTGGGTATCGGCGAGTGCCGGTGCGCAAGCGGAAGTTCGCGTGTACGAACCCTTGTTCAACCGACCCGACCCGGCCTCGGCCGACACCCTCGATGCGGCGCTGAGCGAGCACTCCGTGGTGCGCCACGAGGGGTGCTTCATCGAACCGTCCCTGGCACAGGTCGCCCCTGAATCCCGGCTGCAGTTCGAGCGGCTCGGTTACTTCATCGCAGATCGGCATGATCACACGGCAACCACTCCCGTGTTCAACCGCATCGTCACGCTGCGCGATACCTGGGCGCGGTGACCTCGAAGCCTGACAACTGAGTTCGATGAATAGTGTGCCTTTGCATTGACGTTCGCGTTCCTGCCAACTATTAGTCTAGGTACGCGAAGGTTGGCAGCATCGATAGGTGACACTGTTCACACCGAAGTTGCCGGGCCTGGTACTTGCTTCACGGTATCGGCCGGAACTCTTCGCGGCGCGGCTGCGAATACCTGAGTTGATTCGCACCGCTGCCGTCCTCGACTGATGCAGGTGAGAGCCCACGATGCGAACTGAACAATCACGATTTTTCCAGAAGTCCTGCCTCGCTCTGGCCATCGTCAGCCTGAGCGCCTGCGCTACCAACGACGGGTCACCGGGCATGGAGTCAGGCTCGTTGATCGAGCGCGCCAGTGCGGTCGGCAAGCGATCGATGGAAATGGGCTCGAACGCCTGGCAGCACACACGCGAAGCGTTGGGGTTCAGCGCTCAGGCACCCGATGCGTTGCTCGACGAGGTAGACCTGGCACTCATGGAAGAGGACGCTGCCCTGCCCGGGATGCCGGCAGTGCAAACAGCCTCTGCCAAGCCTCAACCTGATCAGCTTTCCACACCACAGGCCTCCATCTTCGGCGCACCGGTCGAGGATGCGAGCGGCGAACGACCGCGCTTGAGTACAGAAGTCGGGGGCCGAACTGATGAGTCGCCGGTGGATACAGTTGCTGGCAACGCCGCCACTCGTAGCGGCGCGACGCCGGAGCGCCGACCCGACGATGCGGACGGCTCGATAGGCCAGACGGCTGAAGAACCGCAGGTGACCATCGTGGCGGCGAACTTCGACAAGACGGCAGGCGCCGACTATCAGCATGAAGTCACCGGTAGCGATACATTGTGGTCGATCGCGCGCAGGCTCACCGGCGACCCTGCGAACTGGCAGCAGATCGCTGACCTGAACGACCTGTCGCAAGACGCCTCCGTGTTCGCCGGTCAGCTGTTGCGGATACCGCGCAAGCTGCTGGCAGGTTCGGCACCCGACGAAGCGGTTTCAGCCACCACGACACAGCCGGCCGTTCCCACGCAGCAGAGCCCGAACGAGCCCACCGCCTCACCTGATGCAGCGAACGTGGCCACCGCTAGCCCGAATTCACAACCGTTCACTCTGGAAGACGACGAGACGCTGTGGGAACTGGCAAAACGCGCCACCGGCGACGCCACTCTGTGGAGAACCATCGCAGAACACAACTCGCTCACCGAGCAGCAGATAACTCTGATGCACTCCGGCCAGACCATTCAGGTACCGTCTGATATCGTCGAATCCAGTGGTGATCAGATGCCGGCCAACATCGCGAAAACAGGCGATGGACCGGACGCGAACGGCAACGCACCGGACGACCAGCCGATCGCCGCAGCGGCTGACATGCCGGCGCAGACACCGTCCACGGATCGAGCCGGCCCGCCCGCCGCTGACGTTACCTCGATGGATGACACCAGCTCCGAACGGGACGCCATCAGTGCCAGGCAGAAGGCCGAGCTGGAGAGCATCATGGTCAGCGGTACCTACTACCCGAAGGCTGTTTACAACAAGGCAGATTTCTCCTCCAGCCTGCTGATGCGGGTCTCGCCCGGTACCGCCCTGAAGGTCGCCGGGGCACAGGGTCCGTGGTATAAGGTTGAAACCGATAAGGGCCCCGGCTACATGCACGCCCGCGACATTCGCTGAGCCTGAGCGTGTGACATCCAGATCGTGGCGGTGCGCGATATGGTGAAACTTCCAGGCGCGTGACTGCAAGGCAGTTCACGTATCGCTCAATTTCGTACGAATTGCCGTAGGGAAGTGGCATCGGATTTGTTTCAGTCGGGTCTCGTTCCACCTAAACTGATTCCGTTGAGCACCGCTCGGGCGGCGACAGGAACCGCTTGTCAATGAACAGAAAGATCTTCGAGACGCTGTGCACCGCCAGCGCCCTTGCGTTGAGCGTAGCCGGTTGCGCCACCCCCACCGTCGAGAGCCCGCCGCTTGAAGTACTGGAGAAGGTACCGGTGCCGGAACCGTTGCCCGAACCCGACTTGGACTACACCATACGAACGGGAGACAGGCTGAGCAACATCGCGTTCGCCCTCACCGGTTCGACCGAAAACTGGACTGCCATCGCCGATCGCAACCAGATCGACGATCCGCGCCTGCTACGTGTCGGGGACATCCTGATCATTCCGCGTGAGCTGGTCAGCAAAGAGGGTGACGCAGCCCAGGCTGCAAGCCCCGGTACCGCTGGCGCCAACAGGGCCGACGCAAACGACGGCGCAGGCAGCACGGCTGCACCGGTCCGCTCGAGCAGCACGGGCAATGCGGCCGCATCGAACCGTTCCGGCAGCCTGCCATTGCCTGAAACCGACACCACCGGGGTGACCGTCACCGCCGTGGCCGATCGACCGCAACCCGTCAAGCTACGTAGGCCACTGGAGCCGCGCGCCACGCCTGAACCCGCTGTCACTCGCAGTGTGGAGGTATCCGGTAGTTACTACCCTCGCGGAATTTACGCAAAGCCCAATGGCGATGCGCGCCTGATCATGCGGGCAGCACCCGGGGCCATGCTGCCATTGGAACGTAGCATCGACAACTGGTACCGTGTGACTACCAGCCAGGGAGCCGGCTACATTCGTGCCAGTGATGCACGTATCGTGGAATCCAGCGCCACACCGGGCTCGACGGCTTCGAGCAACTGACTGCAGGCAGCGAAGACCGGTCGATGAAATTGCTTACATTGCTCAGACACGCGAAATCGAGCTGGAACGACGAAGACCTGTCGGATCACGATCGGCCGCTGAACAAGCGCGGCCTGCAGGACGCACCCGTGATGGCCCGCCGCCTGGTGGAACAAAGCGTGGAACCAGGCCTGGTACTGTGCAGCACCGCGCTGAGAGCACGCGAAACCCTGTCGTTGTTCACCGATGTGTGTGCGCTGGCTGGGCACCAGATTCAATATGTGGACGGACTCTATCTTGCAAGCGTGGGCAAGCTTGCAAGCATCATCGCGGGCGCTCCCGCGCAGGTATCGCACCTGATGCTGGTCGGGCACAACCCGGGGCTGGAAGATCTGCTGAGCAAGGTCACCTCGCGTGACGACCTCACGATGCCGACCTGCGCCATGGCGCAGTTACGCCTCGCCTCCGACGGTTTCAACCTCGCCGCCAGCCCCGAACTGCTGTGGTTCGATTACCCGAAGCGCGCCGAAAGCACCCTCAGCTGAACGGCATCAACGATCGATCTTCCTGAGCACGATCGACGGGGAGTCCCCCTTGCGGTAGTAGTTCGGATGGTTCTCCATGTCCGCCAGGGCCGCGTCACGGTGCTCCGCGGTATCGTACCAGCGAGCCCCCGACCATTCATCACCGAGCAGGTGCGGTGCCAGGAACGGATCGCCTGCCGGCATCTTTACCTCGATGCCGAAACGTTTCTGAGTGTCGTCCAATGCCGTTGTGACTCCTGCAAATTTAATGATCGAAAGACCCGTCGACGGTACAGTTCCCGCTGGCACGTAACGTGCCGAACAGGCAACACCGCCTGCGCAAGGCATGCCATTATGGGTGCCATCATAGTCCAACTGGTGGGCGAACAGCCCGCTGCTCAAGAGGTATAACCATAAATGAACCTGAAACACCTGGCCGCACTCGCCAGCATCACGCTGCTGGTCGCCTGCACACAGGAAACGCAAAACAAGATCGGCCGCTCGATACAGAACTGGACCGGTACCGACGGCATCATCGAGATCTACGCCGGCAACGAGCTGGTGAAGCGCTTCATCAAGATCGACAAGCTCTCCACCGCCTCCGGCACCGATTCAGGCGTCGAGCGACCCTATCGCTTCGGCTACGGCGTGCTCGATACCAACCTCAACAACGAGCAGGACAAGGGCGAGAAGAAGGTGTATTTCGAATTCAGCGACTACTCCACCTCGTACGTCTTCTTTGAAAATCCCGACTAGAGACGATTCGGCCGGTCGAGAGGCTCGCACCACGGGTTCAGGTAGGTCGGGTAGCGCAGTCCGGGTTCGTGTTGGCGTGCATCTGGGGATAAAACCGACGCAGTGGAACCGACTGGGGCTCGGAAGTACGTGCCGGTAGTCATAATTTTGACTAATTTCGGTTTCTTAATTGACAATTTCGTCGCTCCTACTACGATCATTGCACGTGCTCCCGTTTGTCTGGGTGCGCGTTCTCACCCCTGTGGGGCTCCGTCTATCGGGCCCCTTTTTTCGCCGGCTCGCCTCATCTCGACCAACGTGCGCGAACGTAACGGCAACAACACAACTGGCGTATACTCGCCCGGCCCACACACAGGGTTACAGCCATGAGAATGGACTACTTCAGCGATCTCGTGGAATCATCCATCGAGGGAGCCAAGGCCGACGTCACCGGCGACGGCAGCAAGTTCGAGGCACAGGTCGTCAGTGATCAGTTCGACGGCATGGCCACCTTGAAGCGCCACAAGCTGGTGTATGCCGTGCTCGATGAACACATCAAGTCTGGCGCCATCCATGCGTTGAGCATCAAGGCCTACACGCCTGGCGAATGGGCTTCACGCAGCGGCAGCTGATCGAGCGCCTCCCTACCCGCCCTGTCCTGAGCGAATTGCGCAGCGATCCGGCCACTGCGATTGCCTCTGAGCAAGGCCCAGCGCAACGCCTCCGCGCGGCAGTCGTCCGTCATCTCCTCGATGCCGTTCACTTGCAACCAGTGAGTCACCGCCTGCAGGTACTGGGCTTGCGAGAACGGGTGGAATGCCAGCCACACGCCGAACCGTTCCGACAGGGAGATCTTCTCCTCCACCGCCTCGCCATGGTGTAGTTCACCATCCACCAGCCGCGAGTGCTCGTTGTCCACCATCTGCTCGGGCAGCAGATGCCGCCGATTAGACGTGGCGTAGATCACCACGTTTTCCGGAGCCACGGCCACCGAGCCATCGAGTGCCGCCTTCAGCGTGCGATAGCTGGCGTCATCGGCATCGAACGACAGATCGTCGACGAACAGAATGAAACGCTCCGGCCGGTCGGTCAACGGGTCGACCACCTCCGGCAGGTCGATGAGATCGTGTGCATCGATCTCGATGACCCGCAGGCCCTCATCACCGTAGCGATTGAGCATGGCTTTCACCAGGGACGACTTGCCGGTACCACGGGCACCCCACATGAGCACGTTGTTACGCGGCAGACCGGCGACGAACTGCCGGGTATTCTGATCGACGATACCGATTTGCCGGTCGATGCCGGTCAGGTCTTCCACGCGGATGTCGTGCCGACGCTTCACAGGCTCCAGCCGGTGACCGCCCGCTGCACCGCGCCAGCGAAACGCGTGCGCCGACATGTCCGGCGCCTGCGTCGGAACCGGTGCGAAGATTGCCTCGAGCCGATCGATCATCCCATCGAGCCGTGCTGCCAGGCTGGCCGCATCGACAGGTACTGGTTCCGTGTTTGGCATGATTTTGGTGTCGGTATTCTCATCGAGAGTCAGTCGCTCAAGTTTACGGTGAATCGGTGTCAGCCGCCATGTCAGCACGTTCGTCACGCTTGAACGCACGTACGCCCTGGATAAGATCGCTTGCGCAGGTGCTGAAACAGACCGACGATCAACCCAGCGCCCGCCTGAGGACCAACCTCAGCTGTGAACGGCTCGACAACGGGTATGCCCTGTTCATCCCGCCTGACATGGCACGTCTGCAACCGGAAAGCCTGCGCTACCTGCAGGTTTTCGCGCGGCGCAACGACTACGAGCTGATCGAGGACCGGCGCAGTGTGGACATCCGGCCGATCATCGAGCGCCGCTCCCTGATGCCATCGCCGATGGCCACCGGCATCAGCCGCCTGCTATACCAGACGGGCTTGCGTGGCCAGAACCCCGACCTCTCGTGGCCGCAACGGCTGCGCGAACCGGAGCGGCACATCAGCCTGCCCGAACTTGTGGCCATGACGGCGTTCAGCGCCGGTCAGGATAAACGTGTGGTGCTGCTGCCGAACACCGCTCTGGCCAACGCACTGGGCGACGATGGCAGGCCATTGGCGGGCCGGGCTTGCGATATCGTCACAGGCAGCAAACGCCACCGGATCCACTATTTCGAGGCACCGGCGCTGCGCTGTGTCGGCCATTCAGCGGGCCAGCAGGTCGTCTGCCATCTGCTGCACGCCGGTGGCCCGCTCAAGTCCTCACGGCTCTGGACACACGCCGAGTGCATGACCAGCGGTACATTTCGCTTTCAGCTGTTCAAGAGCGGCCGGCCCGGGCAGGACTTCGGCTTGTTCCACAGCACCTTGTATTTCGATATTCCGCAGACCGATGCGGCGAGTGACGACATCGAGGTGGCGATGTCGGCCTAGCGCCCATCGTGAGAAGAGCTGTCGGATGGCTGGCAGGTGCCAGTCGGCCCGATGGATGACAGGCCGTGGAACGTGCGCTTCAGATCCCCGCCCCGAGTGCGCGTTGCCTTTCTATAATGATGGCTTCGACCATCTGATCTGAAAGGCGGCAAGCGCATGAGTGATGCACTACAGGTTCTGCTCGGCAAGGGTGAAACCCAGGTGAAACTGCCGGCCGGCTACGCCAACCGCCACGGCCTGATTGCGGGCGCCACCGGCACGGGCAAGACGGTGAGCCTGCAGGTGATGGCCGAAGGCTTCTCCCGCCTGGGCGTTCCGGTCTTTCTCACGGACGTGAAGGGAGACCTTTCCGGCCTCTCCGAAGCAGGCACCGCACACCCGAAGATCGACGAGCGCGTGCAGCACATCGGCCTGCCGGAATTCGCATTTCGCAAGAACCCCGTCATTCACTGGGACCTGAACGGTGCCAAGGGGCACCCGGTACGCGCCACCATCACCGACATGGGGCCAGCCCTGCTCTCGCAGCTGATGCAGCTCAACGACACGCAGAGCGGCCTCCTCAGCATCGCCTTCAAGTTCGCCGACGACGAAGGCATCTTGATGCTCGACCTGAAAGACCTGCAGGCGACCCTGCGATTCATCGCCGAGAACGCCACTGCCTTCAAGGAACAGTACGGCAATGTCAGCTCCAGTAGCATCGGAGCGATACAGCGACGCCTGCTGGTACTGGAAGAGGAAGGTGTGGACGACTTCTTCGGCGAACCCGCCCTGCGCCTGAAGGATCTGATGCGTACCACCTATTCCGGCGAAGGCTTCATCAGCCTGTTGAACGCCGAAAGCCTGATGACCCACACCCGCCTGTACGCCACCTTCCTGCTGTGGCTGCTCTCCGAGCTGTTCGAGGAGCTGCCCGAGGTGGGTGATCTCGACAAGCCGAAGTTCGTGTTCTTCTTCGACGAAGCCCACCTGCTGTTCAACGACGCGCCCAAGGCTTTGGTGCAAAAGGTGGAAACCGTAGTCAAGCTGATTCGCTCGAAGGGCGTGGGCGTGTACTTCGTCACGCAGAACCCGATGGACATACCCGACACCGTGCTCGGCCAGCTCGGCAACCGCGTGCAACATGCCCTTCGAGCGTTCACACCGCGCGACCAGAAGGCCGTTCGTGTGGCAGCCCAGACCATGCGCGCCAACCCTGCCTTCGATACTGCCGAGGTGATCTCGGAGCTCGGCACCGGTGAAGCACTGGTCACGGTGCTGCAGGACGACGGTACACCGAGCATCGTGCAACGTGTGCTCATGTGCCCACCCACCTCACGCATCGGCCCGGCCACCGAGGCCGAACGCCAGGCCGTGATGAGTGCCAGCCCAGTGGCCGGAGACTACGACGAAGCGGTGGACCGTGAGTCGGCCTTCGAGATCCTGGCACAGCGTACCAAACAGCAGACGGAGGATGCGCTGAAACACGCCGAGGAAGCCGCGAAGCTCAAGGAAGACTCGAAGCGGCACGCAGAGATTCAGAAGCGGCTGCAGGCCCAGCTGAAGGCAAAAGCCGCCGCGGAAAAACCACGGAGCCGCAGCCGGCAGACGATCACCGAAGCCGCCACCAAGACCTTCGTGCGCTCGATAAGCTCAGGGCTGGCACGTCAGGTGGTACGGGGGTTGTTGGGGTCTATCATGCGGTGAGCTTGTGTGCGGTTAGCTTGTGTAAGGATCTTGGCTTGGGGCAGCCTTGCAATGCGGCCTCAAACCCCAAGGGCAACCGTAGAGGCGGTGCCGAATGCTACCTAATCGGGTGGTTTTCATATCACGATATTTGCGCGGTCTGTTGTTTTGGTTTTGTTCAACGCTGAGACTGATACCTGCCACCATTATTCACACCCCACAAGTCGCGGCGTCGCGCGACTTATCCTTATTTTTTTATATTTGGCCTTTTCGCCTACAGTCTTCGCATATGGAGTGCTATTCATTTTAGCAAGAGCTCTTGTATTTTGCTTTTTCAGCCCGCCGAGATCATTTGATATCGTATTCCAAAGAATTTCCACGTCCACATTGAAGTACACATGCGACAATACATTTCGCATCTCAGTAGCTGAACGAAACGGAACATTGGGTTTTCAGCGACTAGGTCAGGATAATTTCTTTTGATTATTGAGCTTGCTTCACCGACGATTTCAAGGTTCCTCATCACGGCATCCTGAATCAGCTCAGATGCATAAAATTTCTCTTATCCTTCCCTTGTGTATTCGTCAATCTTGTCTATTGCGGTAACAATATGCCCAAGGTAGTCAGTCAGTCTCACTTCTTTGTTCATATCGGCGTTGCATGCGCAATCACGCTGTCACGAAATTTCTTCGGTAGCGAGTTCGGCGTATGAACATCCACCTTTATCCCTAATAGTTCTATTAGTTCCGATTGTATCGCTCCAA
>CBDCAW010000061.1:0-18400 GCA_965214025.1 Granulosicoccaceae bacterium
CGATGCAGACGTTCATCGCCGTGGTCGGCATGCAGCCGTTGCACATGGTCGCGCCGCCCTCGGACGATCCGTGCCGCCTGCACGAGTTCCCCGAGCAGCTCGTCGGCTATCTCAAGGGCATGATCGAGCGCGGCCAGACGCCGCGCGACATAGTCAACCGTGATTCGATCCGCAATGCGGTGATCGTGGCCATGGCGATCGGCGGTTCCACCAACGTGCTGCTGCACGCTCCTGAAATCGCCCGTGCAGCCGGTTTTCGCGATTTCGCGCTCGACATCATGTCGCCGGAGGAATTCAATCATCTGTCAGAGCACGTGGTACCGGTGCTCACGGATGCGCGGCCCTACGGCCAGTATTCGATGGTCGACATTGCCGACAAGGGCGGCGTGCAGGTCATCGTCAGGGCGCTGATCGATGCCGGCCTGCTCAATGGCGATACACCGACCTGTACCGGGCAGACCCTGGCCGAACAGGTTGCGAGCCTGGGAGCCGGCGAGCCGGACGGCACGGTCGTCTACCCGGTCGAGAAGCCCTACAAGACAACCGGCGGGCTGCGGGTGCTCGGCGGCAACCTGTCACCCGACTACAGTGCGGTGCTGAAGCTTGCCGGTGTGGAAGGGGGTCTGGAAGACAATCGCTTCGTCGGGCGTGCGCGCATCTTCAACGGCGAGCAAAGCCTGCTGGATGCACTGGAAACCGTACCGGAAAGCTTCGCGGATCGCGACATGGTGATCGTGCGCTACGAAGGCCCGAGCGGCGCACCCGGCATGCCGGAAATGCTGGATTCCACCTCGCGTATCACCACACTGTGTCGAGAGCGTGGCATCGTGGTCGCGATGATGACCGACGCGCGGTTCTCCGGCGGCTCGGTGGGTCTGGTCATCGGCCACGTCGGCCCCGAGGCGGCCCTGGGCGGGCCGATCGCCTTCGTCGAGGACGGTGACGAGATCATCGTCGACCTGGAAACCAACGAGATCAACTGCCCGGCACTGGCGGATGCCGCCTTGCTCGACGCACGCAAGGGCTTGTGGCAGAAGGCCGTGACGGACAACGGTGGTGTGCATCCGCTGTGCGGAGAGGTGGATACCCGTCTGCTGAACCGCATGCGTCTCTCGGCCGTGTCGGCCGTGCAAGGGGCGGGCATGCACCCGGATCGGGTACTGTGGGTGCCCGAGCCACGTGAATCCGCGCGTAGCGGCTTCGTGCCGCAGAACCGCTACCGCGAGGGGTCACAGAAGGCTTTCTAGCGTTTCACCTCGGCTATCCTTGCCCATCGTCGAGGCCCATCTTCAAGACAACCCGGAACACTGACAAGCCCATGCGTCTGAGATTTCTCTTCATTACCCTGTTGTGCGCGGCCGGCTGCTCGGGTGGCAACGATGCAGACGGCGACTCGGACCTCGGGTCGAATACGAGCTTCGATACCGACCCCGAACCGAGCACGAGCCTCGATCCGACCGCGGCTTCGTCGCTGATGACGGCGGACGGCACCGAGATACCCTCGAAAAGCCTGAGTTGCATCTATCGTCAGAGCACGGGGGCGGACGATGCATTGTCACTCCAGTTGCAATACACCGATGCGCCCGGCAGTGTCGCGTTCGCCGCCTACCTGGAAGACCCGATACCGGCAGAGCCGTTCGCCGTCTCGGCAGGTCAGCAGGGTAGATTCGACTTCGAGGTCTTCCTGGCAGGCGTGGGGTATGGCAGCGAGCTGAGCGGCGGTGAAGTCGAGGTTCGACTCGACAGTCTGCCTTCTCCTGCGGCGCTCACAGACGGTGACCGGGTGGTCCTGCAGGGAAGCCTGCTGATCAACCAGTTCTCCCTGCCGGAGAAAGCCGCTGTGGGTGAAACGGCCACCGGTGTGCTCGACCTCGCTTCGGGGAGTGTCGATATCGACTGCGAGACCACGTATCAATCGGTCGAAGTGCTCAATTAGGAAGTTGTCCGGGTAGCGCCGGCGGCCCCTTCCGAGCCCGCCCTCGTCAGGTGGAAGGGTCCCTACTTGACGAACAGCCCGCTTGCCCGGCGATTGATGAAGAACAATACAAGCCCGAGAATGACGATCGAGCACGCTGCGAAGAACAGGCTGCCACCATCGCTCTGACCCTCATGCAGCACCACGACGCCCAGCGGGCTGGCCAGGTGGAAGAACACGGCGCCACCCATGACCGCGGCGGCCATCAGACCGCCGATCGCATGCAGGGTGGCGCGAGTCGGGCCGATGCGCCTGCCACGGGCCTTCGACAGTAACCACAGCACGATCGGTGCGAGCAATACCAAGGATACGATTAGTTCGAACGATCCGACCGCAAAGCCGCCGAACTGGCCGAACAGCTCACCCACACTGGTGCCGAAGAAGCCGCCCAGCCAGTCACCGATCGTGGTGAAGATATGCCGGGTATCAGGGTGATTGGTGAACTTGTAGGGCAACGAGCCAAGAAAGACATAGCTGGTCCAGGCAACGATCAGCCACGAAGCGGCGGCGGCCAGGCGGGTCGGGGCAGCGTGCGAGCGGCCGTTGGCAGTGTCTCGATCGAGGGCGGATGTGCTCATGGGTCGGTGTTCTCGGTTTGGAAAAATCGAATCGCAGGAGATCGGGAATCGAAGGTGCACTGTACCGCCCGAAGCGTTCCATTGTAACGGTCGGTACAGCCTTGCAACATGGGTGCACGTCTTGACGCCGACGAGCCCCCGTAGGAGCATGCGGATATCGCGCTGATTCCGGCGCCCGATCGTCACCCTTCGCTCTCGTTGCCATAGCCGGGCGAGTATCCACACCTGTTCAGGGACACTTCCATGCATCGTATCAACCGTCACGCTTCCGTTGTCAGCCTGGCTCTCATCGCCGGCACCCTCCTGTCACTGGCCACGCTGTCGTCGACTGTGCACGCCGACGAGGTCGGTGACGTCGAGGTCGACTGGCTCGGTGGCGACATCAAGATCGACGCCATCGAGGATCCGGATGTGCAGGGAGTGACGTGCCATGTGTCGTATTTCGATCGCGGTATCATCGATCGTGTGAAGAATGGCGAATTCTTCTCCGACCCGTCCAATTCCTCCATCGCCTGTCGCCAGACCGGCCCGATCATCATCGGCGACATCGACCGGGGCGACGACGGCGAGAGCGTCTTTTCCAAGCGTACCTCGCTGGTGTTCAAGTCGCTCAAGGTCACGCGAATCTACGACGAGGAACACGAAACCCTGATCTACCTGGCACACGGCAGCGAGGTGAAAGACGGGTCTGCGAAGATGGCACTGTCGACCGTCCCGCTTTACGGGCAGAAAGTGACCTGGGAATGAGGCGCCGCGCGAGCTTGAATCATCACTGCGAATGAGGGCTTCCAGGTTTCTTCAGGCGATGGCTTCACGATGAGCAGTCATTCACGCATTGCCGAACTGCAGTCCCGGATGCGAGAGGTATCCGTGGATCTCGTCGCACTGGGGCCCGGTGCCCACATGCAGTGGCTTCTCGGGTTTCACCCACACCCCGATGAACGCCCCTGTCTGTTGCTGATCGGTCAGCAACAGACCGGTTTGCTGATACCGGCGCTGAACGCCGCCGGCTCGCGGCAGCACACCGATGTGCGGTTCCATGAATGGTCGGACGAGGTCGGGCCCGAGACGGCATTGCGCACGGCGCTGGCGGCAGTGGTCGCGGACAAGGGCGCCCACGGGAGTGCTCATGAGGTCGCACCCGGAGCCGCTCAGGGGGTCGAGCACGTGGTGATCGACGAGACCATGCGGGCCGATTTCGCCCTGTTGTTGCTCGCTGCCCTGCCGGACGCGAGGCACAGCTTCACCGATCGGACCGTCGGCGAATTACGCATGCGCAAGCAGGCCGACGAGTACGCGCTGCTCAAGGCGAATGCCTTGCTCAACGACGCCGCCTTGTTGGCCGGCATGGCGGCCATCACGGCAGGCATCACCGAGCTCGAAGTGGCAGAGGTGGTCAAGTCGCACTATCGCAGCGTCGGTGCCGAGCCGTTGTTCACGGTCGTCGCGGCCGGTGGCAACGGTGCCTTCCCGCATCATCAGACGGGTCGGCGGCCGTTGGCGCGTGGCGATGCGGTGGTGGTCGACATCGGTGGCGGGCGCGATGGCTTCGTCAGCGACATGACGCGCATGGCGATCGTCGGCGAGCCACCGGCAGGGTACGACGAGGTGCATGCGGTAGTGGAGCGGGCGGTGTGCGCGGCACTGGCGGCAGCCCGCCCCGGTGTGCAGGCGCGAGCGGTGGATGCAGCGGCCCGACAAGTGATCGCCGACGCAGGGTATGGTGATTATTTCATGCATCGCACCGGTCATGGGCTTGGCATCGACGTGCATGAACCGCCGTACATCACCTCTGCGTCCACTACGGTGCTCGATGTCGGTATGGTGTTTTCCATCGAGCCGGGTATCTACCTGCCGGGACGCTTCGGCATTCGGCTCGAAGATATCGTGATCCTGCGCGACGACGGCCCGGAGGTCTTGTCGGAACTGCCACGTGCTGCGAGAGTGTTGCTTTAGCCCGCAGTGGGCTAACCTGTGGTGAACCGAACAGAGCAGGGCGCACGGCTGATACCGTATCCGGGTCGGAGATGCGTTACCGAATCGCTCTTGCTCCCGGCGACCGGGATGGTATAGCCATCGCTGTTCGACGATACTATCGATGTGTGTAAAGGTGGGGTAGGCGTGGTCCGATACGCCCTCGACAAGGTTCACGAACAAGGACAGAGGCATGAGTGATGTAGCGCAGAACCACGAGCGCCCCGATAGCGACGCCGGCGAGGGCTCCTCGGTACTGACCGGGGGGCCGGCCGTGCGCATGCCGGTGTTCCTGTCATCGGTGATCGGTGTGCTGGTCATGGCGGCCTGGGCGATCGCGGCGCCAAGCCAGGCGGAGGCGGTCATCGGTACCGCCGTCGGCTACATCGTCGACTGGTTCGGCTGGTTCTACGTCGCGCTGACCACCGTCGTGCTGATCTTCGTGCTCTACCTCGCGATATCGCGCTACGGCTCGATCAAGCTCGGGCCCGACCATTCGAAACCCGAATTCTCCACCTTCGCCTGGGCATCCATGCTGTTCGCAGCCGGTATCGGCACCGACGTGATGTTCTTCGCCGTGGCGGAGCCCGTGAGCCAGTACATGAACCCACCGACCGGTACGGCCGAGTCGGTCGCGGCGGCGCGCGATGCCACCGTCTGGACCCTGTTCCACTACGGCATCTCCGGCTGGGGCCTGTATGCCCTGATGGGCATGGCGCTCGGTTACTTCACCTACCGGGCCAACCTGCCGCTGGCGGTACGCTCCGCGCTCTACCCCTTGTTCGGGCGCCGCATCGACGGTGCGCTGGGCCACAGTGTCGATACCGCCGCGGTACTCGGTACCATCTTCGGAGTCGCTACCAGTCTCGGTATCGGCGTGGTGTTCCTCAACCAGGGGCTGAACATCCTGTTCGGCGTACCGGTGGGGCTCGGCGCACAGATCGCCCTGATCGTGCTCGCGGTCGTGATCGCGGCGATATCGGCGACTACCGGGGTCGACAAGGGTATCCGGATGCTTTCTCAGCTCAACGTGATCCTTGCACTCGGGCTGGCCGGGTGGGTGCTGATCACCGGCAAGACCGGCTTCATCCTCAACGCCATCGTGATGAACGTCGGCGACTACGTGCAGACGTTCCCGGGCCGGACGATGGAAACGTTCGCCTTCGAGAACGCCAGCGAATGGATGTCACTGTGGACGCTGTTCTTCTGGGCCTGGTGGATCGCCTGGGCCTCGTTCGTCGGCCTGTTCCTCGCCCGTATCTCGCGTGGTCGCACCATCCGCCAGTTCGTGACCGGTACGATGATCATCCCGTTCAGCTACGTCGTCATGTGGATATCGATCTTCGGCAACGCGGCGATCGAACGCATTCTCTCGGGCGACCAGGCGTTTGCCGACAAGGCGCTGGCCTCGCCGGAGGCCGGCTTCTATACCTTGCTCGAAAGCTACCCCCTGGGTGGGGTCGTGGTGGCATTGTCGGTCCTCGTGGGCCTGTTGTTCTATGTCACCTCTGCCGACTCCGGTGCACTGGTCATGGCCAATCTGTCGTCGAAGTTGCGCTCCCCGCAGGATGACGCTTCGCCGTGGCTGCGCATCCTGTGGGCGGCGACGACCGGGCTGTTGACGATCGCGGTACTGGCGGTCGGCGGGATCTACGCGTTGCAGTACGCCACGGTGATCTTCGGCCTGCCATTCGCCTTCGTGGTGGTGCTGGTGATGTTCGGTCTGCTGAAGGCCTTGAGGGTCGAAGGGCAGCGGGTCGATTCGGGTTCACACGCGCTGCCGATGATGCTGTCTGCCCGCAGCCACGCATCGGGTGGCGAGCAGAGTGCATCCTGGAAGGCGAGGCTGGCACGGGTCGTCAACTTCGTCGATGTCGATTCGGCGACGAACTACCAGCAGAGCGTCATCCGGCCGGCCCTGGTCGATGTCGCGGCCGAGCTCACCGCGGACAGGATCACCACCGAGGTGGTGGAGGGCGTGAGCGATACCGGTGAGGATGCGGGTCTGCCCTATGTGGAGCTGCGAACGAAGTCCGATTCGCATCCGTTCATCTATCGAGTTCAGGTGAGCGAGTCGCCGGTACCGGCCTATGGCGGGCGCATGGTCGGCGATCATGACCGGTACGCACGTCTGGAGGTGCATTCCAGCGATGGCGGCCAGGACTACGACGTGATGGGCTATGCAGGCTCGCAGCTCATCCACGATTGCCTCGACCAGTACGAGCGGCACCTGCAGTTCCTGCGCATGGCCTGATCGTCTGCCGGCGATAGGGCCGGGCATCGGTAGTGGCGCACTACTGACCCGGCCCTGTCGGTTCGGAATTTCGATGCTGCTCGAAGATCGTCGGCCTCATCGCGCCGTGAAGGTGTCTGCCGGATGATGCGCCGTGGATGTCAACCGTCGATGCCACAGCAGCATGGCGAGACCGGGAACCAGCCAGGCGATACGGGCCTGATAGCGATCCACGGGTGCCGACAGGCCGCCGAATATGGCCGCGTTGGCGAGCAGGCCACCGACTAGCACGGCCACCATACCCAGTGCCGGGCGGGAGCGCATGCGATTCCTGCCGACAAGGCATACCAGTATCGCCAGTGCACCGATGGCATACATGAGCTGATGAACCACGCCGGCGGTATCGAGCAGGCCACGATCCAAATTCAGAGGTACCGGGTTTGCATTTTCGACCAAGGCCTTCGGGTCGTAGAGCTGCAGGTCAGCGGTGCCCGCACGGCTCAGCTGCAGCAAGGCGTTCCTGGAGAGACTGTACAGCTGCTGCAGCGGATACTCGGCGAAGGCCCGGCGCAATACAAGGAGTTCTTCGGCACGAATGGCCGCCTGTAACTGCTTCGGTGCATGCTTGATACCTTGTGGCGACCACAGTATCTTGCCGACATCCGGGGGCACGGTTGCATGAATGCCGCAGATCGCGTAGCGCTCGGTTACGCAGTGCTCGTCCAGATGCCAGCGAGCCGGCCCATCCTGAATCGATCGCGCCAGCATGACGGGCAGCCGTTGCGGTGTAATGCTCGTCTGGCCGAAGGCGATCATCGACAGGGCAGCGTTGAGGGTAACGGCGACCAGAATCGGAGCCAGCGCGAAGCCAACACTTTGAAAATCCCGCCTGAAAGTGGCGTAGCGCACCACCAGCGCGACAGCAACGCATACCGAGACCAGTGGGATGTTACCGTAGTGGATCAGGATCGCGAAACAGGCGATCATGGCCAGTACCCCCTTGCTCGACAGGTTCAAGTCGTCCCATCCATTCACCAGCACCAGTGCATAGAGGATCAGTGCGGCTGCCAGCAGATCAGGCATGATGAACGAGGCAACGAACGGTAGCGAGGTGAGTAGCGCCATCGCCGCAATCCCCGTTCCAACCCCTGCCATGAGTGACAGGCTTGGCTTGTTTGCAAGCGGTATCTGCACCAAAGGCCAGACCATCAGCAACACGAAGGTGGTCTGCAATACCGCTGTACCTGTCAGCCCGAACGGCCATGAGGTCAGAAAGACGAAAGCGGCATAGGCCAGGGCACGGGTGCTGCCTGCACTGGCGGCCTCCTTTCGCAGTTCGCCAACGTCAAGGTTCACGCCGGATTGGCGTGTCACCAGGGCGCCCAGGCGTTCGAAGATGGCGCGACCCTGAGACAGGTAGCCTTCGGTATCGAAAAAGATGAGCGGCCCATCGAATACCAGCATCGGCCAGCACAGCAGCAGTGCCCCGCCTACCGCGAAGCTGAGCGCAGGGGCTCCCAGCACGGTGGTCTTGCCTGACTGATGCGTATCGGGGCGTATAGTGCTCACGGCAAGACGATCCGTTGCAGTTATGGCACACATTCTTGCAGAATTCCGCAAGTTTCAGGGATACCGCGTGCCTTCTTGACGAAAGTTTTCGGACGGCGTGTAGAGTGCGCGTACGGATTAACCCGATGTAGGCTCAACCAAGGTGGGCTAAGGCGCTAGCACGGGCGGTGCACGGGTCGGACTGAGTAGACTGCGGCAGGTGTGACGACACTGACGTAGATCCACTACGGATTTTTATTACCTTCTATAATCAGGCAAAGCTACCTGCAAGAAATGAGTTGGGTAGCCTTGTCAAATGAGCAAAGAGGAGAACGATCATGATGCAGAATATTGTGGTAGCGGTCGATGGTTCGACAGGCTCCCAAAAGGCGCTAGAGCTCGGCTGCGAGCTCGCCAAGCGATTTTCAGCGAAGCTGTCTGTGGTGACGGTGGTGCAGAAGGCGGTGGAAGACCATATCGCCAAGGGGTTCGGGCGTCCGGTGGTGTTGGCACCGGCGAACCCCGCAGTCATCGAGGAAACCGGTCGGCCGCTGATCGACGCGGCCAGCGCACTGGTCGAAGAGCGAGGTTATAGTCTTTCACACGCTGATGTCGTCGGTGGTTCGCCTGCCAAGCAGATATTGGCGTACGCGGAAGAGCAGGGCATGGACACGATCATCATGGGCAGCCGCGGTCTCAGCGACCTCAAGGGCTTGCTCATGGGCAGCGTGTCGCACAAGGTGAGTCATCTGACGCGTTGTACCTGCATCGTGGTTCGTTGAGACAGGGGTAATGGCTACGGCAGGTAAATGGAGGGTGGACGCCATTCGGTGCCATTGCGTTGAAGAAACCCTTTCGCCTTGTAATGATAGTGATATCTAGCATCCGTTAGTCTCCGCTCTGTAATGAATTTTTGGTTAGCTACAGGACAGAGTTTGCATGGATTCGCTGCCACTCCGACGGGTCAACTTCGTCAGCCGCTTGTTTGCGCTGTCGACATTTCTCATCGTCAGCTTGCTTAGTGCACCGGCGCTCGCCTTGCCTGAGTTCACCCTGAACGATGGCGATTGGTCCTTGATTACAGTACCAGCCGACCCCGGCCCTGACGGATCGCCCGGGTTACTGTTTGGTGACGACTTGCCCGTTGCAGACTACGGTGTCAAAGGTAGCTGGGTGATGTTCGCTTACGACTCGGCAGTCGATGGCTACAGTGAGGTTGCCGCTGATCAGCCTCTGGTCGCAAACGTTGCCTACTGGATGGTGCAGGCAACCGGCGAGGCGGTCGATATCGATGTTCCCGACACGCTTGCTGCGCCTTCGAGCAACAGTCAGCCTGGCTGCATCAAGGGTTGGCGTTGTGCTTCGACAGGCCTGGCAGGTAGTGAGGGTGGAATCAACTGGAACCTCGCAGGCGCTTCAGTCGATACGGCTGTCGCGTTCGGCAATACACGCTTCGTTACCCGTTCAGCCGTCTGCTCCGCAGGTTGTACGCCCGATGAGGCAATGGCTGCCAACGTGGTCGGCGATGCCGTGTTTCGCTATCGTGCCGATGGCGCGGGTTCGGTCTATGAGCGTGTGAGTTCAGCCGGCTCGCTGCAACCCTGGGAAGGTTATTGGTTGCCGGTGATGGGCTCTGCCTCGAACGCAACGTGGCGCCTGCCCGTTGAACGCGACGGCGGCAGTATCCCCGGGGGCCCTGGAGCGGACAGCGAAGTGCTGGATGACGATGGACTGCCGGTGCGCACGTTCAAGGTGGAACGGCCGGCTATCTCCGGGAACAGCGCATACACCATCGATATCAATGAATGGGATATTCCCGATACCGGTACGAACGCGGCGAAGACAACTGAAAACCTGCAGGCCGCCATCGACTGGGCGCACGAGCAAGGGTATACAAGGGTGACCCTGCCGAAGGGTGAGTATCTTGTCGGAAGATTGGGCAATGCCGTCTATCAGGCCGGCATCGAGATTCGTGAAAATACTGAATTCGTGTTCAGTGCAGGGGCTGTGCTCGCGATGGACACGAACGACAAATGGAATTATTGCGTGCTCAGTGCCGAGGGCAATGACATCATCATCCGTGACGGTGTGATTCGTGGCGATCGCGATACGCATGTGTACACACCGCGCAAGTCGGATGGCAGCCGTGTTCATGATGAAGGCCATGGCATCTGTATCTGGAAGAACAACGACAGAGTGCTGGTCGAGAACATGGAGCTGCACTCGCTGACCGGCGATGGTGCATTGGTCATGGGTGCCCAGAACGTCACCTTCACTGGCAATGACATTCATGATAACCGGCGACAGGGAATTTCGATCGTCGGTGGAATTCGCATAGCCGTGACGGACAACGAAATTCACCACATCAAGGGCACGGCGCCAGAGTTCGGTATCGACATCGAAGGGCCCGGTCGTGTCGATGAAGACATTCTCATCCAGGGTAACCGTTTCCATCACAACCGGGGTGGCGACGTCTTGAACTTCACAGGCGACAACGTCTATATCCTCGACAATACAATGGCGCAAGGCGAGAACGGCAAGTACGTCGATGGACCCATCAGGAGCTGGCATAAGACTCACAGCATCATCGCGCGCAATACCATGACCATGGTAGACGGTTCGCGCAACGGCCGACTGGGTTTTATCCAGTACTCACGTGGAGGAGCGAAGGGGCACAACCGCGCGATCTACGTGCATGAGAACACCTGCAACAGCTGCGGCATGTACATGTACGACAGTTCGGATGCCGACATCCGCCGCAACCGGTTTCTCGGTTACTTTGCAGCATTCACGGATTTTGAAGATGTCATCCTGATCGACAACCTCGTGACCTACTCGGAAAAACATCCGAAGCTGCGGTTTTGCTGGTCCTACCGATTCAGCAACGCCACGGGACTTGCCAGCGGCAATTACCTCGGGGAGAGCTCCGAAGAGCTGCCCCTATCGCTGACGGAGCCATATACCATGCCCTGTGTGGTGAAGGGTTTCTGATATTGCGGAAACGGAGCCGAACACCATGCACTGCGCCGTGGAGGGTTCTTGATCTCCAGCCTGCGGCTTGCCAATGCAAGGGAGTCACGACGGCGCTCGCCGGCACGTTCGCCCGTCATCGTCGAGCGCGGGGCCCCATATGCAGTCATTGCGGCTCGATGGTCTCGATCATCGACGCATCCTGTATTCGCGCGACGTCATCACCGAGGTGGTGAGCCATCTCCGCTGAGCCTGTCTTCCCTGATGGGGCTCGTTGACGATTCAGCCACCGGTGCGCACCCCGACAACGTGCGCGTGCGCGTCGACAGAGCAGGTACCATCCGACGCCATCGCGCCGGAGAATACCTTACGCCTTGTAATGTTTGCATTATCCAGCATCAGTTAATCTCCGTTCCGTAATGAGATTTTGGTTAGCCAAGGGACAGGATTTGCATGGATTCGCTACCTCTTCGACGGGCCAAATCCGTCAGCTACATGCTTGCGTTGTCGGCATGTCTCATCATGGGCTTTTTCAGCGCTCCGGCGCTTGCCTTGCCGAAGTTCACTTTGAACGATGGCAATTGGTCCTTGGTTACCGTGCCTGCCGACCCGGGCGCCAATGGGTCACCCCAGTTACTGTTCGGTGACGACTTGCCCGCGGAAGATTACGGAGTCAAGGGTAGTTGGGTGATGTTTGCCTACGATATTGCAGCAGGTGGCTACAGGGAGATTGGAGCTGACCAACGGTTGTACGCGAATGTTGCCTACTGGATGGTACAAGCCACCGGCGATGCAGTCGAGATCGATGTCCCCGATACGCTTGCACCAATGCCGAGCGTCAGCCAGCCTGGCTGTGTCAAGGGTTGGCGTTGTGCTTCGGCTGGTTTGACGGGTGATGGAAACGGAGTGACCTGGAATCTGGCAGGCGCCTCCGCCGGTACCCCCGTCGCGTTTGGCGATACACGTTTCTTAACGAACTCGGGCGCTTGTTCCGAAGGCTGTACACCTGATGAGGCAATGGCTGCAGACGTGGCTGGCGATGTCATGTTTCGCTATCGTGCCAGTGGTGCGAATCCGGGCTACGAGCGTGTGGATTCAGACGGCTCGCTGCAACCCTGGGAAGGTTATTGGCTACCGATGATGGGCTCGGTCCCGGCGGCTACATGGCTACTTCCTCTCGAGCGTGACATCGCTGGCACGACCGGGTCTGGCTCGGACAGCGAAATGCTGGATGACAACGGGCTGCCGTTGCGCACGTTCGAGGTGGAGCAGCCTGCTATCGCCGGCAACAGTGAATACACCATCGATGTCAATGAATGGGATATCCCCAACACCCGTACGAATGCGATAAAGACGACAGAAAATTTGCAGGCTGCCATTGATTGGGCGCACGAACAAGGGCACACCAAGGTGATCTTGCCGAAGGGAACGTACCTTGTAGGAAAGTTGGGAAATGACAACTATCAGGCTGGCATCAATGTTCGTGGGAACACTGAATTCGTCTTCAGTGATGGAGCCGTGCTCGAGATGGCAAAAAACGACAAGTGGAATTACTGCGTGATCAGTCTTGAAGGCGATGACATCATCATCCGAGACGGTGTTATCCGGGGCGATCGTGATTCCCATGTGTACACTCCGCGCAAGTCAGATGGCAGCCGTGTTCACGACGAGGGTCATGGTATCTGCATCTGGAACGACAACAGCAGAGTGCTGGTCGAGAACATGGAACTGCATTCATTGACTGGCGATGGGTCACTGGTCGTCGATTCCAAGGATGTCACCTTCACGGACAATGACATTTACGATAACCGGCGACAGGGAATTTCGATTGTCGGTGGTATTCGCATCGCCGTAACGGACAACGACATTCACCACATGGAGGGCACCCCGCCGCAGTTCGGTATAGATATCGAGGGGCCGGGTCGTGTCGATGAGGACATTCTCATCCAGAACAACAGCTTTCATCACAACCGTGGTGGCGACATCGTGAATACGAGCGGTGAGAACGTCTACATCCTTGATAACGAAATGGAGCAGGGCGAGAACAACACGTACGTTGATGGCCCCATCGTGAGCTGGCACAAGACCCACAACATCATTGCGCGCAATACCATCACGATGGTAGACGGCTCGGTCAATGGGCGGCTGGGGTACATCCAGTATTCACGCGGTGGGGAAAAAGTGCATAACCGTGCTACCTACGTACATGAGAACACCTGTAACAGCTGTGGCATGTACATGTACAAGAGTTCGGATGCCGATGTCCGTCGCAACCGGTTTCTAGGCTATTTCATGTCGTTCAGCGAGTTTGAAAATGTCATCCTCGTCGACAATCTTGTAACCTACTCAGAAAGGCACCCCAAGCTACGGTATTGCTGGTCCTATCGATTTCGAAATGTCTCAGGCCTTGCCAGCGGCAACTACCTTGGAGACAACCCCGAAGAGCTTCCGCTCTCGCTGACCGAACCGTACACGATGCAGTGCGTCGTGGACGGTTGGTGAGCTGGTCGGCCGCGATAGAGCATCAAGCCGGGTTTGTCTGACCGAGCGCCAGCCTCTTGCTGGAATCAGTCGCCCAGGTCGACGACGAAGATTTCGTTGTTGCTGTTGTTCGGGGTACTGTCCCTGTCGCCGTCGTTCGACGTGGTCATCCACAGGTTGCCGTCGACAGTCGGCTCGACGGTACGTAGACGACCGTAGGAGCCGACAAAGAGTTCCTGCATCGAGCCGGGCAGGCTATCGCCGCTGATCTCCCCGCGATAGAGACGCTCACCGCGCAGGCAAGCGACGTACAGCACGTCGTCCACGATTGCTATACCACTGCAGGAACCCTCGCTCGTGGCATACGTTGCCTTGGGTGCGATGAAGCCTTCCTGCGAACAGCCATCCCCGGAGCGCGAACGGGTGCCTTCGCATTCCGGCCAACCGTAGTTTCCGCCCTTCCGGATGAGATTGGTTTCATCCTGTCTTCGGTCGCCGAATTCCTGCTGCCAAAGTCGCCCTTCGGAATCGAAGGCAAGCCCTTGCGGATTACGGTGACCGTAACTCCATACCAGGTTGTCAAAGGGATTGTCCGACGGTGTGCTGCCGTCCGGATTGATACGAAGTATCTTGCCGGCATACCTTTCGATATCCTGCGCACTGGACTCCGATTGCGCATCACCGGTGGCGACATAGAGTTTACCGTCCGGACCGAAGCGCAGGCGTCCACCGTTATGGAACCTGTTCTTGCCGATACCATCGAGCAATACCTCGCGGCTGGCGGTGTTCAGCTCATCATTCTCAAAGCGCATGCGAACCAGGCGGTTGTCATCACGGCTGGTATGGAAGACGTACAGCCAGGGATCGCTTTCGGGGAAGTCTTCAGTAATCGCAAGACCGAGCAAACCGCCTTCGCCGCCGGTCCCTTCGACACCGGGAACCGTACCGATCGTTGTCTGCACACCGTCCTTCAGCAGGACGATATCCTGTGCATCACGTCGGCTGTACAGAATAGACCCGTCCGACAGTGTTACCAGTCCCCACGGAATATCGTTGTCGGTGGCTGCCTGATCCACCGAACACACGGCCGATGAGCAACTCGTGCCTGTCGTGACACTGGCCGGGCTGCTCGGCGCGGAGACGTTTTCCTGAGCGTCACCGGCCACTACCGTGTAGCGGTATTCCCGATTCTCGGCAAGCCCTGAATCATCGAAGGCAAGATCGGTGGTCGACCCAACCGCCACACCATCACGCAACACATCGTAGCTCGTCACCGCGATGTTGTCGGTTGCAGCGTCCCAGCTCAGGGACACGGACGTGCCTTCGGCCGAAGCACTCAGGTTGTCGGGTACCGACGGTGCAACATTATCTTCTTCGCAGTCAGGTATCTCGACCGGCAGGGTATCGCTCGGTGGAGACAGGTTACCGGCGGCGTCGAGTGCGTTGACATAGATGCCCCAGCTGGCACCCGGCTCGAGCGTCAGGTCTGCGCTGAGTTCGGCGCCACCGACGGAATCGAGAAGTTGACCATCGCGATAGATGTCATAGCTACTGACATCACCGGACTCAGCGGGCGCCTGCCACGACAGGGTGCCAGAGTTGCACGTCAGATTCTGCAGGAGTAGCTCTGAGGGTGCGGTAGCCAACTTGTCGCTTTCGGCAGGCCGCTCGGCTATCTGGCACTCCTTGTAGGTGCCGAAGAGGGGGTCTCCGAAAATCCCGTTGTTACAGGGCACGCCATCGGTATGCAAGGCTTTGACCCAAGTGTCACCCTTGCCATAGCGAACCAGCTTCGTTCCCTGGAAGTTGCAGGTGCGATTCTCATCGGCGCAATCAGACCATTCCGTGGCCTCTTGCGCGATGATTTGCGGTCCGTGCAAGTAGAGCAGAGCAGCCATACCAGCATAGGCAGACATTCTCAGCATGAGCCTTCGTCCCTTGATTCCGTGTCGCGGTAGGACACATGAACTATCATGCTGACAGAAGTTGTCGGCTGCCCACAACCGCAACACCGATCCAACTTCCGTTATCAGGGTGACACTTCGGAAAGCAGGGAAACGCCGGTGCCGTCAGCCAACGCGATGCAATATCGGGAACCAATCATCGCGCAGGCGTTCGCCGGGGCTCATCTCGTGGCCGGGAAAGGGCGGCGAGGTCGTCCCCGGCCGCTCCACGTAGCGCGCGTCGTCGCCCACGAGGCGTAGCGAGAAGGCACGACGGCGGGTGGTGGCCTCGTTGCCGCGTGCGCCGTGCAGGGTCCGGAAGTCGAAGGCGACGACGTCACCGGGCTCCATCTCCCACTCCACCACGTCCATGCCCTCGGCATCCGGGTCAGGCACGGGCATGTAGGCGTCGGGGTCGTGGAAGAACGACGTGTCGGCGAGCCAGCGGCGCGGCTCGACCGGCTTGTCCCAGCGGTGCGATCCGCGAACGCAGCGCAAGCCGGCCGTCGTTACCCGGTCCATCGGAGACCAGAACGAGACCGTCTGCCCTCCCTCGACGAAGTAGTAGGGGCTGTCCTGATGCCACGGCGTCGGCCTGGCGGTGCCCGGTTCCTTGACGAGGACATGCTCGTGAAACATCTGCACCACCCTTGAGCCCATGAGCTCGGCCGCGACAGCCGCGGCCGGCGAGGTGCGGATCACGGTCTCGAATTCGGGGATGCGGGTCCAGTTGCAATAGTCGTCGAAGAAGCGGCCCCTCTCGCCCCGCTGCAAATTTTCGGTAGCAAAGGGGCCGGGCTCGGCCATGTTGCGCTCGATACCGGCGCGGATGGTATCGACATGCCCGGCGAAGAGCCCACGCACCAGGACGACACCGTCACGCCGGTAGGTGTCGATCTGCTCACGGGTCACGAGGGGATGCATGGTCAGGTCCCTTGGTCAAAGTTCCAGTGTGCCAGAACCCGTCAGATCGAGGGCTCGTTCCAGGGTCGTCCCGATTGCCAGGACCCTGTCGTCCTCGAACGGTCGGCCGATGATCTGCGCGGACAGAGGCATCTCGGCACGATCGAACCCGACCGGCAGCGCCAGGGCCGGTCCGCCCGTCAGATTGAAGGGTCGGGCGAAGGACCAGTCGATTCCGCCCGCCTCGGTGTGCTCGAATCCCAACGACTGCGCCCCGCTCTTCATCGCGGGCAGCATCAGGACGTCGACCTGGTCCAAGACGCGAGCAAGCTCCTCGATCAGAACAGAGCGCTGCTCCAGCGCCGCGATGTAGTCGGTCGCAAGGACGGTCCCGCCATCTTCCAGGCGCGAGCGCGTGACGGCACCGAACCTACCGGGATGTGCCTCGAGCTCGGCCCGGTGGGCGGCGGTCTCCTCCGGCCAGGTGATGGACCGGGCCGTCCGGGCGTAGACCTCCGGCGGGGATAGCCGCACATCGCTGAGCTGCGCGCCGAGGTCCGACATCCGATCGAGCGTACGCGCCATCGCGCTTGCCATGTCGGGATCGAGATCAGGATCCTCCTCATAGAAGTGGCGCAGGACGCCGACGCGCAGCCCTGCCATGTCGTCTCTCGGGGTGATGTTCCCCGGAGCACGGAACCCCGTTGTCGAGCGGTCCTCGGCATCGGTGGACACCATGCCGCCCAGGAGCAGGGCGCAGTCCTCCACCGTGCGCGCCATCGGCCCCACGCAGTCCATCGTCTTCGACAGCGGCAGCAGGCCGCGACGACTGACGAGCCGGTCAGTCGGTTTGAGGCCCGCGATTCCGCACCAGGCGGCCGGATCGCGGATGGAACCTGCGGTCTCCGTCCCGACCGTCCCCCCCCCCCCCCCCCCCCCCCCCCCCGGGCAGCAGGCCCGCGGCCACGGCGGCGGCCGATCCCGAAGAGGACGAGTGCGCATCCCGCGTCAGATCCCATGGGTTCCGGACCGGTGGCCAGGGCAGGTCGAAGGAGGTGCCCCCGACCGCGTACTCGGGCATCGCCGTCTTGGCGAGCACGATCGCCCCCGCCGACTTCAGCGCCGAGACCACACCACCGTCGGTGTCCGCGACCGCATCGCGGCGGTGCGGTGCCCCGGCCGTGGTCGGCGCACCTGCCACGTCGATCAGATCCTTGATGCCGACGGGCACGCCGTGCAACGGTCCGATCCGACCACCGGCGGCGATGTCCTCGCGGGCGCGCCGCGCTTCGTCCAGGGCCGCGTCGGCGCGCAGGTGGAAGATCGCGTTGACCTGCCCATCGATCCGCCCGATCCGCTCCAGGCAGATCTCGACGAGACGGACAGGATCGAGGCTGCCCTCCCGGATGCGGCGCGAGAGCTCCGCAAGGCTCGGCAGCATTATCCGGTCACTTTCCACACCCTCTGCGGACTCGGGTCGCGTGCCGGGATCCGCCCGGTCGACAGGTTCGTCCATCGTCATAGCACGTTCGACAGGAACGCCTGAGTGCGCTCATTGGCAGGCTGGTCGAGCACATCCTGCGGCGTGCCTTCCTCCACGATCCGGCCCTCGTCCATGAAGACGAGGTGATCGGCCACCTCGCGCGCGAACCCGATCTCGTGGGTCACCATGACCAGCGTCATGCCGCTCTCTGTGAGACGGCGGATCGCATCGAGCACCTCGCCCACGAGCTCGGGATCGAGTGCGGAGGTGGGCTCGTCGAACAGCATCACCTCGGGCTCCATCGCCAACGCA
>CBDCAW010000062.1:0-8127 GCA_965214025.1 Granulosicoccaceae bacterium
AGGCATGAAAGCCGATGAACTGCTCGGCAGCTCTACCGGCCCGCTGGTCACCGACGCCTACTCGGGCTACAACCGAGTACCTGAGGAGCTCCATCCACTATGTTGGCCACGCCTGATTCGCATCCTTACCAACTTCGCCGAAAGGATCGGCCGTGGTGGACGCCTCGACAAACAACCTCTGCTCGTTGCTCTGGTGATGATCCCTACCCGGCACCGATTTCGAGATCAGCTGATCGATGAGCCATGCTACTACCAGCGGATGAACCATTTGCGCCAGAGTTTCCATTCGCTGCTCGAATCGGGCGCAAGGCTGTGATCGATGGACGAACTAGGAATCAGTATTGACATCTGCTCAAACGCGAGCACCTGTGGTGGACCTTTCTGACGGATCACCGCATCCCGCTGGAAAACTACACCGCAGAGCGGACACTGCGCACCTACGCCTTCTGGCGCAAGCTGAGCTTTGCCATTCGATCGCACCAGGGCAATCAGTTCCACCTGATAGTGCGGAGCATCATCGAGCCCGCAGGGCAAACCGGGCGTATCCTCCGTTGTACTGTAGCGACTCCGTAGCATTCTTTAAGAAGTGGCTTTCAGGGTAAAACCCCTACTAAGGTGAAGGTCTCACGTCTCGTGAAGACGACGTCCACCTCCGGATGTTGCCTGTTACCTCTGAAACGCCGAACCCTCCCGATGGTGCTGCTCGATCAACTTGAATGAACGGCCCTGCAATTTTACGGCTGCGCGGCGTTCTCCGTGCCCGACGTACCGGTATCTTGATCTGCCGCTCCAGATGCAGCCGACTCCATTGCCGCCACCCTGGCTTCCAGGGCTTCGAGCTTCGCTCGGGTGCGTGCCAGCACCTTGCTCTGCACGTCGAACTCTTCCCGCGTCACCAGATCGAGCTTGCCGAAGGCGCTCTGGAACGCCGACTTGGCGTTCTTTTCCACATCGGCCCTGAACTCGTTGGCTCCGGGTGGCAGCACTTTCTCGAAGGCCTTGGCCAGATCGTCGAAGACGGTCGCATTGATCATCGGTAGCTCCTTGGGGCTGTTCAGTGTGGTGCCAGACGGGTCTCGACAGGTATCGGACCACTCTGGTCCGCTCATCCTATGGGTTACCGGCGCGAATGCGAGTGCACGATACCCCTCTGACGTCCCCGTTGACGAGGCGACCCAGCTTGCACCCGATTGGCGCACAAAGGGCAAGTAAACGCACCAAAATAGTGCAAACAGATCGCAGACAGCCTTTCGGGTATTTAGTAACCCTTTGGAAATAAAGAGCTAACAGCAGTGGCACGCAAGCTGTAGAGCCGAACCACGACGGTTCAAACATTACAGGAAGTCCAATGAAGCTAGTTACCGCGATTATCAAGCCCTTCAAGCTCGAGGAGGTCCGTGAGGCGCTTTCCAACATCGGCGTGCAAGGCATGACGGTGACAGAGGTCAAGGGTTTTGGCCGCCAGAAGGGTCATACCGAGTTGTACCGCGGAGCGGAATACGTGGTCGATTTCATTCCCAAGACCAAGATCGAGATCGGTATCGACGATGGCCAGCTCGATGCGGTCATCGAGGCCATTGCCCAGGCCGCAGGCTCCGGCAAGATCGGCGACGGCAAGATCTTCGTCACCGAGCTCGAACGCGCCGTGCGCATTCGCACCGGTGAAACCGGCCCCACGGCGCTTTAGATGATACCCAAACGACGATAAGAACAAGGAAAACCCATGGACATTGCAGAACTGAGTTACGCGCTCGATACCTTTTATTTCCTGATGGCGGGCGTGCTGGTCATGTGGATGGCGGCTGGCTTCGCCATGTTGGAAGCAGGCATGGTGCGCTCCAAGAACACCGCCGAGATCCTGACCAAGAACATCGTGCTCTACGCCGTCGCCAGCATCATGTACATGTTGGTCGGCTACAACATCATGTACCCGGGCGATCCCCTGTCGGCGTACATCCCCGGCTTCAGTTTCCTGCTGGGCGCTGAAAACGATGCCGCTGCCTTCGCCGCCGGTGGCGACGACGCGCCTTACTACTCGGCCCGTTCGGACTTCTTCTTCCAGGTGGTATTTGTGGCCGCCGGCATGTCCATCGTCTCCGGTGCCGTCGCCGAGCGCATGAAGCTCTGGTCGTTCCTGCTGTTCGCGATCGTCTTCACCGCGTTCATCTACCCGGTACAAGGCTATTGGAAATGGGGCGGTGGCTGGTTGGATGCCGCAGGCTTCAACGATTTCGCAGGTTCGGGTGTGGTGCACATGTGCGGCGCTTCGGCGGCCATAGCCGGCGTGTTGCTGCTCGGCCCGCGCAAGGGCAAGTACGGAGCGAACGGCCAGATCATACCGATACCCGGTGCGAACCTGCCATTGGCCACGTTGGGTACCTTCATTCTCTGGATGGGCTGGTTCGGGTTCAACGGCGGGTCGGAGCTGAAGGTGGCGAACTTCGAAGAAGCGAATGCCGTTGCCAACATCTTCGTCAATACCAACATGGCGGCTGCCGGCGGCTGCGTTGCCGCACTACTCACGGTACGCGCCATGTGGGGCAAGTCAGACCTGACGATGGCACTCAACGGTGCGCTTGCAGGCCTGGTGGCGATCACTGCCGAGCCACTGGCACCCACTCCTCTGTCGGCCACACTGATCGGCGCGGTGGGCGGCATCCTGGTGGTGTTCTCGATCATCACGCTCGATCGGATGAAGATCGACGATCCGGTCGGCGCCATTTCCGTGCACGGCGTGTGCGGGATGTTCGGACTGATGGTCGTGCCGTTGACCAATACCGATGCCAACTACATCGCTCAGGCAACCGGTCTGGTCGCGATCTTCCTGTGGACGTTCCTGGTGAGCCTGGTGGTCTGGGGAATCATCAAGATGGTCATCGGCATCCGGGTTCACGAAGAGGAAGAGTACGACGGTAGCGACGTCTCCGAATGCGGCCTGGAGGCCTATCCGGAGTTCACCAAAACAAGCTGACGGCAAGGGTGTGTGCGGCAGGTTTACCACGCAGGCTCCGAGGCCATGCGGTAAACCTGCCGCGTAACTCACGCAGTCGAACTACCTGACGACAAGGCTCGAACCCTGGGGTTCGAGCCTTCTTCCGTTCAGGGCATGGCACTCGGGCGGCTAGCCCGACAAGGCCTACGCTTCCAACTACTCACCGAACACCGCATCCTCCCGTTCGCTCAGGTTCTGAATCCTGAGATCCTCGGCAGCCGGCGTTTCGCCCACATCGAACGGCTCGGATACGAAAAAGGCCGATAGATACTCGGCCAACGCATCCTGCTCCGAACCCGGGTCTGCGAAGCTCGCTGCGCCGGGGTCTGTGCCCAGCGAAGCGATGACCTGCAAATCCGGCGCGCTCAGCCCTTTCAGCGGATAGCCGTCACCACACTCTTCATCTTCGGAGCCGACGCAGGCGGCGATGAAATCCAGAATGACGACACGGATGGTGCGCTCCGGATCACCCGCCACGGCTCCGCCCTCCACCACACGATCCATGATCGTGCCTTCGGCATCGACGATGGCAAGATTGCGTATTCGCTGACCCGGCTCGGTAACATCGCCCAGGGTATCGCTGCCCACACGTCCGGGTAGTGTCGGATCAAAGCTGAACTGCAAGCCCGCCACCTGAGGGAACTGCCCGGGCGTGGCTTCGGGCCCGGCCTCCGCCACGGCATGCTCCAGCACTTCCTTGAGCTCGGCGGCGGTCAGGGTCAACAGCGCAAGCCCGTTGTTGAAACGCAGGGAGCCCTGCAGATCGAATTCGGAGATGTCACCCTCCTGCTTGCCCACCGCCTCGTTGGCCACCGGCGGCGAGAACTCGATGTCGGCCGGATCGGTGGTGCCGGGAGGTTGTATGGCAAGCCCGATCTCCGAGCGAATGCCACCGCCATTCTTCAGGGAGACCACCGTAGCCGGGTCAGCCTGCTGCGCCAGCCAGAGATTGGCGTCGGCGGTGAGGTTGCCCAGGTTGGTCTCCTGGCTGCGCACCTGAGCGCGCCGACCATCGAGATACACGGCCGTCTTGCCGACGATGTTGCCGTCGCGCTCGGCCAGCACGTCGCGCAGAGCCGTCGATACTGCAACCACGTCACCATTGGGAGTGGCATCCTGCTCGTTCACCACCGCTTCGATCGCCGCCCACACACCGTTACGGGTGTCGTCCAGTGTGTCTGTGACCAGCAAGCCGTTCTCGTCGAAATCCACGACGAGGCGCCCCAGGTATTCGTAATCCCCGGCGGTATTGACGAGCAGCAGTGGTTCGCCGTTCGCTGCGGTGTACGCCAGGGGGTAGTTGTCGAGCGCCGTATCGCCATCGCGCAACGTATCATTGTCATCGGCAAGCAAGGCGTTGGAGCCGCCGGCGATGATCACGTCCACGCCCCTGAGCCGTGTGGCCAGCGCCTGCTCCACCGAGATCTGCTGCATGTGGGCGAGCAGGATGATCTTGTCGATACCCGTATCGAGCAGGGCATCCACCGCTGGCTGTATGGTGGCCGCCAGCTCATCCACATCGGCTTGCGGGCCAGGGCTCACCGTGATGCCGCCCGCGCTGGTGAGCGCAGCCAGCGTCGGCGTGGTCGCACCGACGATACCGATCGTCTCGCCGCCAACCTCCAACGTCGTCGAAGCCGCCAGTCGACCCGCGATGCTCGCCGCGGCCTGAGCATCATCGGCCACCAACGGTGCCAGCGCCTCATCGGTCGAGAAGTCGAGGTTGCTCGAGAGATAGGGAAAGGCCGCACCGGGGTAACCGGCAGTACCCTCCTCCGCGCTTTCAGGAGCGATGATGCCGGCGAAGGCCTCGGTACCCTGGTCGAGCTCGTGGTTGCCCACCGCACTGGCTTGAAAGCCCATCGCATTCTGAAAGATCATGTCGGCACGACCATCGCCCGGAATACCGAGCAGCTCGGTCAGGTCTTCACCGCTGGCGGCGAAATAACGCGGACCGGGTATGTAATTGTCGCCGGCGCTGAGGGTGATCGTGGTGTCGGGAAGCTCGGCGCGAAACGCATCCACCAGAGCCGAGAACTGCTCGACGTTGTTCAGCGCACCGGTGGCGCCGTCCATGTCCGAGGCGTGCAGGATCTGCAGCTCGAACACCGGATCCCCTGCAGCGAGCGGTTCCACTGGATCTGCGGAGGGGTCCATGACCGAGGCTGCTCCCGAACCGGCCCCGTCGTCATCACTGCTGCATCCGCCCAGCGCAATGCAGACTGAGCCCAATGCCAGCAGGCAAAGCGTGCGGCCCGTGGATGGACCCGAACCGAATCCGAACACCTGGCCGGGCGGATCGGCACGAGCCGGCATGAGACCTACGCCGCCAGCAGGCAGGCAGGTTGCCGAACCCCACAGGGGATGGTTCGTAGAGGTGATTCGCTTCATCGATAGGTTCCTGGTGAGCAATGGCAAGTGGTCTTTCGACGTCATGGCTTCGGGTCCTTGAGCCTTCCATTCATGAGGTTGCAGAACCACCGGAGGCACATCCATTCATGTGCCTGCTCACCATGATGGCGCAGAGTGTGTGACAGCGGGATTAAAACGCCAGCTTCCGGACTATCGTGAGGCACGCAGACCAGCTGCGCGTCAGAAGCCACAAGGCACCTCGTATGGTAGGTTATGTCGACGATGGCCATCGCCATTCGCGACAAGGTAGAAAATGCGCTTTCGAATCGGTAGAACCGTTTATTCGTGAGCGTGAAATGGCATTCTCGAAGAACGGTGAGTGGTGAACCCATACCAGGCAATATACCTGGCGCCCTGGAGGAAACGACCCGCCGGGCAGGAGCGATATGCCGATTCCGGAAACAAGGGCTGAATCCGGTGATGAACGGAACGCTGAAATCTACTTGTCTCTCCGGGAGGGGTCAGGCAATTCATGCAGTTTTCAGTGCTGCCCATGAGGAGGCAGGGGTATGGTGTACGCTACGGCCAGCGGCCCATTGATCGCCCAAGCAGGGTCGTTGCGTACCAACAGGCCATACAAACCACGTAGCGCTTATCTTGATGACAACACCCTCGAACGCCGACGACCAATCTGACTCCAAGCCATCGGATGCCGGTCCGAACGACCCCGTGCAAGAATCGGAGGGACGTCAGGACGCACCGATGACGCGCCAGCAGGACGATGACTCGGCCATCCGGCACCGGTACGCGGATGCTCGCGCCAGTGACTACAGCCATGATTTTCAGGACGATGGTTCCGGTTCGCATCCCGTCAAACCTGTCGACGACGATCAGAAGGGCAGTGACGGAATCCCCGACATCGCTCAGAAGCAACCTTCCCGACATCGCGACGACGAGTAAATTGACAGTCGATCACGGTCCTTGGTTGACTGTTGGTTGAATACAGGCTGGTTGGTGGTGCTTTACGAAAAGCCTGCGGGAGGGAATGAAGCGCCACGAGCGGAGTCGGCGGCAAGGCGGCAAGGCTGCATGGCCTGAACCGGATACCTGTCAATACCCGCGAAAACGAACGTACCGACCCGGTGGGGTGATGCGCTCGATCGGGTGCATGGCCCTTCGCAACCTAGGTGGCGCCAAGCTCTTGAAGCCGCAAGGTGATAAGGAAACGTTCGCCGATTGAATCCCGGCGACATCCCGTCCTCTGTCATCAACTTCCGCTTTATCTCCGTATCAGATCCTGATCAGCGCAGAGTCGTGTGTGGCTTTTGTGCAATTGCCGTTCGGGGATAGAACAGCGTTCGCAAACTTGCTGTACATAGCGAATATATTTCAATTTACAACAGTTACTGCGGAAAGAGCTTGACTAAAAAAGTCGTTATTGTCGGCGCCGGGCCAGGTGGGTTGTCGTCCGCCATACTATTGGCTACGGCGGGGTGCCACGTTACGGTACTGGAGGCACGGGAAAGGGTCGGTGGCCGAAGTTCCAGCCACGAAGAGTCCGGTTACCGATTCGATACCGGCCCGACGTTCTTCCTCTACCCCGAAGTGTTGCGCTCCATCTTCGCTGCAGCCGGACGAAGCCTCGATGATGAGGTCGATCTGGTCCGGCTTGATCCGATGTACAGGGTGCTCTACGGCGATGGTACAACCATCGACGCAACCGACGATCTACCACGAATGGCGGAATCGATCGCAGCGATTTCCGAACACGATGGCCGGTCAGTGGAACGCTTTTTCGCGGACAACGCCGTGAAGTTCGATCGTTTCGTACCGTTCCTGCAACAACCCTTCGAAGGCCTGAAGTCGCTGCTGGATCCGAAGCTGATGGCACTGCTGCCGACGCTGGCGCCCTGGCGGCAGCTCGACAAGGAGCTCGAACGCTACTTCGACGACCCGCGGGTTCGCATGATGTTCTCGTTCCAGGCGCTGTATCTAGGCATGACGCCGCAACGATGCCCGAGCCTGTTCTCGATCTTGCCCTACATCGAGTACAAGTTTGGTGTCTATCACCCTCGCGGTGGGTGCGGAGAGATCATGGAAGCCATGGCACGCGTCGCGATCGATCTCGGTGTGGATTTGCGGTTAGGGCAGCCTGCCCGACAGGTTCGGTTCAAGGGCAAGCAGGCGGTTGCCGTGGAGACGGATCGAGAGCGCCTGCCCTGCGACGCGGCGGTCATCAATGCCGATTTCGCCACGGCCATGCGTACGCTGGTTCCAGATCATCTCAGGCGGCGATGGTCAGACCGAAAACTGGCCAAGAGCCGATATTCGTGTTCCACGTTCATGCTGTACCTCGGGTTGAAGGGCACTCAGAACCACCTGCCGCACCACACCGTCTATGTTCCGGAGGACTACGGTCAGAGCCTGCGCGACCTGGACAACCGCCAGCAGCTCAATGGCGATCCGCCGTTCTATGCGCAGAATGCCGCCGTTACTGATGCAAGTCTGGCTCCCGAGGGCAACAGCACCCTGTACATGCTGCTACCCGTGGCAAACGAAGACGACGACAACACCATCGACTGGCAGAACGAGCAACCACGCTACCGTGCGCTGGCGATCGAACAACTTGCGAAAGCGGGTTTCGAGGACCTCGATCGGCGAATCGTGGTGGAACGCTGCATCACCCCGGCCAACTGGCGCGACGATTTCAATGTCTACCGCGGAGCGACGTTCAACCTCACGCACAACATGGGGCAGATGCTGAACCGCAGGCCCTGCAATCG
>CBDCAW010000063.1:0-24740 GCA_965214025.1 Granulosicoccaceae bacterium
GAGCGGCATACTCAACCTCGCACCCTACAGCTTCTTCAACGCGTTCAACTACACGCCACCGATCATCGGCTTCTCCAGCGTGGGCCGCAAGGATAGCCTCGACAACGTCGAGGCTATCGGAGAATTTGCCTGGAACCTGGCCACTCGCGAGCTTGCCGAGCAGATGAACGCAAGCTGTGCACCGGTCGGCCGGACGTGGACGAGTTCGAATTGGCAGGGCTGACGATGGTCGAATCGCGGGTCATCTCGGTACCGCGCGTGGCCGAAACGCCGGTGTCATTCGAATGCAAGGTCAGCCAGGTAATGCGCCTTCGCAGTGCTGAGGGTGCCGACACCGACACGTGGCTCGTGCTGGGGGAAGTCGTGGGCGTGCATATCGCCAGGCACCTGCTCGTCGATGGTATCTACGACACCGCTGCCGCGCACCCCATTCTGCGCGGCGGCGGCCCGGCTGACTACTTCGAAATCACTGCCGGGCAACGTTTTCAGATGATGCGACCCCAATGACCAAAGCAAGCGATGATCTCGCCCCGGTTCTGGTTCTCGATGTCAACGAGACGTTACTCGACATCACCACCTTGGAACCTGTATTCGCACGCCTGTTCGGCGATGCCGCCATGATGCGGGAGTGGTTCGCGCAGCTCATCCTCTACTCGCAGACGATGACACTCTCCGGGCGCTATACGCCTTTCGGAGAGCTTGCCGTCGGCGCGTTGCGCATGCTCGCCGACATCCACGGGCAGAGTGTGTCGAACAGCGACGTGGATGATCTGAAGCGGCACCTGGGTGCGATGCCAGCGCATTCGGATGCCCTGCCGGCACTGTCGCGCCTGCGCGATGCCGGCTTTCGGCTCGTCACATTGACGAATTCGGCCCCCTCACCCGCGCCTTCCGCACTGGAACGCGCAGGCCTTCGCGAGCTGTTCGAGAACACGTTCAGTGTCGAGGCGGTTCAGCGAGTTCAAACCCGCTCCGGAAACCTACCGGTACGTCGCGACGGAACTGGGTGTTCCAACATCAGATCTCTGCCTCGTTGCCTGCCATCTGTGGGACACGATCGGCGCCCAGGCAGCAGGCTGCCGGGGTGCTCTCGTCTTGCGGCCACACAATGCATTGATGCCTGCAGCGGAAGTTCCACAACCGGACTTCGTGTCACAGGATCTGCATGACCTGGTGCGGCAGCTGCTGACTCGATGGCCATCCACGTCATAAGGTTGCTCTATCGCGATGGAGCACCCTTGATGTTCACGTCGACCCTGCGATCCCGCTCGCCTACCTTCATCGCGGCCAGGGCTGACACCGACATGATCCCCGTACCGATGAGACGTCACACGGCTGCAGAGTCTTGATGCACATGCCTGCGCAGCCCCTCGACCAGCGCATCGAATGTGACGCGACAACGTGGCGTGTCGCGCAGATCTTCGTGCATCGTGATCCAGGTATCGAGCTTTAGTGAGAACGCTTCGGGCAACACCCGCACCAGCGTCTTATCCTGTCGGGCGAGTGGGACCTGACAGAATCCTATGCCGGCGCCTGCACGGATCAACGCCAGTTGCGCCACATCGTTGTCCGCCCGGATGGCGAAGCCATTGCGATCCATCCATCCATACGCACCGATGACCTTTCGAATGAATGGGGTCTCGCGGTCAAATCCGATCAGCGTATGGCGCGTCATGTCTTCCATGGAGTTCGGCGCCGGATGGCGTTCGAGATAGGATCGATGAGCGTGCATGCCGATCTCCAGGTTACCGATGTGGCGTGCAACGAGTGACCCTTGCTCGGGGCGCAGCATGCGCACGGCCACATCCGCCTCCCGGTGCAGCAGATCCTGTACCTGATTGGACAGCACGAGTTCCAGCTCGAGACTGGTGTGCTGCTGGCGCAGCTCGGCGATGATGGGCGGTAGCACTTCGATGCCGATGATTTCACTGCAACTGACTCGTACCGTGCCGCCCACACCGCTGCCATGGCTGGAAGCGGCACGCCGCAGCATTGCCACGGTGTCGCGCATCGACTCGGCAAAGGGTCGCAGGGCAATGGCGGCCTCGGTCGGCTGCAGGCCGTTCGGTGAGCGGGTGAACAACGCGATGCCGAACGATTTCTCCAGCGACACGATGTGTCGGCCGACGGTTGGCTGGGTGATACCAAGCGCACGTGCAGCGCCTGACAGCGAGCCTGCCTCGAGAACGGCCAGCAGCGAACGGTAGAGCTCCCAGCCAATATCGTTGGTCATGCAGAAATGTATAGCCGATGGCTGATGATCGTCAATTCTCATTTGACTCCTCGGGGACCACCATTCACTACGAAACCAACGATTCGAGGCTTGAACGATGAGCACTTTCCCTGCCACTCACACTGACACCGACGCCACTATCGGCACTGATTACGACGCCAGTGCCGATACCGGCGGAAAGCCGATTGAAGATCGTACGGCGCTGGTTCTGGGTGCGACCGGTGGTATAGGCGGAGAAGTCGCGCGTCAGCTGCGCGACGCAGGCTGGGACGTTCGCGCCTTGCAACGTGGTGCCGAGCCGCCACACGCGAAGCGCGATGGCATGACCTGGCTGGCGGGAGATGCGATGAACCGCGAGCAGGTCATCGAAGCCGCACGTGGCTGCTCGGTGATCGTGCATGCGGTCAATCCTCCGGGGTACAAGCACTGGGCGAAGCTCGTGCTGCCGATGCTGGAAAACACCGTGGCAGCGGCGAGCGCCGAAGGTGCAACGGTCGTATTGCCGGGTACACTCTACAACTATGGCCCTGATGCCTTGCCAATGATCAGCGAGCACTCGCCTCAGTACCCGCAGACACGCAAAGGTGCGATCCGTGTGAGCATGGAAGCACGCCTGCGCACATACGCGAATCGCGGTGGTCGTGTGCTGATCGTTCGTGCGGGTGACTTCTTCGGGCCGAATGCCGGCAACAGCTGGTTCTCACAGGGGTTGGTCAAACCGAACGTGCCACTCACGAAAATCCTGAACCCCGCCCGACAGGGCGCGGGACACACCTGGAGCTATCTGCCAGACGTGGCGCGCGCCATGGTGGAACTGCTCGAAGGCCGCGATTCTCTGGATGCGTTTGCACGCTTCCACCTGCGCGGCCACCGCGATGTTGATGGCAGACAGATGGTGGAATCGATCCAGCGTGTTGTCTTCAAGCACACGGGCAAGATGCCGAAGGTCCACGCTTTCCCCTGGGGGTTGCTGACGCTCGCCTCGCCGTTCAATACCACGTTTCGTGAACTACGGGAGATGCGCTATCTGTGGCAGGAATCCGCCTTCATGGACCATGCTGCACTCGTCGAACAACTCGGTAGAGAGCCGCACACGCCGATGGATGAAGCCGTCGAGGCGACCCTGATCGGGCTCGGTACTCTGAAAGGCTCTGCATCTGCGGCCAATGACACGGCGTTGGCAGGGAGATGAGTCCGAAAGCGTCTACATCGATCCGGCCGTGCTCGATGAACGCGAGCAGGACGCCGATGCAAATGCCGACAAGCGACCTGCCGACCGGCTTGAGAGCAGCCAGTTACTCGCGTGGCTGGTGGAAATTCCAGGCCTGCTGTTCCTGCTCGACTACGTAGTGGGTAACGAGGGGGCTCGACATCGGTACTTGGTGACGTACCTGCAATTCAACCTTTTTTCAAAATGCCGCGTTATCAGCGGTGTGCCTGCTAGTGTTTTCCTATCCGGAGGTACTTGGCAGGTGGTCGCTGGATGAAACGTTACGATCGCAAAGAAGGGACCTCTGCGCCTAGTTGGCCTCTTGGACCTTTCAGGGTGCGTTTGCCATTCTGGCACTACCGATTCGAATGGCCGGATTACTTCCAGGGTCTGTTGATGTGCGCGGTCCGACCTGGCCGCCATACCGCTGATGACCGACCTTCTAGGCATGCCGTTCGAAGCAGCGCTGGCCGTCGTGATGATGAACGGTGTGTTGTATCTGGCGCATCACCTGCTCGGCGATCCCGTGGTTCCCGGCTGGATTACACCGGCCATTCCGCTGTTGATCGCCTACTGCGAAAGCTTCGAGGAAGGCCCCTGATCGGGTGTATGCGCTGATCGCGTTTCAGCTATTGCTTGGTGTCTTCTCGATAATGCTAGGTGTCACCGGGCTGGCGACGAAGGTGGTCAGAGTCATACCTCCGGCATTGAAGGCCGGCATCATCGTCGGTGCCGGGTTCGCGGCGGTCAACACCGTATTTGAAGACGGTGGGCGCTTCCACACCTTCCCGTTCACCATCTCCATAGCGGGTCGGTCTTGCTTTCTACCTGCTGTTCTCTCAGCATTTCGCGAACCTGAAGAGTCGCCACCGCTATTGGCGGCATCTGGGCAACCTGGGCATCTTTCCGATCATCGCGCTGGCTATCGTCATCGCACCCCTGTTCGGTGAGGCACCGTGGCCGACCATCGAGTGGGGAATCAGCCAACCCGATTTCGTCACGCTGTGGAGCGAGTACACGGTATTCGGCCTCGGCTTGCCATCGCTGATGATGTTCGTCACTGCCGTACCGACCGTGCTGGCAACCTACATCGTCCTGTTCGGCGACGTACTGCAGGCGCAGGCGCTGCTGGAAGAGGCTGACGATACCCGCCGGGATGAACACGTAGAGTACGATCCGGACCGCGCGCATATGATTTTCGGGGGGCGTAATGCAACCATGAGCATCATCGGCCCTGACGTCGCGATGTGCGGCCCCCTGTGGGCGGCAATGCATGTGGTCATCGTGGAGCGCTACAAGGATGGTAAGGAGGCCATGCATTCGATCTTCGGCGGCAGTGGCTCCTTTCGCTGGGGCACCAACACAGGCCTGTTGCTGATGCCGATCGTATCCCTGGTGGAACCCATACTCGGGGTGGCACTCGCTCTGACGTTGCTCATACAGGGCTACGTCAGCGTTCGTATCGGCATCATGGAGGCGCGCAGTCAGCGCGACCTTGGAATCGCGGGTGTCACTGGTGCCGTTCTGGCCACTCAGGGTGCCGCCTGGGCATTCGGCGTCGGTATTGCATTATGCCTGCTGGTATACGGCCGCGACTTCTTCGCCGGTGAGAACGATGGCACGTTCGGCAACGACGACTCTGTGGGTGATACCAGTACCGAAACACCGATCCACGCTGATAACTCGGAGAACTCATAGCCATGCAGATCAAGGCCGCACTGTTGACCACGGACGATGCGTCGACACCGTACAGCGAGAGTCGACCCTTGCAGCTGGTCGATGTTCAGTTGAGCGACCCCGGTCCCGGAGAGCTCAGGGTACGCATGAAGGCAGCCGGTCTGTGCCATTCGGATCTATCAGTGATGAACGGCGACCGACCTCGCGACCTGCCGATGGTCTTGGGTCATGAGGCTGCCGGTATCGTCGAGGCAGTCGGCAGGGGGGTCGTGCGCTTCGAGCAAGGTGACCATGTGGTGGTGGTCTTCGTACCCTCCTGTGGCGATTGCCTGCCCTGCCAATCCGGCCGGCCTGCCCTATGCGAACCCGGTGCGGCGGCGAACGCCGCCGGTACACTGCTGCACGGCGATCATCGCCTGCGCAGGGATGACGAGGTTCTGAATCACCACCTGGGTGTTTCCTGCTTTGCCGACGCCGCCGTGGTTTCCGAGAAATCCTGTGTGAAGATCCCGGATGACCTGGTATTCGAGCACGCTGCCCTGTTCGGATGTGCGGTCCTGACCGGTGTGGGAGCCGTCTTCAACACGGCGAGCTTGCCTGCCGGCAGCTCGGTCGGCGTGGTAGGTCTCGGCGGTGTGGGCCTCAGTGCCTTGTTGGGAACGATCGCCGCCGGCGCCCGAGAGGTCGTGGCTGTGGACACCAACCCGGAGCGTCTCGAGTTCGCTCGCGAGCTCGGGGCTGACCATACGCTGGACAGTTCTGACGAAGAGGCGGTGGCACGGTACCGCAAGGATCATGGACCGGTGGAATTCTGCTTCGAAATGGCCGGTGCGGTGGCAGCGCTGAAGTGCGCCTTCGATCTGACCGCTCGAGGGGGCACCACGGTAACGGCTGGGCTGCCGAACCCGGACGCGGAACTTACCTTCAAGGCGGTGACGCTGACGACGGAAGAGCGTACGTTGAAGGGTTCCTACATCGGCACATCGGTTCCGAGGCGCGACGTGCCCCGCTACATCGAGTTGTTCCGGCAGGGACGGCTTCCCGTGGATCGACTCATGACACATCAGCTTGGTCTATCCGACATCAATGCCGGGTTCGACCGATTGGCTGCCGGCGACGCGATCCGTCAGGTGGTCATGTTCGATTGAGAGCGTTCACCGATCTTCCGCAGCCGCCTCGACCTCACGCATCACTCGCAACAGATTACCGCCCCAGATCTTTGCCAGGTCCTCTTCCGTATAGCCCCGCTCCATGAGGGCGGCGGTCACGTTGGGGCTCTCCTCTGCCCCGTCCCAGCCCTCGACACCGCCGCCACCGTCGAAATCACCCGAGAGCCCGACATGATCCACGCCTGCCACTTCGATGGCGTGCACGACATGCTCGATGAACTGATCCAGATTGACATCCTTGCCCTCTTGGCGAATACGGCGCAGTTCGGTGGAGTACTCTTCGAGTGTCGCACCACTGGCGGTTTGGCGATCTGCGGAAGACACGAGGCCCAGGCGCTCCTGCAACGCCTTGATGTTCCTTTCAAGCTGTTCATCTGTGGGCGCCAGATAGCTGCGGAACGCGGTGATCTGTGCCACTCCGCCGTCATTGCGAATCGCTTCGAGTTGCTTGTCGGTGAGGCCTCGGGGGTTGTCGTAGACCGCCTTCACCGTGGAATGCGATGCGATCACCGGGGCACGTGACGCATCCATCGCCTCCGCGGCAGTTTGCGGGCCGACGTGAGAGATATCCACCATTATGCCGTGGTCGTTGAGCTCGGCCACCAGTGCACGACCCAGATCCTTGAGACCGGGATCCGAACCCTTGTCACGATCGAGCGACGGGTTCGATGAACCGCCGAACTGGTTGTGGCCGAAATGCGTGATCGAGGCGTATCGCGCACCGCGCTCGGCCCACTTCGCCACCCGCTTTGCCATCACGTCCTCCGACTTGCCCAGCGGGTAACTGTTCTCGATGCCGATCAGGGCCACCAGCTTGCCTTCCGCCACCGTCGCCTCGACCTCATCGGCGGTGGTGGCGAGCCGAATTTCGTCGCGGTAGCCCCGAAGCATCCTCACGATGCCGCGGTACTTCTCTTCCGCATCCGCCACGGCTTTCGCGTAGCCGGCTTTATCCAGATTACCCTGCGGGGTGTAGACGATGAAGAAACCGGCGTCGAGGCCACCCACCCGCATGGACGGCAGATTCACCTGAGCCAGATTCAGGCCACCGGGGTCCAGATCGCGTGTGCCATGACCCGGACCGATATCGACATGGGTATCGAGGGAGAGGAGGCTGTCGTGCAGCTCCAGCACCTGCGGCCGCGTCAAGGCGTCCGGATCCGAGTATTCCTGAGCCATGACCACCGCAGGCAATAGCAGCGCAAGCATTGACGGAACAGTACGAAGACGCATTGCGAACCCCTGATGAATGAACTCGACTTCACCGTACTATATCGCCTGTAGGTACACCAGTGCGAACCGCATGGGTCAGCAAGCCGTTCCGAGACGTCGCTCACCCCCGCCCGGCAGCGGCGAAGCGATTGCCCAGCGCCGCCTGGATGTCCCTGATGACCCGCAACGCATGCCGCAGGCGATCGAGCTCCAGGGCCGAGCGGTTGGCCGGATCGATGAAGTTGTCCAGCGGTACGCCGGCGCGGGCCTGTTCGGCCTGATGAGTCAGCCGCAGCATCGAGATGAACTCGTAGGCATCCAGTAGATCGCGTACGCCTGAGGCGCTGATGATCGAGTCGTCGTTGTGAGCTCGCAACCGCTCGACCGTGTTGACCGCCGTGACCCCACTGGCCAGCGCATGTACGCGCGCCAGGTCGATGATCGGTACCGCGCCGCGGTGCTTGAGGTCGATGCGGTTGCGATGCTCCCCATGGCGTTCGGTGGCGAGTCGGCCGAACAGGCCCAGCGGAACGCGGTGAGTGAGTGCGTTGGACGTCAGGTGTGCGATGAAGATGCTGCTGTTGCCCGCAGCGCGAAGGGCTTCGCTCTGCAGCGCGGTGAACAGCGCAACGTCACCATGAATCGGGCGCAGGTCGAACATCACGCTGACGAGCATCTGGGCCTCGGGGCCAGGGTTGTCTATCCAGTGACGAAAATCCTGCTGCCAAAGCCTCAGCGGCTTTCGCCAGCGCTCGTTCATCGCCATCATGTTACCGGGGCAGAACACATAACCGACCTCATCGAGCACACTGCACACGTAGTCGGCGAATGCCTCGAACCAGGCACCGTGAGTTGCCAGGTCTACTTCATCCGAGATCACCAGCGCGTTGTCTTGATCGGTAGCGCCGGTCTGCTCCTGCCGGCCCTGCGAGCCACAGGCAAGCCATACATAGGCACCCGGCGCCGGCCCCAGCTTCTGTTCCGCCAGTTCGATCAGACGGCGGGTGACCGCATCGGTGACCGCACTGATCATGCGCCCCGTCTGCATGGCCTTGCCGCCTCCGTCCACCACATTGCGCAACAGATCCGGCACCTGGCGGACGATGTCTGCGATCTCGGCAGAGCTTTGCAGGGTGCCGATGTCGTGTATCAGAAACAGGGACGAGGCTGTCTGCCGCCTCACCAGATCGGTCTGGGTGATCACGCCGATCAGTCGTCCCGCTTCGACCACCGGTGCATGCGCGACCTGCCGTGCCGTCAGCAACGATATGAGATCGAACACCGAAGTATCGCCATGCACCGCGATCGGATCGGGCGTCATCACGGTAGCGACCGGATCGCCGACGGCACGGCCGGTGGCAGCGACTCGCGCGGTCATGTCGGCCTCGGTCACAAGCCCAACCAGCCGCCCGGCATCGACCACGGGCAGGCAGGAGATATGCCGATCTCGCATCAGTCCGGCAGCATGCTGTATGGTATCGCTGCTCACGACGGTCAACGGTTCGGACGTCATCAGGTGGCTGACCGGTTCCTGCAAAAACCCGATGGCCTTGTCGGGCTTGGGTGACAGCTCGGCTTCGTCGTCGACCTCCGCAGGCTTTTCGTCGGGCTCGGCATGTTGCCGTGCCTCCGCTTCAGACTTCGCGTCCACCCCTGAGGTCTGCATGCCGGCAGCCGTCAGCGACGTCAGCAGCTGATCGAAGCCGGGCCACCCATCGCCTGCCGCTACCGGGTAATCGGGCTCAGCGAAATGCACCAGAACGCAGGGCTCGACGCCGGTGATGCGCACATCGTCGGATATCGTCCTCTGCGCACGTAGCGCGAGTCCATCACCGTTCTGCAGCACCTGCGGTAGCCCGGTGGCGGTACGCGCGAGGCACAGACCAGCCATGACCAGACACACATGAGCGGTGCCGTCGACCTCCGGATACCAGCTTTCGCCGGCTACCAGTGTACGTGACACACAGGCGATGGCCAGCTGGTGAAGCGCGTCGTCATCGTGCACATCGCGCAACGCCTGCTGCACGAGAAAGTCGTATATTCGTTCGCTGTCGATGGGTGCGTCGATGGTCTGCATGTATTCATCTTACACAGGCCGCGATAGCGATGTGCAGCCGAGAACGGTGGAGCCGGTTGACAAATATTCTATAGCAGTCAGTACCCGTCAACGTTCCACCACATCATCGCGACCCCAGTGCCCGATGGTCACCCGATGTTCCGCAGCCTCGTCGATCGAGGCAGGCTCCTCGGTTGCCGCAATGCCGGCAACATCGTTCACGATGGCCTCACCGGTATAACCCAACGCCTGCAGGACACTCTTCACAGCGGTACCCCCGGCCTGTGCCTCGATGTACGGCACATCGCACCAGACGAGCCTGCCGTCGCGTATCCAGGCGTAAGGCTCGGTGCTCCACTTGTCGGCGAAGCGAATGTCACTGATGGTGTCGACACACCGCCTGATGAAGTCGAGATTACCGCGCGGTGCGAGCTCGGCCTGATCGAATACCTGATCACCACTTCGGGCACCGACGTTGACCTTGCGGAATCTGTCGATATCGAGCATCAGGTTCACATCGAGTATGGTCAGGCTGTCGTTCCAACCGAAGGCAGCGGTTTGCGGTGGCTGGCCTTCCGGCACATCGTTATCGAGAAACTCTACGTGTATCTGCTTGTCCACCGCGGTAATCCAGGAAAGGAACAATGCAGGCATGCCCTCATACGCCTCGATATTGTGAAACAGCAGATCATCGACCGCCTTGTAGCGACCCGTCGTGAGCCCACGCTTCCAGGCACGCTCGACGGTTTCCGAAGGTGGCGTTATCATGAAGAACAGGTAGACGCGGTCGCCGAAACGCGTCAACAGGCGGCTGTCGGCCGAGCGGCCCTTCTCCAGCGTGAAGCTGTCGAATCTGAAGCGATCGATGAGCAGATGCGACATCGTCCCGCACGATGCCTTGGTCGCCATGTAGTGATCCAGCTTCCGATCTATGATCGCAAGCTCCTGCCCGGTGAGCATGGCGCCGTACTTGTAGTCATCGCCCAGTGATGTGTAATCGAGCAGGTACTTGCGCCAATAGTCCGGGCTTATCAGAGCAAAGTCTGCCCAGGGGATGCCGAGCTTTGCGGCCAGGTGGCGCTGTCGCGGTCGAATCGTGCTTTTGCCTGACGCAGACGCCCCCTTGACGTTCATGATCACGGGCTTCGCCTGAGCGGGCAGGAACAGATAGCCTTCAGCCTTCACGGCCGTTTCGAACAACGGGTCGATCAGGGCCCTCACCAGATCGGTACCGAGCTGCTGGCAGGCCATGTCGGCGGTGATTCGCGTCAGCATCTCGCAGTCGACGACCAGCCGCCCACGATGACCGGTGATCGTACCGACAGTCTTGATCAGCGCTTCGTGGCAACACTGCTGCAAGGGATCGCCTGACGTGCTCATGCAGCTCTTCCAGTAGTCGAGCGCCCTGACTTCTACAGACGTGCCCCCCTGTGCGTCACTGCCATCGCCAGCCGTACTGCCTGCAGACCCGCCACCCCTCCCGCGTGGTCCACCCGCTGCCGTGCTGCCAGGCCGAGCGAACAGCCTCGACCAGAACGAGGCGGGAGCCGACACCGAAGCTGCAGGCTCACGCCGGTAGATGTGCTCGTTCAGCTGAGCTTCGATGAAGGTGACGGCCCGCCGGCGCTCGTCCTCGAAAGCTTGAACGATCGTCGGCAGCTCGGCCTGCACATGCCGCGTCAGTATCGTCTGCACCATGCCACGCAGGTTGAGCCCCAGCACACCGTAGTCGGCACCGTCAGGCACGGACAGGTCTGCCGTGACGCGCAGCAAAAGCTCATGCACTACCAGGCGCTCGGGACGCAGGGCCACGAGGTCTAGCACCTGCAGGCCGGTGAATGCAGCCAGTTCACGGCATTCGGAATAAGGTCGATAGGCGTGCTCGGGGCGATACAGCGTGACCAGTGGCATCAGCGAACCAGGAATGCTCGATTCCAGGCCGGGCTGCCAGGCCGTGCCGACGTCGGCAGGCCCGCGGCGGCTGCCTGGCCGCACGGAACTCACCTTAGGCCAGCTTCGGCGATCGCCCGCCACGCACCCGCTGCAGTATGAGCTTGAACAGCGGCAGCAGTATCAGCAGGATCGCGATGATCGTGATCGGCCCGGCGATCGGCCGGGTGAAGAAGATCGTGGCATCCCCTGACGACAACAACAGCGACTGGCGCAGCGTGGGTTCGGCAATCGGGCCCAGCACGATCGCCAGCACGGCCGGTGCCAGCGGATAGTCGAGCTTACGCAGGCAATAGGCGCCCAGCCCGAAAATCAGCATCAGCCACACGTCGTGCATGTCGTTGGTGGCCGCGTAGCCGCCGACCACCGACAGCACGAAGATGATCGATGCAAGCAGTGTGAACGGCATGCGCAACATTGAAATGAACAGCGGGATGAAAGCCAGGTTCACGATCAGAGCCATGATGTTGGAGATGTAGAACGAGCCGATCAGACCCCAGACGAATTCGGATTGGTCGACGAACAGGCGCGGCCCCGGTGTCAGGCCCCAGATCACCATGCCGCCAAGCAGTATCGCCGTGGTCGGTGAACCGGGTATGCCGAGTGTGAGCATGGGCAGCATGGCGCCCGTGGAGGCCGAATTGTTGGCAGCCTCGGGAGCAGCGACCCCACCGGGATGCCCCCTGCCGAACTCATCGGGCGTCTTGGACACCATCTTGGACACGCCGTACGCCATCAGAGAGCCAGGCGTGGCACCGGCCGCGGGCAATATGCCGACGAAGAAACCGAGGAAGGAGCCGATGGTGGTGCCTTTCCAGCCGCGCCTCATGCCTTCCTTCGCATCATCGACCGTGCCCTTGACAGTCATCTTGGTCTCGGTCGTGGTCACCTTGCCGCGGGTGCTGTCGATGGTCCACAGCATCTCGCCGATGCCGTACACGCCAATGGCGAGCACCAGGAAGTTGATACCGTGAAGAAAGCCCGAGATGTCGCCGAAGATCAAGCGTGGCTCACCGGAGATCCCGTCGAAGCCGACCGCCGCGAACACCAGGCCGATGCAGATCGAGAAGACGGTCTTCACGATATCGTCACCGCCCAGGCCGACGAAGGTGGCGAAGGCCAGCAGCATCAGCGCGAAGATCTCGGGCGGGCCGAAGCTCAGCGCCACCGAAGCCAGCAGCGGTGCGAAGCCGGTGAACAGGACGTTGGCCACGCTGCCACCGACGAACGAGGCGATGGCGGCCGTCACCAATGCGAGTCGTGCCCTGCCCTGCAAGGCCAGCGGACGACCGTCGAAGGTGGTGGCCACCGCTGTGGAAGCCCCCGGTATGCCCAGTGTGATCGAGGAGATCGCACCACCATACATCGCACCGTAGTAGATGGCGGCGAGAAAGATGATCGCCGACCCCGGCGGTACCAGGAACGTGATCGGCAGCAGTATGGCCACACCGTTCACCGATCCGAGCCCGGGCATCGCGCCGATGAACAGGCCCAGTGTCACGCCGATGAGAATGAGAAAGAGATTGAGCGGGTGCAGCGACAACAGCACCCCGTCCCCCAGATGACCGAGAATTTCCATCATGGTTCACAGGCCCCGGATTGCATCATGCGGTGTCTCGCTGGCAGTGGCATTGTCGGCTCGGAAGACGAAGTGCATCGCGTCCGGTCCGGTGGGAGTCATGGCGATGATCAGTAGATGATCGAATACAGGTAATTGAACACCGGATCGGTGAACGACATGCCCTTGGGCAGGCTGATGCGCATCAGGGCCTCGAAGAAGAAGAAGAAGCCGATCGGCAGCAGGACGGCCAGAGAAAGCGTGAGGCGCCACGAATGACGCCCCAGAAAGCCCAGGTAGTAGAGCAGGAAGAAGCTCATCGCCCCGTACATGGAGATGATGTCGATCAGTGCGATGAAACCGAGCAACCCCCCGCCGACGAGCAGCAACATCTTCTTGCCGTAGCTGTCGAGGAAGGGCTCGCTCGATTGCGAGGGTACCGTGCGGCGAGCGACGGCACGCACCAGTATCATCACGGTACACACCAGCATGATGGCGGACAGCCAGAAAGGCCAGGCCCCGCCCCCGGGACCCTCACCCTTGATGTATCCGACGTTCAGCTCGGTACTCTTCCACATCAGATAGACGGAGAAGAGCGCCAGGATGGCTGCCGTGACGATTTCAGCGCGTCGCATGCGACTCCTCTCCCTGTCGGAGCTATTCGAAGCTTACGGTTGAACCTAGGAGCCTTCCATCTCCGCGAGCAGCTCTTCGTGACGCTCCAGCTGGGTGCTCCAGTATTCCTTCTGTTCCCCGGCATCCATCCACAACGGCGAGAGGCTTTCGGATTTCATGTAGTCCTGCCATTCCTGGGTGTCGTAGATCTGCTTGAACAGGTCCTGATAATAGGCAGCCGCCTCCTCGGACATGCCCGGTGCACCGACGACGGCGCGCTGGTTGTAATAGCTGAAATCCTTGCCCAGCTCCTTGACCGTTGGAACATCGGACACCAACTCCAGACGCTCATCTGAAAACGACAACAGTGGCACCACATCACCGTTGTCGTAGAAACCACGTGCCTCGGACGGATTGTTCACCGACGACATGATCTGCTGCCCGGCGAGATCCTTGGCCACGTCGCCACCACCGCTGTAGGGGATGTACTTCATCGTCAGGTCATAGTTCTGTTCCAGCCAGGTGGTGACCAGTGAGTCTTCCTGGCCGGTGCCGGTGCCACCCATGACCCAGCTGCCATCGTCATCCTTGACCTTCGCCTGAAACTGATCGAAGTCGGTGATCTCGCGGTCCTTGTGAACCCACAGAACGAAGGGGTCGACACCCATCATCGCCACCGGCGTGAAGGTGCTGATGTCGATGCCCAGGCCGGGTTGTCGCAACGGCGTGGTGAAGAAGGAATTGAGGGTGACGAGGATGGTGTGATCAGGGTCGCTACTGCCGTTCAGCGCGATCAGCGCCTCGGCCCCCGAACCCCCGCCCTTGTTGTTCGGAATCAGCGGTCGGGGCGTCATGTCGTTCTTCTCGACCACTGACTGGATGAACCGGGCGATCTGGTCGGCACCACCACCGGCACTCGCCATGATCACGAAGTCGATCGGCTTCACCGGTTCCCAGGCCTGTGCCACACCGCTGAAACCCGATGCCGCGATGGCCGTCGCGCTCATCAACCCCAGAAACTTCCGCTTGCTAGCTCTCATGTCTTCCACTCTCCTCAGCCGTCTCGTGCTCTGCGCGAAAGCGTCGCGCGGCGCTCCACTCTTCGTCATCGGCTGCTTGCATCTACCCGAACCGGGCCGGACGGTGCAGCTCTGTCTTACTCTATGTATCAAAGACTCCCTGTATCAGAAAACCCTGTATCAGAAAGCGCTGTGTGTCAGAAATCGTAGCCTGCCATCAATGTACGAAAATCACCGGCAGGCCCGCGTTGTCAACCACCGCCTGCGTCGTGCCACCGAAGATAGTCTCGCGCTCGTGACTGTCGCTGTAGGCCCCCATGATCAGCGTATCGGCACCGTTGGCCGCACTCGCTTCCAGCAACGCCTGGCCGATCTTGCGCTTACCTGAAAAGGGCTCGATGCCAGCCGACACACCGCGCACCTGAAGGTACTGCTGCAGGTCGTCAGCCTTGGCTGCCTCTACTCCGGCTCCTGACGTGAGAATGATCACCTCAGCGGCCTGCTCGATGATGGCCAGCGTCAACGCGACCGCCCGGCTGGCTTCGGTGGAACCGTTCCAGCCGATGGCGACCCTTTCGCACAGGGCAGCCGGCGGGCTTGACTGCTGCGGGCACATCATGACGGGGCGTCCGGTATTGAACAGGGCCGCTTTCAACGTGTTGGCCCCAAGGTTCCGATCGACATCGGGCTTGGCCACGCAAATCAGGTCGGCAAGGCGCCCGTGGCGTTTGATGATGTCTACCTGGCGGCCTTGTTCCTCAACCCATGAGACAGAGGCGCAGGAACCATCGGGTGATGCCATACGCTTCACCCCGAACTGGTCCGCAAGTGCTTCCATTTCCCGGCGTAGACCATCCTCCACCTGATCGGCGACACCCTTGGATTGGGTCAGGATCAGTTCACGCATCGCCATCGGGATGGGAATGCCGTACGGCATCATGTCTTCGGCGCGTGCGCGGCAATGGGTTACCACGATGTGCGCCTGATAGCGACGCGCGAGTGCCGCGGCGTGCGCGAACACGTTATCGCCCTTGTCGTCACCTCTGATGGGAATGACTATCTTCCTGATCATACTGAATGATCCTGCCCTGTCTGACGATGGCCTGACTGACGATGGCGTCCGGTCAAATCCATACCCAGCGACACGCTATATCACGGCTTGCATTGTTAAGTCTTGACGTTCCCGACGGCTCCCGAGTCGATCACCCGTTGCAGCTCGTCGCCACTGTAGCCGAGCACCTGCTGCAGTATCTCAGCGGTATGTTCACCGAGCAAGGGCGATCGCGTGACCTTCGCCTCGCTGTCGGAAAGCTTGATCGGGCAGCCGACGCTCAGGTACTCACCGCGCTCCGGGTGATCGACGCGTACCATGGTACCGGTGGCGAACAGGCCGTCGTCCTCGGCCAGCTCCTTCATCGACAGGATCGGTCCGACCGGTATGTTCTGCGGGTTGCAGGTTTCCATGACCTCGAACTTGGTCTTGGTCTTGGTCCATTGCTCGATGGTCTCGAAGATCAGGTTCAACTTGTCCAGGCGCTCGGATGGCTTGGCGAAACCCTCCTCGGTCTTCCATTCCGGCTTGCCGATCACCTCGCACACCTTCTCCCAGACTGCCGCCTGGATGATGAAGTAGGTATAGGCGTTCGGATCCTGCTCCCAGCCCTTGCATTTGAGGATGCGCCCGGGCTGGCCGCCGCCGGAATCGTTGCCGGCTCGCGGGGTGGCATCACCGAAAGGCACGCCTTCTCCGTGCTGCGAGTATTCCTTCAGCGGACCCGACGCCAACCGTTGCTGATCACGCAGCTTGACTCTCGACAGGTTGAGCACGCCATCCTGCATCGCGCAGGTGACCCGCTGCCCCTGGCCGGATTTCTCGCGATGGAACAGAGCCGTGACGATGCCGAGCGCCAAATGCAGGCCAGTCCCCGAATCCCCGATCTGGGCACCGGTGACCAGTGGCGGGCCGTCGCGGAAACCGGTGGTCGAAGCTGAGCCGCCGGCGCACTGGGCCACGTTCTCATAGACCTTGCAATCCTGGTACTTGCCCGGCCCGAACCCCTTGATCGAGGCGACGATGATGCGCGGATTGATCTCATGGATGCGTTCCCAGGGAAAACCCATGCGATCCAGCGCGCCCGGCGCGAAGTTCTCGACAAGCACATCGCATTCCTCGATCAGCCGGGTCAGCACCTCCTTGCCCGTCTCGCTCTTGGAATCCAGCTCGATCGAGCGCTTGTTGTGATTGAGCATGGTGAAGTAGAGGCTGTCGGCACCGGCGACGTCAACCAGTTGCTGACGTGTGGCATCGCCCACTCCCGGGCGCTCGACCTTCAGCACATCGGCTCCGAACCAGGCCAGCAACTGCGTACACGTCGGGCCGGATTGAACATGCGTGAAATCGAGGATCTTGATACCGTCCAGTGCTTTCATGCTGCTAGCCTTGCTCTACGGTTGAGGAAGTGGTGTCGCCGCCTACACTTGTGTATCGGCTTTGACCGACTGTAGCATCAGATCGCCTGTTTCGGTTCGGCGAAGCCGGGCCGTTAGGCCCACATCAGGACGATGCTCGGTATCGTTACGCCAACCCGAGATCCACTTAGGCTTCACAGCGCGTCGAAGTCAGGCGTTCCCGATTCAGCGTCCATTTCTCGAACTTTCAGCCTCGATTGGCCGCCAACCGCGCATCGACGATCTCCACCGTCTCATCCACCGCGTCGTTCTGCATACCCATATGCCGGCCCACGGCCTGCACCAGCTTGTCTACGCGCTCCACGGTGCTGCTACCACCATCGATGGCGCGCGCCACCGATGACGGCTTGACGAGGTTCTCGGCAGCCTTCGCGTATTTCGGGAAAGGCACTTGATCGGCAGGATCTGCCCCCAGCTTCTGCGCCAGTGAATCCACCCAGGTATAGATCGCTTCCGAGCGCCCGAGATCGTCGTGCACCGCTTGCCGTATCGGCTGCACCCCGTCGCGGGTCACACAACGGTAGTTGCCCGCCAGTAACATGCTCCACTTGGCGAGCGGTACGAACAACGAATCGAACACCCGCAGCTTCACAGGCACATCCCTGCCATCGAGTGTCACGCCTGCAATATCGGATTCCAGCCGGCGCAGTACGGCGTCGTGAGCGGCATCGCCGAATGCAGCAGCCTTGAAATTGGTGGGCAGGCCGACGTGCAGGAAATTGGCACTCTCCTCCGGGGGCCTGAAGGCTTGCGGATCCGGGCTGCACAGGCTGACCAGCGCCGGCTGCATGCCTTTCCACACCGAAGGATCGTCGTAGGCCGCCGAGAAGTCGGCGCCTTGCAAGGCGTCTATTCTTGCCAGGTAAGGCAAGGGTGGCATGTTCATGATGGACAGGCACGGCGTGCCGGATGCGGCCACCCGCTGCAGGAGGTCCTTCACGGCGGCTTCGCTGTATTGCGGCTCCTGCATGGCAAGCGCCACCAGGTCGTAGCTATCGACCTTCACATCGCCCGGCGTGGCGGCATCGACCTGGCCCGGCAGATCGCCCGAGTCGATGATCCTGGGTTCCGTTTCGTCACGCAGGGTGATGCGCACTCGGGTCCCGTGCTCGTTGATGAGCCTGGCCGTTGCCTGTCGGCACACCAGGGTAGCATCGTGACCCGCCATCAGCAGCTTCGTGGACAACAACGAGCCGTAAGAGGCACCGAGTATCAAGATCTTCATGACGAACGCTCCGTTGATTGAAGAGTGTTTGACAAGCCCGTCTTATCCAGCGCAGGCTCAGGCCGACACGTCGGCAACCGCAGGTGTTGCCCGGCAGGCGGCAAACTTGAATTCGGGTATCTTGCCATACGGGTCCAGTACCGGGTTCGTCAGCACGTTGGCCGCCGCTTCCACATAGGCGAACGGCACGAACACCATGTCTTCGGCAACTGCCCGGTCGGCACGTGCCATGATCGTGATGGTGCCACGCCGGGTTTCCAGCTTCAGCATGTCGCCAGCCTCCATGCCCAGGCGGCGCAGCGTCTTCGGATGCAGGGACGCATTGGCTTCGGGCTCCGCCCAGTCGAGCACCGACGAGCGGCGTGTCATGGAGCCGGTGTGCCAGTGTTCCAGCTGCCGACCCGTGGTGAGAATGAACGGGTATTCCTCATCGGGCAGCTCGGCGGGTGATGTCACCTGGGCCGGTGTGAACCGCGCACGCCCCTCGTAGCGAGGAAAGCCGTCACCGAACACGATCGGCTGACCCGGATCGTCGGGCGAGAGCGACGGGTAGGTCACCGCACCCTTCTCCAGGCGCTCCCAGGTGATGTTGTCGAACGAATGCATCGAGCGCTTCATTTCGGCGAACACCGCCTTCGGGTGATCGTACGACCAGTCGAGCCCGATACGCTTTGCCAGCTGCACGGTGATCCACCAGTCCTCCTTCGCCTCGCCGGGCGGCGACACAGCCGGCCGCCCCATCTGCACCTGCCGGTTGGTGTTGGTAGCGGTACCGGTCTTCTCCGGCCAGGCCGAGGACGGCAATATCACATCGGCGAAGTTGGCGGTCTCCGTCAGGAAAATATCCTGTACCACCAGATGCTCAAGCTTCGCCAGTGCATTCCGGGCATGCTCCACGTCCGGGTCCGACATGGCCGGGTTCTCGCCCAGCACATACATGCCGCGAACATCACCTGCATGCACCGCGTCCATGATCTCGACCACGGTCAGTCCCTTCTCGGGGTGGACGATGTCCTCACCCCAGATTTCGTTGAACAGGGAACGCACGCCGTCGTTGCCGACCGGTTGGTAGTCCGGCAGAAACATCGGTACCAGCCCCGCATCCGACGCGCCCTGCACGTTGTTCTGCCCACGCAAAGGATGCAAGCCCGACCCCGAACGACCGACCTGACCGCACATCAGGGCCAGCGAGATCAGGCAACGCGAGTTGTCGGTGCCGTGGATATGCTGGGAGACACCCATGCCCCAGAAGATCATCGCCGCCTTCGAGCTTGCGAACGTACGGGCCACCTCGCGCAGCACATCGGCCTCTATGCCGCACAACAGGGCCATCTTCTCGACCGGAAAGCCTTGCAGGTGCTCCTTCATGGCTTCCCAGTTCTCGGTGAAGCCTGCGATGTACTGGCGATCGTACAAGCCTTCCTCGACGATCACGTTCATGATCGCGTTGAGCATGGCCACATCGGTACCGGGACGAAACTGCAGCATGTGCGTGGCATGCCGCTTGAGCCCCTGACCGCGCGGGTCCATCACGATCAGCTTGCCGCCTCGCTTGACGAACTGCTTGAAATAGGTCGCCGCCACCGGATGATTCTCCGTCGGGTTGGCACCGATCACGATCGCCACATCGGCGTTCCTGATTTCATTGAAGGTGGCGGTGACCGCACCGGAGCCGACGTTCTCGATCAGTGCCGCGACCGACGAGGCGTGGCACAGGCGCGTGCAATGATCGACGTTGTTGTGCCCGAAACCCTGACGGATGAACTTCTGGAACAGGTAGGCTTCCTCGTTCGAACACTTGGCAGACCCAAAGCCTGCGACACGCTTGCCCGTATCCGCCTTGAGTCTTGCAAGGCCGGCGGCGGCGGCATCGAGCGCCTCGTCCCAGCTCGCTTCACGAAAGTGCGTGAACGGATTTCCCGGGTCGACGTTCAAACCCTTGGCGGGTGCGTCATCACGTCGGATCAGCGGCTTCGTCAGCCGGTGCGGGTGAGCGATGTAGTCGAAACCGAAGCGCCCCTTCACGCACAGGCGGTTCTCGTTCGAAGGCCCCTCGATACCGTCGACCCAGGCGATCTTCTCATCCTTGATCTTGAAGGAAAGCTGGCAGCCCACCCCACAGTACGGGCAGACACTCTTCACCTCCCGATCGAACGCAAGCGTATCCCCCTGCCCCGCTTCGTCGAGCACGTTGGCAGGCAGCAATGCACCGGTCGGGCAGGCCTGTACGCATTCGCCGCAGGCCACACAGGTGGACTGGCCCATCGGATCTTCCTGATCGAAGGTGACGCGTGCATCATGGCCACGCCCGGACATGCCGATCACATCGTTGACCTGCACTTCGCGGCAGGCGCGCACGCACAGGTTGCAGTGAATGCACGCGTCGAGGTTCACGCTCATCGCCAGGTGCGAGGCATCGAGCAACGGAATGCGCTCCCGTTCCATGGCCGGGAAACGGCTGGTCGTCACGTCCTGCTTGGCGGCCATCGCCCAGAAATGCGACGATCGATCATGAGCCACATCGCGCTCGGGCTGGTCGGCCATCAGCATCTCGATCACCAGCTTGCGGGCCGCCACCGAACGCTCGGAGCGCGTGTTCACCACCATGCCGTCACGCGGCGTGCGAATGCAGGAGGCCACCAGGTTGCGCTCGCCATCGATCTCGACCATGCAGGCCCGGCAATTGCCATCGGAGCGATAGCCCACGGCATCCTTGTGGCACAGGTGTGGAATCAGTGTGCCGACGCGCTTCGCCGCCGCCCAGATCGTCTCACCGAACTCGGCAGCCACGTTCGTGCCGTCGAGCGTGAAGTGAGTTCTCTTTCTCGTCGCTTCGCCCATCGCTCAGAGCTCCTCTGCGAAATGCTTCATGGTCAGCCGAATCGGGTTCGGCGCCGCCTGGCCGAGACCGCAGATCGACGCGTCGCCCATCACCTGACAAAGCTCCTCGAGCAGGGGTTTGTCCCAGGTCTCCTGCTCCATCAGCTTGACGGCCTTTTCGCAACCCACCCGACAAGGCGTGCACTGCCCGCAGCTTTCATCCTCGAAGAAGCGCAGCATGGTCAGGGCCGCATCGCGCACGCTGTCCCGGTCGGACATCACGACCACCGCAGCCGAGCCGATGAACGAGCCATGCGGCTGCAAGGTGTCGAAATCCATCGGTACGTCATTCAGCGATGCAGGTAGGATACCGGCGGACGGGCCACCGGGCTGATACGCCTTGAACACGTGCCCGTCGAGCATGCCGTCGCAGGCGTCTATCAGATCGGTGATCGTGGAGCCTGCGGGTAGCAGCTTCACTCCCGGGGTCTTCACCCGACCGGACACCGAATAGGCGCGCAGGCCGGTGCGGCCATTCCTGAGTGTCGTGTTCAGCAACTCCGGCCCCTCACGGCAGACTCGCGCGATCCAGTACAGCGTTTCCACGTTGTGCACCAGCGTCGGCCGGTCGAACACACCGACCTTCGCCACGTACGGCGGCCGGTTGCGCGGGATGCCCCGCTTGCCTTCGATCGACTCGATCATCGCGCTCTCCTCGCCGCAGATGTAGGCACCGGCACCACGGCGCAGGTCGATAAAGCCGGGTTCGACGAGACCGGACGCCTCGAGCGCACGGATCTCTTCACGAAGGATATGCAGGATGGCCGGGTATTCGTCGCGCATGTACAGAAAGCAGGTTTGGGCTTCCACCGCCCAGGCGGCAATCAGCATGCCTTCGAGGAACACGTGTGGGGTTCGCTCGAGCAGTGCACGATCCTTGATCGTACCGGGCTCGCCTTCGTCGCCGTTCACCGCCAGGTAGCGCGGGCCGGCCTCCGCACGTACGAACGACCATTTCCTGCCCACGGAAAACCCGGCCCCACCCATGCCGCGAAGGCCGGACTCGAGCAGCGTGTCCTGTATTTCGTCGACCGTGCGGCTACCTGCTTGCAGCGCCTGCAACTCGTCATAGCCACCCGCGGCCCGATAGGCATCCAGTGCCTCGTAGGCCGGAATCTTCGGGTGCGTATCGTTGCTGTCGATGGCCGCCTGGACCAGCGCCGGTGTGGCGTGATCGATGTGGTTGTGGCCGATCTCCAGTACCGGTGCGGTATCGCAACGGCCCATGCACGGTGCCCGGATCACACGCACCTCGCTGGCGTCCAGGCCGGCCTTCAGCTGACTCATCAATTGCTGCGCTCCGGCAAGCTCGCAGCTCAGCGAATCGCACACACGAATGGTCAGCGCCGGCGGTGGCGCCTCGGTCGGCATGCACCACATCGAAGTGCGCGTAGAACGTGGCCACCTCGTGAACCTCGGCCTGTGACAAACGCATCTCGTCGGCCAGCGCGGCCAGATGCTGTGCACCGATGGATCCGAACCGATCCTGTATCAGATGCAGGTACTCGATCAGCAGATCTCGCCGGCGTGCACCGCCCCCCAGCAGCGAACGGACCTCGCCGAGCGCTTCGTCTCCGACCTGACGGCCCTTGGGCGTCTTGCGACCACGGCCCTTGCCCGACTTCCAGACACCCGGCTTGCCCGGCGCGGCCCCGTTCCCAGCCGGCTCATTCTCTGCGGATCCGTTCTTCGTCAATCCGTTCAGGGCCGTTATGTTCATGGTCGAACCGTCCGTGGTCGAACCGTTTACCGTCGGCCCGTCGATTCTGTTCGCCATTCGTGTACTCCGGCTATGTTGGGGCCTGTGATCAACGACCCGACAGGCGTGTAGCGAGTCATGATGACAGGTACAGATTCGGATCAGATCAGTGCCCGTCGATAATGACAAATAGTATTTTCTGATCGGGCGATCCGCACTGCCTATGATGAATCGGCAATCGCATCGCGCAACGCGTTGATCGCAGGCAAGATGGGTTCCTGCACGAGAGTGGCGAGGCCGACCATCTTGCTGACCTTCGGTTCGACCAGCGCAAGGCTCACCGACCCGGCATCGAGAAGCAGGCTGTCGATAAGCTTGCGGGGTGCGATCATGGCTGCCGAGCCATTGGTGACCTGCGCCAGCGATGCGGTGAACGCGTTCGTCTCCATGACAGGCTCCGGTTGCACACCGGCGTCGGCAAACGCCTCATCCACGATCTGCCGGAAACGCATGTCCCGGCTCAACAGGCACAACGGCAGTTCGGCGGCTTCTGCCCAGGTCGCCTGCCCGTGCTTGCGGGGGGCCAGTGCGGCCGGGCACAGCAACAGATACTGTTCGGCGTAGATATCCTCGAAATGCAAGGCTGACATTTCGAGCTCATCGCGATACGTGATGCCGGCATCGATCGAGAAATCGTGCAAGGCACGGGCTATCTCCCTCAGCGTATGCGACTGGATGCGAATGGTCAGCCGCGGGTGATGCTTGCGCAGCGTGGCGGCCAGCTGAACCTGAGTACGAAAGAGCCGTGGGAACCACCCCCAGCACCAGCGTACCTTGCAGCGCGCCCTTGGCCATCTCGATGTCCTGGCGCAGGCCCTCGGCGTCGGTCAGGATCTTCTGCGCCCAACGCAACACCAGTTCGCCTTCGTTGGTAAAGCCGAGAAACTTGTTGCCTACGCCGCACGATCGGTATGCCCAGCTGTTGCTCGAGGTTGCGGATGCGCGCCGAGAAGGCCGGCTGTGAAATGCCGCAATCCGCCGAGGCCCTCGTGAAATGCCGGCGCTGCGACAGGGCTACCAGCAGCTGCAGATCGCGAACATCAGGATAATGTGCCATGGTGCGGTCGGGAAGCTCGCTATCGCCTACACTGGAGCTCCACTCATATGAAGGAGTGCAACCGTTGCTGTCAGACTCGCCGTCCAACTCACTACCCGGCACCATGAAGACCATCGAATTCAGCGAGCCCGGCGGGCCGGAGCTACTGCACACAGGCTCGCGGCCGGTGCCCGAGGTGGGCGACGGGCAGGTGCTGGTGAAGGTTACCTGCGCGGGGGTCAACGGTCCAGACATGATGCAGAGGCGCGGTCTGTACCCGCCACCCGCGGGGGCGTCGGATCTGTTGGGTCTGGAGGTTTCCGGGGAGGTGGTGGCAACCGGCGGTTCAGTGGGCGGCTGGCAGATCGGCGACCGGCTGTGTGCATTGACCAACGGTGGCGCCTACGCCGAGTACGTAGCCGTCGATGCGCATCATTGCCTGCCCATCCCCACCGGAGTGAGCGAAATCGACGCGGCCGGGCTGCCGGAAACGTTCTTCACCGTCTGGAGCAATTGCTTTCATGCGCAACACGCCGTCGAAGGCGCGTTACTGCTGGTACATCGGTGGTGCCGGTGGTATCGGTTCCACCGCCATCCAGCTGGGCGCAGCCTTGGGGTTTCGCGTATACACCACTTGCGGTAGCGAAGAGGATGCAACGTTCTGTCGCTCGC
>CBDCAW010000064.1:0-5304 GCA_965214025.1 Granulosicoccaceae bacterium
CACGAGACCTTGGGTGCACCACGCTTCGACGAAGCGGGTCGGCTGCGCGAACTGGTTGCACAGACGCGGGCGGCACGTGAGCAAAGCGTGACCGGCAGTGGCCATGTGCTGGCCATGATGGCCGCCAGCAGCGGCATGAGTCCGACGGTTCACATGGCTCACCGCCTGACGGGGCTGGCCGGCACACAGTCCATCAAGGAGCTGGACGACGGGCTCGACGATGGCGGTATAGAGGCTCTGATGGAAGGTTTCAGCCAGATACACACCGCGATCGAAAAGGCACCGCGGCGCTTCCTGATCATCGCCGAAGAGGAGGATCTGCCCACCTTGCGTGAACAGATGGCCGCGCACTTCCTGACGAATGTCGCGGATGACGGCTTCAAGGCCTTTGCACCGGCACCGGTGCGTGAACAGGTACGGCAGATCTGGACCACCAGCACCGAGGTGAACTTCTGCGCACGTGCCTTCCCCACCGTACCCTCGGCCCACGAAGACTCCGCCGCTCTGAACGTGCTCGGCTCCTTCCTGCGCAATGGCTACCTGCACCGCACCATTCGTGAGACCGGCGGCGCCTACGGTGGCGGTGCGAGTCAGGACAACGACACCGCCTCGTTCCGCTTCTTCTCCTACCGAGACCCGCGTTTGGCCGACACGCTGAACGATTTCGACGCGTCGATTCGCTGGTTGCTCGAAACCAGGCACGATGCACAGTCGCTCGAGGAAGCTATTCTCAATGTGGTGAGCAGTATCGACAAGCCTGGCTCACCGGCCGGCGAGGCGCGCAGCGCCTACCATGCCGAGCTGTTCGGCCGTAGCGCACAGATGCGCCGTGCCTACCGCCAACGCATACTGGGTGTCAGCCTTGCAGATTTGCAACGGGTCGGCGAAACCTGGTTCGGCGAGGCCATGGGTAGTGGCCCGGCAGGTGACGGGCCAGGTGCCAGCACCGCGGTCATCACCAGTGCGAAGACAGCCGCGAAGGACGAGGTAGCCGCACTGGGGCTCACCGAGATGAAGCTCTGATCTGACTCCCTGAACGCCAGAAAGCCCGGCAATCCGATGAGTGGACCGGCCGGGCTTTCGTGGTACGCAAGATCGCGACGGCCAGTGGGCCGCAGCCCACTGCCGTCGAAGTCGGTACTTCAAGCCATCAGGCGGGGCTACCGACGAACTTCTTGATCTCGCCGGATTTCAGACGCTTGCTGTAGGAGTTCAACTCCGCCTTGACGACCTTCATCAGGAAGTACAGCGCCGTGATGTTCACGACGGCCATCGAGAAGATTGCCGCATCGGAGAAGTCGATGACCGGACCCAGGCTGGCCGCTGCACCGATGACCACGAAGATGCAGAAGATGATCTTGAAGATCAGTTCCTTCACCTTGCCTTCACCGAACAGGTAGGTCCAGGCCTTGAGACCGTAGTACGACCAGGAAATCATCGTCGAGAAGGCGAACAACACGACGGCCAACGAGAGCACATACGGGAACCAGGAGATCGCCTCGCCGAAGGCCGCCGAGGTCAACTCGACTCCAGAAGCACCGTTCGCCGTGACGATGGCGCCGTCTTCTATGATGTACAAGCCGGTCGCCGGGTCCAGGGTCAGCTGCCCGGTGATGATGATGACCAATGCCGTCATCGTGCAGATGATGACCGTATCGATCAACGGCTCGAGCAGCGAGACGAAACCCTCGGTGATGGGTTCCTTCGTTTTGACCGCGGAGTGCGCGATGGCTGCTGAGCCCACGCCTGCCTCGTTGGAGAACGCTGCACGTCTGAAGCCCTGGATCAAGGCACCCACGAAGCCACCTGCCACGCCCAGGCCGGTGAAGGCACCTTCGAAGATCTGACCGAACGCCCAGCCGATCTCGTCGTAGTGGATGCCCAGGATCACCAGTGCCGCTCCGACATACAGAAGGCCCATGAACGGGACGACCTTCTCGGTCACTCGTGCGATCGACTTCACACCGCCGACGATGACGATGAATACGAGAACCGCCAGCACGAGGCCGGTGATCCAGCCAGGATAGTTGCCGAACAGACCGGACAGCTGCGCATGAGCCTGGTTGGCCTGGAACATGTTGCCGCCGCCGAGCGCGCCGAAGATGCAGAAGATCGAGAAGAGAACCGCGAGAATGCCACCACCCGGCAGACCGTGCTCCTTGAAGCCCTTCGACATGTAGTACATCGGGCCACCGGACACGGTGCCATCCGGGTATTCGTTGCGGTATTTGACGCCGAGGGTACATTCCGTGAACTTCGAGGCCATGCCGAGCAGGCCGCACATGATCATCCAGAAGGTGGCACCCGGGCCACCGATGCCGATCGCGACTGCCACACCTGCAATGTTACCCAGACCGACCGTACCGGACAGGGCCGTGGCCAGGGCCTGGAAATGGCTGACCTCACCGGCATCGTTCGGATCCGAATAGTCACCTTTCACGAGGCTGATCGAGTGGAAGAAGTAGCGGAACTGCACGAACGCGAAGTAGATCGTGAAGACGGTGGCGCCGATGACCAACCAGCCGACGATCCACGGAAACTCGGTACCGGGAAAATTCGAGAAGATGAAGCCGACGTAGGGGCCGGTGAAGTTCGCGAAGGCCTCGTTGACGGTTTCGTCGATACCCTTGGCTTCCTGAGCCAGTGCCGCTCCCGACGAGAGCAGCGTGACCAGGGCCAGCCACAGTGTGTGCATTGGTTTCATTTCGATAGTTCCCTCTACGCGACGACGGTCACGGGCACCGTGGCGCTCATGACGAGATTGGCTGTGGAGCTGCCGAAGATGCGCGACGTGAAGCCACCTTCGGAAGAACGGCTGACAATGATCTGAGTGGCCTTCTCTTCCTTGGCCACCCGGTTGAGGGTGTCGGCCACATCGCCGTGACGAACGATGCCGCGCGCACGAAGCCCGTCCTTCTTCAACGCCTCGAGTGCGGGGTCGACCATGCGCTCTGTCGCGGTACCGATCTCCTCCTCCCGCCTCTTGTGCCGCACCTCGTTCTCCGCGGCACTCTGGAACTTGTAGGGAGACCATTCGATGACGTAGACGATCAGGAGCTCGCAGTCTCCTATCAGCTTAGCCAGGTTCTTCCCGTGTTCCACCGCCCGCTCGCCGGAACTCTCTCCGTCAAGACCTATTACCAGTGTCGTTGCCATACTGCTCCTCGAATGTTCAGTGGATGCCGATGTCGTGCCGAGTCGGGCAGACGCTCTACAAGACCAGTCCACGGAGCCGGAACGCTCGGCGGCTGGACTAGACCATAACCTGACCAGCTTGTCACGCGCTATTCACGATACCTGTGCCGAGCTCTGCAGGATACAACGACTGGTCAATCGACCCGAATTTTGTCAGTATTTGGTCCGATAGACTGAAAAAGCCCATTTTTTCAGGTGAACAGACTGGCGGACCGATACATGAGCAGAGCATTGGATGTGGTCGACAAGCGCATTCTCGATGAACTGCAGGCGAATGGCAGGTTATCGATGGTGGAACTCGCAAGCCGGGTACACCTGACCAAGACGCCCTGCTCGGAACGCGTACGTCGGCTGGAACAGACTGGCGTGATCAGCGGTTACCATGCCGTGGTCGATCCGCTACATGCTGGCATGTGCCATGTGACCATCGTGCACGTCAACCTGAGCCGTACGACCGGCGACTCGCTGACCATCTTCAGCGAGGCCGCGAAGGCGATACCCGAGATTCAGAGCTGCCTCATGATCGCGGGCCCGTTCGACTACATGCTCAAGGTACGTACTCGCGACATGATGCACTTTCGAGAAGTGCTCGGTGAACGTATCAGCACCCTGCCCGGCGTCAGCCAGACGCACTCGTTCGCCGTGATGGAATCGGTGAAGGAATCGGAGACCATCCGGATGGGCGATGGTGGTCGCTGCCGTTAGGGGCCTCTTCCACAGGGTTTGGCGGCGCATCTACCGCGATCAGCGATTGCCCGCGTTGTCGTCGATACTGCAGTCTGAGGCGGCTTCCGAGGCGACGTTGCCGTTCGTGGAATCTTCCGGAACATGGCTGACCGCTCCCGGAGCGGCACTGGCCGGCACGCTGCCGGAGAGTGCGTCGATCTCCCCCGACTGGATACGTCGATAAATCTCCTCGCGGTGCACGCTGACGTCCGGCGGGGCGGTAATACCCACTCGAACCTGCTTGCCTTTCACGCTCAGGATGGTAATGACGACCTCATCGCCTATGACGATGGATTCGTCGACCCTGCGACTCAAAATCAACATTGGTAATGACCCCTCGTTCAACGAGCACGACTCTGCCACGCCGTGCTCTTCCTGGAGCATGGGTGGGATATCTGTGGACCGACTTACCGAAAATGCCTGGGTCAACCGCCACTCGCGCAACGATCGCCACCTCCTGCGGCCTATCGTCAACGGAACATCACCATGCTACGCCAATGGCTGGCACAGTTACAGTGGCTGACCCTGAAATTGTAGTACTCCGCAGCCTTTACACCGAGTGACAACGAAATTGAGGCAGACGTCTCCGGCCTGTAAAACAGGCATGTCGATCGAAATGCAAGCCTGACATATGAATCGAGATTCAGAGGTGACCGATCATCAATCACGCCAGTTCACCCGGCATCGACGTACACCAGAAATCTTCCAGGCTCTCTGTCAACCTGGCCTTACACGACACGTGTTGCACGTTCCAATAGGTGGGCAAGAGGCGCCGATAGAATGGCTGCTGCAGACGATGATCGACCAGCACGACCACACCGCGGTCGTCGTTGCGGCGTATCAACCTGCCTGCGGCTTGCATCAACCGGATCAGCCCAGGATACCGATACGCATGGTCATATCCGTCGAAACCGGCACGGGCGAAATGTTCCCCCAGCAGGGTTTGCTCGAGATTCACCGCCGGCAAACCCGTGCCGACGATCACGACCCCGATAAGTGCATCGCCAGGGTAGTCCACGCCTTCACCGAGCAGGCCACCCATGATCGCGAAACCCAGCCGGTGCCCCGGAACGCTCAGTCGCGCCAGCAATGCCTCACGCTCGGCGGCACCCATGCCCGGCATCTGATGCCATGTCTCGACCTGTGGAAAAAACGCACCTTGAAGGCGTCGAGCACCTGCTGCAGATACCGATGAGAGGGAAAGAATGCCAGGTAGTTGCCCTGCCTGCGTGTCAGCACGTCACCCAGCAGTATCACCAGATCGGCCTCGGAGCGTTGCCGTGCGCGAAACCGGGTATCGATCCACGGCACCGACAGATGCAGTGCCCGACGGGTGTCGAAAGGTGAGTCCAGCGAGAGCCGGCGCGTCGCCTTCGTAAGCCC
>CBDCAW010000065.1:0-26825 GCA_965214025.1 Granulosicoccaceae bacterium
GGGCTGCTGCCCCAGGTCACCGCCGGCAACCCGGTGAGCCTGTTCAACGGCAACAAGCAGCAGACGGAGAACGATGTCGCGATCCCCGGGGCAGAGTTGGCCTTCAATCGCAGCTACAACAGCACGAACACCAACTACAACATCGGGCTCGGCGTCGGCTGGCACCACACCTACTCGGTGTCCCTGCTCGACATGGGCAACGGCAAGCGCGACCTGATCCAGAGCGACGGTCGCCGCCTGCACTTCACACCGGCCGGCACCGACGAGGCCGGGCACACGCTGTTACGCAGCAACGCCCCGCACGAAGGCCAGTTGCTGATCGTGGACGGCGAGCACGAATGGCATCTGCCCGATGGCCGGACGTTGAGGTTCCGGGGCAGCTTCTTGATCGAGATCGACTGGCCGGACCAGAGAAACCTCTCGCTGTTCTACCGCCAGCAGCGCCTGGCGAGCGTGACCGACGAGACGGGGCGGCAGTTGCAGTTCCGCTACAGCGCCGGGCGCGACCACGGGCTGATCGGCTATGACGAGGAGCGCTTCCGCGAGCAGCCCGCGCACCTGAAGAGCGTGACACTGCCTGGTGGCCAGCGCATCGGCTACGACTACGACGAGCGCAAGAACCTGACCCGGGTACGCTTCCCCGACGGCACGGACCGCCGGTACCACTACGAGAACGCCACCTGGTCGAGTCACCTGACGGGGCTGACGGATCGGACCGGCGTGCGCTTCGCGAGCTGGACGTACGATGGCGAAGGCCGTGCGGTGTCCTCCGAGCATGCCGATGGGGTAGAACACGTCTCGTTCGCCTACCCGGACAAGAAAACCGGCAACAGCGGGGTGAGCGTCGAGACGGTGATCACCAACAGCCTGGGTCAACCGAGTACCTACAGGTGGGCGCGGCCAACGCCAGAGGCGGACCCGCAGCTGCTGTCATCCACCGGGCCGGGGTGCACGAGTTGTCCGCCGACGGGCATGGAGTACACCTACGGTCCGGCCGGACGGTTGGTCAGTGCCGCGCGTACAGGTGACGGAACGGCCACCGGATTGTATCGCACCGATTATCGCTACGATGAGCAAGGGCGCGTCAGCGCTATCCATCGGGTCGATATCGATGGCAACCGCCGACTCGTGGAACGGCGGGAATACACGGGCACCCAACAGAGGCCGACGGCGATCGTCTATCCGAGTGTCAACCCGGATGCCGAGCATGTGCGCCGCATCACCTACGACGACACGGGGCGGCCCACCGAGGTTGTGGAAGAAGGCTTCGCCCCCGTACCGGGTGGTGGGTATGTACCGATCGAGCGCGGTACACGCTACGAGTACTCAGACGGGCGCCTAATCGCGATCGACGGACCCCGTGACGATGTCATGGACATCACGCGCTTGACCTATGACGTGAACGGTGAGCTTGCCCGTCTGGAACGGCCTGGCAAGCCGGTGTTGCAAATACTTCAGCGTAATACCGAGGGTCGGGCCGCACGCGTCCAGCTCGGCACACAGCGCTCGATCACGCTGCGCTACGGTCCGCGCGGCAACGTCACCGAGGTGCGCCAGGGTGAGCGTCGTATCGGCTATCGGTGGGATGCGGGTGGTCAGCTGCGATCGCTGACCGGGCCTGATGGCCGCACGCAACGTGTTCCCCGTGACGAGGCAGGTAGAGCGACCGGTGGTCAGGGCAAATCGGGTGGACGCGTGCGTGCCGTTCTCGATAGTGAAGGCCGCATCGTCGAGCAGAACCAGTACGGCCTGGATGGCGCACTGGTGCGTTCACTCTCCGTGGTGTTCGATGCCGACGGTCGGCTCTCCGAAGTCAGTCGCGACCCATCGGCTGATGGCGGCAATGCGTCGAACTCGGCCAACGGTGGGCGCGATACAGAAGACGGAGCACAACCTGACACACGCCTGGAGTACGACGACGGGGGTCGAGTCAGTGCCACAACGGATGTGGCCAGTGGTTCGACGACGACATTCGAGTGGAACCCTTTCGGCGAGCTGACGGGTGTCAATGGTGCTGACGGCTCTCAGTGGCACCTCGAGACCGATCACAAGGGCCAGCAGAGCGCACTGATCGATGCCCGTGACAATCGCACCGAGACACGGCGCGATGACTTCGCTCGCGTGGCCTATTTGAGTAGCCCGGATACCGGCACCACGCACTACCGGTACGACGCGGCCGGCAATCGCATCGAACGAGCGGATGCCGATGGCTCCACCGTGCGCTATGACTGGGATGCCGGTAACCGACTGATCGGCATGGACAGTGCGGACGGAGTGACAAGGCTGCAATACGATCCCGATAATGGCAAGTTGATCGAGATCAGCAACCCGGCCACGACCGAGACCTTCGAGTACGACGCCGAGGCGCGGTTGATCGCGCACACCCGGAATCTCGGTGGCTAGGTGTTCACCACCGGCTACGCCTACGCCGACGGTCAGTTGCAGCGCAAGGTTCTGCCCGATGGGCAATCGCTTCGCTACCACTATCACGAGCAGGGCAAGAACCGGGGGCAGCTACGGGCGATCACTCGGGAGAGCCTGCTCGGTCTGCAGCAGGAGACCCTCGTCGGTGAGATCGACACCGATAGCAGCGATGGCAGTTGGGGCTATCTGTCGCACAACGGGTTGCGCACCCAGCGCACCTATCAAGCCGATGGCCGGATCAGCAACATCGAGATTGGCGGTGCGCTGCGCCTGGCCTACCGCTTCGATGCCAGCGGGCGCATCGTGGGGATCGAACAGAACGGCTTTGCCCAACGCTATCAATGGCAGGCCAGCCAGCTTACCGCAGCGGACACGCTCGCCGGTCGGTACCGTTTCGACTACGACCCGATGGGTAACCGCACCGAAAAACAGGAGACCGACGAGGAAGAGCGGACGCGCACCACCGAGTACCGCTATCCGGTCGCCGGCGAAGGTAATCGCCTCATGGGCACCCGCGACGGTGCGCGGGAGAGCGGTAATGAAGCTAGCGCTCAGAACTATCGCTATTCGGCCACGGGCGCTCCCTTGGAAACCGATCGTAACCTGCGTTACGAATACAACGTCGATCAACGCCCGGTGCGGGTCTACGAGAACAATGGGCTGAAAGCCGAGTATGCGTACAACGGTTTTGGCGAGCGAGTACGCAAAGTCGTTTATCAAGGAGGGCAGCAACGAGTTACCTACTACCTGTACGACGGACACACGCTGAGCGCCGAGATCGATGCCGACGGTAGAGAACAGCGGCACACCGTGTATTTGCAGAACCAGCCAGTGCTGCACCTGATCGGCGAACAAACTTATGCGGTACACGGTGACCACCTGGGCACACCGCGCCTGGTGACCGATAGGGCGGGTGAACCCGTCTGGTCGGCTGATTACGCGCCCTTTGGTGAGGCGAGAGTGAGGCGTGACGACATCGATTTTCAGCTGCGCCTGCCGGGCCAATATCACGATGCCGAGACCGGTACGCACTACAACTACCTACGAGACTACGACCCGGCGACGGGCCGCTACCTGACCAGCGACCCGGTGGGCTTGAAGGGCGGGCTGAACACCTACGCCTACCTGGGTGGCGATCCGCTCTCGGGCAGTGATCGACGGGGCCTTGCACCTGACGATGGCTTGAACAGCGAAACCGGTGAGTCGCCGATTGCGTTCATTCAACGCTATATCGAGGAACAGGGGCAGAGCGCTGTCGACCGTGCGCTCGGTGGGCTGGCCGGCGAGGATTTCGAGGCGTTGGCAGGCGAGGTACTGACACAGGTGCCCGCCGAGCTCGAAGCGCTGGCCACCGAAAACCCGGCATATGCGGACCTGGATCTCTCGTTGTTGAAGCCGCAGATCTCCGGCGCGGCGGCGACCGACATGGCCTACGCCCTGATGATCATGGTGGCCGTCGAGAACGGCCTGGACTTCATCATCAAGAAGCCGACGGTGTGGAATGTGCTGGGCGGCCTGGCCGCCCAGCAATCGCTGCTGCTGGCACTCAAGGCGTACTTTCTCTACGAGTTCGGTCAGGAGGGTCTGGCGCTGTTCAACTCGCTGCGGCACTTATCGGGCGACCTGTCTACGGCGGCACAGGACGGCTATGATTGCGACGATGTGGATGTCTTGGCGCAGCAGACCGCTATGGCGATCGCCGACTTCGCGTTGGCCGCGCCGGGCCAGTTCGGGCCGTTCAGGGACAAGTTCACCTTTGGGGACCGTGGCGATGGTGGGAATGGTGCTGATGGGAACAATGGTGACGGTGGAAACAATAACAACGACAAAGATGACGACGGTTATGACTACTCGAAGTGCAAGGGCACTGTCATGATCAAGGGCAACAGGATAAACGTTCCAAAGTGTTCTCCGACGGCTGGGCGGTGGAGCAATGAAGATAGGCCCGGCAACTCTGTCTTTCGACCTGCCCCGGGATCGGAGTTGTTTCTGGCACTTCAGGAGTCAAGTCAAGGGCAGATCGGCATACGTTTTCAGAACGGCTATCCGGTATTTGAGCCACTCGCGTTGGTGGATGGGAACAGTGGTCAGCCGATAATCGTCAACATGCCTGGATTGACGGGGAACAACAACAAGGACTTCAAGGCTGCTGACGAAGCGTACGCTTCGGCTATTGGTGTTCCGGGTTGGAGACGACCTGCTCGCTACACTTGGCACCACCACGAAGACTGTCAAACTATGGTGCTGGTGCCTACTGAAGTACACTCAAAGGTCCGACACCAAGGTGGCGCTTCCCACATCAGAAATGGAACATGCTAAATATGAGTAATAATGAATTTGAATTGGATTATAGGCATCTGGTTATTGGTGTTAACGATGGTGGTAGGGTGGATCCGACGTCTTTGCCACCTCCGTCAAAAAATGATATCAACGAGTTTCAGAGTATCATTGGTGAAATGCTTCCGGAGGATTATCGTCGGTTTCTGGAGAAGACAAACGGCGGAAGCTACAACCCCAATGTGGTGAGGTACTTGTGTTTTGATGTCGGTCATGCGCTGGTCGGCAGAGCTGAGCCGCTCAGTTCAACTCAAGGCCTGGATTACTTCTACACGCTAGCTGATAGTTTCTTGAATGAGAAAGGTTTTCCATCGCGAGTTCTTGGTTTAAAAGGTTCTTACAAGAGTCATGTTGGCCGAAGCGATGGAGATTGGCCACATACACCACTCGAATTTATTCCTGTCGGAATAACTCCCGTTGAAAGCAACGAATTCCTGCTAGGTATCCGAGGAGAGCACAGGGGTAAAGTCGTTTATTACGAACAAAACGCAGACGCAAATCAGCCGCTTGAAAATGTATGGCATGTCGCTAACAACTTTAATGATTTTTTGTCCGGAATTTACCCGTGCGAGTGAAGTTTATTTTCCTTAGCGACGATGGGCTGAGGTCTACTCCTACTGTGTCATAAAATATAGTCTACGCATAGAGGTACGTCCGCTGTATCCTGGGTGCTGCCATGACATTTCAGTCCGACTATCAAGCTTACTTGAGTGACCTGTGCGAAGCGCTTGGCCACAAGAACCGGCATGAGAGCTTCCACGGGTATTGCAGTGCGCTAATGCTGCCGCTGGAGCGCAAGAGTGTGGAGCCACTGGCAGCCAGTGTCGATCCTGATCATGTGCGGGCCCGTCATCAGTCGCTGCACCATTTCGTCTCGACATCGCCCTGGTCAGACAGGCGACTGCTCGATGAGATCAACCGCAAGGTAATCGATGCGATGGGTGACGAGTCGATCTATTGGTTGGTTGATGACTCGGGTATGCCGAAGAAGGGAAAGCATTCAGCCGGTGTATCTCATCAATACTGCGGACAGCTGGGCAAACAGGCGAACTGCCAGGTAGCGGTCAGTTTATCTTTGGCCAGTGACTCAGCCAGTGTGCCTATGGACTACCAACTCTATCTACCTACAGCCCGGTGCGAAGATGCCGAGCGTCGCGAGCAGGTCGGTGTTCCAGAAGAGATCGAGTTCCAGACCAAGAACGAGATTGCTCTGGCTCAGATACAAGCGGCCTGCAAGCGTGATGTACCGACCGGGGCGGTTCGCCGATGCCGGCTACGGCAATGACTGCCACTTTCGAGAAGAGCTAGAAGCTCAGGGGCTGGAGTATATGGCGGGTGTGCAACCGAGCACCACGATCTGGGGGCCAGGGGTAGTACCGCTACCTCCCAAGCCGCAAGAGCCAGGGCGCGGCAGGCCCGCCAGTCGAATGCAAATGGGAGAAGGTCATGAGCGCGTACAGGCTCAAGTGCTGGCCACCGAGCAAGTGGCGCCACAAGCGTGGCGAGAGGTGAGTTGACGGGAGGGTACCAACGAGACCTTGCACTCTCGACTCAACGCGTCATCTCAGCTCAGCTCAGCGATCCTTGACGAATGGCACGCCGACCGCCTTCGGTGCCGTGGCCTTGCCGATGAAGCCTGCCAGCAGGATCACCGTGAGGATGTACGGTAGCGCCTGAATCAACTGAACCGGCACCTCCCCGATACCCGCGATGCTGACGCCCTGCAGGCGGATGGCGATCGCGTCGAGCAGCCCGAACATCAGGCAGGCCAGCAAGGCCGGCACTGGCCGCCACTTGCCGAAGATCAGCGCTGCCAGCGCGATATAACCCTGCCCTGCCGTCATTTCCCGGGTGAAGGATGCGTTCTGCGCGATGGCCAGGTAGGTGCCCGCCACCCCGCACAGTGCGCCGCAGATGGCGACGGCTGCATACCGCAGGCGCGACACTGACAGGCCGGCCGTGTCCACCGCCAGTGGATTCTCACCGACCGCCCGCAGGCGCAGTCCGAAACGCGTCCGATAGACGACCCACCAGGTGGCTATCACGACCAGGAACGCGATGTAGACCAGCAGATTGTGGCCGCTGACGACGGCGCCATAGAAGCGACCGATGGTCGCGCCGAGCACCGGCATGTCGGGCAAGGTGCCGGCGAACGGCAGTTCGATCGGCATGAAGCGCGCCTCGGATGGCAGCGACGGGGTCTGCCCACCTTCGGCGAACCAGGCGATGCCCAGGACCACCGTGAGCCCCGAAGCGATGACGTTGATGGCCAGGCCGCTGACCACCTGATCTCCCCGATTCGTGATGCAGGCAAACCCGTGAACCAGGCCCAGCACGATGCTGACGCCGATGGCAGCCAGCAAGGCCAGCAAGGGGCTGCCGGTAGTGGCTGCCACTGCACCGGCGGCGAAGGCGGCCGCCAGCATCTTGCCCTCGAGGCTGATATCGACGATACCCGAGCGCTCCGAGAACAGGCCTGCCATCGAGGCCAGTATCAGAGGCGTGGAGACACGCAGTGTGGCATCCAGCGTGGCGAAGATGGCCGGTAGCCAGTCGTTCATGGCGCACCTCGGTAACCTGGAACAACGACAGCTCTGGCGTATCGTTCGATACCCGATACCCCGGATGGGCGATAAGGGCAGGCGGTCATGCCAGCACTTCCTGCTGCGCCGGCCGCAGCAGCAGATAGAGGCGCACCACCCACGGGCGCAGCATCAGTGCCAGGGCACCCGAGAACAGGATGATGAGCCCCTGGATGGTCACCACCATCTCGCGGGTGATGAGCGGAATCTCGAAGGCGAGCTCCGCGCCGCCCTGGTAGAGCACACCGAACAGCAAGCTGGCCATGATGATGCCGACCGGGTGGTTGCGCCCCATCAGCGCGACGGCGATACCGGTGAAACCGTAACCTGCCGTGAAGTTCAGCAGCAGCTTGTGCTGCACACCCATGATCTCGTTGACCGCGACGAAGCCTGCCAACGCACCGGACAGGCACATCGCCGAGACGATGACCCTCTTCGGCTGAATGCCCGCGTACACGGCTGCGGGCTCGCTCTGCCCGGCCGTTCGCAGTTCGTAGCCCCACCGAGTACGCCATACATAGACCCAGACGAACATGCAACAGGCCAGTGCGAGAAACAGCGAGAGATTCAACGGCGAGCGGGTGATCTCGATATTGAAACCCGCCAGGAATTCATGCATGAACGGCAACCACGCCGACTGGTCGAAGGTACGGCTCTCCGGTGACATCTGCCCTGGCTCGATCAGCACGTTCACCAGCAGGTACACCATCAGCGACGCGGCGATGAAGTTGAACATGATGGTCGTGATGACGATATGGCTGCCCCGGTGCGCCTGCAGCCAGCCCGGAATGAACGCCCAGGCCGCACCGGCAAGGCCGGCGCACACGATACCCATCGGCAACAGCACGAAGGCTGGCAACGTGCCATCGAAGGCCAGGAAGAAAAGCCCGACGCCGAGCCCGCCGATGTAGGCCTGGCCTTCGCCGCCGATGTTGAACAGGCGCGCGTGGAAGGCAATGGCCACGGCGAGCCCGGTGAAGATGAAGTTGGTGGTGTAGTACAGCGTATAGCCGACGGCCTCGTCGTAACCGAAGGCGCCGTTGATCATGATACCCAGCGCCTCGATCGGATCGACCCCGATCGCGAGCATGATGAGCCCCGATACGAACAGCGCCATCAGCACGTTCAGGATCGGGATCACGCCGACCTCGAGCCAGGTGGGCAAGGGAATGTTGCTGGTGCTGACAAGCTTCACGCGGCCTGCCCCTCGTGCGCGTTGGCCATCATCAACCCGAGCGTGCCCTTGTCGGCCTCGCGGCCGTCCATCTGGCCGACGATACGCCCTTCGTACATCACCACGATACGATCGCTCAGCGCCATGATCTCATCGAGCTCGACCGACACCAGCAGGATCGCGCAACCGGCATCGCGCATGTCGGCAAGCTTTCGATGAATCAGTTCGATGGCACCGATATCCACCCCGCGTGTGGGTTGGCCGACCAGCAGCACGTCGGGAGCCTTGTCCATTTCGCGAGCAAGGATGAGCTTCTGCTGGTTACCGCCGGAAAACGAAGCGGACTTCAGCTTCGGGTTGTCCGGGCGCACATCGAAGCTCTGCATGAGCTTGCGGCACAGCTTGCGGATCACACCGAGCAACATGAACCCGCGCCAGCTCAGCTCGATGTTGTCGTGGTAGCCCAGCACCGAAGATTCGGCGGCCGTGAAGTCCTTCACCAGACCCAGCTTGAGTCGATCTTCAGGCACATGGTTCACGCCCAGCTCGCGCATGCCGGAGGGCCCCAGCGGATCTTCATCGCTGATCTTGCGGCCGTTGATCGTGAAGTGGCCTTCTGAAGGCGGCACGATGCCCGACAACACTTCCAGCAACTGGCTCTGCCCGTTACCGGATACACCGGCAACGCCGAGAATCTCGCCACGCTTCACCTGGAAGTTGAGACCCTTGAGATGATGCACACCGTGTTCGTCGGCATACTGCAAGCTGACGGCGACGATGCCATCGTTCGCGGTGTCCGGCAGGGGCCGCGCACGGCGAAAGTTCTGCTCCGCCAGCTTGCGCCCGACCATCAGCTCGGCAAGCTCGGCCATGCTGGTATCGCGGGTAGCGCGGTGGGCAACCATCTCACCGACACGCAACACCGACACCGAGTCGGTGATGTCCATGATCTCGCGCAACTTGTGCGTGATCAGAATGATCGTGACACCGCGGGTGCGCAAGGCATCGAGCACGCGAAACAGCTGATCGGCTTCCTGCGGGGTGAGCACCCCGGTAGGCTCGTCGAGGATCAGGATCCGGGCCTGCCGGTACAGTGCCTTGAGAATTTCGGTACGCTGCTGTTCGCCGACCGGCAGGTTACCGACCAGCGTATCGGTGTGCACCGAGAGCTGGTAGTCGTCGGCAAGCCGCTGCAACTCATCGCGTGCGTTGGTCGCGCTGGCACCCAGCAACGCATGGCTCTCGGCACCGAGCATGACGTTCTCCAGCACGCTGAAGGTGTCCACCAGCATGAAATGCTGATGGACCATGCCGATGCCGGCGGCGATCGCGTCGCTGGCACTGTTGATCTCGACACGCTGCCCGTCGATCAGCACATCGCCGCTATCGGCCTGATAGAAGCCGTAGAGAATGCTCATCAACGTGGACTTGCCGGCCCCGTTCTCACCGACGATGCCGTGAATGGTGCCTCGCTCTACCTTCAGGTCGATATCGTGATTGGCACGCACGGCACCGAAGCGCTTGGAAATGCCGCGTAGCTCGATGGCCAGCGAGTCGTCAGCGGCACGATCGGGCATCAGTGCAGGCTGCTCAGCCATCGGCGATGGTGGCGCACCCGGCCCCACCCCTGTGCGTGATATCTGCAACGGCTGCACGCATCTCGATATCCACCGGAACCGGATGCACGGTTCTGCTCATACGCCTGCTGGATACCCGTACTCAGTATTTGCAGCTGTTGTCGCTCATGTAGTCGTGCACGACGATATCACCCGCTACGATCTCGCCGGCCGCCGCATCAACCGCAGCTCGCATCTCTTCGGTGATCAGGCTTTCGTTATTCTCGTCAAGTGCCCAGCCCACACCGTCTTCGGCCAACCCCAGTTCCATCACGCCTGGTTTCCAGGTGCCTTCCATCGCATCCTTGAACGCGTTGTAGGCAGCAATATCGACACGCTTCAGCATGGAGGTGAGCATGGTGCCCGGGTGCAGGTAGTTCTGGTTCGAGTCGACTCCGACAGCCAGTTTCCCACTATCTTTCGCAGCCTGATAGACCCCGACACCCGTACCCCCGGCGGCGGCATAGATCACATCGACATCGCGATCGAACTGGCCCTTGGCAAGCTCGCTACCCCGGCCCGGGTCGTTCCATGCCGACGGTGTGGTACCCGTCATGTTCTGCACGTACTTCACCTTCGCCGACGCATGCTTGGCACCCTGCTGATAGCCGCAGGCAAAACGTCGGATGAGCGGGATGTCCATGCCACCGATGAAACCGACGGCATCGCTCTCGGAGGCCATGGCTGCCAGCACACCGACCAGGAACGAACCCTCCTGTTCCTTGAAGACGACCGATTGCACGTTGGGCAGATCGACCACGCCGTCGATCAGGGTGAAGCGGGTATCGGGGAATTCCTGTGCCACCGTCTCCATCGGGCCGGCCTGCGCAAAGCCCACTCCCAACACCGGGTCGGCGCCGCGCTGAGCCATGCGCCGAAGCGCCTGTTCGCGCTGGGTTTCATTGGTCACCTCGAATTCGCGGTACTCGATGCCGGTTTCCTTCTTGAACAGCTCGACCCCGTCGTACACGCCCTGGTTGAACGACTTGTCGAACTTGCCACCCATGTCGAAGACCACGGCCGGTGCGATGTCGTCCTGAGCGTGCAGGCTGGACACTGGCAGCAAGGACAGGAGGCAGGCGGTCAGCAGAGCGGCCACCGGCAGGCGCGCGGGAGTGGATGTCATCGGAACAATGCTCATGGAAGGTTGGGGAAGCCAGACAAGACTTTCACGCTGGCAAGCATGCGGGAAAAAGTGTATCACGTTCCTTTTTTCTCACTCTGCAGGCGCTCGTCCTCGGCCACGAGGAACCCGGCAAGTTCGGCGAAGCTGTCCTTGAAATAGTAGGGCGAGGTTTGCCCCGGGCTCTGCGGGTTCTCTTCGTTGGCCCCGTAGTCCAGCCCCTTCTCCGAAAGCTTCTTGTACTTCTTGATCACCCCGGGGCGCGTCGAGCTTTCGCGGCTCGCCTCCTCGAGGTAGCCGAGCGACAGCAACAGCCGGTTCGCCTTCACGGCGGACAGAGGCACCTCATGCTGCTTGAGCAGAGCGGTGATCGATTCCACATCAGACCCTTTCATCGTGCCTCCATCGGGTTGAAAACGCTGGCTACCCCAGGTTCGAACCCCACGCCAGGGCCGAACCCTACACCGCTTCCGCGTCACGGAAGGCTTCGGTCATCGCCTGAGCTTCCAGTGGGCTCGCCCCTACCAGTTCCAGCACATCTTCGCCCATCAGCAGAGCGGATTCAAATGTCTCGCGATGCACCCGGTCGGCGCCGATCGCCAGCAGGCCAGACAGGTTCGCGGTATCCACGGCGCGCGACACGATCAACAGGTGCAGATGCTCACGTCGTACGCGCGCGACCAGCTCGCTGGCACGCTCCGGGTCGTCGATCGCGATGACGAGCACCGCAGCATGGCGGGCACCGGCCGCCTCCAGCAGGTCCGGGCGCAGTGCATCGCCATAGAAACCGATGAAACCGTCGCCGCGCAGCTCGGCGAACCGATCCGGGTTGTGATCGATGATCGCCACACGATAGTCGTTGTCACGCAGCAGCCTGGCGATCACCTGACCCACACGGCCGAAGCCTGCCACGATCACCTGTGAATCCGCGTGGGCCATATCGCTCAGACCCGATCTCTGCAGCGCCGACGGCACCTTGTCACGACGCTCGACGAAATTCAGCAGGATCGGCGTGAGCAGCATCGACAGGGCAACCACCAGTACCAGTTGCGAACCGAGCTTCACCGGAATCGCGTAGTGCGCCAGCGCGTAGCTGATGACCACGAACGACAACTCTCCGCTCTGCGAAAGTACCGTGGCGAGCCACACGCGCTGACGCCGCGGCACCGCCGAGAACCTGAGCAAGGTGCGCATCACCCACACCTTGATCAGCACCAGCAGCGCGACGAGTGCCAGCGTCTCCGAAGGCTTGCGGGTGAAAGTGGTGAAATCGATGGCCATGCCGATGCACAGGAAGAACACCCCGACCAGCAGCAACCTGAACGGTTGCACGGCATTGTCCACCGCCGAACCGTATTCGGATCGCGCCAGCAACAGACCTGCCAGCAACGCACCGACCTCCAGTGGCAGATCGAACACGCGCATCAGCAGCAGCAGCCCGATCACGATCAAGGAGGCGAAGGCGGCGAATACTTCATCAAGCCCGACCCCGACCACCAGGCGAAACGCCTGCTCCAGCAACAGCGGCCCGAACAGCGCGATGAAGACGAACACCACCACGCTGGTGATCACATGCGACCAGGCGATGCTGTTGGTGGAGAAGGCATCAAACCCCAGCAACGGCATGAAGATCAGAATCGGGATCATCATCAGGCTGTGCATCAACAGTACCTGCCGACCGGCATCCGTCAGCGGCGAGCCGGTGGGGTAGCGATCGTCGAAGACGCGGGTGGCGATCGCCCCCGACGACAGGGTGAATGCCAGGCCCGACACCACTGCATGATGCCACGGCAACCCGATGATCAGAGCCACCACGGTGACTACCAGCACGGTGATGGCCGCTTGCCGCCCGCCTAGCCAGGCACGCTCTTTCCACAAGGCTGTCACCCGAGCGGGCGTGACCTGCAAGGCCACCAGGAACAACAGGGCAACGGTACCGAACTCGGTGATGAGCCGGATGCGCTCGGCATCGCGAATCAGTGCCAGCCCCCACGGACCGATCAACACGCCGGCGACCAGAAAGCCGAGCGCCGGCACGAAGCCGAGCCGCCTGGCGGCAGGTACCGTCAGCAAGGCAACCAGCAACAGAATGAACAGATCGAACAGCATGCTGCCGGTTTCACTCATGTTCTAGGTCCTGTACCCCGAACGCACCACACTGCCCAGCCCGGAAGCCTCTGAACGGCGCCGGTACCGGGCGCCGAAACGTACGTCAGGCGCTGGCCGCCACATCCAGCGTCCTGATGCCTTCGCCGTGCTGCGCCACATAGCTTCTGGGCATGAAGGTACTGGAATCCGATTCTGCCATCTGCTGTTCGAAGCGCTTCGGATAGGGTTCCTGCAGCAGGCAACCGACCTCCGGATAGGCGAAGAGCTCGTCGTAGCGGCGTACATCATGCTGGTTGATCCGACGAAAGATGTGAGTACGATTCAATTCGGTGGGGTTCCTCAGGCCGGCTGCCGCGATGATCTCCACCACGCGCTCCACGGTTTCATGCTGATACCGGTATGCCCGCTCGGACTTGTCGGTGACGACCAATCCCTTGTTCAGATCCTCACGTTGGGTGGCCACCCCGGTCGGGCAATGATTGGTGTTGCAGATCAGTGACTGTACACAGCCCAGCGAGAGCATGAAGCCGCGCGCGCTGTTGCAAAGCTCCGCCCCCAGGGCCATGTTCTTGACCATATCGAAACCCGAGATGATCTTGCCTGACGCGATCACACGGATGTCTTTCTTCAGATCGAAGCCCGACAGGCAGTCGCAGACGAAGGCGAGCCCATCGCGCAACGGCATGCCGATGGAATTGGAGAATTCCAGCGGTGCCGCACCGGTGCCACCCTCACCACCATCCACGGTGATGAAGTCCGGCTTGATGCCGGTTTCGACCATGGCCTTGCAGATCGCGACGATCTCGCTCTCGCGTCCCACGCAGATCTTGAAACCGATCGGCTTGCCACCGCTGAGCTGACGCAGCATGGCAATGAACCGCATCATTTCCAGCGGTGTGGAGAACGCGGTGTGCCCCGGTGGCGAGGCAACGGTGGTGTGCGGCTCGACACCGCGCATGCGGGCGATTTCCGGCGTGTTCTTGATCGCGGGCAGAATACCGCCATGGCCAGGCTTGGCCCCCTGCGACAGCTTTATCTCGATCATCTTCACGCCGTCGCGATGGGCATTCTCGGCGAACTTGTCGGCATCGAACCCCCCGTTCTCGGCACGGCAGCCGAAATAGCCGGTGCCGACCTGCCAGATCACGTCACCGCCGTGCTCCAGATGATAATCCGACAGGCCACCTTCGCCGGTGTTGTGTGCATAGCCGCCGCGTCGTGCACCGGCATTCAGGGCACGAATCGCATTCGGGCTCAATGAGCCGAAGCTCATCGCACTGACGTTGAGCAGGCTCGCTGAATACGGTTGCGTACAATCCGGGCCGCCGACCAGCACCCGCGGATGTTCGCCGTCTCCGCTCTTGTCGATCGCGCCGATCGAATGGGAGATCCATTCGTAACCATCGCTATAGGTATCCATCTTGGTACCGAACGGAATCGTGTCGCGCGCCCCCTTGGCCCGCTGATAGACCACCGAACGGTACATGCGGTTGATCGGCATGCCGTCGGTCTCGCCTTCGAACAGGTACTGGCGCAGGTAGGGTCGCAAGAATTCGAGGAGCCAGCGGCCGCGGCTGAGCAGCGGGAAGTTACGCCGCAACGAGTGGTCGGTCTGCCGCATGTCGTGCACGCCCAGCGCGATGGCCGGCAACACCGGAACCAGCAGATAGAGCGCGGGCGCCCATGCCAGCGACCACGCTACGATGAGCACCACCGCCACGGCGGACCACACGACGAACTGTTTACGCATGCTCAGGACCTGTCAATCATTCACGCATGCACGGACGTGTACACGCTGTTGCGTCGGAAACCGGTAGTGCATCCATCACTCACCCTTCATTCCGAGATGACCAGTTCGACGCCCGCCGTGACGGGCGGGGTGAAACCGTCGCTGGCGGTGACGCTCAGTTCGTAGGTACCCGCCTCGGTGGCGAAACCTGTGATCACGCCACTACGCGTGTCGATGGTCAGGCTCAGATCCCGGCCACTGGCCGACAATCGAAAGTCCAGCGCCAGATCTTCCGGATCGGCAAAATAGCGCGCCACGCCGAAGACGATACGCTGACCCACGCGGCCCGACTGGTCCGGAATGGCATCGACCTCGACGCTTTGGTTGGCCAGCACGCTCAGTGCCAGATCGGCCTCTGCGTTCAGGCTGCCATCGCTGGCCGAGACAATGAATGCATAGCCTCCGACATCGCCGGCCGCCGGTGTACCGGTCAGCTCTCCGATCTGTGATAGAGCGAGGCCGCCGGAGGCCGGCAGCTCGCCATCGAGAATCTCGAACCCGAGGTCGGCACCCTCCGGATCTGTGAAGAAGGGGGCCAGATCGAATTCGAACGCCACCCCTTCGACCGCCTCGAGAGCCGGCAGCAACTCGGTAAGCTCGGGTGGATCATCGCGCTGCACGATACGCACGGTTGCGGTGGCCGTGCTCGTGAAGCTGCCATCGGTGACGCTGTAGTCGAAGCTGTCTTCGATGTCGCGGCTCAGGCTGGCACCGGTATACGCATAGGTGAAGCCACCATCGATACCCAGCTCGAACACATCGGCGGCGAGCGGCCCGCTGGCCGGCTCCGGCAGGACACTCAAGGGCTCGTTCGAGGTATCGATGTCATCGGTGTCGTTGCTCAGCAGATTCAACGAGGTCGAAGACACCTCCAGCACCGAGCCTTCGAGTACCGAAAAGCTGTCGTCGGCCGCCTCGGGAGCCTCGTTGATGGCCACCAGACAAAGAGTGAGCGGCGTGGCCACGATACCGCCAAGGTCATCCGTTGCGATCAACTCATAGGTCAGGCCCACCGGCGCTTGCAGCGCAGGCATGCGGATCTCGAAATCGGATGTCAGCGCGGCGTTCGGTACGGAGCCCGCCGACGGCGCCTGCCCGTCGTCCGCGAGTTCATCCTCCAGGCCTTCGGCCGTCACGGTATCGAACGCCGGCGAACAGTCGGGCTCGCTGCAGGCTTCGGCAAGCGTTGGCGCCGCGCGCTCCGAATTGAAACCCTCAACCCCGGCACAGGCCTCCAAAGCACCTTCAGCGCTGGGCTGTTCCTCCCAGCTCAGACTCTGCACCAATCCATCGGCATCTTCGGCCACGGCCGATAGCGCCACCGTCGCCTCCTCGTTCACATCGAGCCTCAGCGGCCCCAGTGAGGATGCCATTGCCGATGTGGACGGCGGCGCGTCATCCTGAGGCAGATCTTCGACGTTGCCGGGCACCCCCGGCTCTGTTGTATCCTCGGGCGCAAGCGAACTTCCATCAGACGTCAGGCTGACACTCGGCAAACTGTTGGATCGGTCGCCACCGGTGGAATCCACCCAGCCGCAGCCCGCAAGCGTCAACGTGCAGCCGATGAGCGCTGCAAGGCCGATATAGCCAGACGTCTTTGCGCGCTCAGGCATCGTGGTGCTCGATCAGGGTATTCAGAAAATCATCGCGTACACGTGCCGCGTCCACCTGCATGCAGGCCTGTACCGATGTCGGCCGATCTTCCCAGTGCGGCAGGGCGAAAGCGCCACCCACGCGGTCGATCGCGAACTGGCCGACCGCGATGCCGTCGGGCACCACACGCGCCGCACCCGCCACGGTACCGAACGCATCGGGCATCACCACCCGGGCGATCGCTGCCGCGTCGTGCATCGCGCAACAGCGTTCCGCGTGATGCCGGGCGGCACCGACACTCATGTAGAAATCCACATAGAAACGGCTGGTCTCCCAGATGAGTCGGCCGGTGTCACCGGCCTGGTCGCGCAGCCGACCCAGGTGCGTATCGGTGAGCATCACCTGATGGGTGACGTCCAGCCCGACGACACTGGCTGGCCAGTCACCGTTGAAAACCTCGTCGGCAGCATGCGGATCGTTGAAGAAGTTGGCTTCGGCCAGTGGCGATACATTGCCTGGCTCATCTACCGCCCCACCCATGATCACCAGCTCGCGCAGCAAACCCGGCAACGCCGGTTCCCGTCGCAGCGCCAATGCCACGTTGGTCAACGGCCCGACTGCCACCAGCGTGATCTCGCCGGGGCAAGCCTTTGCCCGGGCGATGATGAAGTCGGCGGCATCGAGCGAGTCGAGCTGTGCATGCCGGGCTGATCCATCGAGCGGCACGGCTTCGGCAGGAAAGCAGTTGCCAAGCCCGTCGGCACCGTGAACGAAATCGGCCGGCGGCAGCCGCGGCTGGACGAGCGGCGCGGTGGCACCTGCTGCCACCGCCACGTCGCGAGCGCCGAAGCGTTGCAGGAGGTACTGCGCGTTGCGATGAGCGATCGCCTGCTCGACGTTGCCGAACACCGTGGTCAGCGCAAGCAGGTCGATGCCCGGATGGCACAGGGCATACGCGATCGCCATTGCGTCGTCGACACCAGGGTCGGTATCCAGAATCAGCTTGATCAAGAGTAGTCCTGTCCCATGTTCATGAGCGCTCCCCGCCGCCTTTCAACGTGATGGATGACGAGGTCGGCGTGCCGGTATTCCATAATGCTTCAAAGGTGGCCGCCGGCATCGAGAAACCTTTCGACCTTCGCCAGTTCGGGAATGCTGGCCGTGGCACCGGCCCGCGTGACCGACAGTGCCGCCGCCGCACACGCACGCCGCACCGCTTGATCGGCAGGCTGACCGGCGGAGAAGCCAGCCAGGAAATACCCGACGAAGGTATCACCGGCGCCGGTGGTATCTACCGCATCGACCGGCCAGGCCGGCACGCGTGTCTGCGACCCGGACTGCACCTTGTCAGCCGTTTGACAGACCACGGCTCCATTGCCACCGAGCGTGAGTACGAGCACCGTATCCGGGTACCGCTGTTGCAGTATCGATATCACCTGCCCGATGCCGTCGACGCCATCCCCTGCTTTAAGCCCAGACCCTGCCAGCGCGCAGGCTTCGCCTTCGTTCAGGATCAGTACGCGACAGTACTCGAGCGGCAGTGCGGCAATGTCGGCGGTCATCGGAGCGGGGTTCATCGCCAGCCGCAGGCCACGCTCGCAAGCCAGGGCGACCGCGCGTGCCGTGCCACTGCATTCGTTCTGCAGCAGCAACCAATCCCCCTTCACCGCCGGTGCCAGTGCGGCGTCCACCGCCGCATCATCGAAACCCTGGTTGGCACCACCGTGCAGCACGATCGCATTCTCGGCCGCGTCATCCACCTGAATGATGGCGTGACCACTGATGTCATCGACCAGGGCAACCAGCGACACATCGACGCCCGCGTCCTCCATGACCACTTTCGCCCAACTGTCCGCCTGGCCAAGCCTGCCGACATGCCTGACCGTGGCCCCCGCACGGGCCAGTGCGACCGACTGATTGGCACCCTTGCCGCCGAGCAGTTGTTCGAAACCACTGCTGGCGAGAGTTTCACCCGGCCGCACCAGGTGCGGCACACGGTAGACGTGATCGATGTTGATCGAACCGAAATTGAAGATGGACATTAATCGGTATACTCCGAGCGCCGCCATCGGCCGGCCTTTACACACGGCCGGCGGATGGTCTGTCGAGTATAGAACGTGAACCCCGTCCCGGAACCAGTCGCCTTGGAAATTCCCTCGCCGTGCGTCGGCACTTGCCGCATCCGCGAAGCCGATCAGCGCTGCGAAGGCTGTGAGCGCACCATCGATGAGATCACGCGATGGAAGGACCTGGATGGCAACGCAAAGCTGTCCGTACTCGAGGCGCTCCCCAGGCGGCGTCGGCAAGGTGACCCGGCATCCGACGAACGCCGGTGATCGACCGGTGTGGGCAAGGCGTGAGCCTGCCCGGGCGGCAGCGTCTCGGGGCGCTCGCGGATCGTCGTCGTCTCGACCCGCAGGCAGCTCTGGGCGGATGCAGGAATCGCGATCAACCTTTCCACGGCATGCACGCGCCACCGCGCCATCGAAGACGTTCGGATCAGGAACGCACGTTGCTGTTATGCAGCTCTGTGGCGAACTGGTCTTCCAGCGTCGTCAGCTGCGCCTGCAGCTCGTTCAGTTCCCGCTCCCGTTCGGCGGGCGGAGCCGGCGGCTCGGCCGAGCCGGAATGCTGCTGCGATAACTGTGCGTGCGTGCGGCAAGACCTGGAAGGCCCGCGAATTGGCAGGTAGCGCGTCAACAGCACCTGCAGTGTGTTGGCGGCCAGCAGCAACGCACCTACCCACAGCGCGAAAAGCTCACCGGCCAGATGAACCTGACCGGCAATTATCAGCACGAACGCGACGACACTCGCAAGCACGCGCCATAGCCATGCTCCGCTCAATGGATTCTCCTGCCTGCCGGTCACCGGGCTCGCATCGAGCCGGTGCCGATCGCTATCGGTGCCTCCGTCCCGCACGCTGTCGATGGTCAGTAGCCTGCCGGAGGGACACTCGCTTGTTGTAAGCCTGTGTATCGACACCCGTTGGAGCGACTGGACTTCTATCCTTCGCAAGCTTGCGCGAGTGCACCGTTTATCGTTGTGATCGTGTGGCCTGGGATACCGGGAATCGCCCATGGCCGCCGACTGCGTTCGAGTAGATCGCAAGCGCCGTCGGAACACGAAGCAACGGTTGCATCGGCACCGCCAGTTGGCGTTCAGCCTCGCCTTCGGGTAACTTGTTGCGAACTTTGGAAACGGATGACCATCATGTACACGCCGGTACCGATCCGCCTCACGCCATTTCTGCTGAGCCTTGCACTTGCCGGATGCGGCGGGTCGAGCGGGTCTGGCGACGACCCGAACGATAGCGCAGCCGTGCCGGGCAACGGCATCGAAATCGGTAGCAGCACATCGGCCGAGCTGCCGGGAATCGGTGGCACCTCGGAGCTTGTCGACACCGTTCCGGGCACGATCACCGCCGAGCCGAACGGCGTAACCGAAGTCACCGGTATTGCCGATGACGATCCGTTGGAAGGCGATGATGCAAGCCTTCCCGGGAGCCTGGCGCCTGAGCTGCCGGACACGGATGCCGAAGATTGCTCGGTCAGCGCCCAGAACCGGTGGGTCGACGACGCCATGCGGGACTACTACCTGTACTACGATCAGGTGCCCGTGGTCGACCTGGAGGCTTATGCCTCACCGGAAGACCTGCTGGAGGACCTGACCGTCAACCCGCCGGACCGGTTCTCCTTCATCACGGATAGCCAGCAGTTCACGAACCTCTTTCAGGAAGAAGGCACTCGCTTCGGCCTGGGCTTCCGGCTTGTGCGTAACGCCGCTGACAACGTCAGGGTCGCCCAGGTGGATGCCGCTTCACCAGCGGATCTGGCCGGTATCAGGCGTGGCGATCGCGTCCTGGAGGCCAATGGCGAACCGATAAGTGCTATCGACAGCAATGCGGCCTATGTGGAAGTCTTTGGCACCGACACGTTGGGCGAAGAGGTGACCGTGACGCTGACACTGGAGAATGCCGATGGCGAGTTGACCACCGCTACCGCCAGCACCGACGAATATCCAGCCTTCAGCGCACCGAGTAGTTCCGTTCTCAGGAGCGAGACCAATCCGACTGTCGGCTATATCGTGTTCGACGAGTTTCTCGAGGGCGCTGCGAGAGAAGTCGCTGAGTATCTCTCTGCGTTCAACGAAGAGGGCGTGCAGGAAGTCATCATCGACCTGCGCTACAACACCGGTGGCCTGGTCGATGAGGCACTGATCACCGGCTCTCAGCTAGGCGGGAAAGCCGTTGCCGGACAAGTCGCCGAACGAATTCTCTTCAACGACAAGTATGCGGCTCAATACGATCAAGACCTGTTGTTCCCGCCGGTAGACACGACCATCGAGCTGCCACGCGTGATATTCCTGACCACCGAGAGAAGCGCGTCATCTGCCGAGTCGCTGATCAACACATTGAAACCCTACAAAGAAGTCGTCGTGATCGGCACGGACAAGACCCTGGGCAAGGCCACTGCGTTTCGGGCCAACCCTCGCTGCGACAAGCTGCTGTTCGCTGTCGATTCCACCGCGGTCAATTCGGTCGGCGAGTCTGTGGAATTCGGCATTCCACCGGATTGTCTCGTTCGGGATACCGCGGAGCACGAACTGGGCGATCCGCGGGAATCGATGCTCGACGCCGCCTTGCGGTACGTGGTTGAAGGCTCCTGTGCCACGCCTGCCGCGGCCGCAGCGAGTTCGGGCACCCGTCGAGCCGGCGAACCTGCCGGGGAGATGATCGGGCCGAAGCCTGTGCCGATGGCGATCAGGGAGTGAGAGGAACACCGACGATACTCCTCACGTGCACGGAGCGACCGGGGGCTGGCTCGAAAGCCGGGCCTCTAACCCGAAGACAACGGACGTTTCATCAACCGGCTCAGCCAGCGAACCATGAACCTGTCCACCGTAGCCTCCACGCCCACGCCGATCTTCTCCATCAGTGATTTACGCTGCTTGAAGGACACGTGCAGCACATCGGCCTCCTTGCAGGCAGCCATCAGGTATTCGTCGCTTGTCGAAAGCTCGTCGATCAGCTTCAGGTCGACGGCATCCTGACCGGACCAGATCTCACCGGTGGCCACCGCGTCGATATCGAGACCTGTGCGGCGGCTGCCCACGTACCGCTTGAACTGATCGTGGATGCGCTCGATGTCTTCGAGGAACTTCGCCCTGGCCTCGTCGGTATTCTCGCCGAACACGGTGAGGGTGCGCTTGAACTTGCCGGCTGTCAGCAGTTCGAAATCGATGTTCAGCTCTTTCAGCAGACGATGGAAGTTGGGAATCTGCGCGACCACCCCGATCGACCCGACCACCGCGAACGGGGCCGCGACCAGCTTGTCGGCCACGCAGGCCATCATGTAGCCGCCACTGGCCGCCACCTTGTCCACACACACCGTCAGCGGGATCTTGTGATCACGCAGGCGATCGAGCTGTGAGGCGCCCAGGCCGTAACCGGTGACCATGCCGCCTCCGCTTTCCAACCTGATGACGACCTCGTCTTCCGGCGTGGCCGTGGTGATCACCGCGGATATCTCCCGGCGCAGGCTGTCGACAGTGCTGGCACGAATGTCACCGTCGAAATCGAGCAGGAACACACGCCGCGACGGTGGATCCACCACGAGGGTCTCGCCCTTGCCGCGCCGGCGGCTGGCCTTCTTCGCCGCTGCCTTGTCAGCCTTCCGTTCCGCCTTGTCGGCAGCCTTCTTGCGTTTCTGTTCTTCCTTGCGAGCCGCCGGGTCGAGCAATGCCATCGACAGGGCTTCGCTCATCTGCTCCAACTGCTCGTTGATCTTGCCGATCGCAAGCCTGCCACCCGGGCCACTCTTGCGTTTCTTCGAGGTCAACGCGGCGATCGTGAGCAGGATGGCGATCACCGCCGCCACGAAGGTCACCGTCTTCAGCAGGAACAGGCCGTAGGAAACAAGGAAATCAGCCACCGTCACTCCCGTGATGTATGTTGAATGAACCAGCATCGATGAATGCGCTGGTTTCGAGCAAAATCTCGATCGATCGACCAGGCCGAGCGATCCTCGATCCGATAGCGAGCGGCGCCATCCGCAGGTGATGCAAGCTCTGACGCCAGCTTGAAGCGCCGGAAGTTCGTCGAGAATATCAGCAGACCCTGCGGGTGCAGCAGGCGCATGGCCGCACCGATTGCCGCCACATGGTCGCGCTGCACGTTCCAGTCGTCTTCTACGGATGTGGAGTTGGAAAAGGTGGGTGGATCGAGCAGAATCAGGTCGAAGGGTTCGGCATTCGACGCGGCGTCCAGCCACTGGTTGACGTCGGAACGAATCACCTGATGCTTTGCGGGATCGGCACCGTTGTTCAGCAGGTTGCGTTTCGCCCAGTCGCCGTAGTGGCGCGACAGGTCTACCGACACGGTTTCACGCGCCCCGCCCACCACCGCGGCGGCGCTGACGCTACCGGTGTAGGAAAAAAGATTCAAGAAGCGCTTTCCCCGAGCCTGGGCCAGCACATGGCGACGCACCGCCCGATGATCGAGGAACAGGCCGGTATCGAGGTAATCGCTGAAATTGATCTCCAAACACACACCGCTCTCGACGAGGGCATCGATGACGCTGTCGCCCTGCTGCCTTTCATACTGACGCGCACCGCCCTGCCGTTCACGGACCTTCAGATGCAGCCGCGATGACGCGACGTCGAGCACCTCCGGCAACACCTGCATCAAGGCTTCCAGCCTGGCGGCCGCCAGAGCCGCGTTGATCGTCATCGGCGCCTGATATTCCTGCACCACCGCATGGCGCTGCTCGCAATCGTAGATATCGATGGCTACGGAGAAATCCGGCAGATCGGCGTCGTAGACCCGAAACGCCTTGATACCCTGCTGACGCCGCCATCCCTTGAGCGAGCGCAGGTTCTTCTTGACCCGATTAACGAAAGGCTGCACATCGACGTGTTCGGCAACGCGGGGGGCAGGCCCGGCGACGTCAGGTTCGGCAACGCTCGGCACAGACCTGGGCACAGCGGAGGCCCGGGCAGGATCGACTCCCGCCTGCGATGCGCCATGCGATCGCCTGGCACGGGCTTTTTCCCACACGCCGGCACCCGCGGTGGGCGAACCGGAATCCGCAAGCCTGGCGGTGATCGCCGGAATGACACCGGTGCTGAACGCACAGTCGATACCACCGTTCCTGACCGTCAGCAGCGGGCGAAGCGGCAAGCGGGCCCGGGCCAGGGGCGCATCGAGTGCGACGATCAGACCGCACTGCCAGCCGGCGTAATCGCTCAACCCCTGTCCGAGGCGATGAAAGAAGCCGGCATCGGCGGCCAACCGCTCACCGTAAGGCGGGTTGGACATCACCAGACCCCGTCGATGCGTGGCCGGCACGGCGGTGGGCCTGCCCGCCTCGAGCTCCGCCACCCGCCAGATCAGATCATCCTGCAACCCGGCGTTGCCGCCGCAGGAACGTGCCAGCGCGATTGCCCTGTCGTCCTGATCGAAACCGCACAGCGGCACGCGCACCGGCCGCGCCCGCTCCCGTGCCTCGGCCACGAGCGACGCCCAGAGTGCCGGGTCGTGCCCCAGCCACCCCTGAAACCCGAAGTAGTCGCGCAGCAGGCCCGGTGCCCGGTGGCCTGCGATCAGGCCCGCCTCGATCACCAGCGTTCCCGAACCGCACAGCGGATCGACGAACGCCTCGCCCGCTTCGGCCAGCGACGGCCAGCCGATGGCAAGCAGCAAAGCGGCGGCGAGGTTTTCCTTCAGTGGCGCCGCGCCGCCGCCGGCCGGACGGTAGCCACGGCGGTGCAGGCTCGAACCTGACAGATCGATGGCGAGCCGTGCCCGGTTGCGAAACAGGTACGTATTGATGCGCACCGAGGGGCGGTCACGGTCGACACTGGGGCGCCGGCCAAAGCGTTCGCGAAATTGATCGACGACGGCATCCTTGACCTTCAGCGCACCGTATTGCGAGTGGTCGATCGTCGACGCGGCGGTGAAGAAGTCCACTGCCAGCGTGTCGTCCACCCCGAGGTGTTCAGACCAGTCGGTCTCACGTACCAGATCGTACAGGCTCTCGGGCAAATCGACCGGTCCTTCCGCTATGGGCATGAGCACGCGGTTCGCCACCCGGGACCACAGGCAGGCGCGGTAAGCGTGCTCCAGAGTGCCCGCGAAAGAGACGCCCGCACCGGCGGTGCGAACGGAGGTAGCGCCGAGCGCCCGGATTTCATCGGCGAGCAGCTTCTCCAGCCCGGTGGCGCAGCTGGCGTAGAAGGACAGAGAAGTGGTGTTGGGGTGTGCAGGCATCGGGGTGCGATTGTAGCGTTATCGACGAGCCTGCCGTCGGCTCGCGTTACAATCCGCGCGTCAGCAGCCGATGGAACCGGCAACGCACCGGAAGTTGGCCGAGAACTCGCGCAACCTTCCCATGCAGGTCGAGACCATGCGTCTCGGGCGAGCTGACGAATCATTGCGAACAATTGCCGAGCCAGAACATGAATACAGAACGTGAATCGATGGAGTTCGACGTGGTGATCGTCGGCGCCGGGCCGTCCGGGCTCGCCACCGCCTGCCGACTGATGCAGCTGGCAGATGAGCGCGAACAGGAACTGAGTGTCGTGGTGCTGGAGAAAGGCTCCGAGGTCGGTGCGCATATCCTCTCCGGTGCGGTGGTCGAACCGCGTGCGCTGGATGAGCTGTTCCCCGACTGGCGGGACGATAAGGCACCGCTGAACACGCCGGTGACGCGCGATGAGATCCTGCTGTTCACCGGGCCCCGGAAATCGATCAAGGTGCCGAACATCCTGGCACCGAAGACGATGCACAACGACGGCAACTACATAACGAGCGTCGCCAATCTCACCCGCTGGCTGGCGGAAAAGGCCGAAGCGCTGGGCGTGGAGATCTACCCCGGGTTCGCGGCGGCGGAAGTGCTCTATAACGACGATGGCAGCGTGCGTGGCGTGGCCACCGGCGACATGGGCCTCGACCCGGAAGGCAATCCGAAGGCCGGTCATGAGCCGGGAATGGACCTGCTGGCAAAATACACTGTGTTCTCAGAGGGCTGCCGGGGGCACCTGGGCAAGCAGTTGATCGCCCGCTTCAAGCTTGACGAGGGCCGCTCGCCGCAGCACTTCGGCATCGGCATCAAGGAGCTGTGGGATGTCGCGCCCGACCGGCACGAGCCCGGGCTCGTGGTGCACGGTACCGGCTGGCCACTCAACGAGACCAAGACCACCGGCGGGGCCTTCCTGTATCACCTCGAGAACAATCAGGTGGTCGTGGGCCTGATCATCGATCTGAACTACAGCAACCCCCACCTCAGCACGTTCGACGAATTCCAGCGCTTCAAGCACCATCCGGCGATCGCCGGCACCCTCGAAGGGGGCAAGCGCATCTGCTATGGCGCCCGTGCGATCACCAAGGGCGGTCTCAATTCATTGCCGCACATGAGCATGCCCGGTGCGCTGCTGGTCGGTTGCGAGGCCGGTACGCTGAACTTCGCCAAACTCAAGGGCACTCACACCGCGATGAAGTCCGGCATGGTCGCGGCAGAAACCCTGGTAGATGCGCTGGCGGCGGAAACCACTGCTGCCGGTGGCCAGAACCTGACGGCGTTCGAGGCAGCGTTCGAGGCGAGCTGGGCCTATGAGGAACTGAAGCGTTCCCGCAACTGGGGGCCTGCCATGCACAAGTTCGGGATGCTGCTCGGCGGTGCGTACAACTACATCGATCAGAACATCTTCAACGGTAACCTGCCGTTCAGGCTACGCGACGAGATACCTGATCATGAATCGATGAAGACCGCTGATGCCTGCACACCGCCGACGTACCCACGCCCGGATGGCAAGCTCAGTTTCGACAAGCCCTCATCGGTCTACCTGTCGAACACGAATCATGAGGAGAAGCAGCCGGTTCATCTGAAGCTTGCAGACTCTTCGGTGCCCATACAGGTGAATTTGCCGCGCTATGCAGAGCCGGCGCAGCGTTACTGCCCGGTGGGGGTCTATGAAGTGGTGGTGGAGAACGAGACGCCGCGGTTCCAGATCAACGCTCAGAACTGCATACATTGCAAGACCTGTGACATCAAGGACCCAAGTCAGAACATCACCTGGGTGA
>CBDCAW010000066.1:0-10500 GCA_965214025.1 Granulosicoccaceae bacterium
GTGCCCAGCTGGAAAGCGGCGACTGGACGGTACGCACGAAGGAAGACGGCACGCCGGTCACCGATCTGGATGTGGCTGTGGAAAAGGCGGTCCACGCCATTCTTGCCGAGGCCATGCCAGAGGTGGCGTTCTTCGGCGAGGAAACAGGTCGGGCCGATGCGCCGCACGACGGCGGCGCCGAGTCGGCTTCGGAGTCTGCCGGCAACGATACCGGTGCGCGTGCGCTGTGGTTAGTCGACCCGATCGATGGCACCAAGAGCTTCATTCGGGGCATGCCCTTCTATTCCACACAGATCGCCCTGATGGTCGATGATGAGCTGCTCGTGGGTGTCTCGAATGCACCGGCCTATCGAGAGCGACTGGTGGCAGTCAGGGGAGACTCGGTCACACTGAACCGCAAGCCGGTGCGCACCAGTGGGGTCACGCGCATCGATCAGGCTTTCCTGTCCACCGGCAACCTGACGTCGTTGGCCGGCGATGCTGCCGGCTGGCAGGCATTCGGGCGGATTGTCAGCACCGTGCGGCGTGCGCGTGGCTACGGCGATTTCTGTCACTACCACCAGTTGTGCCGTGGCCAGACGGATCTGGTCATCGAGTCGGATGTGAACATCCTGGATATCGCTGCCCTGACGGTCGGTGTTCGCGAGGCCGGCGGTGTGATCACCGATATGCACGGCAAGGCCATCGACCTGCGCACCACGTCGGTGCTGGCCGCCGGTACCGAAGAGTTGCACGACGCCGCACTGGCGGCCCTGCAGGAACGGTAAGGTTTATCGGTGCGCGAGCCCCCGGGGGCCAGCGTGTCACGAGGCATCGCAGCAACGCGGCTGCTACACGTGCGCTGGTACTTCAACCTGTTGATGGCACGAAATTCGTAGGGCGATCAGCTCCGGCTCAACACCTGCGATCTTCCACTGAAAGTCCCCGGTCTCACCCCCCACCGGCACAGCGTGGCGTTCTCGTTGCTGCTGTTGCTGGCGCTCGTCCTGCTCGTATTCACCGGGCTCGGGGTGTTTCGTCTGTACTTCGACTTCGACTGGACGGCAGGGGAAGGCGATTCCTCACAGCTGTTCTCGTTGCGTGTGCTCGGCGGGTCTGCCTTCAATCTGTTCGAAGCCGAGCCATTCGGCGCCTGGTTCTGGACCATCAGGGCCGTGACGGCAGCGCTGTTGCTCGCCTTGCCGTGGTTCCGGCCGCTGGGCTCATTGATGCTGGGGATCGTGGCGGCGCTATCGATCCTGTCGATGCATCACCTGGCGGGCGTGCAGTCCCGCATCGCAATCGAATTCGAACTGCTGACCATCGCGGCCATCTTCCTCCTGCATCTGGGTCTGTCGCTGTATGCCGAAGTGCGAGTGCGTCAGGAGATCACCCGGGTGCTACGTCAGTATGTGCCGTTCACATTGGCGGGTTCCTGGCACCGCGGCACCGAGCGTTCCGGGCCCTGCAACGAGCAGCGCGAGGTGAGCGTCATGTTCTGCGATATCGTGAATTTCAGCGAGCGTAGCGTAGACCTGGAGCCGGCTGCACTGGCGCACTGGCTCAATGGCTTCTTCGAACTGGTCAGCGGCATCGTCGTGAAGCACGGTGGCAGTATCGACAAGTACATCGGCGACAGCGTGATGGCGATCTGGGGAGCGCCCGAACCGAGCGATCATCACGCGCGACAGGCAGTGGCTGCGGCCGTGGACATCCAGCAGGGCATCGCGGCGCTGAGCAGCCGTTTCGAACGCGATGGCCGGCCATCGATCAGCGCGGGCATCGGTATCGGCACGGGCGTCGTCAATGTGGGAACGCTAGGCTCGACCCACCGCCGCGACTATACGGTGGTGGGGGATACCGTGAACGTGGCGCGGCGTCTGGAATCGCACACGCGCTTGTGCGATGTGTCGATACTCGTCAGTGATCAGACGGTGGCCGCCGTGCCGGAGCGTACTTTCGAGGTCGTCGATTCGATTCAGGTCAAGGGGCACCGGCAGCCGCTCAGCATTCACACGCCATCGGATCCTGCGCCGAGCGAGTAACGTTGCCAGTGTCCATGCCGTCGTCCATCGAATCGGGCGGCCGGCGCCACTCGTGGCCGTCGAAATGTTCCTGCGGACGAAAATCGGTCTTGTACTGCATCTTGTCACAGCCATCTACCCAGTAGCCCAGGTACAGATAGTCGAACGACAGGCTGCGGCACAGTTCTATCTGCTGGAGAATGCAGAACCTGCCAAGACCGCGTCGAACCATTGTCGGATCGAAGAACGTATAGACCGCCGACAACCCATCCGTGACGGCGTCGGTGACCGCGACGGCGACCAGTACCTGCCCCAGACGCACTTCGACGAACAGGGTCTCCCCCCAGGGATTGAGCAGGAAACGCTCGAAATCTTCCGGCTCCGGATCATCCATGCCACCGCCATGGTGGCGTGCCCTGAGGTAACGGCAGTACAGTTCGAAACAGTCCGCGTCGTAACGAGCCTTGCTGAAGCTGACGGTGAGATCATCGTTGCGGGCAAGATTCCGCCGATCCGTGCGACGGCTGCGGTAGTCCTGCGCGAATATTCGTACCGGTACACAGGCACTGCAATCGGTGCAGCCGGGCTTGTAGACGTACTCGCCCGAACGGCGGAAGCCGCGCTTGATCAGCTGGTTGTAGACCATCATCGGCTGCGGATGATGCGGGTCGGCGTAGATGTTGATCGCCTCGCGCTCCGGCAGGTAACTGCATCGGTTGGTCGACCCCTGGTACAGCTTTATGCGTTTCGGTTTCATGACTTCTCGATGTTATCAGAGCTTGCCGGAACCAACGCCGACTCCATCGTCTCGCCGAAAGCCGTCAGCCGGGCGTGAAGTTCGGCGTGTGCCGGTGCCCAATCGAGGGCATCCAGGCATTCCCGGTACGCGGCGAGCGTCAGCCAGGGCGAGCCGCTTGCATGGAGCCTGTCGCTGCAATGCTGCAGCCAACGTTCGCTTTCGTCATCCGTCAGCGTGTTCGGATAGTTACGTGCACGGTAGCGAAAGAACATTTCGTCGAGTCGAGCATCGTCGAATACCGGTGCGAGGCTTGCCAGCCCGGCCGGCGCCGCAGCGCGAATGCGCGCCATGGTTCGCCGATCCGCGTCGTTGAAGAACGCGCCGCCGTAGAGCGAACCGTCGACATCGATCGGCTCGTCATCCCACTCGCGGACCATGGCGGCGCCGACCTGTTCGCACAACCGCGGCAAGTCCAGCGAGAGCAGGGTGTCTGCATGGGAGCGATGCCGAGCGAGGTCGATATCGAGCCTTGCCGCATCAGCTTCGCGCAGGGCGTTCAGAGGCACCAGCACCGGGCAGCGGTTGATGGATACAGTGAGCAGGCCCGGGCGCAGGCCGCCAGCGGCCTTGTCGAACACACGCCCCGCGATGGTATCGGCGTCGAGCCCGGCGAGCGCTGCCGGGTCATCACGCAGGTCGAGCACGATGACAGCGTTGCGATTCGTCGGGTGACGCAGCAGTGGCATCACGATGGCCACATGCCCGTGCCGAGCCGGAACCAGGGTGGAGACATGGACGCACGGCACACGCTCCTGTGTGTTCAGCAAGGTCGCTGCACTGTGCTTGTCGCGATGCGCGAAGCAATAGTCGAACAGACGCGGCTGGTGACGGCGGATCAAACGTGCCACCGCCAGAGTCGCGTCGACATCAGACAAGGCATCGTGCGCATCTGCGTGTTCGATGCCGTTGGCGGCGGTGATGTGTTCCAGCTTGTTGCTCGGTGCACCGTCGGCATGACAGGGCCATTCGATATTTTCAGGGCGCAGCGCTCGCGTGAGGCGCACGATATCGAGCAGATCCCAGCGAGAGTTCCCGTTCTGCCACTCGTGCGCATAGGCATCGTGGAAGTTTCTGAACAGGGCATGGCGGGTGAACTCGTCATCGAACCGGATGCTGTTATAGCCCACGGTGCAGGTGCCGGGCTTGCCCAGCTCGGCCACCACTCGGGCGATGAACCCGGCCTCGGGAGTGCCCCTGGAATGTACCTCCTGCGGGCTGAGCCCAGTCACCTGGCAGGCCTCTGGGTTGGGCAGGTAATCACCCGGCAGGCGGCAGAAACACACCAGTGGATCACCCACCGGTTCCAGATCCAGGGTGGTTCGGCGCCCGGCGAACTGCGACGGCCGGTCCCAACGCGGCGAGGTGCCGAAGGTTTCGTAGTCGAGCCAGTAAAAGGTCGGTTCGGGGTCAGTCATGGCGCGCCTGGCATGGTGAACCCGTCAAAGCGGATGTGTCATGGCGAAATCTTGCGCGGTATCACACGAGTTCATGCACGGCAGCGCCATGAACGGGTCACCATTGCAGATCGTCGGGAACCTCGTACGCCGCGTATTCGTCATCGACTGCCGAGCCGCTCGCATCGCTGGTGGGCTTGCCGGGGTGCACCATCGCCCACTCCGGATTGATGGTCAGTATGGCCTCGCCGATGGCCGGTGGCACGAGATGGGTGCTGCCGTTGAGCCGAGTGATGAACAGCTCACCGGCGATCAGCTGCTGGCGTACCGGTTCACTGACGAAAAGCTGCTTGATACGCGAGCCTTGAGTAAAGCGGAAGACGCTCTCCCCGGCGTGCTCGGCGATGCGGTTGGCTTCGATCAACGCACGGATCTTCGCCTTGTTCGCCTTGCGTCGTTCGATAATCGCGGCCTGCTCCGAGCTGACGGCGTCCTGCCGGTGGCCGATACCACCTTCGGCTACCGACCTGCTGGAGGGGGTGTTGTGCCTGCCAGCACCGGCGTTGCCTGACGGTTTGCCTGTAGGCCGGTTGCGACCCTTGCCGGTACCTGCAGGTGGCTTCGCATGGGCACTTGCATCGCTCCCGGATTGGCCACCGCTCCTGCCACGGCCGTTCTTCGGTTTGGCAGCGGGTGTCTTTTCCTTGAAGCCGGCTTGCTTCAGCTGGTCGCGCAGCGATTCGGACATGAGGTATCTGAGAAGACGTTTACTGGGTTGCAGTTTGTTGATGGGCCGACTTCGGGGCGAAGGCTTACCGGTGCATGCAGTTCATGGATCGGAGACCGAAGCTCATGAGATGGATGCGCCATCAGTCCCTCGGTCAGCATCATGTTGGCGGGTCGTCCAGGTCGCTGTCGTTCAGGAATTTGCGACACAATGTCACGAACTCGGCCGGTTGCTCGGCGTGCGGCCAGTGGCCGGCACCCTGCAGGGTCTGTACGCGATGATTCGTGAACCTTTCCTCGATCGTGGCCTCGTCGTCGGTCTGGATGAAATCGCTGGCGCCGCCGCGGATGAACAGTGTCGGTACCTCAATCGGCTGATGTATGTCCGGCGCCTCTCTCAGCTGGGAGTAGTCACGCTGCAGGGCATCAAGGTCGAAACGCCATCGGAAAACACCTTCCTCATCGCGGTACAGGCTCTTGAGCAGGAACGCGCGGACCCCGGCCTCGGGCACCGCGTCCGCCAGCGCCGCATCGGCATCGCCACGCTTGCCGAGCGTGGTGGTGTCGATGGCGCAAAGCGCATCGAGAATGTCCTGATGGTGAGGCGGGTAGATCTTCGGCGCTATATCGACGATCACGAGGTGGTCGATGTGCAGTGCTGCCGGTGCGCCGGCCACGGCCATTGCCACCTTGCCGCCCAGCGAATGCCCCAGCAGGTGGCAGCTGTCGATGCCTTCGGCACTGAGCGCATCGAGCACGGCTTCGGCCATGGTCGCGAAATTCAGCGCAGGCAGGCTGCTCGAACGACCGTGAGCAGGGAGGTCGAGCCGCAGCACGGTGAAATCCTCGGCCAGGCGTTTCGCCACTGCACCGAAATTGTCGAGGCTGCCGAACAGCCCGTGCAGCATCACCAGCGGCGGCCCGCTGCCGATGCTCTCGCCATGCAGCCTGGTGGCGGTTGACGTTTCGGTATTCACCGTGTGCCCCTGCATGGCAGGATCTGCATGCCCGAGGGCCCTGCCTTGACTTGGGTTACACTCCGCGGCCACCGACTTGAAAGGTACCTGCACGTGTATCCGGATGTAGAAGAAAGGCTCGCCAGCCTGACGAGGGAATGCGGTGCGCAGGTGCTCTCGGGGCGCCGGGTGGGCCTGGAGAAGGAATCATTGCGAGTGGGCCGCGATGGCCAGATCGCCGCTAGCGACCATCCCGTGGCCCTGGGTTCCGCGTTGTGCAACGGCACTGTCACCACCGATTTCTCCGAAAGCCTGCTCGAGATGGTAACACCGCCGTGCGCCAGTGCACGCGAAGCGGTGGAGTACCTGACAGATGTGCATCGTTTCATCCTGCCGCGGCTGGCAGACGACGAGCACCTTTGGAACGCCAGCATGCCGTGCATCCTGCGTGGGGCCGAAAGCATTCGCATCGGTGATTACGGCAGCTCGAACAACGGCTTGATGAAACACGCCTACCGTCGCGGCCTGGCGCTGCGTTACGGCAAGCGCATGCAGGCCATCGCTGGCGTGCACTTCAATTTCTCGCTTCCGGAAGACTGCTGGGATCGTTGGCTGCATCTGCATACCCATGTGCGACCGGCAGGCACACCGCTGCCGGGCTTGCCTGCCGGGCAAGGGTCACCGTGCGGTGCCGAGCAGCAAGAGTGGGGCGCCTCCACCTGTGGCTACTTCCACATGACGCGCAACCTGCTGCGCATCGGCTGGCTGGTACCGTATCTGTTCGGCGCTTCGCCGGCGATCTGCCGCTCGTTTCTGCAAAGCGACGCCGATGTCGACCTCGATACCTACCACAAGACGACACGGTTCGCCCCGCACGGCACCTCGCTACGCATGGGTGACATCGGTTATCAGTACCGCCAGGACGGCGCCATCGATCTGAGTGTTCGTCACGACGACTTCCACAGTTACCTGGAAGATCTGCGCAGTCATATCACGAGCGAGCACCCGCCCTATCAGCGGCTGGGCCTGTTCGATACCGATGACAATCGCCACCAGCTCAATGCCCGCCGGCTGCAGATCGAGAACGAGTACTACAGCAGCGTGCGCCCCAAGCAGATTCCCGAAGCCGGTGAAATGCCCTTCCTGGCCTTGCAGCGGCGTGGCATACGGTATCTCGAATTGCGCTCGATAGACATCGCGATGGATGCGCCCGCAGGCGTTCACCTGGAACAGATCGCCATGCTGGAAATGCTCATGCTGTTCGCATGGCTGGCAGACAGCCCGGCACTGGGCCAGGACGAGATCGTGCTGTGCGGCCGTAACATGCGCGCATCTGCGCAGAGCGGCCGAGAGCCAGGCTTGCAGCTCGAGCGGCCGGCCGGCAATATAGGCGTCCGTGAATGGGGGCTGGCGATCATCGAGGCGCTGGCGCCATTGGCGGACTGGCTGGATGTGGAAGAGGGTACCGGGCTCTACCGGCGCGCCCTGGGTATTCAGCGCGACAAGCTCAACGATGCAAGCCTGACGCCTTCGGCGAAGCAGATGCGCCAGATCCGCAAGCATGGTTCGTTCCTCGATGCGGTGCTGGTCGCATCACGGGCCCATCACCGCGCGTTGCTGGCCGACCCGCTCGATGCGGTGAAGGAGCGCAAATTCCAGGCTGAGGTCGAGAAATCACTTGCCTGCCAGCAGCGCATGGAGAGTGAAACCACCGGCACACTCGATGAGTTCTTGCAGCACTACTTCTCGCAACTCGACGATCCCGATGTTTCCGCGGCGGCCCCTGCGGCAAGCGCGCAATGACCAAGGGTGCGCTCGGTGGCGTCGTGCTGGCCGGCGGACTGGCGCGGCGCATGGGGGGGATCGACAAGGGACTGGTTCGGTTGGGCGGGCGTTCGATGTGCGAATGGGTCGTCGCAGCGGTGCGGCCAGAGGTGGAGGCGCTCGTGATCAACGCGAACCGCAACGTGGAGCAGTATGCGGCGCTGGGCCTGACCGTGGTGCCGGACTTGCATGAAGGCTACCTGGGACCGCTGGCTGGCCTGAGCGCGGGGCTGGCGGCGTTGGACACCGAGCTTGTCTTCATGTGTCCATGCGATTCACCGTTCGTATCGGGCGAACTGGTGAATCGACTGGCATTCGCGTGCCGGCAGTCGGCTATCGATGTGGCGGTGGCGCACGATGGCGAGCGGGAACAACCGGCATTCTGCGTGGTGCATCAGCGGGTGGCGGCCTCATTGGCGGACTTCCTCGATGCAGGCGAGCGCAAGATCGATCGCTGGTATGCCGGGCAGAACCTGAGCGTGGTGGACTGCGGCGATCTTGCCGACGCTTTCCGAAACTTCAATACGCTCGAAGAACTGGCGCTGGCGGAACAGGCGCTGAGAGAACAGGATTTGTCTGAACGCGTTCCGGCCGAACGTGCTGTGCCTGAACACGCTCGAGGCACGCTACGGATCGAGCGGCAACCTTCCTGTGACGATCCGGCGGAGCCTGAGCTGTTACCGGTCGGCGAGGCAAGGGCACGGCTGGCGGCCATGATCGCGCCGGTACGCCAGAGCGAGCATCTCGGCCTGCGCCAGTGTCTCGGCCGTGTTCTCGCGCAAGCCGTGTACTCGCCATCTTCGGTGCCCGCGCAAGACAACTCCGCCATGGACGGTTACGCCATCAGTGCCGCGAGCATCCCGGATACGGGCGTTGCGGCATTGCAGTTGATGGGCACCGCCTGGGCGGGCACACCCTACGAAGGTGCGGTGGCCAAAGGACAGGCCGTGCGGATCTTCACCGGCGGCATCATGCCCGCGGGTGCGGATACCGTCGTGATCCAGGAACATTGTGAAATCGATGATGATCGCGTCAGTATCGACAGCCGTGTGGAGCCAGGTCGCAACGTGCGTGCCGCGGGCGAAGATGTCGCGTACGGTGCGTTGGTGTTCGCGGCCGGTGAGCGGTTGGATGCTGCCCATCTGGGGGTGTTGGCATCGCTGGGCATCGCGATGGTGCCGGTGGTCCGGCGTATCCGGGTGGCCTTCTTCTCCACCGGCACCGAACTGCGATCGCTCGACGAGCACGCGGATGAACCGTTGCCGCCTGGCGCGCTGTTCGACAGCAATCGATATGCCCTGACCGGGCTGCTGGCCGACCCCATGATCGAGGCCATCGATCTCGGCCTCATACCTGACGATCCGGATATCACCCGCACGGTGCTGCAATCGGCAGCCGGTCGTGCTGACCTGATCATCAGCTCCGGGGGCGTGTCGGCCGGCGATGCCGACCACGTGAGCCGTGTCCTTCACGAAGTGGGCGAGGTCGCGTTCTGGAAGATCGCGATTCGCCCGGGTCGACCACTGGCCGTCGGCCGCATCGATGATGCGATGTTCTTCGCACTGCCGGGTAACCCGGTGGCTGTGATGGTGACCTTCCTGAGGTTCGTGCGTCCGGCCCTGCAATCGCTGATGGGCATGGTTTCGGATGAACCTGCACTGATCCCGGCGCGCTGCACGACGCATTTGCGCAAGAGTGTGGGGCGTGAGGAATATCAGCGTGGCCGGCTGAGTACGGAGGCCGATGGCCAGCTGACGGTCGCTTCCACCGGCAAGCAGGGTGCCGGCCGGCTGACGTCGATGAGCAATGCCAACTGCCTGATCGTTCTGGCTGCCGAGCGCGGTTCCGTGGAGCCTGGCGAGACGGTACACGTGCAGCTCTTTCACGGCTTGCTGGGTTAAGGTACTGGCGAGGTCACTTTGACTTCAAGCGAGTGCAGGCCGCGGAAATGGTAGTTGTCTCGATGCACGGGCATTCGCGCCAGCGCCAGGTTCGGCAGACGTTCGAACAGCGTGGCCAGTGCGGTGCGTAGCTCAAGCCTGGCCAGGGCTGCACCCACGCAGAAGTGGATACCGGCGCCGAACGACACATGCCCGGCATCCTCACGGGCCGGATCGAAGCGGTGGGGTTCGGCAAACCGGGCAGGGTCGCGATTGGCCGCGCCGAGCAGCAGTGCGATCTGGTCGCCGGCTGCCAAGGTCACATCGTCTGCCAATACGATGTCGGTTTGTGCATAGCGGGTGAACAGGTGCAGCGGTGCATCATGTCGCAGTGCTTCTTCCACCACGCGATCGGCCCAGGCCGCGTCGTGTAACTGTTCGCGCATCGCCGGCGGCTGGTGCAGCAGCGTATGCACCGCGTTGCCGATCTGATGCACCGTGGCCTCGTGCCCGGCGTTGAGCAGCAGGATGGCCAGTGAGATGATCTCGGCATCCCGAATGGGCGGGCGTGAAGCCTGATCGGTTTCATCCGTCGCTGCCTCGGCGGCTGGCGCAGGCAAGCCGAGTAACTGCGAGACGAGATCATCGCCCGGTTCGGCTCGCCGATCATCGATCAGGCATTGCAGGCGCGCATTGAATTCGCGAGCGGCATCATCGGCCGCCCGTTCTTCGGCGAGACTTTGCTGGCCTGTGTAGATGCGCACCATGGCATGTGACCAGGCCAGTAGCCGCGGGCTTTCCGACTCCGGCATACCCAGCAGGCGTGCGATGACCGTCACCGGCAACGGCGCGGCAAACCGTGCCAGCAGGTCAACGGTTTCACCGGAGTGCAAGGCGTCCACGAAACCATCGATGAGA
>CBDCAW010000067.1:0-23712 GCA_965214025.1 Granulosicoccaceae bacterium
TCCGGTCGTCACTCGGCAAACCCAGAGATCCCCAAATGAAATTATCGACCCGTTCGGCAATTACCGGATCGCTCTTTCTCGCCGTTTTCACTCAGGCATCCGCGAACCCCGGCAACAGGCCTGACGCACCGACAGGCCTTTCCGCATCGGCAGGCCAAGCCGGCAAAATAAGACTTTCGTGGCCCGATATGGGGAACCGCGTTGAAGGCTATAACGTGTATCGTGACAACAGTTATCATGAGACCGTTCGTGCGACCAGCTACACCGACGATCAGGTAGCGCCTGGCAATCAGTACACCTACAGCCTCGTGGCCTTCACCGATAAACACAAATTCTCGGAACACTCTCGAAAGATAACGATCGACACGGCCGGTAATACAGGCGCGGTTCAATATTCGGACCCATCATCTGGCGATGCAACAGGATCCAAAGACGCTGCCACGCAAGACTCACTGGCCGTCAAGGCACGCTCAGGTGGTGTTCCAGGTGGTTACAATCTCGTATTTTCCGATGAGTTCAACGGCAACAGCCTTGATACTTCCAAATGGAGTTCGAAGTACAGGTGGGGTCCACAACTGATCGTCAACGACGAAGCCCAGTATTATGTCGACCAATTGACCAATCCGGACTTTGGCCACCAACCTTTTCAATTCGACGGAGAGCATCTGACCATATCGGCAATCCCGACGCCTGATTACCTGAAAGGCAGCGCCTCGAACCAGCCCTATCTTTCCGGCGCAATGACAACCTACAACAAGTTCAAGATGCGCTACGGCTACGTCGAGATGCGGGCAAAGCTACCGGGTGGCAAGGGCCTGTGGCCTGCATTCTGGATGTTGCATCAGAACAATGGCGGTACTCGCCCCGAGATTGATATTGTCGAGTACATCGGCGACAAGCGAAAGGTTGCCTACAATACTTATCACTGGTATCAGAACAACGCCAACCTCAAGTCGACACCTACTTTCGAGGCGTCTGGCCCGGACTATTCAAAGGGCTTTCATACCTACGCGGTACGATGGGAACCAGGCAAGCTCACCTGGTATGTCGATGGGGTGGAGCGCAACACCCACAGCGGCGGTAACGTAGCTTCCGAAGACATGTACATCCTGTTGAATCTGGCGCTGGGTGGCAGCTGGGCCGGCAACCCGGACAACAGTACGCCGTTCCCCGCGAAACTGGTTGTCGACTACGTCAGGGCGTACCAGCCCTAGTTTGCGAAGATCGCCTCCTGAACTCGCCCATGGACGCCCGGGAGGCATCATCGATGAGCTACAGCAAGACAATTGCCATGTTGTGAGCCGGTTCGCTGCCACGAGAATCTAACTCTCTACACTGCGGTGCCACCACAGGCCACCTGCAGGGCAATCCGACACGATGAATCCGGCAAGCCAGTATCCGCCGCGCGCCAAGGCTGGCGCGCGGCACTTCTCCGTGCGACATGCCTTGCCACTTCTGGCTGCACTGCTGGTCGGCGGTTGCGTTTCGCTGGCCTCATCGAATGGAGCGATCCAGGCGACGGCACTCGATGCCGGATCGACCTCACCTGTTTCCGACGAATCTGACCTGCCGCCTTTGGCAATGCCGGAAAGAGGCACGCCGGCTACGCAAGGTACAGCGGCTACCGAAACTGCTCCCGAATTGCCCGTACAGACATCCGATGGTGCTTCGCGAATACAACGACTGTTCGATACCGCCAAAAAACATGTTACGACGTTCACCGGCGCGTCGTTGGATCACGTCGGGCTTGAACTGGTCGGCGATGAGGCCATCGATCGCATCGTGGCCCGTGAAACCAGACCACTCGTGGATACGCAGTTCACCGACGGGGCCTTCCGGCGGAGCCTGCTCGACGCCATCATGCGTTCGCAGCAGGGCTCTTACGCGGCACTGTACTCAGGCAGCCGCACAACGGTGATGATCAGCGAGAACATGCTACAGAGATATACGGACTCGCTGCCCGTATTCGAACCCACGGTCGCACTCGAGCCAAAGGGCATTTCCAGGGACGAACTCCGGGATCAGGCATTGCTCGCCCTGCTGATACACGAACTGGTGCACGCCGCCGACGACAGCGAGCATCGGATTCATGCCAACCGCACTCTGACGTTTCGAGCCTCTTTCGCCCAGTCAGCCGTTTTCGAAGGCCATGCCCAATGGGCAACGCGCCAGATCTGCGAAACCCATGCCTGCTCGGAAGGCCTCGCAGCCCTCGATCGCTTCATGTTCACCGTTACCGAGCCTGCCGATCCGCAGGCACAGGCGGTGCAGGCACTGAGCCGGAACGTGCTTGAATTTTCGTATGTCGAAGGCGAGCGCTTCATCCGCGAGCTGGCGGCTCGTGACAACGGCGAGGCGCTGATCGAACTGGCCCTGAAGGCACCACCGACCGACCCGATCCAGATTCTCGATCCGGGAAGTTTCCCGAACCGCGCTCGCGAACGACGTAACCGCGAGTTGTTGTTCGCCACGAGCGAGTTGGACCACCCATGGCGTCATCTACCCTGGGCGAGCGTCGAGACCTCACCGCTGAAGGGGATAAATCTGCGTGCCGAACCGGAAAACCGCATCTCCGCAGTCGACGGATTCACCCGCCTGATCACCGCCATGGTCGCGGTACAACTCTATGATCAGTCGCATGCGGAACGTCCACCGGTGGAAGTCATGTTGATCCGCACCGATTCAGAAGCCACGGCCGCACTGTTCGCCAGCATCATGCACGAGAATGCGCGCGCCAATGGCCCGCTTCAGCATCGCGAGCGCCTTGCCTTGAGAACGAGCACCGGCGAGCTGGCCAATGCGGCTGTCTACACCGCCTTCGAACCTGGGGCCGCCTTCGCACGCGCAGCCACTGTCGAATCGAATACCCCTGCCGGGTTGAACCGCACGGCGAAGCCTCCGGCCGTATGGGAACCCGAGTCTGCAACGCTCGACTACGCCAGCCTGACCGCCACCACCGGACGACATGTGGTGCAACTGGCGGGGTATGCAAGCACGGCTGATCTCAAGGACTACGCACTGAAATTTCTGATGCAGATCGAAGCGAGCGAACTCGTTGACGAGGAGCAACCTGTCGCCGCCCGCCCATCATCGATCCGACAGGGGGCACCGGCTGACAGCTGAGGCTGCCATCTGAGATTGCCGCATTCATGAACACCAACTGCCATTGGCCGAGAAGCGGGTGCGCAGGAAATCCATCTGATCGGCCAGCACATCCCGATTCGACAGGAAGAAGAATTCATGGCGATTCGGCGCGAACGGCACTGCCAACAGCTCCATGTGGGCCTGTTCCAGCAACTTGTTGCCCTTGCGGTTGTTGCAGCGTCGGCAGGCCGTCACGCAATTGGTCCAGACATCTCGGCCACCGCGCGAGGTGGGCACCACGTGGTCGCGGGACAGTTCACGAAGCGGGAAGCGCACACCGCAGTACATGCACAGCTGCTGGTCGCGGGCGAACAGCAGGCCATTGGACAGCGCCGGCGTGAATGCCTTGTTGTCCACCTTGCCGTCGCAGGCGATGATGCTGGGCAGATCGAGGCGCGAGCGCTCGCCGCGTTTGTTGTAGCCGCCATGCAGGGTATGGACGACCTCACCGAGGCTCCAGATGACCTGATCCTTCACCATCAGGGTTGCGGTCTCCTGCCAGCTTAACCAGGCAATTGGAGTACCCGCCTTGTTCAAGCGCAGCACTTTCGCATTCATGGTCTTTGACTATTCGAGTCGTTTTTGGACAATCCCTCATCTTTGTATATCACACTCTTGCAACGAGAATGACTAAGGGCGAGCGCTCCTGATTGACAGCTGAAGCGCCAGGAGGTACTGGTTCTACAGACCCAGAAAGCCGCCGGATTGTCGCTGCCAGAGGCGTGCGTACAGTGAGTCGCGCGCCAGCAACTGGTCGTGAGTGCCGGTTTCGACGATACCACCGGCATCGAGCACCACCAGCCTGTCGAGCGCGGCGATCGTTGACAGGCGGTGTGCGATCGCGATGACCGTCTTGCCCTGCATCAGATGCGTGAGCTGCTCCTGGATGGCGGCTTCAACTTCGGAATCCAGGGCCGATGTGGCCTCGTCGAGCACCAGGATCGGTGCATCTTTCAGGATGACTCTTGCTATGGCAATACGCTGGCGCTGACCACCGGACAATTTCACGCCGCGCTCGCCCACGTGGGCATCCAGACCGCGGCGGCCCTGCGGATCGGACAGATCGGGAATGAAACCCATCGCAGCTGCCTGCTCGGCGGCGAGTACCACCGCTTCATCGGATGCTTCGGGCCGACCGTAGCGAATGTTGTCGCGAATCGAACGATGCAGCAGCGAGGTATCTTGCGTGACCACGGCAATCTGCGAACGCAGGCTCCGTTGCGTGACCGTGCGGATATCCTGACCATCGATGCTGACAAGCCCGCACTGCGGGTCATGGAACCTCATCAGCAGGTTGATCAGGGTCGATTTCCCCGCCCCCGAGCGGCCCACGAGCCCAAGTTTCTCACCGCCCTTGATCGCGAGAGTGATGTCGTCGATGATCGGCAACGTGAGCGCCTCACCTTTCACCCGGGCCGGCGGAGCATCGGGCGGGGCGCCGACCAGCTCATACCTGAACGATACCGCATCGAACTGGATCTTCCCGGTGGGTACCCGCAACAGCGATGCGTCCGGTTCATCGACCACTTCCTGAGCCTGGGCGATGGTCTGCACCCCGTTCTCGACCGTGCCGATGTTCTCGAACAACGACGTGATCGTGCGCAGTATCCAGCCTGACATCTGACTCAGGCGGATTACCAGACCATTGGCGATGGCTATCTGACCGACGCTCAGGCTGCCCTGCATCCAAAGCGTCATCGACAGCAACGCCATGGCGACGATCAGCACGGTATTCAGAGCGGTCAACACGATGGTCATCTGCAGCACCGCACGCATCAAGACCTGAAAGCGATGGGTATGACCACGAATGGCTTCTGCCGCGAAATCTTCCTCCAGCCGATGGTGGGCGAACAGCTTCACCGCCTGAATGTTCGTGTAGCTGTCGACCACACGGCCGGTCAGCGAAGATGTCGCCTCCGACAGGGCGGCGGACTTGTTGCGCACCGGTGGCACCATCAGCCACACCACAGCCGCGTAAGCCACCACCCACAGGCCGATCGGCAGCAGCAACACGATATCGATCCCGGTGAACATGGCCGCGGTTCCGATCAGGTAGATCAGCAGCATCCACGCACCGTCGATCACGTTGAGCACGGCCTCGCGCAGCGCATTGCCCGTCTGCATCACCTTCTGGGAGATCCGGCCGGCGAAGTCGTTCTGGAAGAACGTCATGCTCTGACGCAATACATACCGGTGGTTCTGCCACCGCGTGGTGTTCGCCAGCCCGGGCGCCAGCGCCAGGGTGATCAACGCACGCGAAATCACCAGCGCCACCGGTCGGATGAAGGCCACTACCAGCAGCATCCACAGTAGCTCCGATTTGTGCGCCGCGAGAAAGTCGCCACGCTCGTCGACCGCCGCGGAGCTGGCGCTCATCCAGTCCAGAATCCTGCCGAGGTACGCGTACACGTACAGTTCGGCAACGGCAGCGATGCCTACCAGCAACAGGGCGGCTGCGATCACCCCGCTCACCGGACGGATCTGGCTCCAGAAGAAACGCACGGTACTCGTCGGCGGGCGAACGACGGCACGCGGGCGCAGGGGATCGATCAGATCTTCGAAATAGCGATACACACGCGATACTCTTTGGAGAAATATCAGACTATTGGGCCGGTTTCCGCCCATTTGAAAACCGGTGTCGCGAAGGCAGTATTTCAATACGAGCTAACAGAGATTGACACTTCGCCACTGTCAATGGTTTGCTTTGCTATAGTGTTCCATGCACCATGACTGTGAATCACATCACATTGTCCGACCCTTCTGATTCCGGCAGTGCAACGCAATCAGATCAACGCCGATACCGAATTGGCAACACCATCTTCTCGCAGCACGGTAGTATTGTTGCGCTGCAATAAGCCATTTATCTGTTTTCTCGCTTCTCAACGAACGACTGATTCTACGGACTCATGGACAAGTACACGGAAATGCTGGTGTTCTCGAAAGCTGCTGACATGGGCAGTTTCTCGGCCGCTGCCCGCGAACTCGACCTGACGCCTTCGGCGGTGAGCAAGCTGATCACGAGGCTCGAGGATCGCCTGGGAGCCAGGCTTTTCCAAAGAACCACACGCAAGCTGAGCCTGACGGCGGAAGGTCATGCCTTTCATGATCGCTGTGGTGCGATCCTGAACGAGATCCAGCAGGCAGAAGACGCGGTGATGTCGCTGCACGGCAGAGTCAGCGGCACGTTGCGCATCACCACCATATCAGCCTTCGCCCGCATCCAGATGATCAAGCTGATGCCCGAGTTCATGACGCTGTACCCGGACCTTCGGGTCGAGCTGGAACTCAGCGAGCGCGAGGTGGATCTGGTGGGTGAAGGTGTGGATGTGGCGATCGTGCTCAGTGACGGTCTCACCGATGAATCGCTCGTCGCGCGGCGGCTGGCGGTCAACAAGCGCATCATCTGTGCCTCGCCCGACTACCTCGGGCGGCACGGCACACCGACGACCCCGGAGGATCTGCTCAAGCACAATTGCCTGACACACTCGTCGATCTCGCATTTCAACGACTGGGAATTCAAGACCGCCGACGGCATTCGCGCCATGCGCGTGAAGGGAGACTTTCACACCAACAGCGCGTCGGCCTTGCTGGAGGCCGTCAAGGCGGGGCTCGGCATCGCGAGGCTGGCCACCTACGTGGTGCAACCCTCGATGAGAAATGGTCTGGTGGTACCGCTGTTACAGGATCACGCCGCAGACAGTTCCAGCATTCAGCTGGTATATCCGCATCGCCGCCACCTGAGCAACAAGGTGCGTGTGTTCACCGACTTCATGGTCGACAAGTTCACGCCACATGCGCCCTGGGAGCAGCCCGAATCGGCAGCCGGTTCCCAGGGCCCGTGATCCATCAGCCTGCAGGTGCCCGGGGCTGATGGATGACAGATCCCTGCCCGCCCACGCGGCCAATCGACAACCCTGAGCGTTACAGGGCACCGGAGGCCCGCTTCGGCCGCGTGCCGGGCGCCGGCGGGTAGTCAGGACGCGTGCCCTGCCCGGCAGCCTTCAGCAGGTCTCGTTCCAGCGCATGCAGCAGCTGAATGATCCGGTTGACCTGGTTATCGACATGAGCCATCGCGCTATCCACCTGGCGCTCGTCGTGTTCCAGGATCTGCAGGAACTCGCCGGCGATCACGTGCAACTCGCGTAGCGGCGCTTCCAGCCGAACGTAGGAGTCGAGGTGCGCCAGCTGCCGGCCTATACCGTGGTACCACACACCGGAGCGCGAATCCTCGGCACTTTCGCAGATGTCCGGATGCCCCACTGACGGCAGCGTGGTCGAGCGATCCAGACGCGCACAGAATGCCGCATCCACCAGGCACTGGCGATCGAACAGCACGTTGTAGATCGCCTGATGCACCCGCCCGATCTGCGAGCCTTCGAAGTGCGGTGGCTGGCGCACGAATTCCAGGAAATCAGCCAGTGCCATCGGACGGCCGATGTAATAGCCCTGAGCTTCCTCGCAACCGTTGGCGATCAGGAAATTGTACGCACCGGCGGTTTCGATGCCTTCGGCGATCGACGTCATGCGCAGCTCGCGTGCCATCGAAATTGCCGACTTCACCACCGTCAGATTCTGCCGCGACGTCCCCATGCGGCGCACCACTCCCTGGTCGAGTTTCAGCGATGAGAACGGCAACTGGCTGAGCCGATCGATGGAAGAGTAACCGGTACCGAAATCATCCATCAGTACTTTGATGCCCAGACCGGTGAGTTCGATGAGTTCGTCATGGATCAGCTCGGCGTTGCCCATGGCGGCACTTTCGGTGATCTCTATCTGCAGATCGTTCGCTGCGATCACGCTGTCGCTCAGATAGCGCCGGATGTTGCCACTGATTGTTCGGGTGACCAGATCATTCGGCGCCACATTGATGGAAATGGACAAGCCCGGCTGTACCTTGCGCAGCTCACCACAGGCACCCACCACCTGCTCGAGCAAGCTGAGCGTGATGTCGTGAAGCAGGCCGGTTTCCTCGGCCAGCGGCAGAAAGGCGCTGGGCGAGACTATCTGACTGTCGGCCGTATTCCAGCGCACCAGCGCCTCGGCCCCGAGTAGCGTGCCGCGCAGCAGGCACACCTTGGGCTGGTAGTAGAGCAACAGCTCATCATTGGCCATTGCGCTCTGCAGGGCCGCCTGAGTCAGATCCGTTGCCACGTTCACGACAGGTGCGCGTTCAGCGCCCCGTTGCCTTCAGGAATCGTGACTGCAGCGCATCGCGTTGCGCACGTGTGACCGGACCGAGCGAGTACCACTGCCGCGACAGGTCCGCTATGGCCGTGCGCGTATCGGTCACCGCACCGGAGGTCATGCCGGCCTGCAGGTTTTCCAGCTGATAGCGCATGCGCCGCGGCTTGTCTTCCGCGGGCGTCTCCGACCCGGTACTCACTTCGAGCCGGATCAGCAGATCGCGCCGCAGCTCCTCGTTCGCGGTGTAGTCGAAGCGGCTGCCGGCATTCAGGTGTGCCAGAGCGGTATCGCGCCGGGCCTCCAGTGCCTGCAGCTCCTCGCGCGGTGCCCGCACGTCGGTCGCCTCCCAGGCGTGTTCGACGTCATCGCGCGTGGTAGCGCCCATCGAGTCGGGCATCTCCACGGCATCCTCGAGCTGTTCGCACAGGTTGACCAATCTCTGAATCTCTTCCTGTTCGGCCTGCCTGCGCCGCTTCGACTGGGTTTCGCGAATTCGCGAACAGGCATCGGCAGCGGCCCGAAAGTCGCGCTGCAGGAACTTGCGCTCCTTATCGGGAAACGCCTCGAGCGCATGGTACTCGGCGGTGAGCGCCTGCACGCGCGCATCGTCCGGCTGGCCCTCTTTCGCCAACCGATTCATCTCCTTGATGATATCGCGCGCACGAAACACATGGCCCATGCTTGCCCGGTACTTCTCTCGTTCGGCATCGTGCTGACGCTTGAAGATTTCCCGGCAATGAGCGTTGAAGGCTTCCCACAGTGCCTGGTCTTCACGGCGCCGCATGATTCCCACTTGCTTCCAGGCACTCTGCAGGCTGCGTGCCTGATTCGCGGTGTGCTGGTTGATCTCGCCCTCTGCCAGCTTTGACACCTTGTCCAATAGGTCCTGCTTCACCAGTGCGTTGGCATCGTACTGTTCCGCCAGCAACGCATCGAACGGTTTCAAGGCATTGGAAAACCGCTCTTCGAGTGCCTTGTCGGGCTTGCGATCGGCAACCCGGTTACGCGACCACTCGCGCTTGGCGTTATTCACCTGGCGCTGAATGGCCTTGTAGTCAGGCGCTTCGGAATCGATGGACTGAAAGGTTGTCTCCAGTGTTTCGCACAGGGCCGCCTTGGCACCGAGCTTCGCGTCACGCTCTTGCCGCTGCTGCTCGAAGAAGGTCTTGCACGGTTCGAAGGCGGTGTCGCCTGCCGTCTTGAAGCGCGGCCACAATTCGTTGGCCACACGGCTCACGCCCATGGTCTTCCACTGGTTCTGCAGATCCTTCACCGCCTTGGCGCGGACGCGCGGCTTGGGCTGAGTGTCGGCAGCCAGTGCCTCCATCTGTTCGCACAGGGCTTCGAGCTTCGGCCGACTGGCGAAGTCTTGCCAGTCCGACATCTCCTCGAGCTGCTTCTCGGCCCGAGCGAGCTTGTCGGCAAGACCAGCCCGCTCGGCCGGCTCCATCGCCGCCATCTTCTTCTGCAGGCGGCGCAACATGCTACTCGCGGGCGCCCACTTGCCATCGGCAACGGCCCCCGCCAGCGCGGCGAATTGCCGGTGCGTAGCGGCGACCCGATCGGCCGACTCCTGACGCGCCTTCTCCTCGCGTGTTGCCAATGCATCGCGATGGACGACAAGCTCGTCGAGGTACGCGATGCCTGTCACGTCGGTGGCGGGCAACAGCGCCGGGATATCGAGCAGGATGTTCACACGCCCGAGCCGATCGCGCGTGGCCTGCGGGCGCCCCTTGGCAACCGCGAAAGGCGGGTCGAAAAGGACCGCCACCGCCTCGGCATGGGCCAGCAGTGCATCGCTGTCCGGTGCAGACTCGGCCGCAGGTTCGGCCCTCAGTCTCTGCACGATCGCAGGCAGGTCGGCAAGCGTCGCAGTGCCGAGATGCTGCTTCAGAGCCAGCAACGGGGCACTGGCTTCGGGCGTTGGCGCCACGGGTGCCGGAGCTGCAGTGTCTGTATCGATGCCTGGCGCGCCAGCCGATTCGGTGGCCACCGGGCCAGACGCATTCGACATTTCCGTGCCGTCAGGTATCGCCGACCCGCGGATGGCGTTACCTGAGGCGCCTTCTGCAGTGCTGTCGGTAACCGCGTTGATACCGGCATCCGCATCCGCTGGAATATCGGCAACCTCGCTACCGCCATTCGTGGCAATGGTGGCGGCAACTGCATGATCCGCCGTCGACCCGGTCTGGGACGCCCCCCGTGCAGCTTCGGCAGCCCGGGGAACCGCAGGCATGTGCTCGTCGAGCTGTGCCCGAACCTGAGCCTGGTGCTCGGCGAATGCCGCCTCGTGCGGTTCGCGCAGATCCTCCGGCAAACCATGCCAGCGTGCCAACAACGCCTGCATCCGGCCAGCGTGCTGCGGCGACCAGACACTCCCGGCCAACGCTCGCACCTGTTCCAGAGTGCTCTCGACGGTCTGCTCATCGCTCGTTCGGCGCGCTGCCGCGGCACTACGCTCGTCGAGCCGCTCCTGAAGCTTGCGGGCAACGAGCTTGTCGCGCGAACGGCAGGCGCTCAGGGCCGACTTCATCGCGTCGGTGCCGTCGAGCCGCTCGGCCGCATGCAGGCGGGCATCGTGGAAGCGCGAGTGCTCGATCACCTCGACCAGTGCGGATTCCATGTCGATGCGCTGCAGGGCGTGCAGGCGTTGCTCACCGGAGGCGCAGTGCGCGGCCACGGCCATCAACCAGGACTCACCGCGCTGTGCAAGCAGCAGGTCGATATCGGTATCGGTGCACCTGCCGGCCTCCAGCAGACCCATGATCCGTGCGTGCACCTGCGGCCGTACGGGCTGCGGATCAACCGCATCGGTTTCCAGCAGCGACAGCAGCAGTGGCACGTCGTCGAGCCGGTTGATCGCCGCGATCCGTACCGAGGCGTCTTCATCCTTCGATGCCAGCTCGTGAAACAGCGCAGGTGACTTCGGATCGTCCGCGTCGAGCGATTCGATCGCCGCGCGCCGGGTGTCCGGGTTCCTGTGATGAAAGCGGTCGGACTTCAGGAAGTTCTTCACGTGCATCGGTGAGTCAAGGTCTTGGCAACGAGAAAATCTCAGGGCACAGTATACCAACACCACCCGCCTGCCCTGATTGCGGTTTGACCCGGTGCTCTTTCAACCGTCGGGTCGTGCGGCAACCGTCCTGACGGCAAGATCCTTGATCAAGACGATCTGCTGCCGAATGACAGGACGACAACCGGACGCCAATGACGGAAACCACCGGTCTCCTCAGGCCCGCTGGCGATGCGGTAGCTGTCACACTGTGGCTACTCGGAAGCGGCAAGAGCAAGGCCGGAACACGACGCAAGCGTAGCAACGTTTCACGAACCTTACGTTTGCGCCGTTAACTCAGGCTCACCATCCGACAAGACGATCCTATGACACAGAGCATGCGTGAGGCCGAGGTGACCGCCATCAGTGACCTGCCCCGAGTACTGGCTCAACTGGAAAGCGTGTTGCTTGGCAAGCGTGAGCAACTGGAGCTGGCGATGGCGTGCCTGCTGGCGCGCGGGCACTTGCTGATCGAGGACGTACCGGGCGTCGGCAAGACCACACTGGCACAGGCGCTGGGCGCGAGCCTCGGGCTGCCCTGGTCACGCATGCAGTTCACCAGCGACCTGCTGCCGGCCGATGTGGTCGGGGTGTCTATCTTCAACCGCGACACCCAGCAGTTCGAATTCCGGCCCGGGCCGGTGTTCACCTCGTTGTTGCTGGCCGACGAGATCAACCGTGCACCGCCGAAGGCGCAGAGCGCCCTGCTCGAGGCGATGGAGGAGCGGCAGGTATCGGTGGATGGCGTCACGCACAGCCTGAACGACGACTTCTTCGTCATCGCGACGCAGAACCCGGTCGACCAGCTCGGCGCCTACCCGCTACCCGAATCGCAGCTGGATCGCTTCCTGGTGGGCATCGAGATCGGCTACCCCGACAGCAACACCGAACGCACCTTGCTCGAGGCAGGCGACCAGCGCGGCGCGATCGCTGCCCTGCAGGCCGTGGCAAATCCGCGGCAGCTGGAGCGCTGGATACAGGACGCCGCCTCGGTGCACGTGGCCGCGCCGATCTTCGACTACATCCTGGCACTGCTGCGACGCACCCGCGAGATCGGCACCGGGCTGAGCCCACGGGCCGGCATCAACCTCGTGAAGCTGTGCCGGGCATTCGCTCTGCTGCACGGTCGTGATCATGTCCTGCCAGAGGATATCCAGCAAGTATTTCCGGCACTGGCGGGGCACCGCCTGACGGGCCGGGTGAATACCGGGCGCGAGGCCGCACTGGGTATACTGCAGGCCGTACCCTCACCCTGAGATCATGATCCTGCAGCGGGCATTGCCCCGTCGATTTGCTCAGCGGGTGTTCCGGCAGCGCGCAGAGGATGCTCTGCCGCATGTGATCGAGCACAAGCGCATCTACATCCTGCCCAGCCAGCGCGGCTGGGCGTTCCTGTTCTCCCTGCTGATCATGCTGGTGGCCTCGATCAACTACTCGTTGAGCCTGGGCTACGCGCTGTGCTTCCTGCTGACAGGTCTGTTCTGGGCCACCTTGCTTCACACCTATCGCAACCTGGCGGGCCTGTGCGTGGATCATCTCGACAGTGAACCTGCGTTCTGTGGCGAGACCCTGGATTTCCGCCTGCGACTGCACAATCCGTCGACCCTGGCGCGTCATGCCCTACAGGTCTCGACCCGGCAGTCACAGGGCATCGTGAATCAGATCGCGGGCCACGAATCGCAGCCGCTCGTACTGAGTCTGCTGTCCACTAGACGCGGCAGCCTCGCACTGGGGCGCCTGACGCTGAGCAGTGATTTTCCTTTGGGTCTGTGGCGCACCTGGTGCTACCTGCATACGCCGGCCAGCGAGTGGGTATACCCGGCGCTCGAGATGGATGCGCCGGCGCTGCCGGGTTCCCCGCAAGCCGCGGAAGGCGATTTCAAACGCGCGAGCAACCAGGGTGATGTCGCCGGTCTGCGCGATTACCAGATCGGTGATTCGCTGACGTCGGTGGCCTGGAAGAGTGCGGCGCGAGGTCTTGGCCTGCACGTTCGCACCTTCGACGACGAGCCCGAGGGGTCGGTGTTGCACCTGAGCCTTGCCAGCACCAGGCTCGGGGATCTGGAAGAGCAGCTCGGCCGGCTGGCCGCCTGGGTGGTGCGAGCGGAAGGCCTGCAGCTCGACTACGCGCTGGAACTACCCGGCACGAGCCTGCCACTGGCGCATGGCAAGGCCCATCGCGAAGCGGCCTTGCGCGCACTGGCGCTCTATCGGTTACCCGAATGAACAGGGCTGCCGTCGACGCGAACACGGGCAAGGCTCGTGGCAACGCCACCGGTAACGTGAGTGGTACCGTCGAATCGCAAACCCGGCTCCGCAGCCTGAAGGCACTGGCGGCTCTTTTACTGCTGGCTCAGTTACCGCACGTGCTGCATCTGCCGGTGTGGGTCAGCTTGCTCGGCGCCGGTATCGTCTGCCTGAGGCTGTGGGCGGAACTCCGTCCTGCCCATCGTTGGTTGCGTCGCCTGCTGTCGCCTATCCCGGTGACCGCCATCGCGATGGCAGGCGCGGTGCTGATCCGCTTTCACTACGGCTACTTTCTGGGCCGAGACCCGTGTGTCGCTTTCCTGTTCCTGCTGGTGGCGGCGAAGTTTGCCGAGTATCGCAAGAGCAACGATGCCACCCTGTTATTGTGCCTCTCAGGCTTTCTCCTGCTCACTCAATACTTCTATTCGCAGAACATCCTGTCGGCGATCGTGACCCTGCCGGCCGTGCTGGCACTCGGCAACGCGCTGATCGTGCTACGCGACCCCCGGAATTCCACGGACGCCACAGCCAACCTGCGCCTGACCGGCAAGCTGCTACTGCAGGGCGCGCCCCTGGCCGCGTTGTTGTTCGTCGTTTTTCCACGCATGCCAGGGCCCTTGTGGTCGCTACCGGAAGACAGCATGGGCAAGACCGGCCTGTCGGACTCGATGACGCCGGGCAGCATCGGCGCCTTGTCTCTATCGGACAAGGTCGCATTCCGCGTCGACTTCGACGGCCCGGCACCACCGCCCCGGCAGCGCTACTGGCGCGGCCCGGTACTGACCGAATTCGATGGTTTTCGCTGGTCGGCCAGCCGCCAGCAACAGCAGGCGCTGCCGGACACCGGTGATGGCAACCCCATGGGGACACCCCTGGAATACACGGTGATGTTGCAACCGCACCGACAGCGCTGGCTGTTCGCACTCGATCGCGCAGCATCGCTGCCGGTGAGCGACGCACCGGATACCGCCGACCGGCGTGTGCTGGCCGCGCTGACGACCAACGGGCAGCTGATCAGCCGCAAGCCTGTCAGCCGTCTGATCCGTTATCGCCAGCGCTCGATTCTCAGCGATAGCTACGCGCCGCTGCGCTCGGCACCACCGTCCACATTGCAACTGGCCGGCAACCATCCGCGTGCCAGCGCCTTCGCCAGCCGCCTGCGGGCCGAGTCCGATGGTGAGCGTGATTACGCAAGGCGCTTGCTGAGCTGGTTCAACCGCGAAGAGTTCCACTACACCCTGCAACCTCAGGTACTGGGTGACCGCCCGGTCGACGAGTTCCTGTTCAAGGCCCGCGAGGGGTTCTGTGAACACTATGCCTCGGCATTCGTGGTGATGATGCGGGCCGCCGGCATTCCGGCGCGCGTGGTCACAGGCTACCTCGGTGGAGAGATGAACGAGAATTACATGATCGTGCGCCAGTCCGATGCACATGCCTGGACAGAGGCACTGATCGACGGGCGCTGGACGCGCTTCGACCCGACCGGTGCCGTCGCGCCCTCGCGCGTGGATACCGGTATGGCCTCCGCCCTGGGTGATGGCGAGCCGGTGCCGCGCATGGCGCGCCTCGACAGTGACTGGGTACGCAGCCTGCAACTGAGCTGGGATGCGCTCAACCACGACTGGCAGCGACTGGTGGTCGATTTCGACAATGACAGTCAATTTCGCCTGTGGGAGCGCCTGGGTACCGCGAAGCCGGCTCTTTGGCAACTAACGGCCGTGGTCATGAGCGCCGCTTTGCTCTGGTTCGTTCTGTTGCTGGGCTTGCCGCACTGGCGACGCGGTGACATGCCTGCCGCGGAACGCCTGTGGCAACGTTTCTGCAGACGTCTGGCCAAGCGCGGCATCACCCGACGGAACGACGAACCTCCCGGAGCGTTCATCGAACGAGCGGTGCTGGCTGTTCCACGCTTCGGTGCCGAGATCCGCCAGGTCGGCGAACACATCACCCGCCTGCGTTTCGTGTCATTACCCGCAGACGATGGCCGGGCGGAGCACCGTGCCGCGAGCCGGCAACTTCGCCGCCTCGATTGGCACCTCATGTGGCTGCGTCGCTCCGACCACGCTCGAGATGCTTCCGCTGCCTCGACACGAGCAGCGGCCGACCGTACTCAAAGCGCTCCCGGTGCTTCGACATGAACAGGGGAAACGTCGGAACCTCGACCCCTGATACGCTTCGAAAAAAATGCCCCCATGTCCAGCGATCCCTCCACCACCGAACGCCTGCCTCTCGACATCGGCGTAGTCTGCGCCGGCTCTCTGTCAACCGCTCAACAAGACCTGATCGTGGCCGCCGCGCGTCGGCTCGAGGCCGTGCTGCAGCAACGGTTCAGCGATTTTCGCTGGGTATTGCACGTGAGGAACCGGCGCGACATCGGTGAGTTCAGCCGGGAGGAGTCCAGCCAACTGTTGCGCCAGGCCGCCGACGAGCGGGATACCGCACGCTGGGATTTCGTGGTTCTCGTAACCGCCGATGAGCTGATCGCACACTACCGACGCTTCGCACTGGCTGCACTGAGCCGCCCGCTGGATGCCGCGGTGGTATCCATCGCGCGATTGCAGGGGCGGGCTCCGGAGGTGACTGAGCAGTCCGGACCGAATGCGGCACGATCTGCACCGGGGCAGGCTTCGAAGGTCGCTGAACAGTCGGGGTTGGAGGCGGCCGAGCCAGAACCCGACGAGGCAACGACAGTCGATCGCTTGAGCACTCTGATGCTCCACGCCATTGGCCATCTCGGTGGCCTGTCCCCGGCTTCCGGTGCCGCTAGCCTGCTCTACAGGCCGGGCTCAGCGGTACACCTCGACGCCATGACGAGCTTCGCGCCAGCCCAGATCGAGGAGCTGCGGAAGAACTTCGCAGCCGTTGCCGATACCCGCCTGGAAGACGCCATCGACAGCTCGATCTCTCACCTGGCGTTTCAGCTGCGGGCCAGCTGGATCAATCGCAAGGTGATCGTCGACGCGGTGCTCGCCGCCCGGCCCTGGCAATTTCCGCGGCACCTGAATCGTCTGAGCACGACCGCAGTCTCCACGGTGGCCTTGCTGCTGATGACGGCTGAGAGCTGGGACCTGGGCCTGTCGCAATCACCGGCAAGCCTGACCGGCATGGCGCTGCTGATCTGGTTCCTGACCACCGCCTTCGTGCTGACTCGTCAGCAGTTGCTGCTTGGCCGTCACCACCACCCGCGTGAACAGATCGTCGTCACTCACGTGAGCGCCGCGTTGATCGTGCTGGCCGGCCTGGCGGTGACCTGGGTGGCAATCGGAAGTCTGGCGCTACTGGCCGCCAGCGCCCTGTTCGAGCCCGCGCTGGTTCGAAGCTGGGCAGCGTCGACCGAGGCGGGCGCGCACGCCGGCGGCGCACTCACCTACGTGAAGATGGCCACCTTCTGCGCCTCGATCGGCTTGCTGATCAGCTCCCTCGGCGCCAGTTTCGAAGATGAGCACCATCTCCAGCACGTGGTGTTCGTCGACGAGGAGCTTTGAGCGCCTGAGCAACGAGATCGGGCTGGGGCCTGTCATCTTGATTGCCCACGGGTGCGCTTAGGCCGAGCGCTGACGGGCCCCCAACCCTTCGGGTGGTTCGTCGATCGGGGAACCATCAATCGGTATCCATCACCTGCACGCTGTCCTTGCTCTCGAACAGCCGCCAGGCGAAGCCGAACGCGATGCCGGTATTGGTACGTGTTTCGAACAAGGGGCTGTCCTCGTTGGCGGCGCCTGCGTATTGCCCGACGCCCACGCCTGCGAACAGGCGCACGTTGTCGATCGGTCTGTAGGCCAGCGCAAGGAACAACCTCGTGCCGAGATAGCCGCCTTGCGCATCGTAAGCCGGACGATCGGGGGTCTCGAAACGATCTGCCACTTCATAGAAGTAGTCGTGCAGCTTTTCGGTGGCCACGGTCGCTTCGAGATTGGCCAGCAGATCCACCGGCGAGCCGAAGATATCGCGCTGGGTGAGCCGGAAACCACTGGCGAACACGAATCCGGCCGAGTCGAAACCCTTCAGATCGGTCGCCACCACGGCCCGCACCTTGGCGCTCCAGCCGATCAGCGTACGACCGAAACGTGGCGAGTCTCGTTCGTACAGCTGCACGTCGAGCTTCGGTCCGAACTCGAACAGGAAGTCCAGGTCCGGCATGGAGTCGCGCGCGCTATTGCCTTCCGACGAGGCGCTCAGTGACCCGCCCAGTGACAGATCGAGCCGCACCCGAGCCCGTTCCAGCGCCACGGCACCGACGCCGCCATCACCCACCCGGAACACCGGACTGCGATAGATGAAGTACGGCAGAGCGATACCGGCCCTGTTCGGATCCTCCGAGGCCGGATAATCGAAGCCATCGAGGTAACCACCGCCCACGCCGACTTCCCAGCGCGGTTTTCGCTCGAGTGCGAATTCCTCGATCACCTCGCCGGTGGACTCACCGTCGCCCGCAGCCTGGGCACGCAGGTCGGCACCGTACAGTGACAGGAGCGTCAGCAGACAGGTGCGGCTCGCCACATTTTTCACCATTCGACCCAGCCGGGATGTCAGGCTTGCGGATGAGGGATTGGCCTGCATGATCTCTTCAGCTTGGAGTGAAGTCGAGGGCACTGGGGTTCGACGGCGACGCACACTCTACGTGAAACGTCGAATCGACGATCGACAAACCCGCGCGCGATCCTCCGGACGGTACATTTGCGTACAACGCGGCATCCATCAGCGAACCCCGGGAAGGTCTCACAGCATGTTCTATACCCATGGCAGGCTGGACCGTGCCGACCATTTGCGTCGCGATGAGACGGCACTCCGGGGGCTGCGTCAACAGGCCTCCACGCGGCTCATACCGGTGTGGCGCGGTAACGTGCTCGTGACCGACGGAGATGCCGCTCAGCCGGTTCTCGCCAGCCTGCCGGTCGGGGCCGAAGTACCCGCTACGCCACCGGTCTGGTTGGGCCTCGTCGATGAAATCCCGTATTTCGCGATCAACTGCTCGGCCTTGAGCGATGAGGAAAGCCTTGCCGTTGCTCGCCAGGCGACACCCACCGGAAGAGCACCATCGGCAGCGCGATTCAGTGATCTGCGTGTGGTCGGGCCATTGTTGCCGGCCAACGAAGGTGCGCTGCTGGCGTTCGCGCGAGGCATGAACCATTGGCATGAGAATACGCGTCACTGTGCGCGCTGCGGCCACCCGCTACGAAGCCAGCAGGGCGGTCATGTGCTGGCCTGCACGCATGAACCCTGCGGTCGGCACGAGTTCCCGCGCACGGATCCGGCCGTGATCATGCTGGTCACCTCACCCGAGACAGGTGCTGCCGGTGCCGATCACGACAATAGCGAGCGCTGCCTGCTGGGACGCTCACCGGCCTGGCCGGACGGCGTCTATTCCACGCTGGCAGGCTTCGTCGAGCCGGGTGAAACGCTGGAGCAGGCGGTACGCCGGGAAGTGTTCGAGGAGGCCGGCATTCGTACCGAAGCCGAGACCTACATCGCATCGCAACCCTGGCCCTTCCCCCGCTCCATCATGCTCGGCTTCGAATCGCGCGCCTTGAACAGCGATATCACTATCGACCCGAAGGAGCTGGCCGATGCGGCCTGGTTCAGCCGCGGGGAACTACGCGAGTTCGGTACCTGGGGTGATGAGCGCTACACGCGACAGTTACCCAGAACCGATTCCATCGCCCGCTTCCTGATCGATCGCTGGCTGGATGGCGACTAGATCGACAGCCCGGTCGCCGGTATTCCCGGTGCCTTATGCACTGTAACGCCTGAAGCTTTCGTGCTTCGGGCTTTACAGTTCAGTGCAGCCATTGATCGAACTCATCGGGCAGTGCGGTGGTCTGGCCGCTGGCGGGGACACCTGCAATGTGGGCCAGTTCGGCGATACGCTCGATTCGATCAGCATCGAGCGGGTGGGTGCTGAGAAATCGCCGCATCCAGCGCGGTGAGGAGCCATCCTTGCGTTTCTGCTGCAGCCGCCTGAATAGCTCATCGGCACCGCCGAGATGGCCGTAGTGGCCGGCCAATGCCTCGACCGCCGCCGCATCGGCGGTGTTCTCCATGTCACGGGTGAAGTTCAGACCGGTTACCCCGCCGGCGGCGCTGATGAAGCCGCCGGCCGCACCTGCGTTGCCCGTCACGACCATCAGCGCGGCCATGCTCGTGACACCGCCGCCCAGCGCGGCCGGTGGGTCGCGATAGACTACATGCGCAATCTCGTGAGCCATCACCATGGCCAGCGCGTTCTCGTGCGGCATCTTCTCCAGCAGACCCTTGTAGAACAGCAGGTTTCCACCCAGCGTGGCGTAGGCATTGAACACCTCGCCAGGCTTGTAATGTATGTCGAACGTCATGCCTTCGGGCACCGGCATGTTCGCGGCGAGGCGCGCGGCCAGGTCGCTCAGGTAGGCCTGCAGTTCCGGTGTGGTCTTCGAATTACCGAAATCGATATCCAGCGACTGCACGATCCGTTGCTCGGTCGCGAACGGCACCTGCCGGGCCAGCCAGGCGCCACCGAACCGAAGTACCACTGTCAGCACCGCCACCAGCACTGACACGGCCACGATGAGCCGTGCGAACTGGCGTAGCGGATGCTCGTGTGTGACGTTGATGCCTTCGGCCGGTTGGCGGTTCTCGTAACGCATGTTCAGGGCCTGTGCGGTAAGTGCCGCATCTATCTGGTCCCTTCGGGCAATGGCGATGCCGACTCCGGTGACGGTGGAATCAACGCGGTGCCGTAGGCCAGTACCTCCATGGCACCCAGACGTCCGGTCGCGATGCGCGTGGTGTCGAACTTCACGTTGAACACGTGGCTCGCCTGCAGTTCGCCGGCCGCCGCCTTCATGCGCAGCAACGCCTCGCGACGCGCCCGATCGAGCATCGATTCGAACGGGGTGACACGGCCACCGAACAGATTGATCAGCCCTGCCATGAAGCTCTTGAAGTAGTCGGACGCGATGACCACCGAGCCTGCGACCAGTGCTTGGTCGTAGCGTTGGTCTTCGGGTGGGTAACGGCTGGCGATGACGAGCAGGGCGCGGGTTTCGTGCTCGCGCCGGACGATGGCCCTGAAATGCCTCACCTCGGCCCAACGGCCAAAGCCGTAGCCGGACACCAGAAGCAGCACGAACAAACCGATCTCGAACATCATCACCGCGGAGCCTCATCCAGTATCACCGCTGTGCCATACACGAAGATCTCCGCTGCGCCGGCGGCGATGCTCGAGGTGCTGTAACGCACGTTCAGCACCGCATTGGCGCCGATGCCGCGGGCTTGCTCCAGCATGCGTTCGGTGGCCTCCTGCCGCGAATCCTGCAGCAGCTCGGTGTAGCCGCGCAGCTCGCCACCGAAGACGTTCTTCACCGATGCCATGATGTCGCGGCCCACGTGCTTGGAACGTACGGAGCTGCCCTGCACCAACCCCAGATGAGTATTCACCGTACGGTGCGGCAGGATTTCGAGGTTCGATACGAGCATGCACGAGACGCCAGGTGGCCGATGAGAGGTCGCAAGCATACTGCGATACGGTGCGCGGTACCGCTACACTGCTGATCCAGCCTGAAACCGGGCGGCAAGTCGACGACATGAATCAGCGCACCGACCACTCTCCGAAAATCCCTACTGATCACGGCTCTGGGCGCCGAGGCGGCTCCCCTGATCCGGAATTTTCAGCTCCAGCCAACACCCTTGAACGTTGCCCGGGCATTCACCGGCGAGCGCTGCAGACTGGTGCAGACGGGCCTGGGAAAACTGGCCGCGGCCGCAGCCACCGGAGCGATGCTCGAGGCGTACCCGGATACGCAGGCAGTGATCAACGTCGGCCTGTGCGGTGCGGACGAACCCATCGGCGCCGTGTTCATCGCACAGTCGGTGTGCGATGCAGCCAGCCATCGGTGCTGGTACCCGCACCTGCCCGATACCGGGCGCAACCATCTGGCCGAGGGCCGTGACCTGCTGAGCGTCGATGCGATGGCCACCACCTATCGCGCCGGTACCCTGTTCGACATGGAAGGCAGCGGCGTTGCAGCCGCCGCCCTGCAGCATCTCGACACGGCCAGAGTGCAGTTCGTCAAGTGCGTGTCCGACAACCCCGCGCAACCGGCTGACGGCTTCGACCGGCAACAAGCGAAGGCATTGATCGAGCGCACCCTGCCGGTCATCGACCGGCTCATGCAATATCTCGATCACTTGCCACGAACGCGCGCCTACAGCACCACTGAGGCCGGCATCGATGCCCTGACGGACACCCTCACCCGGCGCGTACACCATAGTGTGACCGAACGCCATGCCCTACGCCGATTGGTGAACCGCCACCTTGCCCTGACCGAGGCGCTACCCGACGAAGACCAGCTGAACGGCTACCCGAGCGCAACTGCGCTGCAGCAACGGATGCACGAGCTGCTGAGCGAAGCCGGCGTGCGCTACTGATTCGAATGCACACGCTCTACATAGAACACGAGGTACGGGACCACCCGCGCACCCGCGAGCTGACGGCGCGTTTCAGCGACGCACATCAGGTGAGCATCGAGCGATATACCGACGTGTTCAATGCGCCCGCACAGGATTTTCGCACTCAGAAACAGAACCCTGCCCTGATCATCGCCCGGAAGCATGGTCGGCGTGTGCTGCCCACGCCACCCGACTATCACATCGGTGGCAGGCACAACTTCTACTTTTCGCACATGCTCAATTGCATCTACGATTGCCGCTACTGCTTCCTGCAGGGCATGTATCGATCGGCCAACTACGTGGTATTTGTCAACTTCGAGGATTTCCTCGACGATATCGCGACCCAGGCGGCAGCTCTCGACGGGCCGAGCTGGTATTTCTCCGGCTACGACTGCGACTCCCTGGCGTTGGAGCCGGTCACCGGGTTCATCGGGCATTGCCTGGACCGTTTCGAAGCGGTACCGAACGCCTGGCTGGAGCTTCGTACCAAGAGCACCCAGATAAGGCATCTGCTGGCACGCCAGCCGCTGGAGCGCTGCGTGGTGGCCTACAGCCTCTCGCCGGAACCCGTAGTGGCAGCCGAAGAGCACCGTACGCCAAGCCTGCGCAAGCGTATCGATGCGCTCAAGGCACTGCAGGACGCCGGCTGGCGCATCGGCCTTCGTTTCGATCCGGTGCTGCAAGCCGATAACTTCGAGCAACTCTACGGGGAATTGTTCGAAAGCGTCTTCGAGGCGCTGGATACCCGCACCATTCACTCGGTGAGCCTCGGCACGTTTCGCCTGCCGAAGCCTTTCTTCAGGAAGATGACGAAACTCTACCCCGAATCGAAGCTACTGGCCGCAGACCTGCAGCCGCGTGCAGGCATGATCTCCTACCCCGGCGACCGTGAAGCGCACATGCTGGCATTCTGCGAGGAACGGATCCTCTCACAGGTGCGCGATGATCAGTATTTTCCCTGTTTCAGCCGTGATGCCGTAAACGGCAGCTTCACGCAGGTGGGTTGATCAGACGCGATGAGTGTTGAAGATGACAACGGCGACGGGCATGTCAGTACCGATGTCGATGACAACAGCATCGATGCCGAAGCCGGGCATCGTCGCTGCGCTCTGGTCACCGGCGCCAGCCGAGGGATAGGCGCCGCCATCGCTCGCCGGCTATTGGCTCGCGGCCACCGTGTCATCGGTATTGCAAGGCACGCCCCTGCGGACGATGCAGGCCTCGGGCACATGCAGTTCCTGGCTGCTGATCTGGCGGACCCCGAAAGGCTGGCCGTAGTGCTACGTGGTCTGCCGGATGCGGCAACCATCGACACGCTGGTGTGCAACGCCGGCCGCGGCGACATCCGCTCGCTGGAGAATTTTTCGATCCGCCAGATCGGCGACAGCCTGCAGCTGAACCTGATCAGCCCGCTGGCACTGACGCGCACCTGCCTGCCGGGCCTGCGACGGCACAGCCGCAGCGACATCGTCTTCATCGGTTCTGAATCTGCACTCACCGGTGGCCGCTACGGTAGCGTCTACAGTGCCGCCAAGTTCGGCCTGCGAGGCGCCGCTCAGGCGTTGCGCCACGAGTGCGCCGGTGCCAACTGCCACGTGGGCATCGTGCACCCGGGCATGGTGCGCACCGGCTTCTTCGACGCGCTGGGTTTCGAGCCG
>CBDCAW010000068.1:0-7076 GCA_965214025.1 Granulosicoccaceae bacterium
AGAGCTGTCGTCGTTCCAGGTTACCGAGGTGCGCCATGAACGACTGGCTACCGGCCATCTTCGCCACGCTGGATGCCACACTGCGTGTCTCCACGCCTCTGATACTGGCCTCGATGGCAGGCCTGTTCTCGGAGCGCTCGGGTATCGTCGATATCAGCCTCGAGGGCAAGATGCTGGCGGCCGCCTTCGCCGCCGGTGCAGTGGCAGCCACTACCGGCAGCCCCTTGCTGGCCTTGCTGGCTGCCATCGGCGTCAGCATCGTGCTGGGCCTGGTTCACGGGTTTGCCTGCATCACGAATCGGGGAGATCAGGTGGTCAGCGGCCTGGCCATCAACGTCATCGCTTCGGGGCTCACGGTGGTCCTGGGCATCGCCTGGTTCGCCGAAGGTGGGCAGACCCCGTCGCTGCCATCCGAGGCGCGCTTCATGCCGATCGAACTGCCGTTCGCCGGCACCTTGCCCGACATGCCGGTGCTCGGCGCGACCATCGGTCGCTTCTATGGCGCCGTCGTCAGCGGCCACAATCTGCTGGTCTACATCGCGTTCCTGGTCGTGATAGCCACCTGGTGGGTCGTCTATCGGACGCGTTTCGGACTGCGCCTGCGGGCGGTCGGTGAGAATCCACTGGCGGTGGACACGGCCGGCCTGTCAGTGTCGCGCCTGCGGTATGCAGCCGTCGCCATCTGCGGCGCACTGTGCGGGGTGGCGGGCACCTACCTGGCCATCGCGCAGAACGCATCCTTCACCCGGGAAATGACGGCAGGGCAGGGTTATATCGCGCTGGCAGCGCTGATCTTCGGCAAGTGGCGGCCAGTGCCGGCCTTGCTGGCCTGCCTGATGTTCGGGCTGCTCGACGCGATCGCCATCCGCCTGCAGGGCGTCAGCATCGCGGGTATCGGGGAGGTGCCGGTTCAGTTGATTCAGGCGCTACCGTACATCCTCACGGTGATCCTGCTGGCAGGCTTCATCGGCAAGGCCACGGCACCGAAGGCGGTCGGCGTGCCATTCGTCAAGGATCGCTGAGCTGGCAGGCGATGCTGCCGCTCACCCGTGTCGACGTTGACAGGTGGGCGCGGTTTGCCCGCACCGTCGTTTGCCGATGCCGTCGTTTGGTAGACTTGGGCGCCTGACGATCGCCGGTGCGCTGATCCCGACTCACCACCTGCCGGGCACCTCGGTGCGCCTCCCCAGCTCGCGCCGCACATTTGCGCGGCGCCTCACACCCGTATTCCGCATGAACAAGATCCTGCTGTCCCTGCCTGTTGCCGAGAAGGTCGGCATCGCGTTTTCCGGTGGTCTCGACACCTCGGCGGCCATCGCCTGGATGCGCCAGCGCGGGGCCGTGCCCTACGCCTATACCGCTGATCTCGGCCAGCCCGACGAGGACGATTTCGAGGACATCGCTCAGCGGGCCAGGGGCTACGGTGCCGAAGCAGCTCGCACGGTGGATTGCAAGGAGGTGCTGGTGCACGAGGGCCTGGTCGCCATCATGTGCGGCGCCTTTCACATCGAGAGCGGTGGCAAGCGCTACTTCAATACCACGCCGCTGGGCCGAGCCGTCACCGGCACCATTCTGGTCAAGGCGATGCAAGAAGATGCGGTGAACATCTGGGGCGATGGCTCCACCTACAAGGGCAACGATATCGAACGCTTCTACCGCTATGGCCTGATGGCGAATGCCGAACTGCGCATCTACAAACCCTGGCTGGATCGGGATTTCGTCGCCGAGCTCGGTGGCCGCGCCGAGATGAGTGAGTACCTGATCGCCAACGGTTTCGAGTACCGGGCCAGCAAGGAGAAGGCCTACTCCACCGATGCGAACATCCTGGGCGCGACGCATGAGGCGAAGGATCTGGAATTCCTCGATCGAGCCATGAGCATCGTGCAACCGATCATGGGTGTGCGCTTCTGGGACGAGAGCGTCACGGTCGAGGCCGAGGAGGTATCGGTGACGTTCGAGCGTGGCTGGCCGGTAGCGCTGAACGCTCAGCGCTTCGATAGCCGCCTCGCGCTGTTCGCCGAGGCCAATCGCATCGGTGGCCGGCATGGTCTGGGCATGTGCGATCAGATCGAGAACCGCATCATAGAGGCGAAGAGCCGCGGCATCTACGAGGCACCGGGCATGGCGCTGCTGCATATCGTCTACGAGCGTCTGCTGGCAGGTATTCACAACGAGGACACCCTCGAACAGTATCACTCGCTGGGCAAGCGCCTGGGCAAGCTGCTGTATCAGGGCCGTTGGTTCGATCCGCAGAGCCTGATGCTGCGCGACTCGCTGCAGAAATGGGTCGGGCAGGCAGTCAGCGGCACCGTCACCCTGGAACTGCGCCGAGGCGACGACTACACCCTTCTCGACACGGTCAGCGACAACCTGACGTACAAGCCTGAGAACCTGTCGATGGAGCGTGTGGAGGATGAAGTGTTCAGCCCGGTAGATCGCATCGGTCAGTTATCGCTGCGTAACCTCGACATCACCGATTCACGTGACAAGCTGGGGCTCTACGGTTCACTGGGAGCCTTGCCCGGCGGCCGCGAGCTGCCGCCTCTGCTGGCGAACGGTAACGCCGACGATTGATGTCGGCACTGTCTGTCATCGACGATCTCGCGCTGGTCCTGTGATGTCTGAATTGCCGGTCATCGACGACTACGCGCGCATCCTCGTCAGCGGGCAGGCACTGATGGATGTGCGGGCACCGGTGGAGTTCACGCGTGGCGCGTTTCCCGCTTCGGTCAACCTGCCGTTGATGAACGACAGCGAACGCCATGACGTGGGTATACGCTACAAGGAGGCCGGGCAGCAGGCGGCCATCGACCTGGGTGCCCAGCTTGTCACCGATACGCTGCGCGAGCAGCGCATTGCCCGCTGGTGCGCTTTCGCCGAGGCCAACCCGGGCGGTGCTCTCTACTGCTTTCGGGGTGGTCTGCGCTCACGCATAGCGCAAGGCTGGCTGGCGGACGCCGGTCATCGCCTGCCGCTGGTGACAGGCGGCTACAAGGCGTTGCGCACGTTCGTCATCGATGCACTTGCCGAGGCCTGCTCGCGGTGCAGTTTTCTGCTCATCGGTGGCCGCACCGGCAGCGGCAAGACGCTGATCATCCGCGAGCTTGAGCGCGCCATCGATCTGGAGCAGATGGCGGGTCATCGCGGTTCGAGTTTCGGACGGTTGCTGGACGAGCAGCCTTCGAACATCGATTTCGAGAATGCCTTCTCCATCGAGCTGTTGCGCATGCTCGAATCGGTGCCGGCTGTGAGTGGGTCTGCCATTGCGCTCGAGGACGAAGCGCGCCTGATCGGTCGCGTGTGCATACCGGAAACCCTGCGGCAGTCGATGGAGCGCTCACCGGCGGTGTTGCTGGAAACACCGATGGAACAGCGTATCGACATTGCCATGGACGACTATGTGATCGACCTGCTGGCGCGCTACGGTGGCATGGAGCAAGGGTTCGAGCGTTTTGCCGAGCACCATCGAAGTAGCCTGGCCCGGGTGCAGAAGCGGCTCGGAGGGGTTCATTACCAGGTTGGTCTGGCGCTTCTGGAAGCGGCGCTGTGGGCGCATCGAGAGCACGGTGAGGTCAACGAATACAGAAACTTCATCGACTTCATTCTCAGCCACTACTACGACCCCATGTACGATTACCAACTGCGGCGCAAGCAGCGGCGCATCGTGTTTCGCGGCGATGCCGCCGCAGTGCTGGAGTGGGTCAGGCAGCATCAGCATGATGACTAGGCAAGGCGTCTAGCGGGCTGACACGATGCAGACCTCGATAGCGCTGAAAGATATCGTGCTCGTGGGCGGTGGGCACAGCCATGCGCTGCTGATCCGGCAATGGGGCATGAAGCCGCTACCCGGGGTGCGGATCACACTGGTGTCGCTGGATGCGCTGACGCCTTACTCCGGCATGCTACCGGGGCTGGTCGCAGGCCATTACGATTTCGATGAGGTACACATCGATCTGACCCGCCTGTGTGCCTGGGCGGGCGTGCGCTTCATCGAGGCGAAGATGACGGCGATCGATCTGGCGAAGCGAGAACTGTCACTGCTTTCAAGGCCTGCCCTTGGCTTCGACCTACTGTCGCTGGATACCGGCTCCACGCCGAGCCTGGGCGTTCCCGGTGCGGCCGAGCACAGCGTGCCGGTCAAGCCGGTACACACCTTCCATGATCGCTGGCTCGATATTCTCGACAGGGTCCGGGAAAATGCAGCTACGGCAACATCGGTCATCACTCATGGCGTGGAATCGGGCAGTGGAACCGGATCGGATGTCGATGCATCTGTGTCTTCGAGCAGAGCAGAAGGCGTGAGTGAATCCACCAGTGACCATCGCCTGCAGTTGGGTGTGGTGGGGTCCGGTGCCGGTGGTTACGAGTTGGTGGCGGCCATGCGGCATGCTCTGCCAGCCGCGGCGGCCGAACTTCACTGGTTCCTGCGTGGCGAGTTGCCGCTGTCGGGTCGGCCTGAGCGGGTCGGCCGGCAGGTGCGTCATGCTGCGCAGGAGGCCGGTATCGTGATCCACGATGGCTTCGATGTCGCCGAAGTCCTTGCCGACGGGGTACGGGCGGCCGACGGCCGTTTCGTACCGCTGGGCGAAACGCTCTGGTGCACCGGTGCCACGGGGCCGTCGTGGCCACGTGACGCCGGCCTCGCAGTCGATGAACAGGGTTTCGTGGCGACCAACGAATACCTGCAAAGCACATCGCACCCGTTCGTGTTCGCCACCGGCGATGTGGGAACCCAGGTCGGTTCGCCCTCGACCAAGGCCGGTGTGTTCGCTGTGCGGCAGGCACCGATACTGTTCGATAACCTGCAACACATACTGCTGCACCGGCCCCTCAGGCGATACCGACCGCAGAAGGACTTTCTGAGCCTGATGGCCACCGGGCCGCGGCAGGCCATCGCGAGCCGCGGTGCGTTCGTGGCGCAATCAGGGTTGATCTGGCAGTGGAAGAACCGGATCGACCAGCGATTCATGCAACGTTTTCGCGAGCTGCCGCCGATGGCCGCGACCAGGTCGATGACCAAGTCGGCGCCCTGGTCGGCGCTCCGGTCGACGCTCTGGTCGGCGGTCAAGCCAACGCCCGGGATTCCCCGTCGTTTGCTGATCGATACACAGATCGACGGCGAGCTGCTGGAGCCTGAAGCCATGCGTTGCAGTGGTTGTGGAGCAAAGATCGGTGCAGACATCCTCTATCGGGTACTGTCGCGTCTGGCGTTGCCCGGCAGGGCGGGCCTCGTTCGTGGGCTACCCGGTCAAGGTGTCGAAACTGACTGCAACCCCGGTGGTGGGCCCGACGCGGCGATTCTCGATCCCGGCGGGCAACTGCTGGTGCAGTCGGTGGATCAGCTGCGAGCCCTAGTCGACGATCCGTATGTGTTCGGCAGGATAGCCGCCTGCCACGCGATCAGCGATGTGGTTACCGAAAGGGCCGAACCGCAGTCGGCGCAGGTACTGGCCACGCTGCCACTGGCCGCTGAGGCACTGGTGGAGCGCGATCTGTATCAACTGATGGCAGGTGCCGTGTCGGTGCTGGACGCGGCCGGCTGTGCATTGGCCGGCGGGCATAGCGCTGAAGGGACAGACCTGCAACTGGGCTTCGTCATCAATGCACTGCTGGATCGTGGGGTCAGTGGTGCCACACCGATGCAGACGGGGGATTCACTGGTGCTGACCCAACCACTCGGCGTCGGTATCCTGTTTGCCGGGCTGATGCAGGGCAGGGCCGCCGGCCGCGATCTGAAGGAGGCCCTGCACGACATGCAGCAGTTGAATCTGGCTGCATCGCGTTGCCTGTACGACGCCGGTGCCAGTGCCATGACCGACATCACCGGTTTCGGCCTGCTCGGCCATCTGGACAACCTGCTGCAGGGCACCGGAATGCACGCCAGGGTGGTAACGGCTGATGTGCCGTTGTTCGCAGGCGTCGCAGAGCTGGCCGCGGCGGGGGTACACAGCACGCTGTGGCGGCAGAACCGGAGCGTGCTCACCCGGTACGCCGGAGCCGCCGGGCTTTCGCCGGCCTGGCAGCGAATCCTGGTCGATCCGCAGACCAGTGGCGGGCTGCTCGCCGTCGTGCCCCCGGCCCGGTTGGCAACGTGTCTCGAAGCGTTGCAGGGGCTCGGTTACCGTCAGCCCTGCCGCATCGGTTCGCTGACGCAGCACTGCGAACATCAGATCGATTCGGGATTGACCCGTAGTACCGCTAGCCTCGGCTCCATTTCAACGCACAGGAGAATATCCAGGTGAACGATTCCGACGTTTCACGAAATCAGCAGGACAAGTCCGTCCATGCCGACTCGGCCGTCCTTTTCTCCAGGGATGCGATCAATGGCATGGAAAAGCGCTCGCGAACCAATTTTGTCAACAGCCTGTCGGGCTTCAAGAGTGCCAACCTCCTGGGTACCCGGAGCCTGGATGGCATCGCCAATCTGGCGCTCATCAGTTCGGTGTTCCACGTCGGTGCCAATCCGCCACTGCTCGGCATGCTGATGAGGCCACACACCGTACCGCGTCATTCACTGGAGAACCTGCTGGAAACCGGGGTATACACGCTCAACGCGGTACCAGTTTCGCTGGTTGAAGCGGCGCATCAGAGTTCGGCGAAGTATCCGCGAGAGGACTCCGAGTTCGATGCCTGCGGGCTCAGTGCGATCGACAGTGGCATGCGTGGCGGGCAAGGTGCTTCAGCGGGCGGCCCGTCGGTAGAGTCGGCTCGAAGTGGAGACCCGATCGTCGATGCCCCCTACGTGGAAGGCAGCCCGGTGCAGATCGGCTTGCGCCTGGTGGAGCATCATACCCTGGCCTGCAACGGTACCATCGTGGTTGTCGGGGAAATCGCCGAAGTCAGGCTGGCTGCCGATGTGCGTGCCGAGGATGGCTGGCTGGACTTCGAGGCGTTGAGCCTGGTGACCATCTCCGGTCTGGATGCCTACCACGGCACATCACTGATCAAGCGATTGCCTTATGCCAAGCCCGGTAAGCCGGTTCAATCATGATCCGCAGGTGTCTGGGGTTCGATCCACAGGCCTCACGAATTCATCAGGGCAAAGCAGCCCGCCAGCAGCGAGAGGATCGCCCCGG
>CBDCAW010000069.1:0-28729 GCA_965214025.1 Granulosicoccaceae bacterium
ACCGGGCGCTACTTCCAGAGCGACGGTTACAGTGGCTACGACAAACCCTGTGCGGCCAAGGGTCTGGTGCATCTGGGGTGCATGGATCATGCGCGGCGCAAGGTCGTCGAGGCTATCAAGGCCCAGCCGACATCGGCCAAGGGCAAGCCCAGCGTGGCCATGGTGTTGCTCTCACACATCGATGCGTTGTATCGCCTGGAGCGGCAGTGGCAGGATCTGGATGACGATGAGCGCTTCGAGCAGCGACAGAAGCAGGCGTTGAAAAAGCTTGCCAGGCTCAAGTCATGGCTGGATGACAAGCAACCCAGAGTGGCACCGGACACATTGACGCGCAAAGCCATCAATTATCTGCTCAACCAGTGGACGCATCTGGTGCGCTACTGTGAACATGGGCAGCTGCGAATCAGCAATGTGCTGGCCGAGAACGCGATTCGCCCACTGGCGGTCGGTCGAAAGGCCTGGTTGTTCAGTGATAGCCCAGAGGGTGCACATGCCAGTGCTGGCAATTCCTTTTTCCCTCGGGGCGCCTGTCGGTCGATCGACGCTCGGGCAAGATCCGTCGTCATCATCTGCACGAGAGCGGCTTGCAACGGGCGGTCAAGCAGGCTGCCGAACGGAGCGGAATCACCAAGCGTGTTGGTTGCCACACCTTCAGGCACTGTTTCGCCACGCATCTTCTCGAGACGAATCACGATATCCGTACCGTTCAGGAACTGCTCGGGCATTCGGACGTGGCAACGACCATGATCTACACGCACGTTCTCAATCGACCGGGGATCAGCGTGGCAAGTCCGCTCGATCTGTAGGCTGCGGTGTGAAGCTGTTGGCATGCGGTGGCCGGCAGGCGCTTGATCGCTTGTTCTCAGGTCGACCACACCCATCTTCGGAACCAGGGCCCGGTGCAGGATATACTGCCCAGCTCTCAGGTTGATGCTGACGACCGCAAGGCCCCGGCAGAGGCTTCAGTAGCTCCGAATAGGTGCTCGGCATATCGCCTGGGGCACCCGCTGAGAGCTCCGATCCGTCAAGACTCCCGACAGCGTGCCGTTGCCCGCTGGCAAACCCCTGCAAACACCATGGCACTCATCAGACTCCAGGACGTGAACATCGCGTTCGGCGACAAGGCGTTGCTCGCGAACGCATCCCTCGCGATCGAAGCGGGCACACGCACGGCCTTGATCGGCCGTAACGGCGAAGGCAAGTCCACGCTGCTCAAGCTGTTGGCCGGTGGCCTGGAGGCCGATGGCGGCGAGATCGTCCGCCAGAGCGGCATGACAGCCGCCTACCTGCCCCAGGCGGTGCCCGAGCATCTGCACGGCACACTCTACAGCGTAGTGGCCAGCGGCCTGGCCGGGGCCGGTGACTTGCTGGCCGAATACCATGAGGTCGCACACGATCCGAACATCGATGAGAAGGGCCTGGCGAAGCTGAGTCGATTGCAGGACGCCATCGATGCCTGCAACGGCTGGCAGATGGAACAGCGCATCGAGCAAACGCTGTCGCGCATGGCTCTGAACCCGGAGGCGGATTTCGATGCGCTATCGGGTGGCATGAAGCGCCGGGTGCTGCTGGGTCGCGCGCTCGTGACGGAGCCCAGCCTGCTGATGCTCGATGAGCCCACCAACCACCTGGATATCAATGGCATCGCCTGGCTGGAGAACTACCTGGCGGGGGTGAACTGCACCGTGGTGTTCGTCACCCACGATCGTCGCTTTCTCGATCGCGTGGCCCGGCAGATCGTCGAGCTCGATCGCGGCATCCTCAGTGAGTGGCCCGGTAACTATGCGAAATACCTCGAAGCGAAACAACATCAACTGGCTGTCGAGGAAGAGCAGAACGCACTGTTCGACAAGAAGCTCGCGCAGGAAGAAGTCTGGATTCGTCAGGGCATCAAGGCGCGCAGAACCCGTAACGAAGGCCGCGTGCGTGCACTACAGGCGCTGCGGGAACAGCACCGGCAGCGTCGTACCCGGCAGGGCGATGTGAACCTGGGTACCAACGATGCCGAGCGATCGGGCAAGCTCGTGTTTCGCACGAAGAACGCAAGCGTCGCCTTCGACGGCAAGACGGTCGTGAACGACCTCACGCTCACGGTCTTCAGGAAAGACCGGCTCGGCATCATCGGGCCGAACGGCTGCGGCAAGTCCACACTGGTGAAGTTGCTGCTCGGCGAGCTTGAACCGACCAGCGGTACCGTCGACCCGGGCGCCAACGTACAGGTTGCCTACTTCGATCAGCTGCGTGCCGCACTCGATCAGAAGCTCACCGCGGCGGACAACGTCAGTGGCGGTGCCGACATGGTCACCGTGAATGGCCAGTCGCGGCACATCATGAGCTACCTGCAGGATTTCCTGTTCTCGCCCGGCAAGGCTCGTGCGCCCATCAATCGCCTCTCCGGTGGTGAAACAAACCGGCTGTTGCTGGCCAAGCTCTTTTTGCAACCCTCGAACGTGCTGGTACTCGACGAACCCAGCAACGATCTGGACGTGGAAACGTTGGAGCTGCTCGAAACCCTGCTGGCAGACTACAAGGGCACCGTGATACTGATCAGTCACGATCGCAGCCTGCTGGACAACGTCGTCACCCGCAGCCTGGTGTTCCAGGGCAAGGGCCGCTTCGTGGAAGTCGTGGGTGGCTATGCCGACTACGAGCGCGAGCTGGCGGCAGGCGTGGGCTGGAAACCGATGTCGGAGCTGGCTACCGACAACTTCGGCGCCGCTGCGGCCGCAAGGGATGCAGCGGCCGAGCAAGACGCAAGCACCTCTTCTTCCGCACACGCTGCGCCGGCACCGACCGCATCGAAACCCGCCACGAAGCCGCAACCGAAGAAACCGAAGTTGACCTACAAGGAGCGGCTCGAACTGGAAGCCCTGCCCGAGCACATCAGTGAACTGGAAGGCGCGATCGAATCATTGCAGGAACAATTGGCCAGGAACGAGGTCTTTACTGATTCGGTAAAATTGCAAGCCGTGACCGATGACCTGAATACTCGGCAACAGCAGCTGGACACCGCCTTCACCCGTTGGACGGAGCTCGAAGAGCGTTCGGCGTAACGGGGTACTACCCACAACGGCGCCCATTTACATGAAGGTCTTTCGAATGGGTGCGCTTATTCTCAAGACGCCTGGTTCCTGCCGAGCGCCGGGTCTTGTTCATTGCGTGCTCACCTTTCGGGCGGTGTCACTATCAGTCATGGTCGCAAGCGTTGCTGCCGCAGCCGAACCACCGTCCTCACTCGTTCCGGTGACCAGTATCTACTGGTCTGATGGGGATAGCGGTAAACTCAATGGTGAAGGCTTTCGGCTGGCCAATGTCGATGCGCCGGAAACAGGTCGTGTCGGCGCATCGGGTGGCGCGAAATGCGAATCGGAACGAAATTGGGCTTACGAGGCCAAGTCCTTCATGGTCAGGCTGACCCGCAACGCGACGCTTCGGGTTTCCAACTACTACGGCACCGACCGCTATGGGCGGCATGTACTGGAATTGACTGTCGATGGTGAACGCCTGAGTCAGCAGGGCCTTGCCAGCCGTCATCTCGCACCCTGGCCCCACGAGGAGCAGCGCGCCTTGGCGGCGAAGCCACGGTGGTGCAGATAACGGCGGTTGTTGCCGTATTTCGCGAGGATGTCTTTCTGCCTCGACAATGGAGTAAACCCCGGAATGCATTGCACATCCCGGGGCTTGTTTGACCAGTGGTCCTTGCAAGATGGTCACTGGCCTACCCTGCTGCATTCACTGCCGATTGCCCAGGGCTATTCGGCAGCGTAGACGGCAATCGCATTGCCGCCGGTAGCTTCTCAGATCGTATCGTTGTTCGGGTCACCTGCGTCATCGCCGGTCGACTCCGCAATCGGGTTGTCACTGGCAACTTCAACGATCGAACCGTCACCCGCAGCGTCATCGGCCGACACTTCGCTGGTTTCGCCTGCCGGCTCCTCGGTCGACTCACCCTCGGTATCACCCGCTGACTCTTCACTGGTTTCACTTGTCGGCTCCTCGGTCGAATCACCCTCGGTATCACCCGCTGACTCTTCGCTGGTTTCACCCGCAGACTCGTCGGTCGCTTCACCGTCGGCATCACCCGACTCTTCGCTCGTTTCACCTGCCGGCTCGGCGGCCGCGTCACCTTCGGCATCACCTGACGCTTCACTTGTGTCGTCCTCGCTACCGTCGGCAGACTCGCCGGTCGTGTCACCCGTCGTCTCTGTTGTGCTCGTCTCTTCGGGAGTCGTCGTACCTTCTGGCGTGCTCATCTCATCGGTTGTAGTCGCGTCGCCAGGTGTCGTCGAACCTGCTGGCAATTCCTCCACGGACTCGGGCTTGGAGAAGGACACCGAATTATCGGGCACCATGTCGCCGCTGACTGTGGCAACGTTGTCGAACACCAGAATCATGTCGTTCGACTTTTCGGCAATGATGGCCGAGCCATCCTTGAGCACGGCATCCACCGGGTTACCGAGCATCGTGGCCGGACCACCGATCACGCTGGTGGCCGTCACATCGCCGTCAAGCGTGGCACTCTCGGTGAATACGAAGAGCTGGCCATCGTCCGCAATGGCGGCATCGCCAACATCGGAAACCAGTAGCGAATCGCCTTCGGCGTAGATACCGTGGAAGTTGATGGACAATGGCGCGCCATTCTCGTCCACAGGCGTCACGGTACGATCGGCGGCACCGTCCCTGTCGACGGCTGTCACATCTTCACCCTCTTCCGCTTCACCGATTTCGATACTGAATTCGTCGAAGATCGCCAAGGTGCCATCTACCTGAGCAACATACAGGGTGTCTGATTCGACGGCATAGAATGTATCCCAACAAGCGGCTGACAGATCGAGAGTCGTTTCGGGCTCGGCAGCCGCACCGTCTGTGTCTTCCGCGTCGAACAGCTTCAGCTCGGTGCCTGGTACCGCGGGCGTCTGCTCCTTCCGCCGCGGTGCCCGCAGCTGCATCGCTGACATCGCAGGAAGCCAGCAGGCTGCTTTCCCCAGTGCGTGGAATCAGGGTCAGACCCTTGCCCTCGGCACTACCGATCACCGAGTCGGTCGTGGCGTCGAAAGCGTCGGTGCGATTGGCCGCATCGGGGAATGCTCTGATACCGGTAAAGTCGGCACTGTCGCCGTTCTGGTACATCGTTCCGTCCGAACCGAACGCGATTCCCTGGTTGGCACCCGTCATCAACACCGTTGGCGTGGTGGCCGCCAGATCCGGCGTGTAGAAGGTGACGCTGCCAGGGTTCGTACCATCGTTGGTGACCACGGCGAAACCAGCGCTGGCTTCGCCCGGTGTGGACCCGCCTCCACCACCCGGCGTCATCGTCGGCGGAACGTCCGAACCCGCACCGTCGTCATCATCACTGGAGCAAGCACCCAGCGTCACTGCGACCAGAGCCAGTGCAACGGCAGAGGCGACGCGTGCGCGCGGTGGTAGGCTTGCATTAGACACTGGCGCGTTGCCGGTGCGGAACGGGTGGGTCTCGGACCTCGTGTACTGTTTCATGGAGTCTCCTTTGGGAAATGTCGATACAGGTTCTAACCCTGCATGCCGGCCATTACGCACGAAGCAAGCCACGGGATGCAAACAGTGGAAACCGAAATCGCGGCGGCGCAGCTCGATGAAAATAGCGAAGGTTTCTTGCAAACATTGCTTGCAAGAACTAGCGCAGGAGGTACGTTCCGGCGTGTACAGTCAAAGTTCGGCAGGAAAATGCCGAACGGAAAAGGAGAAAACTTGGATTTACGCTAAAACGGCGCGATGATGCAGGTACTGCATTGGCTCGCCCGTCATGGCCGATTCGAGCACGCGAACCATGAAACGGTTCCTTGCAACTCGGATAACGTGTTTCGCGGTACCGTACGAAGGGGCGTTGAATTGCCTAGACAGGAGATGGATCGCCCGTCCGTCGACGGTGGGTAATGTCAGCGCTTGCCGAGCAGAATGGATCGCCCTTTCATCGTCGCTGGCTGCGGCAGGCCCATGAGTTGAAGTATCGTCGGGGCGATCGATGGCAAGCCATGGCCACAGCCAAGGAGCCAGGTATTCTCGTCGTGCACGGTACAGGCAACCGGATAGGTGGTGTGCTGGGTGTGTGGCTCACCGGAAACCGGGTCTACCAGCATGTCGGCATTGCCGTGGTCGGCGGTCAGCACCACGGAATAGCCGTTGCCGGCGGCAGCCTTCCATAGCCTGCCGACCATCGTGTCCACCGTTTCCACCGCCTTTACGACGGCTTCTGGAACACCGGTGTGCCCGACCATATCGCCGTTGGCGAGGTTCAAAACGATCAACGCGTGTTCCTGCGCCTCGAGCGCGGCCAACACACCATCGGTGATCTCTTCCGCACTCATTTCGGGTTGCAGGTCGTACGTGGCCACCTTGGGTGAATTCGCCATCAATCGCTCTTCACCCTTCAGGGGCTCGTCCTGGCCACCATTGAAGAAGAAGGTCACGTGCGGAAACTTTTCCGTCTCTGCAGCACGCAACTGGGTGAGCCCGCTGTCGCTGACGATTCTGCCGAGCGTGAGATCAGGCTTGTCGCGCTGGTAGGCGATCGGGAACGGATACGAAGACTCGTAGCGCGTCATCGTAGTCATCGGGAAGCTGGTCACGTCGCCACGGTCGAACGCGTCGAAACCGTCCAGCGAGAGTGCTTCCGTCAGCTCACGTGGACGGTCGTTGCGAAAATTGAAGAAAACAAAGCGATCACCCGCTTCGGGCTTCGCAACGCCGCCGTCGAGCACCGTCGGCGTGATGAATTCATCGTTCTCACCGGCGTCTCCCGCCAGGGCGATGGCTTCGCCCGCGGTGCCTGCGGCACGCCCTTCGGCCAGCACCACCGCTCGCCACGCGCTTTCGATGCGATCCCAGCGCTTGTCACGGTCCAGCGCGTAGTAGCGCCCGATCACCGTGGCGATGCAGCCACCCGCACGCTTCAGTGATGCTTCGACGGCTCCCAGATAGCTGCTGGACGCGTTCGGCGCGGTATCCCGCCCATCGGTGATCATGTGCAGCACCGGCCTGGCGCCCTTGTCGGCACACAGCTCGATGAGGGCGATCAGATGATCCACATGGCTGTGCACTCCACCATCGGATACCAGACCGATCAGATGCACGGGCCGCTGGCGAGCATTCGCTTCATCGATCGCGGCGACCAGTGCCGGATTCTCTGCAAAGCTGCCATCCTCGATGGCATCGTTGATCTTGACCAGATCCTGCTTGAGCACCGTGCCGGCGCCCAGCGACAGGTGACCGACTTCCGAATTGCCCATCTGCCCGTCGGGCAGGCCTACCGCCGCTCCCGAGGCCTCCAGCAGGCAGACCGGATTGGCAGCGTAGATGTCGTCAAGGTTCGGCGTACTGGCCAGAGCAACGGCGTTGTCGCGCCGCGACGGGTTCACGCCGATGCCGTCCATGATCACCAGCAGCACGGGGCGTCGCGGGGGTGCGTTCTCAGCGTTCACTTTCCGGGATCCTCGACGGAAGACTTGTCGTCGGCCTCGTAGCGTTCGTCCATCGCCTGCGATGCCTCCTCCACGCGCTTGCGGAAATAGGTCGAGAAATAGATGCCAGCCTCGTAGAGCAGCCACATGGGCACGGCGAGCAGCGTCTGGGAAATGATGTCCGGCGGTGTCAGGAACATGCCGATGATGAACGCGCCGACAAACACGTAGGGGCGGATCTCTCGCAGCTTCTCCGGCGTGGTGATGCCCACGGCCACGACCAGAACGGTGGCCACGGGTACCTCGAAGGCGATACCGAAGGCGAAGAAGATCGTGATGACGAAGTCGAGGTAGCGGCCGATATCGGTACTGACCAGCACGCCGTCGGGCGCGGCGCTGGTGAAGAACTTGAACACCAGCGGAAACACGACGTAATAGGCGAACGCAACACCGAGATAGAACAGTGCCGTGCTCGATATCATCAACGGCGCTACCAGCCGTTTCTCGTGGGTATAGAGCCCGGGCGCCACGAAAGACCATACCTGGAACAGCAGGTACGGCACCGCGAGGAATACGCACAGCATCAGCGTGAGCTTGAACGGAATGAAGAAGGGCGCCGCCACCTCGATGGCGATCATCTGCGTACCTTCGGGCATGTAGCGCAGCAGCGGCTCGGCGAGCCACGTGTAGATATGGTCGGAAAACCAGAACAGGCAGAGGAAGAGCAGGCCGACCGCGAGCATCATCTTCATCAGACGATCGCGCAGCTCGATCAGGTGCGAGAGAAACCCCTGCTCCTGGTCGACGCTTTCGTCATGGGAGGTGGAAGCCATCAGTTGTCGGTGTTGCGGTTCGATGCATCCGGTACGGCAATGCCGGACGCCCAGGAGCCGGTGCGTGGGCCTGTGTTCACAGGTCGGGAAACAGCGTCTGATGCCGGTTCGTCGGCTGCCGGGCGAACCGGCCTGCCGGCAGCCTCCGTGACCCGGGAATTATCCTTACCCACCGAAGCCGGGGCAGGTGTCCCTTGCTCATTCTCGGTAACCTTGTCGGTGGCTTTCCGCAGGCTCGGCTTCGAGCCTTGTTGCGAATCCAGCGTGGAATCCGTGCCGGAGCTCTCTGAACCGGTCTGTACGGCCGGCAGGTTCTTGCGAGCCGAGTGACGAGGTTTCACGATACCGGCATCGGCCGCGGACTCCTCCAGATCGTCGAACGCAGACTTGGCCGAGTTCACGGCGTCGGAGGTGGTCTGCTGCAGCTCGCGCTTGGTGGACTGCACCATCTGCCGCAGCTCGGATATCTGCTTGCGCTGATCGCCGAGCAGATCCCGTAGTTCGCCGCTCTTGAGCTCCGAGGCGAGATCGCTCTTCACGCCACGCACGAATCGCTGGGCCTTGTTGATCCAGGTGCCGACGGTACGCGCCACATCCGGCAGACGCTCCGGGCCGATGACGACCAGGGCGACGATGCCGATGAGCATCAATTCGAGGAATCCGACGTCGAACATGAGGGTTACCGGGGGTGGTTCAGAATCCTGAACGGCAGACCCGCCTGGGGCCGACGATCAGGGAGCAAGGAGAGAGACCTGACCTGATGTGCAGCAGCGCCCTCAGGCCGATTTCTTCTGTTCTTCCTGCTCACGCATGGCAGCGGCGTCGGCAGCGGGCTTTTCGGTCTGGCGGACCGGCTTGTCCGTCTGGTTGGCAAGTTTCGCAGGATCCGCATCGTCTTCAGGGTCTGCATCGGCGCTTTCATCCTTCACCGCGTTCTTGAATCCTTTCACGGCCGAACCGAGATCGCCACCGAGATTGCGTAATCGCTTGGCGCCGAAGATCAGCACGACGATGACGAGGATGATCAGCAGCTGCGGAACACTTGGCATCATGGGAATATCTCTCCTCTAGAGCGGCTGCCGCGAAGCCTTTTCGGCGAGGCCGGAGACCCCTTCGCGTCGCTGCAGCTCTTTCAATATGTCGTCTGGACCGAGGCCTTTGTGGCTCAGCAGCACCAGCATGTGAAACCAGACATCGGCAGCCTCGGCCACCAGATGATCGTTATCGGAACCCTTGGCGGCAAGCACGAACTCGATGGCTTCCTCGCCCACTTTCTTCAATATGGCGTCTTCGCCGCGCGCAAGCAACCCTGCCACATAGGAACTGCCCGCCTCGGCCCCCTTGCGCGACTCGAACGTCTCGGCCAACCTGGCCAGAACGGTGGTCGTGCCCGCCACGTCAGCCTCCATCGCCGGAGGACGCCGTCGGGTACAGTTCATCCGGCGCGCGGATGACCGGCGCGGTTACCTGCCATTCACCTGCAGCATCCAGCTGCCGGTAGAAGCAGCTTGCACGCCCAGTATGACAAGCGATACCGCCCCGTTGTTCCACCGAGAGCAGCAGTACATCGCCGTCGCAATCCAACCGCAGGTCGATGACCTTCTGAGTGTTGCCTGAGGATTCACCCTTGCGCCAGAGCCGCTGCCGGGAACGGGAAAAATAGGTCGCACGGCGTGTATCCACAGTCTGCGCCAGGGCTTCACGGTTCATCCACGCGAACATCAGCACATCGCCTGAAACGGAGTCGCGTGTGATGACGGGCACCAGCCCTGCCTCGTTGAAGACGATCGATTCGAGCACACTGACATCACGGTTGCGGCGATCGCTTCGAGTCTAGCACGCAGCCTGTCGCAGCCGGAGAGCCTCCTGCATCAAACCAGGCGTACGTCGATCCCCTGTGCGTGCATGAAGCGCTTCGCCTCACCCACCGTATGTTCGCCGAAGTGGAAGATACTGGCCGCAAGCACCGCATCGGCACCACCGGCGGTCACGCCATCGCACAGGTGCTGCAGGGTGCCGACGCCGCCGGAGGCGATGACCGGAATCGGCACGGCGTCGCTGATCGCACGGGTGAGTCCGATATCGAAACCGATCTTGGTGCCATCGCGATCCATGCTGGTGACCAGCAGCTCACCGGCACCGTACCGCGCCATGCGTACGGCCCAGTCGACGGCGTCGAGGCCGGTGGGCTCGCGGCCACCGTGCGTGAAGATCTCCCAACGCGACGGTTCGCCCTCCTCACTGGTCTGCTTGGCATCGATCGCCACGACGATTGCCTGAGAGCCGACCTTGTCGGCCGCCGCGCTCACCAGCTCGGGGTCGCGCACCGCAGCGGTGTTTATACTGACCTTATCGGCTCCTGCGTTGAGCAGCCGGCGCACATCGCTGACCGCACGGATTCCGCCCCCGACGGTCAGCGGAATGAAGACCTCGCTGGCCACCTGCTGCACCACATCGATCAGCGTGTCGCGCCGGCCGGAACTGGCCGTGATATCCAGGAAGGTGATCTCGTCCGCACCGGCCAGGTCGTAGCCACGTGCCACTTCCACCGGATCGCCCGCGTCGCGGATGGACAGGAACTTGACCCCTTTGACCACGCGCCCGGCGTCCACATCGAGGCATGGGATGATGCGGCGCGCGAGGCTCACGAGGTGGCCCCATCAGCCGAATCGCCCTTCTTCACCCCATCGGCCAACGCGGCGTCCGTGGCCTGCTCGCGCACGCCCTGCAAGGCATCCGCCCGCACCTGCGCGGTGGCCAGGTCGATGCTGCCCTCGTACAACGCGCGCCCGACGATGGCGCCCGCCACCCCGCGCCCGGCCAGCTTGCCGAGCCCTTCGATATCCTCCAGCGACGAAACGCCGCCGGAGGCGATCACGGGAATGTCCACGGCGTTGGCCAGTTCACCGGTGGCTTCGGCATTCACACCCTGCATCATGCCGTCGCGGGTGATGTCGGTGTAGACGATGGCTGCGACACCGATGGCTTCGAACCGTTTCGCCAGCGTCAGCGCCTGCAGGTCGGAGGCTTCCGCCCAGCCCTCGACGGCCACCTTGCCATCGAGCGCGTCGAGCCCGACGATGATGCGCCCGGGAAACGACTCGCACAGCGATACCACGAAGGACGGATCGCGCACCGCCTGGGTGCCGATGATCACCCAGCGTACGCCTGCGCGCAGGTAGGCATCGGCCTGCTCATGGTTGCGGATACCGCCACCGACCTGGATCGGCACGTCTGGATAAGCTTCGCAGATGCTCTCGATCACCTTGTCGTTGACCGGGGAGCCTGCAAAAGCGCCGTCGAGATCAACCAGATGCAAGCGGCGCGCACCCTGTGCGACGAAGGCACCGGCCATGCCGACCGGGTCATCCGAAAATACGGTGTCGTCATCCATGCGCCCCTGGCGCAGGCGCACGCACTGGCCGTTCTTCAGATCGATGGCCGGAATGATCAGCATGCGTGCTCCCGATGCGGGTTAATCGTGTGTTCGTGCATCAAGCGCCACCTCGCCAAACCGTGAAATTGCGCAGTAGCTGCAGCCCCTCCCGTGCGCTCTTCTCTGGGTGGAACTGGCAGGCGAACAGGCCGGGGCCTGCCAGCGCCACGTCGATGAGCACACCGTAGTCGCAATCGCCAACCACCGCCATCGCGTTGTCCGGCACGCAGTAGTAGCTGTGTGCGAAATAGAAACGGGTCTCATCGTCGATGCCCTGCCACAGCGCATGGGCCCGCCGATGACGCACCTGGCTCCAGCCCATGTGTGGCACTTTCAGACGCGTGCCCGCACCGGAAACAGGGTCCGCCAACCGTTTCACGCCGCCCTTGATCACACCCAGGCAGTCGACGCCACCGTTCTCGTCGCTGTGCGTGAGCAGCACCTGCAGCCCCATGCAGATGCCGAGGAAAGGTCGGGTCTCGACGGTACGCAGCACGACCTGATCCATGCCACTCTCACGCAATGCCTGCATGCAGTCGCCGGCGGCGCCCTGACCCGGGCACACGATGCGGTCTGCGCTGTCGATGATCGCGGCATCGGAGCTGACCACCACCTCGGCATCCGGCGCCACATGTTCGAGCGCCTTGGCCACCGAGCGCAGATTGCCCATGCCGTAGTCGATCACGGCGATTCGCTGGTTCATCGCGCTACCAGAACGTCATGAGTGGAGCTTGCCCGTCGGTCGGTGTCATCAGAGCGTTCCCTTGGTCGATGGCATGGTACCGGCCTGCCCGGGGTCGACCGTGCAGGCCATGCGCACGGCGCGGCCGAAGGCCTTGAACAGGGTTTCGATCTTGTGGTGTTCATTGTGGCCGCGAATCACATCCATGTGCAGCGTGGCACGAGCGTGATTGGCGAAGCCTGTGAAGAATTCCTGCGCGAGATCCACATCGAAACTACCCACCCTCGGCCGCACGTAATCGGCATGGTAATGCAAGCCAGGACGTCCGGAGAAATCGATCACCACGCGCGACAGGGCCTCGTCCAGCGGCACGTAGGCATGCCCGTAACGCTGCAGGCCACGGCGATCGCCCAGGGCCTGGTCGAACGCCATGCCCAGCGAGATGCCGATATCCTCGACGCTGTGATGATCGTCGATAGCCAGATCACCGTTGCAGCGCACGTTCAGATCGATCAGGCCGTGGCGAGCCACCTGGTCGAGCATGTGCTCGAGGAACGGTACGCCGGTGGCGAAACTGCCCAGCCCGCTGCCGTCCAGGTCGAGAGCGACATCGACATCCGTTTCCTGCGTCGTGCGTTTGATGGTGGCCTGCCGGCTGGGCATCGGGGAGTTCCTGGGTGACGGGAAGGGGCTGCCGGGTAGTGGCAAAACCGACCAGATGATACACGCTCGCGAACGGCTTCAACCAGCTTGCCACTCGGCTGGCTCCGAGGCCTGTCATCCATGGGTCCATGGGTACCGGGCAAATCGGTGACAGGTCTCGCGTTCAGACCTGCAGCCAGAAGGTGACCGGGCCGTCGTTCACCAGCGCCACCTGCATGTCGGCACCGAACACCCCACGCCCCACCGGGCGGTACAGGGCTTCTACCCGGTTGCACAGATGATCGAACAACGCATTGGCCACGGCAGGCTTGGCCGCGCTGCCCAGGCCCGGGCGCCGGCCGCGCGAGGTATCCGCGGCGAGCGTGAACTGTGGCACCAGCAGCACATCGCCCGCGGCCTGCATCACCGACAGGTTCATTCGTCTGTCGGTGTCGGAGAATATCCGATAGTTCAGCAGCCGTTCGCAGATCCGTTCGGCGACGGCCTGGTCGTCATCTCGCTCCACGCATGCCAGTACCAGCAACCCGGACCCGATGCTTGCCACGCACTCGGCGTCGATCGATACCGAGGCCTCGGCTACCCGTTGCAGCAGTGCGATCATATGGATCCCGTCGGTTCGCCCGAGCACTCGTCAGTTTGCCAAAGCGATGGAGCCATCGATCTCGACGGCCGGCTCAGCATTGCTCCCAGGGCAGGCCCGCGAAGCGCCATCCGGCCAGGCCGCTACGGTGATGCTCGTCGTTCAGCGGGCCCTCGAAGCCACCCTCGACCACGAACACTTCACCGAACTTGTTTTCGATCAACTGGCGGGCGGCATCCGCCGACCGGTTGCCACTGCGGCATATCAGGATGATCGGCACCCGGCCCCGGGCCTTGCCGCTCATGCGCCCGAGCAACAGCCTTCGCACCTGCACCGTGAAATTCGGGTTCACCACCCAGTCCGGCGCGTCGATCCACGCGATGTTCACCGCCCCCGTCGGGTGCCCGATCATGAGATATTCCATCTCCGAGCGCACATCCAGCAACAGAACCTGCGGCTCTGACTGCAGCATGTCCCACGCATCCGTGGGGTCGAGGCTGGTCGGGCTGTCAGACATCGAGGTTCATTCTCCGGCTCGTGGCTTGCTCATCCGTGGGTCGATGGCTGATGTGCCATGGGCCTGTCGATCATCAACGTAAGCACGCTGCGCGCCTACGTCGGTGGTTGGCAGGGCGCTACCGTGCCAATGATAGGCACGGCCTGTCAATCGTCAACGGAACATCATCATGAGTAGGCTTCTCATGCAGTGCGTCGTCAGCCTGCTCGGCTGCCTGCCGCTACGCGTGAACCAGGCGCTCGGTGCAGCAGTGGGCTGGATCGCGTGGCGCATACCCAACACGATGCGCCGGGTCACCGACATCAACCTGGCCCTGTGCTTTCCCGAATGGTCGGCCGACGAGCGTGCGCGGGTGGCTCGCGCCAGCCTGATCGAGACCGGCAAGGCACTGACCGAATCCGCCTGGGTGTGGACGCGCAAGCGCTCGGTCATCGATGCCAAGGTACGCGAAGTGGTCGGGCAGCAGCTCTTCGACGCGGCGAGGCGTGACCCGGCAGGTGTGCTGATCGCAAGCCCCCATCTGGGCTCCTGGGAGCTGTGCAATCAGCCGATCAGCCATGAGCAGCCGGTCACCTACCTGTACCGCCCACCGCGCAACCGGATGCTGGAGCCGTTGCTGGTCCGCTGGCGCGCCAACTTGAACGCGAAGCCTGCGAAGCTCGATGCGAGCGGCATTCGGCAGGTGCTCAGGCTGTTGCGAAACGGCGATATCGCAGGTGTGCTGCCGGACCAGGAGCCCGATCGCGATAACGGTTGCTTCGCACCGCTGTTCGGCGTGCCGGCCAACACCATGACGCTGCTGTCGAAGCTTGCCAGCAAGGGCCGTGCGCCTGTGCTCTTCTGCATTTCCGAGCGCCTGCCACGCGGTGCCGGCTGGCGTATCCATTTCGTGCCGGCCGACCCGGACATCGCCAGCGATGATCGCAGGAGCGCCGCGGCGGCTCTGAACCGTTCGATTGAAACCTGCATTCGCATACGGCCCGAGCAGTACCTGTGGAGCTACCGCAAGTTTCGTCTGCTGCCCGATGGCGGAAAACGCCCTTATCGCTAGCGATCCTCCACGCGACCATCCGGCGGTATCCCTTCGGGCAGCACGGCGCTGATCACCCGAAGGCGCCTGTCTCTTGCCGGACGTTCAAGACGCGAACAGATTCGAATCGTCCGCGAACGCCTTGAACTCCAGCGCGTTACCGGCCGGGTCGAGCAGGAACATGGTGCGTTGTTCGCCCGGCTGGCCGGCGAAGCGGGTGCGTGGCTCGATCACCCAGCGGGTACTGTGATGCGCCTGGAGCCGGGCCTGCAGTAGATCGAACTGCTCGAGCGTCAGCACCACCCCGAAATGCGGTATCGGCACGCTGTCGCCATCGACCGCATTGTTGGCTGCGATCGGTCGCACATGCGTATCATCGAGGTGTGCCACGATCTGATGGCCGAACAGGTTGTAGTCGATCCACTGCGCATCTTCACGCCCTTGCGGGCAGGCCAGCACCTCGCCGTAGAACTGCCGGGCGGCTTCCAGGTCATCCACCGGGAAGGCCAGGTGGAAAGGTCTGAGCTCTGTCATGACTTCGATTCCTCGACAACGGATTCTTCGGAATGGGGTTCGGCACGACGCGATTCGTCACCGCTGAAGTAATCCTCCATCATCCTCACGACGATATCCAGATCCGGCCGGCCGACGTCACGATGCAGCACCAGCCGCCCGACGTTGCGGCCCACGGACAAGGCCACGCCATGACGCTTCGCGTGTACCGGCAGGCTCTTCTGATGGTCGCGTTCGAAGTCGAGCCATATCATGTTGGTCTGGGTCCAGCCGTGGCGAACCTGGAAACCTTCGATCGGCGCAAGGCGTTCGGCAAGCTCGGCGGCGTTATCGTGATCTTCCTGCAACCGGGCATAGCCGGTGGTCAGCGCAAGTTCCCCGGCCGCCGCCAGGATACCTGCCTGGCGCATGCCACCGCCGGTCACCTTGCGCCAGCGACGCGCCTCATCGATGAATCCGTGCGAACCGACCAGCAGCGAACCCACCGGTGCACCCAGGCCCTTCGACAGGCAGATCGATACCGTATCGAAACACTGCGCCAGCGCTGCCAGCGGCACGTTCAGCACGGTGCACGCATTCGCCATGCGCGCGCCATCCAGGTGCAGGGCCAGGCCACGCTCGGTGGCGAACCGGCGGGCAGCCTGAAAATTCGCCAGCGGTTGCACCCGACCGTGCTGTGTAGTTTCCAGGCACAGCAGCCGCGTACGTGCGAAGTGGATGTCGTGATCCTTGATGACCTCGGCAACCTTCTGCAGCGGAAGATTGCCGGTGTCGTCGAACGGTACCGTCTGCGGCTGGATACCGCCCAGTACTGCAGCTCCACCCCCTTCGTACTTGTAGGTGTGAGCATCGCTGCCGACGATGTACTCGTCACCCCGCTGGCAATGCGTGAGCAGCGCCACCAGGTTCGACTGCGTTCCGGTGGGCAGGAACAGCGCCGCCTCATGACCGAGCAATTCGGCTGTCATGGCCTGCAGGCGATTGACGCTCGGATCGTCGCCATAGACGTCGTCACCCACATCCGCGATCATCATCGCCTCGCGCATGGCAGCGTCGGGGCGGGTCACGGTATCGCTGCGAAGATCGATCAAGAGGGTCTCCTGTTGCTGACGCGGTGCCGCACACTGAGGTATTCGAATGGCAGGATCAAGCCGTGCCGATGCACCGGTAGTGGATCCACGCCACGAGTCCGGGTCTCCGATTCGAAAGGTGGATTCATTACTTGTTGATCATGACCAGCACCAACCCGCTGTCGATGCTGATGTCGAGCCGGTCGACGCTGGCCTCGTTGCTCAGACCCAGCGTGTCGCCCGGTGCCAGCGTGGCATCGTGCAACGGCCAACGAGCACCGGCAACCTCCACACCCGCTGCCAGGCTCAGGGCAAGCACGCTGAAGCAGGTCTGTGGAGACACGGCCTGTGAGAACGGCCGGCCTTTCACTACAACCGTGGCACGCACGGTGGCATCCTCGAAGTGCAGCACGAACGGCCAGCTGCGCCGCAGAGGCAGCATCCAGTTGAACAGCAGGTGATCGGTGCGACCACCGGAGACGCCGTAGAGGAATACATCGGTGACGTTCAGCTCGGCGATGAGTTCGAGGGCCAGCTGCAGGTCGCCGGCATTCTTTGCCGCTGGGTAGCGAACATGTCGTATGTCGAGCTCGGCTATCGCCTGTAGGTCGCATGCCCGTGCACTGTCCAGATCACCGACCAGCCAGTGCGGCTGCAGCCCCGCCTGCAGGCAGTGCCCGAGCCCGCCGTCCACACATACCAGCAGGTCGCCGGCGGGCAGGTCTCGCAGCAGCCCCGGCGAACAATCGCCTGCTGCCACTACCCGGGCGCGAGTAGCCCGATCTGCTGATGTCAATTGCCACTCTCGATGAAATCATCGGCAAACGCCAACGCCCGGCTGAGGCCCATGAGAGTGCCTGTGAAGAGCTCGCCGGAAACGTCATCTTCGTTTTCCACCAGATCGATCGATACGTCAGAGCCACCTTGCAGCCCCGGCAGCAATTCGCGGCTCAGGTAGTCAGGGTCGCTGATGACCTGCCGCGTGGCACTTTCATCCACCCGGACCACCGAGAACGCGATGGCCTCGGGACGCCCGTCATCGATGCTCCAGCGGATACGCGACGGCCTGTCGATCTCCACATCGTCGAAGCGTAGCTCCACGGTGGTCTGTTCCTCTGGCTGGCGCTGGATCCGCATCCGTACCGGTGGGCCCGCGTCGCCTTCGCCGGCCGAGGGGTCCTCCAGCTCAGTGCTCAGGTTGCAGGAATAGTCGCTGCCGCGTTGCAGACAGGCTGCCTGCCAGGCCCCGAAATACGCATTGAGTTGTTGTTCAGGTTCATCGTCTTCCTGCGCGGAGACCTGCTCTACCTCGCCATCGTCAGCATCGGCCTGCTGATCATCGTCGGCCCCCTGATCGGGCACCAGTACCGCGGTGGTCACATCGGAGGCCGATGGCAATGGGCAGTCCGACTCCAGGGGGATCCGCAACGTGGCGATATCGGTAACGTCCGCACGCCCGGCGTGGCCTTCCCGCGCCTCCGGCTCTTCTTCCAGTGTGCCCATCAGGTCGGCATACAACAGCTGGCGATCCGCGCTGGCCAGATCACTGTAGGTCTGCTGCAATTCGTCGGCCGCCCCGTTTTCGCTTTCCACCCAGTAGCGGCTGCCTGACCCGCAGGCGATGAACGAGTTCAATTCGCCGCCATGGACGTAGTACCCCTGCAACCGCCCCCGCGACTGTTCGCTGGCCACCAGCAATTCCCGCAATTCCGCCAGCCGATCACGCGTCATGTCGATCAGGCAGTTCTTGCCCAGTTGTTCGGCCAGTGCCCGGGGGTCGGAAAACGATACGTACCACAGGCAGTTCTGGCGTCGATAGTCGACGAACGCTGCCTGCGAGCGTGTGAACATGGCGCTGGAGTTGTCATCCACCTCCTCGCCGACCTGCCCGGCGAGCAGCTCCATGCTGTCATCGAGATCATCCAGAAAATTGTCCAGACAGACGTGCACATCATCGTCCGCGGTGGACAGTGACCGGCAATCGGCCAGCACATCGGCTCCCGACGGCGCGGCGAAGGCCACGCCGAGCACGATTGTTCCGAGCCATGCAATCCATCGGCTTCCTGACTGCCCTTCGGGGCCGCTACCAGGCTCATTCAAGCCGATTGACCGGTGCTGGTCGACAAACTCCGCACTGCGCATCTCAAACCACCCTTCGTTGAACTACCATGGGTTCCGACGTTAGTACTGCCGTGACCCTAGTGTACTGATTCATGCCGACCTATCGCACGGCAGGCGCCGCGCCTGCTCGCCAGCCCCCTGAGAGCCACGTATGATGTTGCGACACTTTGCAGCGGCGAGTTGCCAGCGCCCATCATGAACTATCCGACGACTGATGCACCCGTAGACCATGATGCCGCGCTTCACACGCCTCAACCTGCGTTTTCAGCCGGGCTGTTGTGGGCCCTGGTATGGACCATCGGCCTGGCGGCGCTGATCTGGGTGGCGCACCACCGGCTGGTGCCTGCCGTGGAAAGGCAGACGGCATCATCGGTGAGGTCCGCGCTCGGTGCCATCGACGGGAACGCAATAGAAGTGACGGTGCACGGTTATACGACGCGACTCGCCGGCACGATCGACGACGACGCTCAGCGCCCGGTCCTGATAGAGGCGGCTTATCAGGTGGAAGGGGTGCGCGAGGTGATCGATGCGCTCGATGTGGCAAAAGCCGTGCCGGACGTACCAGCCGTCTCTCGCCGTACAGCGCCCTCGGCTCAATCGTTCGATCCTCTGGCAGCATTATCGCTTGCACCTGCCACGCAGACAACTCTGACCCCCAATCGGCGCGCCGATGGCATGCCGCGCATCAAGGTCTTTGGCTCCATCCTGCCACCCTGGCGCGCTCCGGCAGTGTTTGCGCAGCAGGAACAGAGCACCGATCCGGTGAACGGTACCGACCCGATGACCGAATTGCCCGCGAATACCGACCCATCTGACGATACCGGCAGGGTGATCGAGCCGATAGCGGAATTGCCGACCACTTCCACCCCCCCCGCCCGCACTGGCAGGAAGCCGGCACTGAAAACGCTCGCGAAGCCTGCTGATCAACCGCCTGCCACCGACGAGGAGTTGCTCTCTCGCTTCGAGGCGCTGAAGTCAGCCCAGATCGCCTTCCGCGTCGACAGCCATCAGCTGACCACACCCAGCCGCCGCATGCTGGACGAACTCGCAGCGCTACTGGCACAGTTCTACAGCGCTAAACTCGACATCGGTGGGCACACCGACGCCCTCGGCGATGAAGGTAACAACCTTCTGCTCAGCCAGCAACGCTCCAACAGCGTGCGCGATTACCTGGTGGCGCAGGGGGTGTCACCTTATCGCCTGATAGCGCACGGCTATGGTGAAAGCCTGCCCATCGCCAGTAATGGTACCGCTGTGGGCCGGGCTACCAACCGTCGTATCGAGCTTCAGCTGCGCTAACTTTGCGGGCTGCGCTAGCGTTGCGGCATGATTTTGACGTGTGCGCCTTCCAGGAGAACCCGTCGCTATGAACCTACTGTTGCTGGAGATGTCGGCGATCATAGCCGCTGCGGGCATTCTCGGCCTGATGGTTGGCTGGAAACTCCGGTTTGCAGCGGTCGGGCAGGCCGTCGACAAGCTACAGATGCATGAGCGGCTACTACACGCCGAAGCGATACTCGAAAAGCAGAGCGAAGTGGACGAGCTGCTCGATCAGATTGCCTTGGGCGATGCCGAGCGTGACGAGCTGATCGACCTGAACCGGTCATTGAAAGATGTCCTGGAACGGCTTGAGCGGGCCACATTGCCGCAACGCGGCACAGCCACAGAGCAACGTCTGCGTACCTACGACCACGGCCTCCCGGCTGCGGGAGGCCGCCCGAACAGAGCCGACTGGCAGGCCGAGCCCGACGACGAGACGCAGCTGCTGAACCTACCGCTGTCGGTCGAAAACGAGGATGGCGACAACGTTGTCGATGAAACGGTGGTGCTGGTGGATCCCCACGACGATCCAGACGCCACTCTGACCATCGACGGCCCACTGAGAAGCCGGTTCGGGAACGTCTGATTCTTCGGCATTCTGAATGACGCTGCGTGGGGCAACTCACAGCTTCACGCCTCTGCACCAAACTTACCGAACGGCCCTGCCGTTATTCCTGCCGAGTCAAACCACGATACGGCTGGACATGCAAGATTTCGCGCCACGGTTCTCTCGGACGCTTTCAAAGACCGTGCTTGCGCTGGTGTGCGGGATGACACTGGTGGCCTGCGGCGGCGGTGACAGCTCGGAAGGCGGCACCTCGCAACCGTTTTCGATCGACGGTGCCCGGGTTCCCGACTCGCCCGCCGCCATGCCGCGCCTGCCGCCGACCGAGGTGGCCAATGCCGTCGGGGGTGGGCCTGTATCACCCGAGGCGGCCTATCGCGTACTCGATCAGGGCACCTTCGGCCCGACGCTCGATGACATCCACAGTGTGGCCGCCAGCGGCTTCGAGCCATGGATCGATGCCCAGATGAGCACGCCCGCCGCACTGATGCTGCCCGCGCTGCTCGAATCGGGTAACCAGCGCTGGAATGAATACATCAACGTCTGGTGGCGCCGCGTGGTCACCGCGCCCGATCAGCTCCGCCAGCGCGTGGCCTTCGCTCTCAGCGAGATTCTGGTGGTGTCGTCGGTCGGCAGCCTCGGTGAGCATCAACCCGGTCTCATGAACTACTACGACATTCTCCTGCGCAACGCCTTCGGCAACTACCGCGACCTGCTGCAGGAGATCACCCTGAGCCCGGTCATGGGTGAGTACCTGAGCATGAAGGGCAACCGGCGTGCCGACCCTGACGAAAACATCCGGCCCGATGAGAACTTCGCACGCGAGCTGATGCAGTTGTTCTCCATCGGGCTCGAGAAGCTCAACCCGGATGGCACACCCAAACTCGATGCCGATGGCGTGCCCCTGCCCACCTTCGACCAGGAGATGATCGAAAACTACGCACGCGTGTTCACCGGCTGGCACTTTGCCAACGCTGACAACTTTCGCTGGTCGAAACAGAAGGACTACGTGAGCCCGATGCAACCCTGGCAGGAATTCCACGACACCGATGCCAAGACACTGCACGACGGCATACGCCTGCCTGCCGGTCAGAGTGCCGAACAGGACATCAGCGACGCGTTGGATGCCCTGTTCGCACACCCCAATGTCGGTCCCTTCGTGGTCCGTCATCTGATTCGGCGCCTGGTGACCAGCAACCCCTCGCCAGGTTATGTGAAGGATGTGGCCGCGGTATTCGACAGCAATGCCACCGGCGAGCGCGGCTCGCTGGCCAGCACCGTCAAGGCGATCCTGATGCACCGCGAAGCACGTGTCGGCCACCTCGACGAACCTGATCGATACGGCAAGCTGCGTGAGCCATTGCTGCGCATCAGCAAATTGTGGCGCGCCTTCGGGGTTACGCGATTGCACCCGCAATTCAACTACAGCTGGGCGGGCAACGAGCTTGGCCAGGCGCCGATGCGTTCCGCCACGGTGTTCAACTTCTTCCGCGACGACTTCAGCCAGCCCGGCGCTCTGAGCGACGCCGGCCTGGTATCACCGGAATTCGAGATCACCGATGAGAGCAGCATTGTGTCGCTGACCAGCCGCCTGCTGGCCAACACGCTGTGGTCACATAACCACAAGAGTGACGCCGACGAGCTCGCCGCGAACATCGATATCGATCGCGAACTGATTCTGGAACCCGACCCCGAGGCGTTGCTCGACCATCTGGACCTGCTGTTGCTCGGAGGCCGCATGAGCGATGGCCTTCGCGAGGAGGCACGCAACCTGATGGCTGCGAGAAGCTACACCAACGGAGCCGCCCAACGAGTGGTCGAGGCCATCTTCCTGCTGGTGACCTCGCCGCAGGCCGCCGTTCAGCAATGAGACACGACCCATGAGATCACACAGCCGCAGGCAATTCCTGCAACTGGCCAGCCGCACTCTTGCAGGTTCGGGCCTCGCCCTCGGGGCGCAGCCGTGGTGGACCCTGGCACGGGCCGCCGAGGCGAACCAGGCAAGCGATGGTGACTACCGTGCCCTCGTGTGTGTATTCCTGCAAGGCGGTTGTGACGGCTTCAGCCTGATGGTTCCGACCGGTCAGGCCGAATACGGTGCCTATGAACGTTCGCGCGCCGGGCTTGCAGTACCCAAAGGCTCCCTGCTACCCCTGCACGGCAGTGACGGCAAGGCCCCGGTGGCAGGCCTGCATCCGTCCGCCACTGCGGTTCGACCCTTGTTCGATGGCGGCCGGCTGGCGATGCTCGCCAACGTCGGCAACCTGATGGAGCCGGTCAGCAAGCAAGCCTATGAAGAAGGCTCGGCCATTCTGCCGGCACAGCTGTTCTCGCACGCCGATCAGGCTACTCAGTGGCAGCAGCTGCAGGGCCGTGATCGCGCCTCCACCGGCTGGGGGGCATTGGCGGCCGCGCAGCTGGCGGAATTCCAGGAGCGCGACTACCTGACCTCGATCACCCTGTCCGGTGCGAACTACTGGCAGGCCGGATTCGGGCAGCGGCCCTTCAGCCTGAAGGAGAGCGGCGTGCTCGAGTATGCCGGGCTGGGTGCGGACGACAACTGGACCCGGCCGCGTCGGGAAGCGTTCTTGCGCGTATTGGAGCACAGGCGTTCGCATTTGATGACCAGCGCCTACGCCGACATGCAACAGCGGGCCATGCAGATCAGCACCGAGCTGGGGCAGACGCTGGCCGCTCAGCAAGGCATGATCGATGAGCCGGTGCCGGACTACACGCTCGCGCGCCAGCTCGCGATGGTGGCGCGCCTGATCGGTGCCCGTGCTCAGCTCGGCATGCACCGGCAGATCTTCTATGTAGAAATGGGCGGCTTCGATGTGCATGACAACCAGAACCTGGAAATGCCGAAGCGGTTCGCCGAGCTGTGCGATTCGCTGGCCTGGTTCCAGCGTGCTCTCGACACGCTGGGCGAAGCGCGAAACGTGATCAGCTTCACCTCGTCGGATTTCGGCCGTAGCCTGACCAGCAATGGTGACGGCACCGATCATGGCTGGGGCAATCACCTGATGGTGATGGGTGATGCGGTCAGCGGGGGGGATATTCACGGCACCCTGCCCCTGCTCGACATCGGTGGCCCGGACAGCGTGCATCACGGCCGTATCCTGCCCACGGCGGCGGCCAGCCAGTACGCGGCAACCCTGCTCGAATGGATCGGCCTGCCACCCGGCGATGTCGATCGCATCCTCCCGCAGCTGGGCAATTTTCCCGATCGTACATTGGGTTTCCTGAAAGCCTGAAGGGTTAGCCCGATCGGCCGAAACGCATCGGTCGATCGGTTATGATGCCGCCATGAAAAAACACTTCGTGAACATCCGGCGGCACGCGCTCAGCGGGTATCCGCGTTGCGCGACGGTACTGCTGGCATTGATGCTGGCGAGCCCCGCCGGTGCGCTGGAATTCGAGTGCAGCAAGCCTGATGACCGGCGCTTCATCCATGTGGACATGCCGGGTGAATCGCGCCTGTGCGAAGTGAGCGTCGACTATCAGGGTGGACGCAAGGAGGTGCTGTGGTATGCCGATCACGACACCTTGTTCTGCTCTGCCAAGGCCTACGAACTGCGCGACAAGTACAGCAAGCAGTGGAACTTCGATTGCACTACCTGGCCCGATCGCGACGGTATCGATCAGTTGTCAGCGCGCAACCGCTACATACTCGATAATCAGCTGAAGGAGCTGATGAACAGCCTGAAGCGAGGTGCGGAGGGCGATAATGCAAAGTCTGCCGAGAACGGGGGCACCGGGAACGGCGCCGCCGATCAGCCATCGACGGGTGACGAACGCGTCGTCTCCGTCAAGACGGCGGTCAGTGAAACGGAGGATGATCAGCCCGGAACCCTGGCCGTGCAATATTTCATCGGTCCGCAGGGAGACGGCGACGAGATCACGCACGACATCATCGAGGTCATCGTGGACGAGGAAGACTCCTGGCGCGTGTTGAGTCGCATCGAACAGCTCGCCGACCAGATCGAGAATACCGGCGGCGTCGAAGTCGATTCGGCGATCATCACCGAAGTGACGGAGACCGGCTTGCTCAAGGTGAGCACCGCGGTGAGTGCCGATGATGGTTCACCGGCGAGCATGCCCGCCTGCCAGGGCGAGCAGTATTTCAGTGTCAGCTCGGGCGATCCGATTGCACGCAGCCCGCATCGCTTGCTGTGCGGCGACATTCTGGCAGGTTCCTAGAAGACGGCTCAAGGATCGATTGATCCCCTGCGAAGGCGCATTCCCGACAGGCCCGCTCCTCGCACCGATTCGGGTCAATGGAACCACCCTGGCGCCCGGGGGCTTCGGGCGCTGAAGTTCACTGGATCTCAACAGAGCTTCGCGCCGTCGGGCACCGGCTGGGTCGGGCCTGCCAGCACCACCGAACCGTCTTCCCGGTGCAAGCCTGTCACCAGGCATTCCGACATGAACGGGCCGATCTGCTTGGGCGGAAAATTGACCACCGCAAGCACCTGGCTTCCGATCAGCTGCTCAGCTGAATACAGATCCGTGATCTGCGCGCTGGATCGGCGCTGACCGATATCCGCACCGAAATCGATGGTCAGCTTGTACGCCGGCTTGCGCGCCTCGGGAAAGGCCTGCACATCCGTCACGGTGCCAGCACGCAGCTCGACCCGTTCAAAATCCTTCCAGGTAATCGTGTCCAATGCGGACGTTCTCATCAGGTGTCAAGGGCACTCATCATAGCTCTCCCGCGACCCGATGGACGGTCACCTGAGCCAACTCTCATCGTGATCGTCGTTCGAGCTGCCTTGCGACGGGGTCAAAGTGTGAGCTGATCTGCAAGACACCATGGCCGCTATGGGTCAGAACCGAACTGGCTCACACTTCAGGTGTGCGCGGATGCAACTTTTGCGTCAGAGATGTCGATAACCGCAAGGCACCGCGATTCGGCTCCCTTCACGTCAAGAGACGCAACATGCACAAGAACGCCAAGACGGCCCTGACGCTCGCGCTCGCGCTCGTTCTGGTTGCCGCCTGCGCTACTGATGATCCCAACCGCCGTACCAAGAACGGCGCCGCCATCGGCGCCGTCGCGGGGGCCGTGATCGGCAACCAGAGTAGCAGCAAGAACGGCAAGTTCGTCGGTGCCGCCGTGGGCGCTCTGACCGGCGCGGCCGTCGGGCAGTACATGGATCGCCAGCAACGCAAGATGGAAGAACAGCTGGCGCGTGAGCAGTCGAACCGTGAGATCACTCTGACGCGCCTGGACGAGGAGACTCTCAGGCTGGATGTGAGCAGTCAGGTCAGCTTCGACAGCAGCAGCGATCGTATCAAGCCGGCTTTCGAGTCGACCCTGTCGAAGGTAGGTGCCGTGATCGGCGAATACGACCGCACGGCAGTGCATGTGATCGGGCACACCGACAGCACCGGCAGTCTGAGTTACAACCAGCAACTGTCCGAGAGACGGGCTCGTTCGGTAGGCGACGCGCTCAAAAGCAATGGCGTCGACCGACGACGCCTTCGCGTCGGTGGCCGCGGGGAACTCGCACCCTCGGGCGACAACACCACCAAGGCAGGCCGCAGCCAGAACCGCCGCGTGGAGATCTTCCTGAAATCGGTCGTGGAAGGCCGTGAGCAAGAGGCATTCGTACCGCCGGTTTGACAGGGTCTTTCGGTAGACGCCGCTGACATGCTTCGGCCCATGCAGCGAACTACCAACGCTGGAACTACAATCCTTGCATGGAATTGACGGCCGGCACCCACATCGATCGCACCCGAGCGGGCAGGCAGTTCGGCCACCTGCCAGTTCAGAACCCGGCCGCTGCGGCACCGGAGGCACACCGGCCAGTACCGGCGTGTGTCATTCAACGTGGTACGGGCCCGACAGTGGTCTTCGCGGGGGGTCTGCGCCCTGGCGAAACCATCGGCCAGATCACGCTGCAACGGCTTGCCAGATCACTCGATGGCGAAAGCGTCGAAGGCCGGGTCGTGATCATGCCGAACCTGGTCGTCGAGCCGGCCTTGCGCAATTCGCGCCCACCCGATTCGAACATCGGTGCCCTTTCCGATCCCGCGCATGCGGGTGGTGGCCGGAATCATATTGCCGGTCATCAGGCGCAGCAGCTGGCCGCACTGTGCGTCCGAGACTTCCTGAGTGAATCCACACTGGTCGTGGAGCTGGGCGCAGGTGGTAACAACTTGTGCTATCACGCCATGTGTGCGATCGCCCAGCAGGGCTCCGATCGGCAGCGAGCAGCTGCCGAAGCTGCCATGATCGCCTTCGGTGCGCCGAACAGCCTGCGGCTGAAAAGGCTGGCCAGAGACAATCTGCTCGGCAACACTGCCATCGAGGCCGGCGCTCGATACCTGGCTGTACGCATCGGTGGCGGTGGGGCTTCGGATGTGGCGGATGTCGATCTGGCGTTCAGCGGTTGCATGAACATTCTGATCTCGCTCGGCATGCTGGATGCCCCTCACACACTACGCGCTACCCGCATGCTGCGCATACCCGACGAACGGTACACGATCATCAGCCCCGGGCACGGCATGCCCGCCCTGCTTCGCCAGATCGGCCATGAAGTGTATCGCGGCGAGCCGATCGCCCAGCTCCATGACCTTGACAACATGGCGACGGAACCCGTCGATGTCCTGTCGCCGGTCGACGGCATGTTACTGGCAGGCTTTCAAGGCACCGCCATCAAGCCCGGTGAGCGTCTCGCGGTCGTGGCGGATGTGGTGGCACAGTGACCTCTCCGCAGGTGTCGGTGATCGTTCCCACCCGGAATCGGCGCGAGCAGGTCTGCGAGGCGCTGAACTCGATAGCCAGCCAGACCCTTCCGGCTCATGAAGTGATCCTGGTCGATGACGGCTCCGACGATGGCACCGCCGAACGGGTGCGAAACTCACACCCGACCGTGCAGTTGGTGAGCCAGTCGCATGAGGGCGTATCAAGCGCTCGCAACCACGGAATCAGAGTGGCAGCCGGTGAATGGCTGGCCTTTCTCGATTCGGATGATCGCTGGCACCCGACGAAGCTGGCCCGCCAGTTCGCCCATCGCCCAGAGGAGCACGGGTGCCGGCTGCTGCACTGTGACGAGCTGTGGATCCGCAATGGCAAGCGCGTGAATCCGAAGCATCGGCATCGCAAGCGAGGCGGGTGGATATACCCGCACTGCCTGCCGTTATGCGCGATTTCCCCGTCTGCCGCGATCATTCACCGCACGCTGTTCGACGATATCGGTCTTTTCGATGAAAGCCTTCCCGCCTGCGAAGACTACGACCTGTGGCTGCGTATCTGTTCACGCGAACCGGTGCACTATGTGGACGAAGCCCTGCTCACGAAAACCGGCGGGCATGCGGATCAGTTGTCGAGACAGTACGCGGGCATGGACCGGTTCAGGCTGCAGGCCCTGGCACGCCAGCTGCGCGGCACCAGGCTGGCACCGGCGGATCATGCGCTGACCAGCGAAACCTTCCGCGGGAAATTCAGCATCTACACACAGGGTGCTGCCAGGCGTGGGCGCGACGATGAAGTCGGCGAGCTGCGACAGCGCTATGCTGACTTGCTAGGGCCCGTGGGGCGATAATCGGGCCTGCCAGCGTCAGCGCCCGTGTGACCGCACAACCCGTGCGATAACACGAACTGATCGCCTACTGTCGCCCAGGCATTGACACCCTGTGATGCCGACAACCTCGACAAGCCAACACCATGTCCGTACTACTGTTCCGACTGCGCTCGGTACCTGAAGACGAAGCAGACGCCTTGCGTCAGGTACTGCACGATCAGCGCGTGGAGTTCTACGAAACCGATGCCGGCAACTGGGGAATATCGATGCCTGCCATCTGGTTGCACGACGAGGATGATCTACAGCGTGCGCGCACGATCCTGGAGACGTTTCAGCGACAGCGAGCCGAGGCGGCGCGTGCACAGTGGCAACGGAACCTCGAAGCCGGCGAACAGCCGCGCCTGATGGACACCCTGCGAGAGCGACCGGTTCTT
>CBDCAW010000070.1:0-6417 GCA_965214025.1 Granulosicoccaceae bacterium
CGATGTTCACCCACGCGTCGCGCTGTGGCTCGATCGCGAAGGCCAGGCGGAAGTGACGTACGGCGGTTTCCAACTGCCCCGCCAGATCACGCAGCTCGGAGGAGTCTGGTGCGTCCTGCAGCTGCTCGCCGACGGTGTCGCGCGCCAGATCGAGGACTTGCCGACTGCTCAGCTTGCGGCCGAAGAACTCGGCAGCGATATCCGGCAGCTGATGCGCCTCGTCGATGATGAAGCCATTGGCACTGGGCAGCAGATCGCCGAAACCCTCCTCCTTCAATGCCAGGTCGGCGCACAGCAGGTGGTGATTCACGACGACCACGTCAGACTCCTGGGCACGCTTGCGTGCCTGGTGCACGAAGCAATCTGCCAGGTCTTCATAGTCATGTTGCGAGCAGAATTCATCGTTGGAGACGATGAACGACCAGACCATGGAATCTTCCGGTACGTTCAGCACCTCCGCGATATCACCGGTGGTGGTACGCCCGGCCCAATCGGCGAGGTTCCTCAGGTGCTGCTGGTGCCGCACATCGGCCAACGCGGGATGCCGGCGGGCACGCTCGAGGCGATGCTTGCACAGGTAGTTGGAGCGCCCCTTCAACAGGCTGACAGTGGCCGCGTTGCCGAGCGCCCGCTTGACCAGGGGAAGGTCTGTGTAGAACAGCTGATCCTGCAGGTGACGGGTGCCCGTGGAGATGATGATCCGCTGGCCAGAGCACAGTGCCGGTACCAGATAGGCGAACGTCTTGCCGGTGCCGGTACCCGCCTCGCCCACCAGCACCCCGCCCTGGTCGATCGCCTCGAATACGGCCTCCGCCAGATGCTGCTGCTCGGTGCGGGGTGCGAAGCCCGACAAGTGCCGGGCAATGGGCCCGTCAGCGCCGAGCACCTCGCTGATCGACGACGGATCACCTGCCGCCTCGCCGGCACCTGATGGTTCGACGGCGTTTTCCGTCGCCCTGACTTTTTTCTTCCTGCTCACCGATGCCTCCTTGCTTCGGTTATGGAGAGGGTATGCACCACGAGGGTCGGCTTCCTGCCGAGTCAGCCCCCGCTGCACATGAACGTAGAACCCGAGCGCTCACTCCTGCTGGTATTGCTGCACTCGCTTTTCGGCCATGCGCACACCCAGCAGATCACCTCTTGCATTACGGGCGTGGCGAATGATCAGCCAGTTGCGCAGCAACAATGCGGAGTTGCCGTCGGCGAACTCGTTGGACTTCATCGCATACTTCTCGGCCTGCCCGGGGGTTGCATTCTCCAGCTGGATCTGGGCAGCACGGCTCCAGAAAAGCCCGTTCTGCGGGTTGATCTCCAGACCCTCGGCCAACAGATCGAGCGCCTCCTGATCGTCGCCATCCAACCGCGCCTGCTGCGCCGCGGACCACAGCTGCGCAAGCTGCGGATCGTTGGTGTCGCCGCGAATCGAGCCATCGAGCCGTGCATCGGTGATCACCGGCGCCGGCGGCTCGTTCGGCGAATCCCTGGTTGCAGGGGATCCGCAGCCGGCGAGCATGCCCATGCACAGGGCCAGGCAAGGCAGGCTGCGGGACATGCGGCAAGACGCGCGGGTAGCCAGGGTGACGCGAGGTCGCAGGGTTGGAACGGTCAGATTCATGAGTATCTCGATTCGACTGCGGGCATTTTGCCTAGCCTTGTGGATTGCAGCAAGCAAGAGGCGCTCCGAAACCGATCGCCACGCTTGTAGCTGCACTCTTGTGAACACGGAAGCATACCGGGGCAACCCCCTCGTGAGTGCCTTTGGCGAGCCTTTGGCGAGCCGTTGGCGAGCCTATTCCCACTCGATCGTCGCCGGTGGCTTGCTGGAGATATCGTAGGCTACGCGCGACACTTCAGGGATGGCGTTACAGATCGCTCGCGACACCTCATCGAGAAATTCATAGGGCAGATGCGCCGCCCGCGCCGTCATGAAGTCGATGGTTTCCACCGCTCTGAGCGAGATCACGTAGCCATAGCGCCGCCCGTCGCCGGTCACGCCCACCGATTTCACCGGCAGGAACACCGCAAAGGCCTGTGACACCTGGCGGTACAGATCGTGCCGAACCAGTGCCTCGATGAAGATCGCGTCGGCACGCCGCAGCACCCCGGCGTACTCCTCCTTCACAACCCCCAGAATACGCACACCGAGGCCGGGGCCGGGAAAGGGGTGACGGTAGACCATGCTGCCGGGCAAGCCCAGATCCACCCCGATGCGGCGCACCTCATCCTTGAACAGTTCGCGTAGCGGCTCGATCAGCTGCATGCGCATCTCCACAGGCAACCCCCCCACATTGTGGTGTGACTTGATCAGATGCGCGGTGCCGGTGCTAGCGCCGGCCGATTCGATCACGTCCGGGTAGATGGTGCCCTGCGCCAGCCAGTTCACGTCGGCCAGCTTGCCGGCCTCTTCCTCGAACACATCGATGAACAGCCCGCCGATGATCTTGCGCTTGGCCTCCGGATCGCTCACGCCATCGAGTGCGGCAAAATAGCGGTCGGCGGCGTTCACCCGGATCACGCGCACGCCCATGTTCTCGGCGAAGGTGTGCATCACCTGATCGCCCTCGTTCAGGCGCAGCAGGCCGGTATCGACGAACACGCAGGTGAGCTGCTCGCCGATGGCCTCGTGCAACAGGGCCGCGACCACAGACGAATCGACACCGCCGGACAAGGCCAGCAGCACCTTGTCGGCACCGACCTTCTCCCGCACCCGCGTCACGGCATCCTCGACGATGTTTCCCGGCGTCCACAAGCCGTCGCAGCCACAGATCTGGCGCACGAAACGTTCGAGAATCAACGCGCCCTGCCGGGTGTGGGTGACCTCGGGATGAAACTGGATGCCGTACCACCCGCGTGCGTCGTCGGCCATGGCGGCGATCGGCGCATTCTCACTGGTACCGGTGACGACGAAGCCGTCGGGCACCGCTTCGACTCGGTCGCCGTGGCTCATCCAGACGTCCAGCTCGTCGTGCTCATCCTTGCGCCGGTCACGCAGGCCCTCGAGCAGGCGGTTACCGACCGTGTGGCGCACCGATGCGTAGCCGAATTCGCTGTGCGCCTGCTGTGCCCGCACCTCGCCGCCCAGCTGATGCACCATTGCCTGCATGCCGTAGCAGATGCCGAGCATCGGCACGCCGGCGTCGAAGGCCGCTGGCGCGATCGTCGGTGAGGCCTCGGCGACTACCGACTCGGGGCCACCGGAAAGAATGATGCCACTGGGTGCGAAGCCGACCAGGGCCTCGTGATCCATGTCCCACGGGTGGATCTCGCTGTAGGCGCCGCATTCGCGCACCCGGCGAGCGATCAACTGCGTGGTCTGGCCACCGAAGTCGAGAATCAAGATGCGCTGGCTGTGAATGTCTGTCATGCCATCAACTCAGTCGCCCGCTGGAGGAGCCCGTAACATTGGAATGCTTCATTCAGCTCAGCCGCCCGCTGGAGGAGCCCGTAACGTTGGAATGCTTCATTCAGCTCAGCCGATAATTCGGCGCCTCCTTGATCATCTGCACATCGTGCACGTGGCTTTCGCGCATGCCGGCCCCGGTGACCCGCACGAACCGCGACTCGCGTCGCATGGTCTCGATATCCGCAGCGCCGCAATAGCCCATGCTGGAGCGAACCCCACCCAGCATCTGGTGCACGATCGCACCCATCGGCCCCTTGTACGGCACTCGCCCCTCGATGCCTTCCGGCACCAGCTTGTCTTCGATATCCTCATCGTCCTGGAAGTAACGATCACTGGAACCTGCGCGCATCGCACCGACCGAGCCCATGCCCCGGTACGACTTGTAGGAGCGGCCCTGATACAGCTCGACCTGGCCGGGCGCCTCCTCGGTGCCTGCGAACATGCTGCCCACCATCACCGTATGGGCGCCGGCGGCGATGGCCTTCGCCATGTCGCCGGAGAAGCGGATACCGCCATCGGCGATCAGCGGCACGTCGGTGTCAGCCAGTGCCTCGGCCACCTCGTTGATCGCAGTGATCTGCGGCACACCCACCCCTGCCACGATGCGCGTGGTGCAGATGGAACCTGGCCCGATACCCACCTTGACCCCGGCGGCACCGGCGGCCACCAGGTCGGTCGCGGCCTCGGCCGTGGCGATGTTGCCGCCGATGACATCCACGTCGGGAAAGTGACCGACGATCCAGGCGACCCGCTCCAGTACCCTTGCGAATGCCCGTGCGCGGTATCCACGATCAGCACGTCGACTCCCGCCTTCACCAGCTCTGCGACTCGCTCTTCGGTGTCGCCACCGGTGCCGACCGCGGCGCCGGCAAGCAGCCGTCCATGGATATCCTTGCACGCGATCGGGAAGTCTTGTGCCTTTTGGATATCCTTCACGGTAATCATGCCGGTGAGCTCGAAGGCCTCGTTGACGATCAGCACCTTTTCGATGCGGTGCTGATGTAGCTTGTCGATCGCCGTTTCCCGGCTCGCATTCTCCGGCACCGTCACCAGACGCTCGCGTGGCGTCATGATCTGCGACACCGGTAGCTCCAGGCGCGTCTCGAAACGCAGGTCGCGCTGGGTGACGATGCCTGCCAGCGTGGAGCCCTCCACCACCGGCAGGCCCGAGATGCCGTGGCGCCGGGTAAGTTCCATGACCTCGCCCACCGTGGTTCGCGGGCTGATCGTGATCGGCTCGGTCACCACGCCACTCTCGTGCTTCTTGACCCGTCGCACCTCTTCGGCCTGGCGTTCCACCGACAGGTTCTTGTGCACGATGCCGATGCCGCCTTCCTGCGCCAGAGCGATGGCCAGTCGAGATTCGGTAACGGTATCCATTGCCGCGGACAGCAACGGTATGTTCAGCGTCAGCTTGCGCGTAAGGCGCGTGGAGAGATCGACATCGCGTGGCAATACCCGCGAGTGCCGCGGCGTGAGCAGAACGTCATCGAAGGTAAGTGCTTCGCGGGAAACGTGCATGGGGATAGGCATCCGCCGTGGAAGTCGGGATGCGCGCGAAGTATACAGTGATCGTACGGAGCACGGTGACCCGTGCGTAGCCGTGCGCCGGTGTGTACGCTTGCATCGGATGACATTCGACAACAGCACCGGCGACGACGACACGGGCATGGCGCTCACAGCCGGCAGGAAACGTGTCTATACCGTCGCCCGCCTGAACCAGGAAGTGCAGCAGCTGCTGGAGAGAGGCTTCGGCACGCTGTGGCTGCAGGCCGAACTGTCGAACCTGGCCCGCCCGGCCAGCGGCCATCTGTATTTCTCGCTGAAGGACAGCCAGGCACAGATCCGCTGCGCGATGTTCAAGGGGCGGGCGCGCTATCTGGAGCGGCGGCCCGAGAACGGCGATGTGGTGCTGGTGCGTGGCAAGCTCGGGCTGTACAGCGCACGAGGCGATTTCCAGCTGATCGTCGAGCACCTCGAACCGGCCGGTGCCGGTGTGTTGCAGGCCCGTTTCGAGGCTACCCGCAAGCGGCTCGACGAGCTCGGCTGGTTCGAGGTCGCGCGCAAGCGGGCCTTGCCTGCGATGCCCGCCACCATCGGCGTGGTCACCTCTGCCAGCGGTGCGGCCATCCGCGACGTGTTGCAGGTGCTATCACGACGCTATCCGCAGGGCCGTGTCATCATCTACCCCACCCGGGTGCAGGGCCGTGGCGGCGATGCCGAGATCGCGCAGGCATTGCGGCTAGCGAGCCATCGGCGAGAAGTCGATGTGCTGTTGTTGGTGCGCGGCGGCGGATCGCTGGAAGATCTGTGGAATTTCAACGAGGTGAGCGTTGCCGAGGCGATCCGCGCCTGCCCGATGCCGGTGGTCGCAGGTGTGGGCCACGAAGTCGATGTGACCATTGCCGACCTCGTGGCTGACCTGCGTGCACCGACCCCGTCCGCCGCTGCCGAACTGGCCTCGCCGGACGGCCGGGCACTGATGCGGCGTGCACGGGACGCGCACGAGCTGTTGCGCCGGGCGATCGATCAACGGCTGCACCGGACCGGGCAGAGCCTGACCAACCTGAGTGAACGGCTGGAGGCACGCCACCCGGCGCGGGCCCTGCAGGAGCGCAGCCAGCGCACCGATGAACTGGAGGCTCGCCTCGTGCAGGCCCTGCAGCGTCGGCTCGAACGGCACCAAGGTAGGCTGGAGACGTTGCGGCTGCGCTTGTCCCGCCAGGCCCCCGATGTGCGTCTGGCCAGCCTTGCAGCCCGTCTCGACACGCTTCGCCAGCGGCGGCACACCGCCATGCACCGGCGCCTCGAGCGCCAACAGTACCGCCTGCAGGTGCTGGCAAGAACGCTCGACACCGTAAGCCCCCTGGCCACGCTGACCCGCGGCTTCGCGGTGGTACGACACGCCGGACGCATAGTGCGTGACGCAAGTAGCCTGAAGCCGGGTGACCGTCTAACGACCCGAGTGGCCCGTGGTGAGATACTCAGTACCGTCGATACCGAGCCGAAGGATT
>CBDCAW010000071.1:0-119030 GCA_965214025.1 Granulosicoccaceae bacterium
CGCGCACGCCGGTGGTCAACACCAGCGACGCGTTGCCGAGTTCACGTAACGGGCTGTCGAAAAAAGCGGTTCGGCCGTCGAGCTGCGCCACGGCATGCCACGTTTCATTGAAACGAAACACGGCGGCAGCACTGCCGTAGCCAACCAGGGTTCGTTGCTCGGGGTAATCGTCCACCTGGCCGGGTATGAGTATCCCGCCACTGGCACTGAAGCGCCAGCGCAACCCGACGGACAACCAAGGTGCCTGAACGTCGGCAAAGGCATCTGTGGTACCGCTTCCCAGCAAAGAGTCGTTACTTCCCGTGGGCAGCTTGAGCCCCAGGCGCATCAGCGGGCCAGCGTTGTCGTTGCAGTGCCAGCCACGTGCCAGTGATACATTGATATCTCCAGGGCCCTGAGCTGACCGGTTTAGCGTGAAGCCCTCGCCGGCGGCGTTCTCGTAGCTGTAATCGAGCAAGTCCGCGGGCACCTGATCACGACCCGCATCCGGCAGGCCGAACCACTGATGCCAGTCGTCTATCGAACTATCGAATAGACCACCCGCATGCACCACTGCCTCGCCGGCCACACCGAACTCGAGGCATCCGCCAAGCGAACGGTTGTAACGCAGTGCCAGTCGGCTGGTTTCGCCATCGAGTGTCAGCGTCTCGGTAGCGGTACGTCCACCGGTGAAGATACTACCGTGCTCGAAGCTCAGTTGAAGCTCGCCGCTACCAGGGTCAGGCCTGGCTGCGACTTCAGGCAGTCCGAAGGTCGCACTCAACGGGTCCAGGGATCGATGGCGAATGAAACCATCGCCTGCTCCGGCTATCGCTCCGGATACCGGCACCAGTGCCAATACAAGGATGGCCAGCTTGTTCAAACGAGAACGCTCAGATCTCGTTGCCAAGTTCGTCGCGCACACGTTCGGCGCTGCGCCTGGCACTCCTCGAGTGCGGGCTGATCTGCAGCACTTGCTCGAATGCCTCGAGTGCGGCCTCCAGATCGCCGCGCTGCAGGAAGATGAGACCCAGACCCGAGATCGCACCGAAGTGACGCGGCTCGAGCGACAGCACCTTACCGATATCGACGACGGAACGATCGTGATCTCCCATCAGGTAATGGATCGTGGCACGCTTGTTCAGGCCTTCGGCGAAATCCGGCGCACTCTTCACCAGTTGATCACTTAGTGCCAGTGCCTGCTCGAGATCATCGTTCTGCATGGCCAGAACGATGCGAGTCATCTTGCGAGTGCTCGCTTCATCCGGCGCTTCGAGCCAGAGCGCCCATATGCGTGACTCGATCTCGACGGTTTGCGCGGCGGAGCCGGCGTTGGCGAGCGCATCGAACAGCGCGGGTAATTCCGGTGCGTTCTGATCGGCCGATACCGCACTGCAGAAGCTGGCAAGCAAGGCTATCAAAGACGCTACGGGTATGGGCATGGTTGTCATAGTGCGGCTTCGGCAGCGATGGCAAGGCTATGCTGATGCGAATACAGATACGTGGAGCAAACGCATCGCGAGTGTACCGCTTTCTCGAAAGCCTGCGCGGTTTCGGACCGGAGGAGCCGTGAGGCCTTCGGTCATCCACGTGGATGGTGAGCCAGATGCATGGCCTTAAGACGCTCGCGCGCTACATGTGTGTAGATCTGAGTTGTCGATAGATCCTCGTGCCCCAGCAGCAACTGGACCACCCGCAAATCGGCATCATGATTCACCAGGTGCGTGGCGAAAGCATGTCGCAAGGTGTGCGGCGACAGGCTACCGGGCATGTTCGCTGCCCGCGCATGATGCTTAACCCGGTGCCACACGGACTGGCGCGTCAGCGAGGTGCCTCGGCGCGACAGAAACACCGCGTCGACCGAAGCCGCCGGAGCCTTGAACGTATGCCGTGCATCTGTCTCGTAGCGCTGTAGCCAGCGTGCAGCATGCTCTCCCAGCGGCAGCAGGCGTTCCTTGTTGCCTTTGCCGATGACCCTCAGCACACCCTGGTGGCGCCCTACCTGCCCGGATGTCAGATTCACCAGTTCGGACACGCGTAGCCCGCACCCATACAGCATTTCCAACATCGCGCGGTCACGCAGGCCCAGTGGTGTGGAAACATCCGGTGCCTGCAACAGCCCCCGTACCTGTACTTCACTGACACTGCCTGGCAACTTGCGTCCGAGACGTGGCGAGTCGATCAGGGCCGTAGGGTCAGTCCTGATGTATCCCTGGCGCAGCATCCAGGCATACAGGCGGCGCAGCGCCGACAGCTTGCGCGCCGCACTCCGGGCGTCGGCACCCTGCATGAGCCGGTAGTCGAGGTAGGCAAGTACGTCGCTCTGGGATACCCGCGACAGACAACCTTCGTCCAGGGCAAGCCAACGGGCGAACTGTTTGATATCGCTGCCGTAGGCCGCTACCGTATGAGCACTCAAACCGCGCTCGATGAGCAGCATGTCGCCGAACAGGCGTTGCAGACGTTGATCTTCAAGCTGAGTATCTTCCCGCATGACCCTATCGTCCTGTAACTTAGTTTTTCATCGTTGATACTACCAATGACCATACCCTTCGATCTGTGTGACGCAGACCCACAGGCGTTGAGCATCGAGGCCGCGCTGCAGCGGCTGTACGATCATCTGCCTATCGTCAGGCACTGCGAGTCGATTCCACTGGCCCGTGCCTTCGGCCGGATTGCTGCCGCTGATCGATGCGCCCGCATCGATTCGCCACCGTTTCGCAGCTCCGCAATGGATGGCTACGCGTTTCGTCATGCCGAGGGCAATCTGACGTTACGCATCGCGGGCATGTCAACAGCAGGTCACCCCGGGGGCGATACGCTGGCTGCCGGCACCTGTCAACGCATCACCACGGGCGCACGCGTGCCGGACGATGCCGACACCGTCGTCATGCAGGAAAATGTCTCGATCCACGGTGACTGCATCGTCATCGATCGCCTGCCCGTTCCTGGTTTCAACGTTCGGGCCTCCGGATCGGACGTGCAACGCGGCCAGCGACTCGTGGCAAGCGGGGATCGATTGGGCGCTGCTGCATTGGGGTTGCTGAACGCCAGCGGCGAAACCCATATCGACGTCGTCAGAGCGCTGACAGTGGCGGTGCTTTCCACTGGTGATGAACTCGTCGAGGCCGGAAGCACCCTGGCCAACGGACAGATTCACGACGCGAATCGCGCCGTACTACTCGCATTGCTGAACGATCCGGGCATCATTGCTATCGATCTCGGCATCCACGCTGACAGCATCGATGCGCTCAGGAAGGCGATCACACTGGCCGATGATGCCGACCTCATCGTATCCAGCGGCGGCGTATCCGTCGGCGATGCCGATTTCGTGCGCGACGTCATCGATCGACAGGGCAAGGTGGAGCTATGGAAAATTGCCATGAAGCCCGGCCGCCCGCTGACCTTCGGCCAATTGCACGGCGGACAGGCGTGGATCGGTCTGCCGGGTAATCCGGTTTCCGCAGCGGTTACCTGCCTGATGTTCGTTCATCGTGCTCTTGCACACATGGCTGGCAGCACTTCGCCGCCCCTGCTGCGCGTGTCGGCGATCATGGACGACAAGCTCACCAAGGCGCCGGGAAGAGTGGAATATCAACGAGGTAGGATCCGCCAGGGTGCACAAGGTGGCTGGCATGTGCACACCACCGGTGCGCAGGATTCTCACGTACTCACCTCGTTGCAGCAAGCCGACTGTTTCATCGAACTACCCAATGAATCGTCAGGAGTGAGCCCGGGAGACCGCGTAGTGGTGATACCGTTCTCCTGCTTTACACCAAGCGCTATCTGATCGCTGTTCGAGCAGACGGGTGAGGCAGGCTTGTAACGTCAGGGCATGTCATCGATTGATGGGGAACCCTGCCACGACGCCAGACGAATAGCCCATGACGTGGGCAGGGTATCACCGGCAAGCGATCAACCGATGTTACGTCGAACGTAAGAACGCTTCTTGCCGGTGGCTTTCTTCTTGCCGATCGCTTCTTCTTGCCGATCGCCTTCTTCTTGCCGATGGCTTTCTTCTTGCCGATCGCCTTCTTCTTGCCGATGGCTTTCTTCTTGCCGACCGCCTTCTTCTTGCCGAGCTTTCTTCTTGCCGACCGCCTTCTTCTTGCCGATCGCCTTCTTCTTGCCGATGGCTTTCTTCTTGCCGACTGCCTTCTTTTTCCCAGTGGCTTTCTTCTTGCCGACTGCCTTCTTCTTGCCGATCGCCTTCTTCTTGCCGATGGCTTTCTTCTTGCCGACTGCCTTCTTCTTGCCGATCGCCTTCTTCTTGCCAGTGGCCTTCTTCTTGCCGACCGCCCTCTTCTTGCCAGTCGCTTTCTTCTTGCCGGCTTTCGCCGGCGAAGTCTTCAACGGTTTGCTGATTCGAGCCATGGGTAACTCCTTGAGATCGTGGATTGATGCAACATGGAGCCAGACATGACAGACTCCTCCAGCAGCCGTTTGCGGTGGACCAGCCGTCTCGTCGAACCTTGTGGGCGATGGGTCATCGCCACGGGCTGCTCCGTTTCAAGCGGCCTCCGATGTCTTGAATCCGGGTCGAACTCCCTGCCCGCGCATCCTTCGTTGCGCAGTACAGCATGAGCTTCTGACCTCGGGTAATACATCTCATGGACCCCGACGCCACACATTGCCACGCTTCCCAACACCCCGCCATCAGACTCATTGATCGAGGCTCGTGCAGAATCAATGACTTTGCACGACGTGCATTGTCCACATAGTCTAGTAGCATTTCAACAGCTAGTGAAATATAGGTTTTCCAGAAGGCTTCAGGAAGCGAAGGCAGGTACCAGGGCTGTAGCAAGTGATCGCCGCGGCATTGACCTTCGTGATCGTTAACAAGGGTTGAGCCGTAAGTAGTTCGCGGTTGGCTGTTTGCAGTTCGTCGATTCACCGATCCGCCGTCGGTTGATCCACCACCTGTCTGCTGCTTGCTCGACCGTCATTCGCTCGAAGGACCTCGATAGATACACTCATGCCTACCCGATCCACACTGTTCTTCATTCTGTTGCGACGAAGTGCAGCTTTTCTTTACGACTGCTTACTGTTACTTGCCGTGTTTTTCATCGTGACCGCGGTTCTGGTCGTCGGAATCAACGAAGGTGAAGCGATGACTCATCCTGCCTACTACCTGCTGTTGTACGTCATCGGGCTCGCCTTCTTCGGGGTCTGCTGGCGGTATGGCGGGCAAACACTGGGGATGAAAGCCTGGCACCTGCAACTGATCAACGAGGCCGGGGGCAGGTTGACCTTCAGGCAATGCGCGACACGCTACGTACTCGGCACCGTAGCCTTCGGTTTCACTTACCTGCATGCGGTATTTGATACGGAACGGCGCACCTTGCACGATCGCCTGTCCGAAACCAGGATCATCAAGGTAGTCCAGTACACCTCATGAACTACCAAAGCATGCCCCATCGCGATGCGGCGGAGTGCATCACGAAGTGTGCACGCAGTGCCGGGAACGCTGCTATGCAGTTCGTCGGATACCGATGACCGCCACGGTGAGGAACAGCAGCAGGGGTAGTATCGCACTCGCCGCGGGCGGCAAGCCGTTGGCAAGCGCGAGCTGCGTGAGCAGCTTGTTCAGCAGCACATACACGATGCCGAGCATGATGCCGATGAATATCTTCTGCCCGGCACCGCCGGCACGCTGCGAAGCGAACACGAACGGCAACGAGAGCATCAGCATCACGATGGTAGCCAACGGGCTGGTAATCTTGACCCACAGTGCAAGCTCGACGCGGCTACTGTCGAGCTGGTTGTCGCGAAGGTAGCTCACCTGTTGCAGCAGATTCATGACCGAGAGGCTATCCGGCGACACTGACAGGCTCTTCAGCACATCTGCGCTGACCAGACGGCGGTCGCCCGCATCGCCGCCGATGGCGAGCGCCAGCTCCGACCATCGCTGCTCGGCCCGGCGTTGCACATCGATACCGTCGGCTGCCATCCGACTGGTCTGCACGTCGAGCAGTTGCCAGTCTTCGTTGACTAATGGCAAGGCACGGGCAACGTGAGTCGACTCGATCAGCTCGACGTTGCGGTATGAATGAATATCGATATCGAGCAGGGTGAAATCGGGCATCACCGTGGCAATACTCACGTATCGCTCACCGGACTTGAACCAAAGACCGCTGTGCCCCTTGACCGAAAGGCGCTCCTCGAGTGCCGTGAGCCGCAGGTTTTCCGCCATTTGTTCAGCCCTGGGCATGACGGTCTCACCGATCAGCGTGATCAGCAGCATGAGTGCGACCCCGGTCAGCAGTACCGCTCGGATGATGCGTGCGTTTGATATACCCGCAGCCCGCATCACCGTAAGCTCGCTGTTCGAAGCCAACGCACCGAGACCCAGCAGGCTGCCGAGCAACACCGACGGGGCGAACAACAGATAGGCCTTGCCGGGGGAGGTCAACAGTACATACTGTGCCGCCTGCAGAACGCCGTAGCTGCCCGTACCGACATCGTCGAGTTCGCTGATGAACGCGAAGATGCTCGCCAGGGTGACGAGAACAAGCAGCACCAGGAGGCTGGTCCACAGGATGGAGCGGCCGATGTAACGATCGAGTATCGAGAAGATCACCGGTTCCGCGCCTGCATTATCGTGCCGGCACGACGGCTCCACAGCCATTGCCACCCCAACCGTCGCGCCAGCAGAGACAGGATCAGAACACCGACCAGGACATGCACCGGCCACAGGCCGATCCATGCCGGCATGGTTTCACTCTCGATCCACTTGCGCGCCAGTACCAGAAGGTTTGCATAGGGAATGTAGATCAGGATAGCGAGGGCGATCTTGCCGAATCGCCCCTCACGCGGCGATGTATGGCTCAAGGGTACGGCCAGCAACGCCAGTAAAAGAGCCGCCAGCGGAATGGATACACGCCATTGCAGTTCGGCCTTGTCTTCCGGGTCGGCACTGTACCAGAGCTGCGTCAGCGTCTTGCCCTTGGTGTACAGTCGCGGCTCGACCGGATCCTCGCGTGGCCGTAGCACGCCTTGCGTGCGAAACTCGGTGACGGTGTATTCGGCATCGCCCGGCTTGCCGATGACGGTCTGCCCTTCAGAGAGCACTAGGTACTCGTCACCGCTATCTTCATCTCGTTGATAGAACGCGAGCCTGGCGGTATCCAGCGTCGGCAGATCATCGCCGCGATCGCGGTGCATGAACACATCGTTGAAGCGTGTGCGCGCCTCGTTGGCAGCCCGCACGAACAGCACCGTACTGCCGTCGCTGGTTTCCGCAAAGCGCCCCGGGGTAAGCAGGCTCAACGCCGAGGTTTCCTGAATCTCTTGCTTGAGCTCCTGTTCGTAACGGGCCGCCCAGGGTGAAGCATAGATGGTGAGCAGTGCGATGAACACCGCACCGCACAGGCCGACGAGGGCCGTAGGCCGCATCAGGTCGAGCCACCCGACTCCGCAGGCGTGCATCACTGCCATCTCGTTGTCGCGGTAGAAACGGCCATGCGCGAGCATGATGCCGAGGTAGAGCCCGAGGGGAATGAGGGTAACGAGCAGGCTGATCGAGGTGACGGCAACCAGGGTCAGCACCAGCTCCACCGAGACAGCAGCGTCACTGAAACGGCTGAGACTCCTGGCGAGCACGTTACCGATCATGATGACCAACAGGACCACGGTGACCGCCAACCAGGTCACCAGCATTTCCTTCATCAGGTATCGATCAAGGATGCGCATGGTCAGAAACGGTTTGGCGGCACAAGTTTTCCCCGCGAAGGTTAACACCGTTCATTTGATGACGGCGCCCGGTGGTGACGGCGGCCGGACAAGCCACTACACTGCGGCTCAGCCAACGCATGGACCTCATCGAATGAACGTTACCGTGAGCCGCAAGCTGCCGAAGCGCCTGGGCAAGGCCAGCCTGATCGTCGCTGTACATGAGGGTAGTCTGCTAGGTCAGGCGGCGCTGCTCGATGAAAGGAGTGACGGTGCGCTATCGCGTGCCTGCGAGCGTGGTGATGCGACATCGAAACTCGGGCATTGCTGTCTTTTGCACGAAGTGCCCGGTACTCAGGTGGCGCGGCTGATACTGATCGGTTGTGGCAGCGAGAGCGGCATCGATGAGCGAGACTATCGCAAACTCTGTGCAAGCCTCGGCAAGCAGCTCGCCGCCCTGGTTCAACGTGAAGCGATCATCTGCCTGATCGACGACGTATCGGTTGCCGATCGCGACCGTGCGTGGTGCTGTGCGCGGCTCACGCTTTCCATCAACGAAAGCCTCTATCGATTCACACGTCACAAGGGTTCGCTGGCCGGTGCAGCGCCAGCCGATAGCACCTCTGGCGACACTGCGCGCTTGAAGAAGCTTCTGCTGTTCACCGAAACCGAAAACCTCAAGCCGCTACGCCTGGCCGCGGAGCGTGCATCTGCCACCGCGCACGGCGCGAGCCTGGCGCGTGATCTCGGCAACACGGCACCTAATGTCTGTACGCCGAGCTTTCTGGCCGATACGGCCCGGGGGCTTGCGAGTACTCATGCCAACCTGCACACACATGTGATCGATGAGAAGCGCATGGAGCGCCTGGGCATGGGTGCCTTCCTGTCCGTCACCCGCGGCAGCCGTCAACCGGCCTGCCTTATCGCCATGGAATACAACGGTGGCCCGAAGTCCGAAGCACCCGTGGTGTTGGTGGGCAAAGGCATCACCTTCGACACCGGTGGCATCTCGATCAAGTCGTCAACCTCGCTCGACGAGATGAAGTTCGACATGTGCGGTGCCGCCAGCGTGTTCGGCGTGATGCAGGCCATTGCCGAACTGCAACCGACACGCAACGTGACAGGAGTGGTGGCAGCCGCCGAGAACATGCCCGACGGAGCAGCATCGCGCCCAGGGGATGTCGTGACCACGATGGCAGGCATTACCGTCGAAATCCTCAACACCGATGCTGAAGGGCGAATGGTGCTGTGCGATACGCTGACCTACATCAAGCGCTACAAGCCCGCGGTGGTCATCGACGTGGCCACACTTACAGGCGCCGCCGTGGTTGCCTTAGGTAGCGTGGCCAGTGCCTTGTTCAGCAATGACGACGCGTTGGCCACCGAGCTCATGCGCGCAGCCGACCGATCCGGTGATCTCGCGTGGCGCCTGCCACTGTTCGCGGATTATCACGCGCAGCTCGAATCCCCGTTCGCAGACCTTGCGAACATCGGAAATCGTGGCGCTGGCGCCATCACGGCCGCCTGCTTCCTGTCACGCTTCACCGAGGAGTATGTCTGGGCCCACCTGGACATCGCGGGCGTGGCGTCGCGCTCCGGCAGCGACAAGGGTGCCACGGGGCGACCTGTGCCACTGCTGATGGAGTACCTGCTCGGCAGTTGATATCTTGCGGCTTCCCGTACTTGTCAATGCCGGCCGTCGACACGGTACGCCCGCTACACCCATGACACGCCTTCGACACGTCAATGACACGCATCGACTTCTACATCTTGCCGGACGACAGCCCGGCGAACCGGCTGAAACTCATCTGCCGCCTCGCCGGCCGGGTGTTCGATCGTCGACAGCTGCTGTTCATCCACGCCGATTCCGACGCATTGCTGAGTGATCTGGATCTGGCATTGTGGCAACAGGAACCTGTCAGCTTCCTCGCCCACCGGGTGCTCGACCCGGCGGATGAACACGATGCGCTCGATGCCGATCCGATCCAGCTGTCAACGGGCGAACCGGGTGGTGATCGCCAGGTGTTGATCAATCTGGCCGCAAGCGTACCGCCCTTCTTCAGCCGCTTCGAGCGTACGCTGGAGATCGTCAATCAGGATGAATCGGTGCGCGATGCCGGACGCGAACGTTTCCGCTTCTATCGTGAACGAGGCTATCCACTGCAGCATCACAACCAGCGCGTCTGACGCGAGCAGGGGCATCCGTCAAGCTGCCTTCATTCGACTAGGTGGTTGTCCGGAGCGACCGCTGGCCAGAGTCATAGTGGGCAAGCCGTAAGCGGGGCGCAAGCGAGCCGTTCACGGTATCCTCCCACCTCTGCGCATCGACAACTTACCTGGCATGGACAAGACCTACGACCCTCACGCGATAGAACAACGCTGGTATCGAGAGTGGGAAAGCCGCGGCTATTTTGCACCCAGTGGCGAAGGCGAGCCCTACTGCATCATGATCCCGCCACCGAACGTGACGGGCACGCTGCATATGGGCCATGCCTTTCAGGAAACGGTCATGGACCTGCTGATCCGCTATCACCGCATGCGTGGTTTCAACACACTTTGGCAACCGGGCACGGATCACGCCGGCATAGCCACCCAGATGGTGGTCGAGCGCCAGCTCAACGCGCAGGGCCAGACCCGCCACGATCTCGGCCGCGATGCATTCATCGAGCGCGTCTGGCAGTGGAAGGAGGAGTCCGGGGGTGCCATCACTGCCCAGCTGCGCCGTCTTGGCGCCTCGCCCGATTGGTCGCGCGAGCGCTTCACGATGGACGAAGGCATGTCGGCTGCCGTGCGCGATGTTTTCGTCAAACTGTACGACGACGGGCTCATCTATCGTGGCAAGCGGCTGGTCAACTGGGACCCGGTACTACACACCGCGGTGTCTGATATCGAAGTGCTGTCGGAAGAGGAGCAGGGGCACCTATGGCACTTCCAGTATCCGCTGAGTGATGGCAGCGGTCATGTCACCGTGGCCACCACTCGCCCGGAAACCATGCTTGGCGACACAGCCATCGCGGTTCACCCCGATGACGAGCGGTTTGCTCACTGGATCGGCAAGCGTGTCACCCTGCCTCTGGTGGGGCGCGAGATCCCGATCATCGCCGACGACTACGTCGATCCGGAGTTCGGCTCCGGTTGCGTGAAGATTACCCCGGCACATGACTTCAACGACTACGCGATGGGCCAGCGGCATTCGCTCGAAATCATCAACCTCTTCACCGACGATGCGAGCCTGAACGATAGCGTACCGGCCGACTACCGCGGCCTCGACCGGTACGAGGCGCGTCGGCGCATCGTGGCAGATCTCGACGCACTCGGCCTGCTGCTCAAGACAGACCCGCACACCCTGAAGGTACCCCGTGGAGATCGCAGCGGTGAGATCATCGAGCCTTACCTGACCGATCAATGGTTCGTCGATCTCACCAGCAAGCAACAGGAGGATGGTCGGCCCGGTGGGCACACCGCGATCACCGAACCGTCGCTGGAAGCGGTGCGATCGGGCAAGGTGCGTTTCGTGCCGGGCAACTGGGCCAAGACCTACTATCAGTGGCTGGAGAACATCGAAGACTGGTGCATCAGCCGACAGTTGTGGTGGGGCCACCGTATTCCCGCCTGGTACGACGCCGAGGGCAACCACTACGTGGCGGAAGACGAGGCCGCCGTGCGCCTCAAGCACTCGCTACCCGACGATCTCGAACTGAATCAGGACAACGATGTACTCGATACCTGGTTCTCGTCTGCCCTGTGGCCGTTCTCCACACTCGGCTGGCCGGAACACACGCAGGCTCTGAAAACCTTCTACCCCGGCAGCGTGTTGGTCACAGGCTTCGACATCATCTTCTTCTGGGTGGCTCGCATGATCATGTTCGGCACTCGCTTCATGGACGGTGAAGTACCGTTTCGGGAGGTTTACATGCATGGTCTGGTGCGAGATTCAAGCGGCCGGAAGATGTCCAAGACCAAGGGCAACGTGCTCGACCCACTCGACATCATCGACGGTATCGATCTGGAAGCGCTGGTGGCCAAGCGTACCGCCAACATGATGCAGCCGCACCTGGCGCAGGCTATCGAACAACAGACGCGCAAGGAATTCGCCGATGGTATTCCGGCCTTCGGTACCGACGCCTTGCGTTTCACGTTCGCTTCACTGGCCTCCACCGGGCGTGATATCCGTTTCGATCTGAAACGCGTGGAAGGCTACCGGAACTTCTGCAACAAGCTCTACAACGCCACCCGCTACGTGTTGATGAACACCGAGGGCATGACGACTTCGGCACCATCGACAAGCGCTGGCAGCGTCATCGATCGCTGGATCGAAGATCAACTGGCGTCGACCACGCAAGCGATTCACGACAACGTGGCGAACTATCGCTTCGATCTGGCAGCCACCGCTCTCTACGAGTTCGTCTGGAACGAGTACTGCGACTGGTACCTGGAAATGGCCAAGCCTGCGTTGGGCGACTCGGCAACGCCAGCAGCCCGGCAGGCAACCCGTGAAACCTTGTTACAGGTGCTGGAGTCGACCTTACGCCTGGCCCACCCCTTCATGCCGTTCATCACCGAAGAGCTATGGCAGAGTGTGGCAAGCCGCGCGAACATCGCAGGCGACAGCATCAGTCGGCGGCCCTACCCCGATCCCGCAGGCCGTCAGAAGGATACGGCCGCCGCGCAGGAAATCGACTGGATCAAGCGTGTAGTGATGGGTGTACGGCGGATTCGCTCGGAAATGAACATCAACCCGGGCAAGAAGCTGCCGCTGCTGGTGGCCGACAGCACATCACACGATCGCCGGTGCCTCAGAGATCACGAGACGCTGCTGATGTCCCTGGCACGGCTGGCATCAATCGACGTGCTCGACGCGAATTCGGTGCAGCCGGATTCTGCGGTAGCCATCGTCGACGACATGCAACTACTCATTCCGATGGCAGGCCTGATCGACAAGCAGGCCGAGCTTACGCGACTGAACAAGGAGCTGGGCCGCCTCGAGGGAGAGGTGAAGCGCCTGTCGGGCAAGCTCGGCAACGCAGGCTTCACTGCCAAGGCACCGCCCGCGGTAGTCGCTGCCGAGCAACAGAAGCTTGATGATGCACGGTCTGCCTTGACGCGGTTGAGTGAGCAGCGCGGACAGATCGAGGCGCTGTGACCTGATTCGAGGAAATACCGAGCATTCGCGGGCCACGGAAAGGAAAGTACTTCGTCATCAGCAGATCAAGCCTACGTCAACAGGCCTGTCCCGGAGTGAGTCGGGACGGTTCGATCCTTCAGAACCTGATGCCGGCCTTCATGCTGTAGCTCGTGAAGTCGCCGGTCTGATCGACCTCGAATGCCAGGTTCAGGCCCAGGTTCACGTTCAGGCCCGCGAAGACCTTACTCTCCTCGACCTTTTCCTTCTCCAGGTTCAGGTAGATATCGTCAGGCGTACCGGTGGTGCTCACGTACCCGACACCGCCATAGGGCGTCAGCATCAGGAACCCCTTCGAGACCGCCAGTTCCACGGCTGCATTGCTCAGTTCCAGATCATCCGAGCCATCGATGCGGCTGTAGCTGGCGCGCAGACCGATCGCAGGCGTTGCCACGCCACCTTCGAGCAGAGCGTAACGCAGCTCACCGCCCCATACGGTGATATCGGTATCCGGAATCGCGCCGAATGAAACGCCGACATCGATCCCGGAAGGCAGACCCTTGTGCGCATGCAGCTTCGGGATGAGCAAGGTGTCGATGTCGGCATTCCCCCCACTGGCGCGATCGAGAACGTCATCATCGATTTCCGTGGACGATACCTCGATACCCAGATCGAGGCCGATCACGCCGAGCGTCTCCCCCGGCGCCACCGCCTTGTAGTGTGTGGCGGCGCCGATGTTGCCGGTGAGTTTCTTGAAATCATCCTGGGAAAGCAGGCCGATGGAATCCAGTGGGCTGGCCTGTACGGACAACGTAAGCACCAGGGGCAACGTGGCGATCAGACGTTTCATTCGATCAATTCTCCAGGGACTGACATGGGCTGGCACTCAAGGGCCCTGACGGGCAGATGGCACTGCACCCTCCGCGTGCTCCAGAGCCTGCATGCTTTCCAACAGTACGGTTTCGGCCTGTTCCACGTTCGACTTGAGCGTGGCCTCCTGACTCAGAAGCTTCGCCAGGCGCTGCCGATTCTGATCAGTGTATAGATCATTCGCCGCCAACTCACTGCGCAACCGCGACAATTCGGCCATCTGTTTCTCGAGCTGCTTTTCGGCGCGCTCCATGGCCACACGCAACGGTCGCACCTGCTCCCGCAGCGCCGCTGCCTCACGCTTGCGCTCCTTGCGATCAGCGGGCGTGAGCGTCTCCGTTGCCGTTTCGTTCGCTACCTGCCCGTTGCCGACGCCGCCCCCCCCATCCACCGCGGCTGCGAGCCCCTGCACGGGAATCGATTGTGAACCGGGTGCCTTCTCAGCAGTCGAATCCACATCTGCTACGACCCCATCCGACTTCGCCTCACGCTGGCGACGCTTCGACAGCCAGCGCGCGTAACCGTCCAGATCATCATCGAACGGTTCCAGCGACCCTGAATCCACCAGCCACAGGTCATCGACGACCGAGCGCAGCAGTGTGCGATCGTGCGAGACCACGATCAGCGCACCCTCGAACCCCTGTAGCGCATTGGCCAGCGCCTGGCGCATGGCGATGTCGAGATGGTTGGTCGGCTCATCGAGCAACAACAGGTTAGGACGCTGGTAGACGATCAGCGCCAGCGCCAGCCGGGCCCGCTCACCGCCAGACAGGGTTCGCGCAGACTGCATGACCTGATCACCGCGGAAATCGAAACCACCGAGATAGGTGCGCGCCTGGCTGTCGGCCAGCTTGCGATCGATGGCCAGCAGCGCCTGCAGCGGTGAGTGATCGTCGCGCAGCTGATCGACCTGATGTTGGGCGAAATAGCCGATCGCAAGCTTCTGCGCCGGCGTGCGCTCACCCGACAGCGCCTGCAGGTCACCTACCAACGCCTTGATCAGCGTGGACTTACCCGCGCCGTTGGCACCCAGCAAACCGATACGATCACCGGTGTGCACCGTCAGGCTGATGTCGCGCAGCCATGGCACACCGTCGTAGCCGATGGCCGCCTTGCGCATCACCACCAGCGGGCTTGGCAAGGCATCCGGCTTGCGGAAGCCGAAGTGGAACGGAGAGTCGATCTGTGCCGGGCCGATCGTGGTCATGCGTTCGAGCATCTTCAGGCGGCTCTGCGCCTGACGCGCCTTCGTGGCCTTGGCCCGGAAGCGATCGACGAAGCTCTGCATGGCAGCCCGCTTCTGCTCCTGCTTCTCGAACGCAGACTGCTGGTTGGCAAGCCGGCTTGCGCGCATCTGCTCGAAGGCGGTGTAGTTACCGGTGTAGAGGGTGACCTTGCGGTGCTCGATATGTACGGTATGGCTGGTGATCCGATCGAGAAATTCGCGATCGTGCGAGATCAAAATCAGACCTCCCTCACGTTGCAACAGCCATTGCTCGAGCCAGAAGACCGCATCCAGGTCGAGGTGATTGGTAGGTTCGTCGAGCAACAGCAGATCACTCGGGCTCATGAGCGCCTGAGCAAGATTCAGCCGCATGCGCCAGCCGCCGGAGAAGTTCGACACCGGCCACTGATGTTGCGGCGTGGCAAAGCCCAGACCGTTGAGCAGGCTGCCGGCGCGGGCATGGGCATCGTAGCCACCCGCCATGCCGTAGTCGGACAAAAGCTCCGCATGACGCATGCCGTCGTCGTCGCCGACGCTCTCGAGAGCCGCCTCGCAGGCACGCAGGTGCGCATCGCCATCGATGACATATTCCAACGCCGGGCGTGGTGAGGATTCGGTTTCCTGCGCCACGTGCGAGACCACCACCTGCTGCTGTAGCGACAGCTCCCCCTCATCGGCCTCCAGCCTGCCGAGGATCATCGAGAACAACGTCGACTTGCCCGTACCGTTGGCACCGGTAAGCCCGACCTTCTGACCGGCATACAACACGAAGTTGACGGAGTCGAACAACATCACACCGTCACGACGGCACGCGACCTGATTGAAACTGAGCATGGCGCGATCTTACACGTTGAAGCGGATCTACTGCCTTCTGGTATGCTCCGCACACGTCTGATCGAGGCATTTGCCTGCTATGAACCTGCTGTCCCGGAATCGCTCTTCGCTACCCATCGGCTCAGTGTTGGCGCTCGTGCTGCTACTCGGCGGCTGTGGCATCAACAACATCCCGACTTACGACGAGGCCGCCAACGGAGCCTGGAGCGAGGTGCAGAATCAGTACAAGCGCCGAAGCGACCTGGTACCAAACCTGGTCGAGACGGTCAAGGGCTTCGCCGACCAGGAGCGTGAAGTGCTCACCCAGGTTACCGAGGCACGGGCGAAGGTGTCACAGATGAATATCTCGCCTGAAATGCTGACCGACCCCGAGGCCTTCGAGCAGTTTCAGCAGAATCAGGATCAGCTGGGCTCCGCGCTCTCTCGCCTGCTGGTGACCGTGGAGGCGTATCCGGATCTGAAGTCGAACGAGAACTTCCTGGCCCTGCAGTCACAACTGGAAGGTACCGAGAACCGGATCTCCGTCGCGCGGCGCGACTACATTCAGACCGTCACACGGTTCAACACCGAGCTGCGCACGATACCCGGACGCTGGTGGCACCAGTTCATGTACTCGGATCTGGAGCAGAAGCAGAACTTCACCGTGTCCGAGGCGGAGTCGGAAAACCCGTCGGTGAACTTCGACTGAGGGGTGATGAGCGCACGCAACCCTGCCGGGATGGTGAGCTCGTCGATGCCACGGGCTGTCGAGGTCTGTGCGCGTTGGCAGATGCCAGGCACTGCAGCAATAGCGGCTCTGGTCAAGCACTTGCCACGCACCTTGATGCCGGTGGCGTTTCTGATGCTGGCATTGGTCGGCAAGCCCGTGATGGCGCAGGACGAACCCGACTTTCCCGCCCTGTCGGGTCGGGTCGTCGATCAGGCCGGTCTGCTCGATGAGTCCGTGCGCGGGAGGCTCGATGCGCAACTCGCCGCGCACGAGGCCGAATCCACCAATCAGATCGTCGTCGCGACACTCGCCTCTCTCGATGGGTACGACATCGCCGACTACTCGAACCGCCTGGCTCGCGCCTGGCAGATCGGTACCGCCGAGAACGACAACGGTGTGGTGCTGGTCGTCGCGCCGGAAGAGCGCGAAGTACGCATCGAAGTGGGCTATGGGCTGGAAGGCGCTCTGACGGATGCGCTGAGCCGCGTCATCATCGAGCGCGAGATCCTGCCGGCGTTCCGAAACAACGATTACCCAGGCGGCATCGAGGCGGGAGTCACGGCCATAGTACAAGCCGTGGATGGCGAGTACGAGGCACCGGCCGGTGGCCGCAGTACACGATCCCCGGGCGAACTGCCCGAAGCGGTCGTTCCACTGATTTTCCTGGCCATCCTCGGCATCATCGAAACCCTCAAGCGGACCGGGAACCGGCGTATCGCCCTCGGCTTCTTTCCGGCCGGTGTCGGCGGGCTCATGGGTACACTGGTGTTTGGCAGTATCCTGATCGGCGTTGCCATCGGCATAGGGCTCTTCGCACTGATCTGGTTCAAGGGTGGTGGCGGAGACAGCTCCGGTGGCAACCAGCGAATGGCCAGGCGCAGGCATCGTAGCGCCATCGCGGGCGGCGGCTTCGGTGGTGGGTTGGGCGGTGGCGGGTTCGGCGGCGGGGGTGGCTTCAGTGGCGGAGGGGGTGGTTTCGGTGGTGGCGGCGCATCAGGAGGCTGGTGATGAATTTTCTCAGCGATAACGAGAAACAGACACTTGCGGATGAGATTGTGGCGGCCGAGCTACACACCAGCGGAGAGATCGTCACGGTGATCGCCGCCGACAGTGACGACTACCGCTACATCCCGACACTGTGGGCCGCACTGATCGCCCTGGCCGTACCAGGGCTGTATTATCTATGGCAATGGGCAGCAGCAGGTGGCTGGGTATCGCCGGAAGCCGCACCACTGACACTCGTGGCCGAGGTGCATCTGGTGCAGGTGCTGGTGTTCTTCGTGCTCGGCACCCTGTTCCGGTTCACCCCGGCCCGCTACTGGATGATTCCCGGTGCGGTGAAGCATCAGCGAGCGTCACGCCATGCGCGTGAGCAGTTCTTTCTGCAGAACCTCCATCAGACCGCGCAGCGCACCGGGGTGCTGATCTTCGTCTCGGTGGCGGAACATCATGTGGAGATCATCGTGGATCGCGGCATCAGCGAGAAGATTCCGGACAGCGAATGGGAAGCCGCCGTGGACGCGTTCGTCGAGAACGTCAGGCGCAAGCGTATCGCCCAGGGTTTCAGCGAGACCATCGCTCATTGCGCTCAGCTGCTGCAGACTCACTTTCCGGCCGACGAGCGAAATCCGGACGAACTGCCGAACCCTCTGGTGGAGGTGTAAGCCTCCGGTAACATCCGATTGCCTTGACCTTCCAGTCTCTGCAACCTATAGCCTTCGGTTCTGAACGCCTGGAGAGTGCGAACACCGATGAACATAGGCGCTGCAGCGAAGTCATGCGGGCTACCGGTCAAGACGGTTCGCTATTACGGCGATGTCGAACTGGTCGTTCCGGTCCGAAGTGACAGCGGCTATCGCGATTACAGCCCATCCGACGTGCACCGACTACGATTCGTCGCGCGTGCCCGAGGTCTGGGTTTCTCGATCGATGACTGTCGTCATCTCCTGTCGCTGTACGAGAATGATGATCGTGCCAGCGCAGACGTCAAGGCGATCGTCGAGGACAAGCTGCGTGAGATCGAACGCAAGGTTCAGGAACTGCAGAGCATTCGCGCGACCCTGCAGCATCTGTCGACGCATTGCCGGGGGGACACGCGTCCCGATTGCCCCATTCTCGACGACTTGGCTGGGGTCAGCTGAAATGACTGAACACCGCAGGCCGCGCGTTGGCTGAACATTTACCTGACAAGCATCCAAAGTGCCATCGCCACCATCATCAGGTTCTCGGTCAGGGAAATGAAGCCGAGCGGTACACGGCTATCGCCGCCTGCACAGGCGCACATGAGTTCTCGCTTATCGATGTAGACAGCCTTGAATACGGATACGGCACCCGCTGACCCTATGACCAGTGCGAGCGGTATGGCGAGCCATAGCATGGCACCGGCGATCATCAGGATGCCAGACAGTGCCTCAGCGAACGGATAGACATAGGCGTAGCGCACCACTCGTTGGGCCAGCAGATCGTAGCCGAGAAACATGTTGGAGAAGCTCTCGAGATCCTGCAGTTTTTGAATTGCCAGAATGCACATGCTGATCGCAATGAACAGTTCTATTCCACGGGCGCTCAGAATCGTGCCCGTTGTGGCCCAGTTGCTTGCCATGGCCATCAGGAAGGCGATGGAGAAAATAGCGATGATCGGCTGATAACTCACTCCCTCTCCTTCGTTGACAGCCATGTCCAAGTGATCAATCAAGGCTTCGTAACCGCCGATACGAGACGCATCGACGAAGATCTGCGGTGTTGTCGACACCCGGTGCTTTGCCTTGAAGCTGTCTGTTTCCGCTCTCGAGGTCAAGGTATGGTCTTCCACCTCGAAACCTTTGCGCTCCAGCAGATCCTTCGCTTTCAAGCCGAATGGGCAGGTATGTGCATCGGTCGCCATCCTGTACAGCGTAGCGCGCGGCTTGTCTGCTTTCGATGGTGTTGACATGTTTGCGGCTTCTGTTCCAAGGCGTGCTGAAAGACTGAAGACTCCAGCAGGTGGAAGGTCAAGGGCCTGCCGTCACTGCAGAACACGTGACGCGCGTGACCACTGGACGATCACCGACGATCACGGAAGCATGCGAGGCTGCAAAACGGGTGACGGCCACGCTCTGAATCGATAGGGTTGAAGCCTCGGTGCAGCGATTCCTGCCGGTACCGTCGTTCAAGACATCAATCGACGATGGCCTGCAAGCCGATGATGGCAGCGGCCGTGCGATTCTCCACACCGAGCTTCACGAACACATGATCGAGATGCTTGTTCACGGTACGGGAGCTGATCGCCAGTATCACGGCGATCTCCTTGTTCGACTTGCCCTTGATCAACCAGTGAAGCACTTCGGATTCCCGATCGGTCAGATTGAAACAGGCACGCAGGCGGGCATTGTGATCGACGTCATCGACCGTTTTCACCGACAGCAGCAGTTCGTCCTGAGCGGCGGGGCCGATCAGCCTGAAGTGCAACTCGCTACCCTGCGCCTCCAAGCGGTAGGCGGCTGCACGGCCACCGGGCACCGACATTGCCGATGGCTGACGCCGGCACCATCGGCACAGCTCATCTGGAAGCCGCCCGAGCGACGAACGTTCGTCGCTCTGCAGATGTGAAAGCAGCAGCGCCCGTGCGTGTTGCGTTGCCCAGCGCAAACCGCCTTCGAAGTCCACACTGAGTAGCGGCCTGCCTGACATCTCGAGTGCTTCTCCGCTTCGCTGGCCTTCGCGAGCGTTGGCCAGATGAACGCGCAGCCGTGCCACCAGCTCGACCGGATCGATAGGCTTGGTCAGATAGTCCACCGCTCCCGCTTGCAAGCCTGACACGATGTGCTCGGTGTCGCTGAGCCCGGTCATGAAGATGATCGGTACGTACAGCAGACCGGCGTTGCGGCGGATGCGCCGCGTGGTGTCGAAACCGTCCAGCCCCGGTAACAAGGCGTCCATCAGGATCACGTTCGGCGTGATGCGCTCGACCACCTTCAAGGCCTGTTCGCCATCGGCCGCCAGCAGCACCGTATAGCCCTCGCGCTCCAGTGTTTCCTGCAACATGCCCAGCGACTGGGGTGCATCTTCGACGACCAGGACGATGTCGTCGGTCAGCGTCTCGATGGCGTTCATCATGTGTCGGCTCCCTATGATTCAGACGTGTCAGGTGGTGAGTCAGTCGTGTTCAGTTCCGTCAGTGAGTACCGGTCTTGTTTCGATTCGGGGGGATTCAGCTCGGTCAGCAACCTGTTGACCTCTTGCAGGGCGTACTTGTGGAGCAGGCTTCTGACGTGTGTGGTGAAGGGTTCCGTCTGCGAGCCGGTGGCAACCAGCTCGTCGAGGCGTTCGTGAAGCGCACGGACATGACCTATCTCGACCAGTTCACGCAGGTCGTTCAAGGCATTGGCATCAGGCAACTGGGTTGTATCGAAACACCCTTCGGTTTGATGTGCAGGGGCGATGACACGCGTTACCCAACTGATGTTCAGACGCTGCTGCAAGCGCTTGTAGAGCCGATCGAAACGTATGGGCTTGGTGAGGATGTCCTGTGCTTCGACCTGATGCGCTCGCGCGTGACGCCATTCATCGGCATGGGCCGAGATCATGAAGATCGGTGGGCTCGTGCACTGCCGGGCCTTCAGTCTTTCCACCAGCTGCCAGCCGTTCATGCCGGGCAACGAGATATCGAGCAGGTAGCCATCCGCGCCAATTGCCTCCGGATCGTCGAGGCAGGCTTCGGCAGTCTCATGCGCCAGGCTCTCGAAGCCAAGGCGCGCGAGAGACTGACGCATGAGTTCACGATGATCGGCATCGTCGTCGACGATGACCAGACGATGCCGCTGACCTCGGTAGGCTACCACCCGTTGTGCCGGCGGCAGGTTCTCACCGCTGGTGTCGATCGACGAGAGCATCAGCCGCACGGTAAAGGTGCTGCCCTTTCCGGGCACGCTGTGCACGCCGATATCGCCCCCCATGATCTCGGTCATGAGCCGGGTAATCGTCAGGCCTAGACCGGTACCGCGCGGGCCACCCGAGTTACGCGCTGCGAGGCTGACGAAAGGTTCGAAGATGCGATCCAGGTCCGCCGCCGCGATACCCTGCCCCGTGTCGCCGATGCGGAACTCGCACACCTGGCTACGATAGGTGACATGCAACGAGACGCTGCCGCGCCGGGTATGGTTCAACGCATTGGTCAGCAGATTGATCAACACCTGCCGCAGGCGTTCTTCATCAGCCCAGACCGTTTCAGGAACGTTCTCTGCGATGACGCAGTTGAACTGCAAGCCGTGTTCCATCGTGCGCAGACGGAACATCTCTGCCAGACGCTCGAGGAACTGATGCAGCGGCAGCCGCGTTCGATGTATCGTGAGACGGCCGGTCTCGATCCGGGAGATGTCCAGCAGGCTTTCGATCAGTGAGGTGAGATGGTCAGCCGAGTCCTGTATCACCTGTACGGCCGCCTGCCGATGCGCCGGCATACGCTCATCGGTCCGCATCAGATGGGCATAGCCGACGATCGAATTCAACGGCGAACGTAACTCATGACTCAGCCCCATCAGGTATCGGCTCTTGGCTTGATTGGCCGCTTCGGCCGCCTCCTTGGCCTTGTGCAGCTGCGCCTCGGTGTCGCGATGCGCCGCGATCTCAAGGCTCAGCAAGCGGTTCTGCTCCTGGGTTTCGAGGCGAGCGGCACGCCGACTCTGCCGAATCAACAGGAATACCCAGGTCACTACGGCGGCGATGACAAGCAGCACCGCGTACAGATGGGTGGAAAGCCGTACCAGGGCTTCGAGACTGCCGGCATGACGCTGACTGGCCTCGACGTAAACCAGTGCCACGACCAGGTACAACAGACAGGCTACGAGCAGTAGCACGCCGAAGTAATGGAAAAAGGGTCTGTTGACTTGCGTGAACAGCCGAGCCGGCAGCAACGCCCGGAACACGGATTCGATCTGTGCCGATACCCGCGCCTGGCGACGACAGGCATTCTCACAGCTGACATCCACACTGCAACAAAGCGAACACACGACACCGCCATATGCCGGACAATCCGCCATGTCTTCCTGTTCGAACTCATGATTGCACAGGCAGCAGGTCAACACCGCAGCGCCTGTTGGCAACCGGTTCTTACGTGTCAGGTAGTAGCGACCCCGAGTCAACAAGCCCAGCGCCGGCACCAGCGTGACAGCCAGGGCGAGCGCGATGAAACCCGACAGCGCCTGGGCCGTCTCGCCCCAGAAGCCGGCATAGGCCAGCATTGCGGCGGCACAAGCCAACACCATCGCACCCACACCGACCGGATTGATGTCGTACAGGTAGGCACGACGGAATTCGATGTGCGGTGGGCTGATACCCAACGGCTTGTTGATGGCAAGGTCCGCCGCCAGCGCACCGATCCAGGCGACTGCCACCAGAGAGTACAGGCTCAGCGTATTCTCCAGTGCCTTGTAGACGCCCAGCTCCATCAATAGCAGTGCGATACCGACATTGAAGAACAACCAGACCACGCGACCGGGGTGGCTGTGCGTGATACGCGAGAAGAAATTCGACCACGCAATGGAGCCTGCATAGGAATTCGTCACATTGATCTTGAACTGGCAGATGATCACGAAGATTCCGGTCATGGCCAATGCGATATCCGGATTCGCGAATTGCTCGAACGCGGCCAGGTACATGTGCACGGGTTCGGAAGCCTCGGCAGCACTGCGTCCGGCCTGCAAGGCGAACACCATCAGGAAGGAGCCGGCAAACATCTTCGCTGCACCCACGACGATCCATCCAGGCCCGGTGCTGACCAGTGCCAGCCACCACTGCCCACGATTGGCAGGCGTCTTCACCGGCAGGAATCGCAGGAAATCCACCTGCTCACCGATTTGAGCCATCAACGAGAAAACGATGGCGCAGGCGGACCCGAACAGGACCAGGTCGAAACCCTCACCTGAGCGCTGCGCCTGACCCGTGAACCCCTGCCAGTCGTCCAACGGGGCGATTCCCTGCCAGGCCAGGAACCCGAACGGCAACAGCTGCAGCACGAGCCAGGGCAACTGGGTCATGCGCTGCAGTTGGTTGATCCGTGTGATGCCATAGATCACCACCGGAATCACCACCACCGAGCAGATCACGTAGCACAACGACAATGGCAGGCCGAACCATAGCTCGAGCGCCGACGCCATGATGGCGGCTTCGATGGCGAAGAAGATGAAGGTGAAGCTCGCGTAGATCAACGATGTGATCGTGGAGCCCAGGTAGCCGAATCCTGCGCCACGTGTGAGCAGATCGATATCGACACCGGCGCGCGCCGCGTGCACCGCGATGGGCAGTGCGACAAGGAAGATCAGCACGCTGACCACCGTGATCGCCAGGCTAGCGTTGACGAACCCGTACTGCAGGGTAACCCACGCACCGATCGCTTCCAGCGCGAGAAACGAGCTCGACCCCAGGGCCGTGTTGGCTACCTGCAGGCAGGTCCAGCGCCGGCTGCGTGTTGCCGTGAAACGCAGGGCGTAGTCCTCCAGCGTCTCATCGTTGACCCACTCGTTGTAGTGACGCCGAACGGGATGGACCTGGACGGTGGGCTCGCTCATGGTATCGACATGGCAGCGCTCGACATAGCAGTGGGCCACGGGCGGTGAGCCAGGGGCAAGGGGCAGTGAGCCAGGGCCTGTCGACCGTTCACGGGTAAGCGTTACCTACGCTGATGGTCGGCAGACCCTTCCGGCAGCATGATCCATAGTGCCCGATAGCCGCCAGCGAAATGGCGCTCCTACGTCAAATGACTCATGCCCTGACTTGCGTCAAATGACGATCAGTCAGACAACGCATTGTGCCGGAGCACCACTGGCGCTGATTCTGGAACCACGCCGGCGATGGGCTATCAAGAAGGGCCATCCTCGATAGCCGTGCCGCGTTTTCTTGAATCCCTGTTTTTGAAACTCTTGCCGGAGCACACGACATGAAGATTCGTTCCCGACCTGATTCCCACGGAAGGCCCGACCCGCGACACTGGCTGCGCACCGTGGCAACCGGGCTACTGCTGGCCGGTGTGGCCACGTCCGTCGGCGCTCAGGAGGTCAACACCACCGGGCTCGCCGTGACCGACGAAACGGTCACCGTGGGCATCCTGCACTCGACTACCGGCACGATGGCGATCTCGGAGACCGGCTCGGTGCAGGCGGAAAAGCTGGCCATCGAGCAGATCAACGAACAGGGTGGCGTGCTCGGCCGGCAGATCGAGTTCATCCAGGAGGACGGTGCCTCGGATTGGCCGACCTTCGCCGAGAAGTCACGCAAGTTACTGGTCAACGACAAGGTGGCCGCGGTGTTCGGTTGCTGGACCTCAGCTTCACGAAAGGCCGTTCTGCCGGTGTTCGAACAATACAACGGCATGTTGTATTACCCCACCTTCTACGAGGGGCTCGAGCAGTCCGAGAATGTGATCTACACGGGCCAGGAGGCTACCCAGCAGATTCTCGCCGGCATCGACTGGGTCACCCGTGAAAAGGGCGCGGAAACCTTCTACCTGCTCGGCTCGGACTACATCTGGCCGCGTACCTCGAACAAGATCGCTCGCAAGCATATCGAGAAGCTGGGCCACCAGGTCGTCGGTGAAGAGTACTACCCACTTGGCCATACCCAGTTCAATTCGGTGATCAACAAGATCAAGCTGAAGAAGCCGGACGTGATCTACGCGATCGTGGTGGGTGGCTCGAACGTGGCCTTCTACAAGCAACTAAAGGCCGCCGGGATCGACATGAGCGAAGAAGACCCGCTGCTACTGACCATCTCGGTCACCGAAGACGAGATCCGGGGTATCGGCGGGCGCAATATCGAAGGCGCCTATGCCTCGATGAAGTACTTCCAGTCTTTGGAGAACGAGAACAACCGGGAATTCGTCGCGGCATTCAAGGAACGCTGGGGCGATGACGTGGTCATCGGCGATGTCACCCAGGCCGCTTACCTGGGGCCATGGTTGTGGAAGGCGGCGGTGGAGAAAGCTGGTAGCTTCGATGTCGACAAGGTGCGTGAAGCGTCACCCGGCATCAAGCTCGACACCGCCCCCGAAGGCTTCGTGGAGGTGCATGAGAACCATCATCTCTGGTCGAAGACGCGAGTCGGCCATGCGCAGGCAGATGGCCAGTATGAGCTGGTCTTCGAAACCGAAGAGCTGATGGAGCCGGACCCGTTCCCGAAAGGCTACCAATAGTCCGGTACGTCTGGTGATCCTCCAACATGACTATGACACTGAATCCGTCACTGTCACGCGCGAGGACCGCTAGAGCCTGCCTGCACCGGTGGATGCATCCCCTGTTCATCAAACGCTGAACGGCCCTGATCTGCGTCGACCGGTTCCTGCACCACGGAACCGGTCGGCCAGCACCACGACTTCTTCGATTTCTATCCTGACTGAGAACCCGAATCATGATCGGTGACTACACATACTCTGAGATCGGTTCGATCTTCGCCATGCAGGGTTTCGCAGGTCTGATCCTGTTCTCTGTATTCCTGCTGATGGCACTGGGGCTCGCGATCATCTTCGGTCAGATGGGCGTGATCAACATGGCGCATGGCGAGTTCATGATACTCGGTGCGTATGTCACCTACCTGTGCAGCAATCTGTTCACCCAGTACGTGCCTGCATTGTTCAGCGTGTACTTCTTCATCGCGATGGTGTTGGCCTTCGTGGTGACAGCCGCCCTGGGCGCGTTGGTGGAATGGGCATTGATCCGGCATCTGTACAAGCGGCCGCTCGATACCCTGCTCGCCACCTGGGGTCTGAGCCTGATCCTGCAGCAGACCTACCGCACCGTGTTCGGTGCACGCGAGGTGGGTGTCGAGCTGCCTGACTGGATGCTGGGCTCCTTCAGCATCACCGACCTGGTCGAGGTGCCGATCAACGGTCTGTTCGTGATGGTGCTGACGCTGGTGATCTCGATCAGCGTCTACTTCCTGCTGTTCCGCTCGTCGCTGGGCATCAAGACCCGCGCCGTGGTACAGAACCGCACCATGGCCGGGGCCGTCGGTATCGATACCGAACGCGTTGACCGCACGACTTTCGCGCTGGGCTGCGGTATCGCAGGCGTGGCCGGCGCGGCCTTCACCATGATCGGCTCCACCGGCCCCACCGCCGGGCAGGACTACATCGTCGACACGTTCCTGGTGGTGGTGTTCGGTGGTACCGCCAGCCTCCTCGGCACAATCGCCTCTGCCTTCACGATCAGCCAGGCGCAATCGACGATGGAATTCTTCCTGTCCGGCTCGATGGCGAAGGTGCTGACCCTGCTGACCGTGGTCGTCATCCTGATGATTCGTCCGGAAGGATTGTTCTCGCAGAAGCTGCGTCGCTAGCCAGGCTCGTCCACTCGTCAACCCACCCCAGGCCCGGAGGCTCACCACATGTCAGCTCGCAATCTCGTCACCCGGCATGACCTGCTCGCCTTCACCCTGGTGGCCATACTGGTACTGGTCATCATGCCGCTTCTACTGGATGACTTTCGCCTGAACCTGGCCGGCAAGTATCTGACCTACGCGTTCGTTGCCGTCGGGCTGGTGCTGTGCTGGGGGCTGGGTGGCATTCTGAGCCTGGGCCAGGGGGTGTTCTTCGGCCTGGGTGGCTACTGCATGGCCATGTTCCTGAAGCTAGAGGCATCGACCCCCGAAGCCACCAAGATTCAGTCGACACCCGGTATTCCCGATTTCATGGACTGGAATCAGATCACCGAACTGCCCTGGTTCTGGATACCGTTCAACAGCTTCGCCTTCACGCTGTTCGCTGTCATTGCAGTGCCGGTACTGCTGGCGCTGATTATCAGCCTGGCGATGTTCAAGCGACGCGTCAGTGGTGTGTACTTCGCGATCATCACGCAGGCGATCGCCGCCATCGTAACGATCCTGATCATCGGCCAGCAAGGCTATACCGGTGGGGTCAACGGCATCACCGACCTGCGTACCCTGCTCGGCTGGGACATCCGCAGCGATACCGCCAAGACCGTGCTGTATTTCATCAACGCGACCCTGCTGCTCGGTGTACTGGTGATGTGCCTGTTCGTGCAACGCAGCAAGCTCGGGCGGTTGCTCGTGGCCATCCGAGACCGCGAAGACCGGGTGCGTTTCTCAGGCTACGACGTGGCCAACCTCAAGGTCTTCGTGTTCTGTCTGGCGGCCGCCGTGTCCGCCATCGGCGGCGCGATGTTCAGCCTGCAAACGGGTTTCATGTCACCGACCTTCGTCGGCATCGTCCCATCGATCGAAATGGTGATCTTCTGCGCCGTCGGCGGGCGACTGTCGATCTGGGGTGCCGTGTACGGCACACTGCTGGTCAACTACGCGAAGACGAACCTGTCCGAGTCGTTTCCGGAACTCTGGCTTTTCGGCCTGGGTGGCCTGTTCATCGCCGTGGTGATGCTCTTTCCCAATGGACTTGCGGGGGTCTATGCCACCGCGATGGCGCGATTCAAGAGAAACCGGCAACGCCCACAGGTCAGCACCGACTACAAAAGGGTCATGAGTGCAGTAACGACATCACAGGGCACGGTTCGGCACCAGCCTGACGATACGACAGCGGCTGACCGGACCAAGAAACCCTCGCCGCCATTTGAACCGGCCGGAACTACCAGCGCTACCACGGAGGCCAGCTGATGAGCATCGCGAACAACACGGACTACATGCTCGCCGTGGAAGGTCTGACGGTATCGTTCGACGGTTTTCGCGCCGTCGACGATCTGAGCTTTTACGTCGATGAAAACGAGATCCACGTGATCATCGGACCCAACGGTGCCGGCAAGACCACGGTACTGGACCTGATCTGCGGGCGCACCCGCGCATCAGCGGGTTCCATCAAGTTCCGCAACCGTGAGCTGACCCGCATGAAAGAGCACCAGATCGTGCACACAGGTGTGGGGCGCAAGTTCCAGAACCCGAACATCTATGACGACCTGAGCGTCTTCGAGAACCTCGAGTTGTCCTATCCGCGCGGCTATGGTGTGCTGGGTGCCCTGTTCTTCAAGCGCGATGACGAGGTGATCGAACGCATCCACGCGATTGCCGAGCAGGTGTTCCTAGGGGACAGCCTTGCCAATCAGGCCGGCCTGCTAAGCCACGGGCAGAAACAATGGCTGGAGATCGGCATGCTGCTGATCCAGAAACCCGAGCTGCTGATGCTCGATGAACCGGTGGCCGGCATGAGTGCGAGCGAGCGGTTGAAGACCGCCGAACTGCTGAACCGGATCACGCAGGAACATTCGGTGCTGGTCGTGGAACATGACATGAAGTTCGTCGAGGACATTGCCAGTCGTGTGACCGTCTTGCACCAGGGGCGCGTGCTTGCCGCGGGTCGGATGGACGAGGTCCAGAAGAACCCGGACGTCATCGAAGTGTACCTGGGTCACTGAAGGGGAAAGTGCCATGCTGAGCATATCCGATTACCACATCGCCTACGATCAGAGCGAGGTGCTGCACGGCCTCGACTTCACGGTGGGCAGGGCCGAGATCGTCGCCATTCTCGGGCGCAACGGGATGGGCAAGACCACGTTGATGAAGGCGTTGATGGGTCTCCTGCCCACCCGCAGCGGTGTGTTACGTCTGAACGATACCGACATCAGCCCGTTGAAGACTCCGCAGCGCGTGGCAGCCGGCGTGGGCTATGTGCCTCAGGGCCGCATGATCTTTCCGGCCATGAGCGTGCAGGAAAATATCCGCACCGGCCTGACGACCACGAACGACAAGGACGTACCGGCGGACATCTACGAGCTGTTTCCCGTGCTACAGGAGATGAAGCATCGCCGGGGCGGCAATCTGTCGGGCGGGCAGCAGCAGCAACTCGCCATTGCGCGCGCATTGGCTACCCGACCTAAGGTACTGTTGCTCGACGAACCCACCGAAGGCATTCAGCCATCGATCATCCGCGAAATGGCTCGCACGCTCAAGCGTATCCGAGATGAGCGACAACTGTCGATCATCGTGTCCGAGCAGGTGCTCTCGTTCGCGCTGGATGTGGCCGACCGGGTGCTGGTGCTGGAGAACGGGCATCTCGTGCACGACGCACCCAGAGATACCGTCGATGAAGAGCGCGTGTCCGCCTGGCTGTCGGTGTGACCCACCAGACGCGCTGCTGCTCGTTCACACACGAACTACCTGCCGACGAACGCATTGACAGAACGTTCAGGCGCCAGGACAACCAGGCAATCGAATCACCGAAACACAAGCGAACGACCCAATAGCCTCTGCAAACCAAGGAGCTCATCATGACCGACACTCTCATCAAGGTTGACCTGACCGATTCTCCCTACAACAACGAGATGATTCACAACCGTTGGCATCCGGACATACCGATGGCCGCCTGGGTGAAGCCGGGTGACGACTTCAAGGTGGAAACCTGTGACTGGACCGGTGGGCAGATCAAGAACGATGACGATGCCGCGGATGTGCGCGACGTCGATCTATCGCAGGTGCACTTCCTGTCCGGTCCGATCGGTGTACAGGGAGCGGTGGCCGGCGACCTGCTGGTCGTCGATATTCTGGACATCGGCGCCTTCGACGACAGTCAGTGGGGATTCAACGGCTTCTTCTCGAAACAGAACGGGGGCGGCTTTCTCACCGAGCACTTTCCACAGGCGCAGAAATCCATCTGGGATTTCGAGGGCATGTTCACCCGCTCGAGGCATATTCCCGGTGTGCGCTACGCCGGACTGATACACCCCGGGCTGATCGGCTGCCTGCCCGATCAGGCAATGCTCGATACCTGGAACACACGCGAGAAGGCGCTGTTCGATACCGATCCGGAACGGATACCCGCCCTGGCCACCCTGCCCGATGGCGGGGATACCGCGCACATGGGCAAGCTGACGGGAGAGGCCCGCGACAAGGCCGCGGCAACCGGCGCACGTACCGTTCCTCCACGCGAACACGGCGGCAACTGCGACATCAAGGATCTATCGCGCGGTTCAAAGGTGTACTTCCCGGTGTACGTGGATGGCGCCGGCCTGTCGATGGGTGATCTTCACTTCAGCCAGGGCGACGGTGAGATTACCTTCTGCGGCGCTATCGAAATGGCCGGCTGGTTGCACATCCGCGTCAGCCTGATCAAGGGTGGCATGCACAAGTACGGCGTGAAGAACCCGATCTTTCGTCCCTCGCCGATGGCACCCAAATACGACGACTACCTGATCTTCGAGGGTATCTCGGTGGATGAAGGTGGCAAGCAGCACTACCTCGACGTGCACATCGCCTATCGCCAGGCCTGCCTGAATGCCATCGAATACCTGAAGAAGTTCGGCTACTCTGGAGCACAGGCCTATTCCATTCTCGGCACGGCACCGGTGCAAGGTCACATCTCTGGCGTGGTGGACATTCCCAGCGCCTGCGCCACGCTGTGGCTACCCACCGACATCTTCGAGTTCGATCTGATGCCCAACGAGAGCGGACCGGTTGTCGCGCTCGATGGTTCCGTGCAAATGCCGCTGGCACCTGATCTTTGAGCTGAGGAAAACGAGATGCCAGTCTATGAGTTTCAATGCCAGGGCTGCGGTGTCATGGAGCGCACACTGCCCATGCATCGCAGCCAGGAAGCGCAACACTGCCCCCATTGCCAACAACCGACGGCGCGTATAATCGCCAGTGCGCCGAGGCTATCCGTAGCGCGAGCCACTGGCGTAAAAGCTGACAGCATCAACGAACGCGCTCGGAACGAGCCATTGAGAAGCAGAACGGCCGATGCCGGTGCTGCACTTGCCGATCGACATGACAGTCGCAAGCACCCGCCCGGTTGCGGTTGCTGCGGAAGTGGCAAAAGCCGTACCCGTACGCACGCCGACCAGTCAAAGAGCTTCCCGACCAGCAGGCCGTGGATGATCAGTCATTGATCGGGTAGTTACGATCTCGGCCGAGCGTCAGGGCCTGCCAAGAGATAGCGAGCCCTGACGTTCAAACGAGTCGTTCAAGCACGTTTTCCAGATGATCTCGCCCGAGCCTTGCGCTCGGGCGAGCCGTTTTACCAGACTTGGCTTACTGCTCGTCCTGCTCCTGATCGTAGGGGGCCACGATGCTCAGCTCCGGAAACGCGACGCCCTCGGTGGTGCGCATCGTACCATCGGCCGCCATGTAGTTCAGATCACCGACCAGTTCGCCGGATTCACCGTCTCTTGCGATCACGCTGAGGCGTTCGCCCAGATCTGTACTGAACTCCAGCTCTCCGGCGAAAGTGCCGCCAGTCCCGTCAGTGACCGGGGCGACAGTGCCGACCGTGACGGTACCTTCAACTGCCGGTGTATCTCCACCCTGCATAAACGTTCCGGACACTTCCAGGTTGGTGTTGAATCCACCGCCTGTTCGATTGGTCAAACTGAACGAGACATCCGTCATTTCCCGCGTAAACGACTGAGCTTCACGCTGAACTTTATAGAAACTGGCCAGTTCGACAATCCGCTCGTCGAGGCCTTCCGAGGCATCTGCACCAGTACTTGTGCTGATCGATCCGGAGATCTGCACATCATCACGACCACCGGTGATGTAAGAGAAGCCATCCCAGGTCCGGGTCAGCGTGTCCCTGTTTCCGCTGGCTTCTGCCTGGGTGTTCTGCACACGCTCAAACGTGCCATCGACCTGCCAGTCAACATTATTGTATTGGCAGGCATCGAAGGTATAGATTGCGGTATTGGTGATATCTTCGACGTCATCAATCGAGTCGTCAACCGTCGTTTCAATGACCTCGAACGTTCCACCCAATTCGCAGTCGTAGCGTGTACCGGTACCCTCTTCATTTGGTACAGAATTCAGAGCGCTTTCAGTGGCGTTGGCGGCAGCAAACAACACGGTTGATTCTTCCGCATCGACCTGATACCCAGCCAAAGCCTTGATCACGCTACCGAATTGTGCGTCGAGCGCCACTGTAGGGTCTGTATCCGGCCCATCCGGAGTATCCGGCTCATCAGGGCCACTGGTACCGGCAGTTCCCGGCATCGTGATCGATCGAGGCTCCGAGCGTCGACCGTCTGCCGCGATGGCCACCACCTCGTAACTGTAGTTGATGCCAGGTTCGAGCGAGAAGTCGACGTAACTCGTCGCCGAACTGGCTGAGACCACTACTTCACCGTCACGTATGACCTGATACCGAGCACCGGCGGTATCGGTGTCGCCACCGGTGGGCAGCCGATCCCAGACAATTCCGCCGGAGATGGCGCCGTAACGCACCGCTCGTAACCCGGTCACGGAGGCGAAGTCGCCGTCCAGTTCGTCCGGTGGCTCCGCGCCGCTGCTACCGCGCAGCGGCATCGTGATCGTGGCAGGTTCCGAGCGCTCGCCAGTCGTCGGGTTGATCGCGACGACCGCGTAGACGGGTGTGGTATCCACAACGATCTCGTTATCGACGTAAGAACTCGTGTTCCCTTCAAAGACCACGACACCATCACGCGAGACCTCGTAACGTGTGCCGATCAGCCCGCCATTCCAGGCAATCCCACCCGCGAAGCCTGAATAGCGCGCCGCACGCAGCCCGGTCGGCGCCGGTACCGAAGTGGCAGGCGAGGTCGCGTCGGAACTCGCGTCGGCGCTTTCCTCTGTAACAGCATCCGAGCCGGACTCGACCTCGGACTCGGCCGCAGCTGCTGGCGTAGCTGCAGAATCAGGTTCGTCTTGTACTGTGAAAGGTGAGACGGCAGGTAATTCGACTTCCTGCGCCGCAGCGACAGCGGGATAACCGGTTGCGGCGCTCAGGACCGCACAGACAGCAGTAGCGACTAGGTTCTTCATGTTCCTCGATGCTCCGAGTAAGGTGACACGGCCAGTTGTTTGCCGTGGGTCACACTTTACTTTTCGAGATGGCATGGAACGTGTGCGAAGAAAGCCTATTTTTGGGGTAAGTTTCCCAAAATACTGCCCGACGGATTCGCACGTGACCGGTTGCGCCTGGCTCAATCTCGCCCATGCGCTTCGGCCGAACACTCGACGATATCGATCGTTTGGGTGATAAACGCGACGCTCTCGGCAGCGCGCATCGAGCTATGACTGCCATGGCCGCCATGTAGTCCAGAGCACCGACCGGTTCCACTGAACCATCAGGCATTGCCTGCGCAGTCTGAGCAGATCCGTCCAGGATTCCGATGAAACTGGACAGCGCGGCAGGTCGCTCCGTCAACGCGTCAGGGACACCTTTGGCAAAGCGTGTGTGGGTCGATCCGGAGATCGGTACAGAACCACCGCCACTGACCCTGCGGCAGCTTGTTCATGGGTCGAATCGTCACGTCATGATCTCGCCCGAGCCTTGCGCTCGGGCGATTCGTTCAATCGTACCTACAGCTCTTCCAACTCTTCCAACTCTTCCAGTTCTTCCAAATCCAGTTCTTCCAGGTCGAGCTCCTCCAGGTCCAGGTCCCCCAGTTCATCCTCCTCCAGCTCTTCCAGGTCCAGGTCCCCCAGCTCAACCTCTTCCAGCTCCTCGTTCTCTGGAACGTCGGTATCCACAACATCGGCATCCGACTCATCAGGACCACTGCTACCGGCATTGCCTGGCATCGTGATCGATCGTGGCTCTGAGCGTCGGCCGTCAGCTGCGATGGCCACTACCTCATACTCGTAAGAGGTGCCTGGATCCAGCGAGAAGTCGATGTAAGTGGTTGCCGAACTGGCCGCCACCACCACTTCACCATCACGCAAGACCTGATACCGGGCACCGGCGGTATCGGTTTCCCCGCCGGTGGGCAGCCGATCCCAGGCGATTCCACCGGAGTTGACACCGTAACGCACCGCGCGCAGCCCGCTCACGGAAACGAAGTCGCCGTCCTGATTATCCGGTGGCTCGTCACCACTGCTACCGCGCAGCGGCATCGTGATCGTGGCAGGTTCCGAGCGCTCACCGGTGGTCGTGTCGATCGCGACGACTGAGTAGACGGGTGTGGTATCCACGACGATCTCGTTGTCGATGTAGGACAACTCACGTCCTTCCGCAAGCACGACACCGTCACGCGAAACCTCATAGGATGTCCCGACTGCACCACCCTGCCAGGCAATTCCACCCGCGAAGCCGGAATAGCGGGCTGCGCGCAGCCCGGTCGGCGCCGGGATTGATGAATCCGGTTGATCTGGACCGCTGCTACCCGCCGTCCCCGGCATCGTGATCGAGCGGGGCTCCGAGCGTCGGCCGTCAGCCGCGATAGCCACTACCTCGTACTCGTAACTGCTGCCCGGGTTCAACGAGAAGTCGACGTAGGTGGTCGCCGAACTGGCCGCTACCACTACTTCACCATCACGCGAGACTTGATACCGGGCACCGGCGGTATCGGTTTCCCCGCCCGTAGGCAGCCGATCCCAGGCGATCCCACCGGAGATGACGCCGTAGCGCACCGCTCGCAACCCGGTCACGGGGACGAAGTCGCCGTCCTGATTGTCCGGTGGCTCGTCGCCACTGCTACCACGCAGCGGCATCGTGATCGTGGCAGGTTCCGAGCGCTCGCCGGTGGTCGTGTCGATCGCGACGACCGAGTAGACGGGTGTGGTATCCACGACGATCGCAGTATCGATGTAGGAAGACTCACGCCCCTCGGCAAGCACGACGCCGTCACGCGAAACCTCCCAACGTCTTTCATTGCGACCGTCCCAGGCAATACCACCCGCAAAGCCCGAATAGCGGGCCGCACGCAGCCCGGTCGGCGGCGCCGGTACCGATGTGGCAGGAGAGGTCGCGTCGGAACTGTCGTCGGCGCTTTCCTCGACAGCGACATCCGTGCTGTCGTCGGTTTCAGGCATGGGTTCGGTCTCGGTCTCGGTCTCGGTCTCGGTCTGGGTCGGACTCGGTCTCGGTCTCGGTCTCGGTCTCGGTCTCGGTCTCGGTCTCGGTCTCGGTCTCGGTCTCGGTCTCGGTCACAGCTTCTGGGGTGGCTGCGGAATCAGGGTCGTCCAGCACGGTAAAAGGGGTACCGGGTGGTGACTCGGTCTCCTGAGCCGTGACAGCAGCGGAAAAACCAATCGCGCCGCTCAGGGCCACGCAGCAAGCAGTGGCAACTAGAGTTTTCATGTTCTTCGGGTACCCCGGGTCAAGGTGATATGGCACAGCTATGTGCCATGGCTCACAATAGTGTTGTCGGCGCGTCATGATACACATGCACGAACCGATCAAATCTGGGGATATTTCCCTACTGTGGGGAGGTAACTCCACTTGACTAGGCCGGAACCTGTGGCAGCGAACCCGGCACTCGTAGACCCTGCCTCGCGGAACCATCACGTCTTGCAGACGCGCGGCTCATCGGACGGGGTACGATTTCACCGGCCCTTGACCACCTCGCCTGACAGCCACAGAGTGGTCAACGTGAACGGGACCAGCGCCAGCAAGGCCACCCGCAGGTTGATCGCCTCTGAGAGAAAGCCGATCAGCGGCGGTGCGAAGAAGAAGGCACTGAACGACACCATGGTGATGGCCGCGACGTTGTCGGCCGATGAGCGTCCGGGTCGCTTCGCCGCTGCCGAAATGGCGAGTGGATAGACCACCGCCACCCCCATGCCGGATAAAGCGGCACCGATGATCGCGATTGTCAGCGACGGTGCCAGTGCGAACACGGCAATGCCGAGTGTCGCGGCCACGGCCGATACACGCACCACCAGCAAATCGCCGTAGCGCGTTGCCAATGGGTCGCCGTACAGTCGCACGACTGCCATGATCACGGAAAAGAACGCATAGACGATGCTCAGTACCAGCGGTGGCGCATCGAGCACGGAGCTCATGAACACCGCTGACCAGTCTATGAACGCACCCTCTACCGCCATGATGCCCAGCGGCATGACACATAAAGCAAGGATGGATCGCGAGGGAAGGCGAAAGAGCGGTGCATCAGCGGTATCGTTCGCAGCGGTCGCGGTGATCGTCTCATCGAGCTGCGGCAGCTGCGTGGCTGCCCACCACCCGATCATCGCCAGTGCCGGCATGACCAGCAGAAAGTGCCACTGCACGCTCAGGCCGGCTTGCGCCAGTGCACCGCCGGCGAGCGCGCCGACCATCGACCCCAGGCTCCAGAAGCCGTGGCAACGCGACATGATGCGCCTGCCGGATGCGCTCTCGATACGATCGGCCTCCGTGTTCATCGCCACTTCCACGAAACCAGCGGCGATTCCACAGAAGAACAGGATGAAAGCCAGCAACCAAAGATTGGAGGCGAATGCCGGCAGCAGGAACATGCCGGCCCAGACAGGCATGGCCCAACGCAGGGCGGTGCGCAGGCTGGTCTGCTCGATCAGGCGGCCGGCAACGCTCAGGCCGCACAGGGTACCGAACGGGATGCTCAGCAGACACAACCCCAGGGTTGCGTTGTTCAGCAGCAGGTTGGCCTTGATATCCGGAATGCGTGGAATCCAGTTGCCAAGCACCGCCGACTCGATGAAGAAGATCGCGAAGATCGTCAGCACGGCAGGTTCCGGCAAGCTGGATGAACGCGCGCTGGAGCGGTCCGGACAGGTCGGATCGTCAAGCATTTCGTCGTCGACCCGGCGGGATCTGGATCTGCCTGCCGGTTGTACTCCCACGGGCTGATGACGTGTTCGGCGTCATCATCATGTGAGAGGAATCATGCGGGCAGATTACCGGTCGACTGCGACATCAATCCGGTTCGGTAATAGGTACGAACTTGTCGTCGTCGCGATTACGCAGGCTGAGCAAAAATTCGCGAAATTCGGGGCCCACCTCTTCATGCTCCAGTGCGAACTCGACCTGTGCCTTCAGATAGCCGATCTTGCTGCCGCAGTCGAACCGGCGGCCATCGAAGTTGTAGGCCAGCACGCGTTGCTCCTTCAGCAGATCCGCGATGGCATCCGTCAGCTGGATTTCGTTGCCGGCGCCACGCTGGGTATTCTCGAGAAGATCGAAAATGCGCGGCGTGAGGATATAACGGCCCACCACGGCTTGGTCACTGGGAGCTTCCTCCTTCGACGGCTTCTCCACGATACCGCTGCATTCCATCAACCCCGGTTTCATCTCATGACCTGCCACCACACCGTAGGAACTGATCTCTTCCATCGGCGCAGTCAGTGTGGCCAGTACGGAGCAGTGCTGGTAGTTGTAGACATCCACCATCTGGCTCAGGCAACTCTTGCCGGAACAGTTGATCAGGTCGTCGGCGAGGATGACTGCGAACGGCTCGTTGTTCACCACCGGCTTCGCGCACAGCACCGCATGCCCGAGACCGAGTGCCTGGGATTGACGGATGAACACACAGTTCACGTGATCAGGCAGGATATCGGCAAGCACCTTCAGCATGGCCTCCTTGCCCTTGGCCACCAGCTCGGTTTCCAGCTCGTAAGCCGTGTCGAAATGATCTTCGATCGAGCGCTTGTTGCGCCCGGTGACGAACACCAGCGTTTCCACGCCGGCCTTTACCGCCTCGCTCGCCGCATACTGGATCAGCGGCTTGTCGACGACAGGCAGCATCTCCTTCGGGCTGGCCTTGGTAGCGGGCAGGAATCGTGTGCCCATGCCAGCAACGGGAAAAACTGCCTTCTTGATTGACTTCATCTGATCGTGTTCTCCGTGAAATGACTCGAGGTTTTGCGACTTGCCAACGGCTCGACGACTTGAACAGACCGTACATGCCCATGCCGTCCGCGCCCTTCGCGGTGCGAAGTTTGCAAACAAGTTTGATACTATCGTCCGCACGCAAGTCCACTCTATCGAGAGCCCCGCATGACCTTCGTGGTTACTGAAAACTGTATTCGCTGCAAATATACCGATTGCGTCGAAGTCTGCCCGGTCGATTGCTTCCACGAGGGCCCCAACTTCCTCGTCATCGACCCGGAAGAGTGTATCGACTGCTCGCTATGCGAACCGGAATGCCCGATCAATGCCATCGTGGCCGAAGAGGACATGAAGCCGGAAGACGAGCCGTACCTTGCACTGAATGCCGAGCTGTCTGCCATCTGGCCCGTGATCACGGTACAGAAGGAACCACCGGACGATGCCAAGGAATGGGAAGACAAGCCGGACAAACTGCAGCACCTCGAACGTTGAACCAGCGGTAACCCGAACAAGCCGGGGGCGCTGGTCTGGCGCACTGACCACGATGGATGCGTTGGCCGATCGGCTGGCCACTCATCGGCGGGCATAGACTAACCGATGCTGGCCGGTGCCGGCCGACACGGCTCGCGACCTGGCAAACATTTCATGCCCACACCCGGGCTTACGACTCACGTTCACCACCGTGATAAACGCGCCTGCCACGTATGCCTGTGAGCAGCTCGTAGCTGATGGTCCGTGCTGCCCTGGCCAGAGACTCCACCCGCCTTCCTTCACCCCATACCACGGCAGGCTCGCCGGGCAGTACCTCGGCTGCGCCACGCAGGTCCACGGCGATCGAATCCATCGAAACACGCCCGATGATCGGGCAATCGTGGCCGCCGATTCGCACGTGAGCCGTCTCGTCCAGTACCCGTGGCAAGCCATCGCCGTAACCGATGCCGATGTAGCCGACGGGCATAGCCTCCGGACAATGCCACTGGCAGGCGTAGCCGATGCTCGCACCTGCCTGCATCGACTTCACGCTGATCAATGGAGCCACCACCTGCATGGCAGGCTTCAACGATATGCCTGCTGGCAATGCGACTTCCAGCGGGTTGCAGCCGTAAAGCATCAGGCCGGGACGGACCCAGTTTGCACCGGTCGCAGGCCAGGCCAGGATCGCGGCCGAGTTCGCGATGCTGCGCGCCCATGAGCCTGAGGGTAGCTGCTCGAACGCATCGAACTGAGCTTGCGTATGAGCGTTACCCGGCTCGTCGGCGCAGGCGAGATGACTCATCACACCCATCCATCGGATCGCACCCGGTGCACTCAACAGGCTGTGCGCACGAGCGGGCGTCACACCCAGGCGCCCCATGCCGGTATCCACCTTGAGCCATGCCGGTAATGCTGCCGAGTCGGCCTGTTGGCCGTACCATGTCAGTTGCTGCTCATCGTGCAATACCGGCCACAGGCCATGCTGCAGCAATAGAGGGCAATCCTCGGGCCGCTGCGGTCCTTGCAACAAGAGAATGGGTTGCCGGATACCGGCCTCGCGCAAGGCAATGGCCTCGTCGAGCGTGACCACGGCAAACCCGTCGGCACGCTCCAGCGCATTCGCAACGCAGACGGCACCATGACCATAGGCGTCCGCCTTGACCACAGCGAACACCTTCGACCCGCTGAGCTGCCTGGCCACTTCCAGGTTGTACCTGATGGCGTCGAGATCGACGTTGACGACTACCGAGCGTACCGGGCGAATCATCAGGTGAATTCCCCGGAGTAGACCTCGGGGGTGTAGTTCTCGAATCGGGTGTACTTGCCCAGGAAGGTCAGTGTGACGCTGCCGATCGGACCGTTACGCTGCTTGCGGATGAGGATTTCCGCCTTGCCCTTGCTCTCTTCATCGTCCGGGTTGTATACCTCGTCACGATAGATGAAGATGATGACGTCGGCATCCTGCTCGATCGCACCGGACTCTCGCAGGTCAGACATCACCGGACGCTTGTCAGGGCGTTGCTCCAGGCTGCGATTCAACTGCGAGAGCGCGATGATCGGTACGTTCAGCTCCTTCGCCAATGCCTTGAGCGAGCGGGAGATCTCCGAGATCTCGGTAGCGCGGTTCTCCTTCCCGCCGGCCACCTGCATAAGCTGCAGGTAGTCGATGACGATCAGGCTGAGACCACGATCGCGAGCCAGACGGCGGGCCCGTGCCCTCAAGTCCGTTGGGGTCAGAGCTGGCGTATCGTCGATATAGACGTTGCGCTTGTCGTTAAGCAGGGTGATCGCCGAGGTGATGCGCGGCCAGTCCTGTTCGGCCAGTTTGCCGGTACGCAGCTTCTGCAGCTCCACCCGGCCGAGCGAAGCGATCATGCGCATGCCCAGCTGCTCGGCAGGCATCTCCATGCTGAACACCGCGACCGGTGCATCGGCCATCAGACCAACTGTCTCGGCGATGTTCATCGCGAACGTGGTCTTGCCCATGGAGGGCCGACCGGCAATGATGATCAGATCGGACTTCTGGAACCCGCTGGTCTTTTCATCCAGTTCCTCGAAGCCGGTGGTGAGCCCGGTGATGGCTGCATCCGACTCGAACAGGAAATTGATCTTTTCCACCGCACCGGCCAACACGGTGCGGATATCGTGGAAGCCGCCATCCGAGCGAGCTGTCTGGTCGGCAATACTGAACACCCTTGTTTCCGCTTCGTCGAGCAAGTCCTTGCTGTTGCGGCCCGCCGGTTCGAAAGCGCTGTCGGCGATCTCATTGGCGACGCTGATGAGCTGGCGCAGCACGGATCGCTCGCGCACGATATCGGCGTAGGCCTTGATGTTTGCCGCGCTCGGGGTTTCCTGCGCAAGCGCACCGAGATAGTGGATGCTGCCCGCATCTTCCAACGCGGCCGATTGCTCCAGCTGGCTGGCGATGGTAACGACGTCCGTCGGCTTGCCCTCCACCGCCAGGCTGCTGATGGCGCGAAAGATCAACCGATGGTTGTACTGATAGAAATCGCCCTCGACGATGAGGTCGGAAATGCGATCGAACGCCTCGTTGCTGAGCATCATGCCACCGAGAACCGCCTGTTCCGCTTCGATCGAATGCGGCGGCATACGGATGGCAGCCAACTTGCTGGCTACTGCCTGAGTCTGCTCGAACTTACCCGATCTGCCCTGGTCGCGAGCCGGTCGCTCCCCGAAATCCGGTTCGAAATCCGGCGCCAGATCGGCATTGAACTCATCCGCAAAATCGTCTGGGGTAAATGACATGCCGACCTAACGCCCCCGCTGGTGATCTTTCGGCGCGATGACGACCGGTTCGAAACGTTCGGGGAACACGCCCGCTCAGGCTTCCTCACCCACCACGATGACGGTGATCTCGGCGTCGACATCCGCGTGCAGGTGCAGCGTGACCGGATGCTCACCGACCGTGCGCAATGGCCCCTCGGGCAGCCGGACCTCACGCTTCTCGATGATGACACCCGCCGACTCTACCGCCGAGGTGATCTCGTCGGTACCGATGGACCCGAACAGCTTACCCTCGGTGCCGGCGCGCGAGGTGACCGTGACCGTCATGTTCTCGAGCTTTTCAGCGCGTGCACGCGCATCGCTCAAGGCTTCGGCCTGCTGCTGCTCAAGCTCGGCCCGGCGAGCCTTGAAGGCTTCGATGTTCACGGGCGTGGCTACTTCGGCCTTGCCCTGCGGAATGAGAAAGTTGCGGGCGAAGCCGGCCTTGACGTCTACCAGATCGCCCAATACGCCGACGTTGTCGATTTTTTCCAAAAGTATGAGTTGCATGAAGTTTCTCGATAAGACTAGAGATGGGCTGCAACGCCGGAGAGCCTGTACCGACTCCTCCGCGCTGCAACCGCTAGATTTTTCTCAGGGGCCGGAAATTATCCACCAGACCCAGCGCACCGAGCAACAGCAGGGTGCCGGACAGTGGCGTCAGGACATACACGCCTACCAGCCAGCCCTTGCTCAGGCCACGTTGCTCGACCAGCGCATGGCAGACGGACAGCCCCTGGATGATGAAGGCGAACATCAGTACCGCCGCGAAGCCGCTCGAAAGCGAGTTGTTCAACACCATGGCCAATGCCACGAGACCCAGGCACGCGATCGCAGCCGAGCGGCCGAGTTGCAGGGTATGGAATTCCTGCCGGAAGCCTCCCGGGTTCACCGCCGCTGCGTGCCAGGAACGCGCAAGCATCAAGCTGGCCAGTGGCGTGAACATGGCGGACAGACCCATGAAGACCGGCAGATTCTCCGCCAGGTATGTCTGCAGCTGCTGGAGCTGCGCCGGTTCCAGTTCGGACCCTTGAGCGGCCGTCAGTAGCGCAACGCTCTGCACCAGCTGCTCCTGGATTTCCGTGAGCAGCCCAGGAGCCATGGACAGGGCAACGACGAAAAAGGCACCGATCGCCACGATGGACAACATCGCCAGCGCCAGGCTCACGGTGCGTAGCAGGACCACGGCAGGCACCATCACCGGCACCCACATCAGCAGTACCACCAGTGGCAATACCGCCAGGGAACCGAACAGCAACAAAGACCCTACCGCCAGCGCCAGCGTGCTGTAGGCGACGGTGCGTACTGCTGCCGGTACGCCACGGCGCAAGGTCACATAGGCAATGATTGCACTGCTCGCCACCATGGCCACCAGCGTGAACAAGCCGCCGAACGCTCCGAGCAAGGTGAACACGAGGCCACCCATGAACAGGCAGACGGCCACCATGGATGCCCGCACCGGGCCGTGGTCGGCGATACGGGCTAGCGAGTTCATCGAAGATGGATGGAACTAAGGCGAATGCCGTGCTCGATCAGTGCTGATCGGTGTACGGCAACAGCGCCAGAAAGCGTGCGCGTTTGACCGCACCCGCCAACTGCCGCTGATAGCGGGCCTTTGTGCCGGTGATCCGGCTGGGCACGATCTTGCCGGTCTCGGTGACGAAACCCTTGAGCAGCTCGAGATCCTTGTAATCGATGTGCGTGATGCCTTCGGCGGTGAAACGGCAGTACTTGCGGCGACGAAAATAGCGTGACATGTAGAGGTGTTATCCGAGAACGGTTTTCTGTGAGAAGCGGCAGCCAGTTCGATGCAAGACTACCCGGAGCGCGTCGCGCTGATACCCTGCAGAGACCTCGAACATCCGCAAGGGATGATACGAGTCTCTACCGGACACGCGAAAGTCAGCTTCCCGCTGACGTGCCGGCAGTGGCTGACGGAGCTGGCCGATCGCTGCCCGACGACTCGCCGGCAGGCTTGCGCTTGTCGTCTTCGGTGCGGGTTTCCTCGCGCTTGATCAGCGGCGAGGCCTCGGTGATCGCATGGCCGGTGGCCATGACCATGTGCCGAATGACCGCATCGTTGAACTTGAAGGCACTCGTGAGTTCCTCGAGCGTTTCCTTATCGCACTCGATATTGATCAGAGTGTAGTGCGCCTTGTAGATCTTGTTGATCGGGTAGGCGAGCTGACGCCGCCCCCAATCTTCCAGCCGATGGACGACGCCATCTCGACTTTCGATGATGCCGCGGTACCGCTCGACCATGGCCGGCACCTGCTCGCTCTGATCGGGGTGGACCAGAAACACGATTTCGTAGTGTCGCACTTGACATGCTCCCTATGGGGTATGCCCGCCACGCATGCACGTTACCCTGGTAGGCACACGCCGCTGACTGGACAAGGAAGTGAAGAAAATGACCTCGAAGGGTCATGATGAGATAAAGCCTGCCAATACTACACAGCCGACGTCGAGTGATCAACAGGCAAGCCGGTTTGAAACGAGGATGATGCGGCTGACGAGCTCAACCGGCGAGGGTTCGCTGGCGCACGATCTCGAACAGGCTCACGCCGGTGGCAACCGAGACATTCAGGCTGCTGACCCGGCCGCGCATGGGGATGTGAAACAGCACATCGCAATGTTCACGTGTGAGACGCCTGAGCCCACGTCCCTCGGCCCCCATCACCAGTGCCGCAGAGCCGCCGAAATCGGTGGCGAACAGCGAGCCCGGCGCCTCGCCGGCAGCCCCATAAATCCAGAGGCCGGACTGCTGCAGACGCTTCAGCGTTCGTGGCAGGTTCACCACCTGGAACAAGGGCACCGTTTCCGCCGCACCGCTGGCAACCTTGCGCACCACCGGCGTGATACCACAGCTGTTGTCCAGCGGCGTGACGACCGCCTGCACACCGGCGGCATCCGCACTGCGCAGACACGCCCCCAGGTTGTGCGGGTCCTGAACCTCGTCGAGCACCAGCACCAGGCGCGGCTCAGCCAAGCTTGCCAGCAATGCGAACAGGGCATCTTCATTGCCGGCCGGCCGGCCGCTCACCAGCGCCACTACCCCTTGATGAGCCTGTTCGCCACTCAGACGATCGAGTTCGGCCCGCGCGACCTGTGCCACGCTGACGCCGCTCCCACGCGCCAGCTCGACCAGCACCTGAACACGATCATCGCGCCGCCCACGCTGCGTCTTCAGCGCATGAACACTTCCGCTATCTGACTTGAGAACGGCCTTGACGGCATGCAGGCCGGCGACGATCGACGCGTCTTCGGGGTCAGAAGGGTCAGGCATTGTCGTCACTCGAAGCATCCCTGCCCTTCGACGGGGTACCGGTCGCGGCCTTCTTCGACACCGTCTTTCGCGATACCGCCTTCTTCTTGCTGCCCGCCTTCTTGGCCGCCGCTTTCTTCGCCGCGGCCTTCTTGGCGGCCGCCTTGGTGGCCGCTGCCTTCTTCGCAGCCGCTTTCTTGGCTGCGGCCTTCTTCGCGGCCGCCTTCTTGCTGGCGGCTTTCTTGGCAGCGGCTTTCTTCGCGGCGGCCTTCTTCACAGCGGCTTTCTTGGCGGCAGCCTTCTTGGCCGCGGCCTTCTTCGCGGTGGCCGTCTTGGCAGTGACCTTCTTTGCCGTCGCACGCTTCGATGCTGCCTTGCCGGTCACGGCCTTCTTCACCGCTGTCTTGTCGACAGACGCCTTGTCATCCAGAGGCGCAGGCGCGGCCGCAGGCTCATCGACAGCAATCTGCGATGCGGCTGGCTCCTGCGATGTCGACGATCGGGCCACAGGTGCCAAGGCCCCTTCGGCATCCGCGCCCGGCAAGCCTGGCGATTCATCGACAGGCACTGCCTGCTTCCCAGGCGATGCTACCGCTGCGTTCGCCTTGCGCTCTTCGCGCCGGGCGTCACGCTTGCGTTGCTTCGCACGCTTGCGTTTGGCACGCCGTGCCTCTTCCGGATCGACGACTGATGCAAGGCTGCCTTTTTCGGCGGCCGGAGCCTGAGCCTTGCGACTGCTGCCGGTGTCGAGATGGCCGAAGTCGATCTTGCGCTCTTCGAGATTGACGCCATCCACACGCACACGGATCGCGTCACCAAGACGAAAGACCCGTCCGGATCGTTCGCCGACCAGTCGCTGGGCTTCCTTCTCGAAGCGATAGTAGTCACGCGCCAGGTTGGTGATGTGTATCAACCCCTCGACGTGGAAATCGGTGAGCTCCACGAACAGACCGAACGAGGTGACCGCTGCCACCACGCCATCGAACTCCGAACCGATGTGGTCTTGCATGTACTCGCACTTGAGCCAGCTGACCACATCACGGGAGGCCTCCTCGGCCCGCCGTTCTGTCATCGAACAGCTTTCGCCAAGCGATTGCATGCGTTCACGTGTGTAGCGGTAGCGATCGACGCCTTCGCGAGTGAGCACATGCTTGATGGCACGGTGCACCAGCAGATCCGGGTAGCGACGGATGGGCGAGGTGAAGTGTGCGTAATGCGACAGTGCCAGGCCGAAGTGCCCTTCGTTGCGTGGCTGATAGACCGCCTGCTGCATGGAACGCAGCATGACGGTCTGAATCACGCTACGATCCTGCCGAGCTTCGATGGTGCGGGCCAGGGCTGCATAATCGAGTGCGCTCGGGTTCTCACCGCCCCCCAACTCCAGCCCGTGCAACGCCAGAAACCCACGCAGGTCCTCCAACCGATCGGCTTTGGGCCCATGGTGCACGCGGTAGAGCGCTGGGATCTCGTGCTTCTCCATGAACGCCGCCGCGGCGATGTTCGCCAGGATCATGCATTCTTCGATGAGCCGGTGCGCATCGTTCCTGACCACGGGTACCAGTTCCGATATCTTGCGATTGTCGTCGAACACGATACGCGTCTCGGTCGAATCGAACTCGATCGCCCCGCGCTTGCGGCGTGCCTTGGCCAGCAGGCCATACAGCTTGTGAAGGTTCACCAGGTGGGGGAAGATCAATGCATGATGCTTGCGTAGCGGGCTCTTGCGCTCGGTGAGCATCTCGTTGACTTCATCGTAGGTGAGCCGTGCATGCGAACGCATGAGGCCGTTGAAGAAACGCGCCTTCTTCAACGAGCCCTTGGCGTCGAGCGTCATCTCGCACAGCATGCACAGGCGGTCCACATCAGGGTTGATGGAACACAGGCCGTTGGAGATCGCTTCCGGTAGCATCGGCACCACCCGACCTGGAAAGTACACCGACGTGCCCCGCGAGATCGCCTCGTCGTCCAGCGCGGTGCCCGGCACCACGTAGTGCGCCACATCGGCGATCGCCACCAGCAGGCGCCAACCCTTCTCCATCGGCTCGCAGTAGACCGCGTCGTCGAAATCGCGCGCATCGGCACCGTCGATGGTGACCAGTGGCAACCGCCGAACATCCTTTCGCCCGGTCTTGTCGGCTTCGTCGACCACATCCGCGAAGCCGACCATTTCCTCGTTCACCGCATCCGGCCACTCGCTGGGGATGTCGCGCGAGCGCAGGGCGACGTCGATCTCCATGCCGGCATCCATGTGCTCACCCAGCACTTCGACGATCTGCCCTACCGGTGGGTGACGACGGGTAGGCTGTTCGGTGATCTCAGCCACCACGATATCGCCATGCCGGGCGCCACCCTGCCCATCCTGCGTGACCACCAGATCCTGCGTAAGGCGCTTGTTATCGGGTGACACGAGAATCACACCATGCTCGATGGCGACCCGACCGACCAGCGTGGTATTGGCCCGCTCGACGATGTCGACGATCCGCCCCTCACGCCGGCCACGCCGATCGAGGCCCGTGACCGCGACCACGACGCGATCGCCATGCAGCACGGTGCGCATCTCGCGAGCACCGAGATAGACATCGCTGTCGCCGTCGTCCGCTATCAGGAAGCCGAACCCGTCGGGGTGTGCACTGATACGCCCGGCCACGAGGGCATCGTCGTCAACCGGCACGTAGCCACCCTTGCGGTTCTGGATGAGCTGACCGTCTCGCTGCATGGCCAGCAACCGTCGTCGCAAACCTTCAAGCCGTGATTCGTCATCGTCGTAGCCCAGGCTCTCGACCAGGGCCTCGTAGTTCATCGGCGCCTTTTCGGCAGCGAGCAACGAGAGCAGGAACTCGCGACTGGCCACGGGCTGCTCGTACTGCCGGCTTTCGCGGTCGGCGTGAGGATCGCTTGCCGGTTTAGTGCGCTTGTCGCGTCGGTGTTGTGTCATGAATCATGTCGGTTATAACCGGTGATGCTCGACCAGGAGCGATCCGGCTGGAGTGAAGCATGGCCCGTGATGGAAAAAAGGCCACGCCGTTTGGTTGACAACCCTGCCTGTGCTTCGGTACATTTCGCGCTCTTCGACAACGCTCGTCGAGTCACCGAGTTCCAGTGGCCGTAACGGTAGCGGCGAAGATCACCTCTGCCGAGGTGGCGGAATTGGTAGACGCGCTGGCTTCAGGTGCCAGTGGGGGTAACCCCGTGGAGGTTCAAGTCCTCTTCTCGGCACCATCAGTACATCGAACTTCTTCATTCTATTTGGCCCGCTGGTGGGGTAACACCCCGTACCTGGCCGGCCGCGAAGGTTCAAGTCCTCTTCTCGGCACCATCAGTACATCGAACCTGCCAAGAGGTACCACGGCAAGTCGCACATCATACGCTCAGAGCTTGCGTAACTGCACCTCGTCCACGCGATGGTCACTTCCCAGGCGCAGGATGAGCTTGGCACGCTGCCTCGTCGGCAAAATATTCTCAGTCAGGTTCACGCGGTTTATCGAATCCCAGATATCGGCAGCCGTCGCTCTGGCGTGTTCATCGTCGAGGGCGGCATAGTGACGGAAATAGGCGTCGGGCTCGTTGAACACCGATTGCCTGAGAACCAGGAAACGATCGATGTACCACTGCCGGATCTGTGCCTCGTCCGCATCGATATAGAGCGAAAAGTCGAAGTAGTCGGAGACGAAACTCTGGGGTTCGCCACGCTGTGACGGGTGGGCCTGCAGCACATTGATCCCCTCGACGATCAGAATGTCCGGCTGATCGACGTGCACCGTCTCACCAGGCACGATGTCGTACAGGCGATGCGAGTACACCGGCGCGTGCAGATCGCCGCGACCGCCCTTCACGTCGCTCAGAAAACGCAGCAGCGCTTTCTTGTCGTAACTCTCGGGGAAACCCTTGCGATGCATCAGCCTGCGCCTCTTCAGCTCGCTTGTGGGCAACAGGAAGCCGTCGGTCGTCACCAGGTCTACCCGAGGGTGCTGCGGCCAGCGCGCCAACAACGTCTTCAAGACGCGGGCGACCGTGCTCTTGCCAACCGCCACCGGGCCTGCTATGCCGATGATGAACGGTACCTTGCCGCTCTCCATGCCCATGTACTCGCGAAGCCCGAGGTTGAGCTGCTGGGTGGCCGCCACGTGCAGACTCAGCAGCCGCGACAGCGGCTGATACACTTTGACGACCTCATCGATGGAGGTTCTCTCGTTGACGCCGCGCAGACAATCGAGTTCCTGCTCGCTCAACGGCAGGGGCGTACGACTACGCAACCTAGCCCATTCATCGATGCTGAAGCGACGGTAGGGGGAAAACCTCGAGACACATTCCGGGCTCATGGCCTACCTGCCCGGCTAGCCGAACGGATGCTCGATCACCACGTTCTCGCTGCGCTCGGGCCCGGTGGAAATCACATGGATGGGCACTCCGACCAACGCCTCCAGGCGCCTGACGTAGCGCGCGGCCGCGGCCGGCAGAGCTTCCAATGCAGTGACACCGGCCGTGCCGGCCTGCCAGCCGGGCATCGTCTCGTACACCGGCTCGCATCGCTCGAACGCATCGCTGCCGATCGGCGGATAGTCCAGTCTTTCGCCATCGAGATCGTAGTGCGTGCAGATCAGGACCTCGTCGAGAGTATCCATCACATCGAGTTTGGTCAGGCAGATGCCCGTCACGCCATTCAGCACGCAGGCGCGTCGCACAGCCACTGCATCGAACCAACCGCAACGGCGCTTGCGGCCCGTACTGGCACCGAATTCATTGCCACGTTCGCCGAGAACCTTGCCGGCCTCATCGAACAACTCGGTGGGAAACGGTCCCGCACCCACGCGGGTGGTGTACGCCTTGGTGATGCCGAGCACGTACTCGATGGCGTTCGGACCGCAGCCACTACCGCTGCAGGCAGCCCCTGCCACGGTATTCGATGAGGTGACGAACGGGTAGGTACCGTGATCGACGTCGAGCATGGCACCCTGCGCACCCTCGAAAAGGATACGCTTGCCGTCACGACGGTGTTCATGAATCAGACCGGGGATGTCGCGCACCAGCGGCAGCAGCCGATCGGCGTAGCCAACTGCCAGGCGCTTGATATCCTCGACATCGACCGTTGCCACACCGTAGCGTGACAAGGTTGCGTTGTGAAAGTCGCACAAGGTATCCAGCTTCTCGTCGAATCGCTTCAGATCGAACAGGTCCTGTACCCGCAGGGCGCGCCGGGCCACCTTGTCCTCGTAGGCCGGACCGATTCCACGCCCCGTGGTGCCAATGGCATTGCGGCCGGCCGCTTTCTCCTTGGCCTGGTCGAGTGCGCCATGGAACGGCAGGATGAGCGGACAGGCCGCGCTGATGCACAGACGCTCTCTCACCGGAATGCCCCGGGCGGTCAGCATGTCCATCTCGTTGAACAGTGCATCGGGCGAGACCACCACGCCATTGCCGATGGCGCACAGCACACCTTCACGCAACACGCCGCTGGGAATCAGGTGCAACACCGTCTTTTCGGTGCCGATCACCAACGTATGCCCGGCATTGTGCCCGCCCTGAAAACGCACCACGAGCGCGGCCTGATCGGTCAGCAGGTCAACGATCTTGCCCTTGCCCTCATCACCCCATTGGGTGCCAAGCACCAACACACTGTCAGCCATAGTCGTATTCCATCATGATCTGGTAGAAGAACCGGCAGTCACGACTGGCTCGAGTGACCAGCGACCATCGTGCCGAACCAACTGGCGGTCGCAGCACGCCCGCGATGCATCGAGCCCTGAACCGCGCAGCCCGACGACCACACGATTGCCGTCTTCGCGCAGGCGTGACACTTCAGCCCGTCCGGCATCATCCAGCAGCTCCTCGCCGGCGAAGATCCCGGCACCGGCTGCCCCCGTACCGTCTTCGTCCGGCGATGCCGACAGACCCGCTGCATCGACGAGACGTTTCAGATCGCTGCTGAAACCGGTGGCCGGACGCGGCCTGCCGAAGGCTTCGCCGATACAGTTGTATCGACCACCGCGGGCAAGCTCCTGACCCGCTTCGGAGAAAGCCGAGAACAGCATGCCGGTGTGGTAACTGTAGCCACGCAGCTCGCCAAGGTCGACATGCAGCGTCAATGCCGGATGACTCTTCCGCAGTGCCTCGACCACCGTGGCCAGTGTGTCCAGTGCCGCATGGACATCCGCGGTTGCACCACGCAGCTGGTGGCGTGCTGTATCGATGATCACGGGATCACCTTGCAATCCGGGCAGCGCCCTGAGTTCGGTTACCGCCGGCGTCGTCGCGGGCAGCTTGCCGAGCAGGACGTCGATGTCCGGAACCGAGCCTCGCTGGAAAGCACGAAACAGACCGCCCTCCTGGTGCTCGTTCAGAGCGGCCTGCGCGACCAGACCTCGGTACACGCCCACGTGCCCGAGGTCCAGTGTAAGGTTGGCGGCTGCGACGCCGGCGAGCTCCAATGTGCGAAGCATCAATCGAATGATTTCGATGTCGGCTTCCGGCCCGGCATGACCGAAGAGTTCGGCACCGAATTGCTGCGGGCTGCGACTGCCACCAAAGCCGTCGGTCCGTGCACGCACCACGGTGCCGATATAGAAAAGCCGGTTGGGCCAGTCGCGGTTCAGCGCATGCGCATCCATCCGTGCCACCTGCGGTGTGATGTCAGCACGCACCCCCAGCGTGCGGCCGTTGTGCTGATCGATGAACTTCAGTGTCTGAAGCTCCATCGCCGTGCCGGTGCCCGTTATGAGGCTGTCGAGATATTCGATCAGCGGCGGCATGACCAGGTCGAAGCCCCAGGCGTGGCAGGCATCCATGATCTGCCGTCGCAATCGCTCCACGCGCCAGGCGGCGTCTGGCAGCAGTTCGTCGACACCGTCAGGCAGCTGCCAGCGGTTCATTCGCAGTTCAGAAGACACAGGGAGTTATATCGAAAGACTCGTAGGAGGCACCGGCAGATCATGAAAAGGAACTGGGCGGGTGCCGGGAACCTATCAGTTCTCGGCAAGGCAGGTATGACCCGGTGAAGGCAATCCGCACAGGGTCCGATTCGCGACGGCCGAAAAAAGGGTGATGAGGCTAGCTGGCCACAGTCAGCAGAATGACGCCGGCAATCATACTGGACAGGCCGATCATGCGCAGCTTAGAGTCATCTTGCGACATCAACGTGGCCATCGCCTCTCTGTACCGCGCTGGGCTGATGAAAGGCATCAGCCCTTCTATGACCATCACAAGCGCCACGGCGGTGAAGATTTCACCCCACATGAACGCTCGCTGCCAACCTATCGATAAGCCTGATCATCGAGCCTTGAACTCGCTTCATGACTCAGGCGCCGGGAAACCACTACCGAGTACCGTCGTCAGCCACATCGCCCGAGCGTATGCTCGGTTCGCCGTTGTCTCCGGCAGGCTGTTCGTCGCGGGCCTGACCGGAAGGCTGCTGGTTCTGAGCGGCATTCGAATCGGACGGGTCTGAACCACCCTGGCCCGAATTCGAGTCCGCAGGTTCAGCGGCACCTTCACCGTTACCCGAACCGGTCTGATCGGAGGCCCCCTGCCCGCCGTTCGAGTTCGACTGACTTGATGAACCTTCAGCGCCATTCGAACCAGATGGGTTCGAAGCACCCTGCCCGCCGTTCGACGGGCCTTGCGCATCCTGAGCCGCGCCCATCTGATTCGAACCGCCCTGGTTGCCACCCGACTGATCGAGAGCTGCCTGAGCGCCGCCCGAGCCACGGAAGAACCTAAAGAACTCGGTTTCCGGATTCAACAGCATCACATCGTTGCCACTGCTGAAGGCCTGACGGTATGCACTCAGGCTCCGATACAAGTTATAGAACTGTGGGTCGCGGGTGTAGGCTTCGGCGTAGATACGTGCCGATTCGGCATCACCATCACCACGCGTCTGCTCTGCTTCGGCGTAGGCAGTAGCCAGCGTTTCCTCACGGATACGATCGGCGGCCGCACGAATCTTCTTGGCACTTTCCCGGCCTTCCGAACGGATTTCCCGGGCTATCTTCTCCCTGTCCTTTTCCATCCGGCGATACACCGACTCACGCACCTCTTCCGCCAGCTCGACCTTCTTGATCCGTACATCGACGATCTCGATGCCCAGCGTCTCGGCCTGCCGATCGACCGCGAGCGCGATCTCGTCCATCAGATCTCCCCGGGCGGAGGAGATGACCTCGCGAACCGTACGCTGACCGAACGCATCCTTCACCCCTTCCCGTACGAATTGCGTCAGGCGGCTGCCCGCACGTTGCTCCACACCACCCAGACGCGTGTAGAACGCCCGGGCATCGTCTACCCGCCACTTGACGAATGAGTCGACGATCACGTTCTTCTTCTCATTGGTCAGCACACGTTCCGGCTGAACGTCGAGCGTGAGGATACGCTTGTCAAACTTGTACACGCGCTCCAGCAGCGGCACCTTGAAGTGCAGGCCTGGTTGATAATCGGACTCGGTGATCTCACCGAGAAACAGCTTGATGGCCTTTTCTCGCTCGTTGACCGTGAACACGGCCGCCGAGAGCACGAGCAGCGCAAGTGCGATCGGGATCAGAAAGAGCGGATTCGCTAGGCGGTTCATCGCAACGTTCCTCGTTCGCGTGAGCGGAGATCTTCACGGGCACGGTCGGTGGAATCCATGGGCAGATCGGCGAAACGCGGTGAGTCGTTGTTGAGGCTGCTCAGGGACGGCCGGCCTTCCTGCTCACTTCCGGAATTCCGGCGATTCTGATTCTGCTCCATCAGCTTGTCGAGCGGCAGATACATCAGGTTGTTGCTGCCACCCTCCGACTGATCTACCAGTACCTTGTTGGTGTTGGAGAGCACGGACTCCATCGCCTCGATGTACAGACGCTCGCTGGTCACACCCGGTGCCTTCTCGTATTCACCGAGCAATGACAAAAAGCGTTCGGACTCACCGAGCGCCGCCTGCTCGACCCGCGTCTTGTACGCTTCGGATGCCTCCAGGACACCTTGCGCATCACCTCGGGCCTGCGGCAGGACCTCGTTACGGTAGGCCTGCGCCTCGTTGATGAAGCGTTCCTTGTCTTCCCGTGCCTTGACGGCATCTGAGAAGGCCGCTTGAACCTCTTCGGGTGGCTGAGCTCGCTCCAGGTTCACCGCCGTGACGTTGAGGCCGGACTCATACTCGTCGAGAATCCGTTGAAGGCTGTCCTGGGTGGTGTTCCAGACGACATCGCGACCGGTCGTCAACACCGGCTCCAGAGTGGTTCCGCCGATGACCTCGCGCACAGCGCTCTCCACGACTTCCGCCAACGTCTGATCGGGCAGACTTACGTTGAACAGGTAGTCTGCGGCATTCTTGATGTTGTATTGCACCGTCATGTCGATATCGACGATGTTTTCATCCTGCGTGAGGATCTGCTGGCCGACCAGGTTGGCGCTGCGGATCTGTTCCACATCCACCCGCTCGACCTGCTGCACCGGCCAGGGGATGTGCCAGTGCGGTCCGGGTCCGGTAGTCTCCACGAGCCGCCCGAACTGAGTGATCACACCCGATTGCGCCGGCTGTACCACGTAGATGCCGGAAAGCAGCCAGATCACGCCCAGCACGGCGGCAATCAGCCCGGCCGCCTTGCCACTGAGGTTGCCACCGGGAAGACCGCTGTGCATCCCACCACCGCCACTGCCGTTGGAGCCTCCGCGCCTCTGCTGCTTGCCGAACAACCCGTCAAGCTTCTTCTTGAGGTTCTTGAACACCTCATCGAGATCGGGTGGGCCACCGGAATTCTTGCGGTTGCCCCATGGGTCGTTGTCGTTACCACCTGGCTCGTTCCAAGCCATAGGCCATTTGCTCCAGAGCCGGTTCATCACCGGCGGTTAGGGATCGTTACAAGGCTAGCGATCGCCGCCAGCCTCTTCAGGTACGAATGAGTCAGGTACGAATTGTCGGGTTATACGGTGCTCTCGAACCAACCGTGCAAAGTCGATCGCATCGATGTCGATATGCAGCAACTGGCTGCCATCGTCCCGGTTTCGTTCTTCGAGCACCGCATCGTGCGCGAACAACTGGGCACGAAGCTTACCCTGTTCCGGCTGCACACTGAGCCAACCGACCTTTCGTTCGCGAGCGACATGTTCCGCGATTGCTTCAGGCAGCAGGGCCATGCCGGCGCCACTGACCGCCGAGACCCAGACCGCCTGCGCGCATCCAGACTCGTCACGTTCGATACGAGGTTCGTGCCCAGTCAGGTCGATCTTGTTCATCACGACCAGTTGCGGCACTTCATCGGCACCGATACCGGCAAGTACCTCGTCTACATCCGTGCGCCGCGCATCGCGTTCGGGATCACTGGCATCGACCACGTGCACCAGCAGATCGGCCTCACGCGTTTCGGTAAGTGTAGAGCGGAACGCTTCGACCAGCTCATGGGGCAGCTCGCGAATGAAGCCTACAGTATCCGCCACTACAGACATCAACCCACCAGGAAGTTCCAGTTTGCGTAACGTGGGATCGAGCGTGGCGAACAGCTGGTCTGCCGCGTAAACCGATTCCCCCGCCAACCGGTTGAACAAGGTGGACTTGCCCGCATTCGTGTAACCGACCAGCGCCACCGTCGCGATCCCCGTCTTGCCCCGTTTACCTCGACCTTGCTCGCGCTGCCTGCGAACCTTGTCCAGACGCGAGCGCAGTACCTTGACCCGATCGTTGAGCAATCGACGATCCGTCTCCAGCTGGGTTTCCCCCGGCCCCCGAAGACCGATGCCCCCCTTCTGGCGCTCCAGGTGAGTCCAGCCGCGTACCAGGCGTGTCGCCAGATGCGACAACTGGGCGAGCTCGACCTGCAACTTGCCTTCGAACGTGCGTGCACGTTGTGCAAAGATATCGAGAATCAGTGAGTTGCGATCCAGCACCCGCACCTCCAGTGCCCGTTCCAGGTTGCGCTCCTGACTCGGGCTCAGGCGCTGACCGAACAGTACGACATCGGCCTGCGTGTTCACACGTAACTCGCGCACTTCCTCGATCTTGCCCGAACCGATGAAATGCCTCGGATCGGGCCGCGAGCGCTTGCCCGTGACCATACCCACGGTTTTAAGGCCAGCGGAACGCGCCAGCTCCTCGAATTCGTTGCGTGCGGCATCCGGATCAACATCACTGCTTCGGGTACCGCCACGGTGATCATCGACTTCGATGAAGACCAGTAAAGCTCGGTTCCCGGCATCGGGGCGTTCAAACAAGGTGTGGTTTCAGCTCCTGCACAGCACAAGGACGGCCCGCGCGACAAGCGCCATCACAGACCGAGCCGCCACGAGCGCCATCAAACCGGAAAGCTGCACTCGACGATCAGCAGACATCTTGACGCATGCCACCATCAAACGATGTCACTGCTCACCCGCTTCATCGTCCGTGGGCAGACTGATCTTCACCGGCCTGCTGGGTACCACGGTGGAAATGGCGTGCTTGTAGACCATCTGGTTGACGGTGTTCTTCAGTAGCACCACGAACTGATCGAAGGATTCGATCTGACCCTGTAACTTTATGCCGTTCACCAGATAGATCGAGACCGGAATACGCTCCTTTCTGAGCGTATTCAGAAAAGGTTCCTGCAGTGACTGCCCTTTCGCCATCTGTTATTTGCCTTTTTATGCCGGCACCGATACGCCGGTAGGTGGTTTCAAGTGCCGATGGCATTGCAGCGACACGGGGCGTGGTGGAAAACCGGCTTACCGGGACCACCCAATCGCGAATTGTCGCCGCAGTGTCGCACGCTGTCAACGCCGCTGCACCTGGAGGGCCGCTGCACCTGGAGGGCCGCTGCACCTGGAGGGCCGCTGCACCTGGAGGGCCGCTGCACCCGGAGGACCACTGCACCTGGAGGACCACTGCAATTTGGGAGACTGCCGGAACCGGGGGTTGCTGCCACCGGGTGCGCCCGCCGATCAAGGGTTCAGGTTCCATTCAGGCCGACCCCGGGATACTGGGCGACTCTCATGGCAGAAGCGCCCTTGAACATGATGGCAAACTCTTCCCCGTATCAAAGCAAGACACCCGTCAACCGCTGGCTGAAGATCGGTGCATTGCTCGGGCTGCTCGGCATGGCTTCGCCGCTGGTCGCGGCACCGCAGTCACAGCTCGCCGCCCCGGAAACACTGGCCGAGACTGTCAGCGACACGCTGCGAGTACGTGAGGGCTATCGCTTCGAAGACCCACTGTTCGCCGAGACGCCCGGTGCGGAGGTGGCACTGCCGGGCCTCCCGATGCCACAGGGGCGCTCGTCCGGAGAGGGCGATTCGCGCAGCGCCGGCGATGCCCGCCATCTCGGTGCGGCCTGGGTCAGCGCACTGCGCGTCAACCTGATCGGGGATCGCGATGGTGACGGCTACTATCGGGGCTTCCGTCTCGACATCGACGTGGATACCGATGCCTCCGCCGCAGATGTCTACGCCGTGATCTACCTGCAGCGCAGTGGCTCCCGACTGCAGACCCTGCATGTAACCCGCACGTTCACCATCCTCGGCACACGCAGCTCGGACGAATACACACTCGACATCGAACTGTTGGATGACTACCGCGCCGGCCGTTACGATCTGGCCATCGACATCATTGCTGCGTACGACGGGCGCCTGCTGGATGCCGTGTCGGTCAATGAGTTCACAAGCCTCGGCGGACTGCCTCTCGAAGCGCCTGACGGCATCGGCAGTTGCCTGGGAGCGGGTTTCGATGACGACTACTACGACGAATTTCCGGATTCCAACGACCCGGTCTGCGGCCATGCCTTCGACTACCCGCAACATCAAGGGGCCTACGAAGTGGCCTACGCAGGCAGCACCGGCGGCGGGCTTCTGCTTGCATTATCCTGTCTTCTGTTCAGCCGTCGGTGGGGCCACGCCGTATACTCTGAGCGTGCCGCCGGGCATCAGCGCCGGCAGCCGCCACGACGGAGAGGGCTCACATGCCGGGTTATCAGGAAACGTACGCCAGATCGCTGGGTGAACCGGAAGACTTCTGGCTGAAGGTCGCTGAAGCCGTTCACTGGAGCCGGCCACCTTCACTGGCTCTGGATACCACCGATTCACCGTTCAACCGCTGGTTTCCGGACGGGCGAATCAATGCCTGCCATAACGCCATCGATGTACACGTGGAGGCCGGGCGAGGCGATCTGCCGGCGATCATTTACGACAGCCCGGTCACCGGCGGCCAGCGTACCCTGACCTATCGGGAGCTGCTCGATGAAGTCGGCCGCCTCGCCGGTGCCATGGCCGGCGAGGGGGTCACTGCCGGCGACCGGGTGCTGCTGTACATGCCGATGGTGCCCGAAGCGCTGATCACGATGTTGGCGTGCGCCCGCATCGGGGCGATTCACAGCGTGGTCTTCGGTGGCTTCGCGGCACGGGAACTGGCCGTACGTATCGACGACAGCCGCCCGAAGCTGATCGTCAGCGCCTCCTGCGGCATCGAACCCACACGTACGGTGGCGTACAAGCCGCTACTCGATGAGGCCCTGCAGCTTGCCACCACCGACGTTCGTCGCTGCGTGATCCTGCAGCGCGAGGCGCTCACCGCCGAGCTGCACACGCCTCGCGACCAGGACTGGCAAGCGTATCTGGCCGACGCCGAGCCCGTCGGCTGCACCCCAATGAACAGTACCGACCCGCTGTACATCCTGTACACCTCCGGCACCACGGGCCTACCCAAGGGCGTGGTGCGCGACACCGGTGGCACCGTGGTTTCCCTGCACTGGTCGATGAAGGCAGTCTACGACATCGATGCCGGCGATGTGTTCTGGACCGCATCGGACATCGGCTGGGTCGTCGGCCATTCCTACATCCTCTACGGCCCCCTGCTGCGCGGCGCGACCACCGTTCTGTACGAAGGCAAACCGGTCGGCACACCCGACGCGGCAGCGTTCTGGCGCGTCATCGCGGAGCATCGGGTGAAGGCTCTGTTCACCGCTCCCACCGCCTTGCGCGCGATCAAGAAGGAAGACCCGAGCGGTGCATTGATCAAGGGCCACGACCTCGGCAGCCTGCAGACGTTGTTCCTCGCCGGCGAACGTTGTGACCCGGACACACTGCACTGGGCCGAAGACAAGCTGAACGTACCGGTGATCGACCACTGGTGGCAGACTGAAACCGGCTGGGCGATCTGCGCCAACTGCCGCGGCATCGAAACGCTGCCGGTCGTGCCCGGCTCGCCGTCGGTACCGGTACCGGGGTTCGACGTACAGGTGCTCGACAGTAACGGCCAGGCCTCGGCACCCGGTGCGATCGGCTCGTTGGTCGTGCAACTGCCGTTACCACCGGGCACCTTCACCACCCTGTGGAATGCCCCCGATCGCTACCGCAGTGCCTACTTCGAACGCTTCCCGGGTTTCTACGAAACCGGCGATGCCGGCTACATCGACGACAAGGGCTACGTGTTTGTCATGAGCCGCACGGACGATGTCATCAACGTGGCCGGCCATCGCCTGTCTACCGGGGCATTGGAAGAGGTGTTGACGGAACACCCCGACGTTGCCGAGTGCGCCGTGATGGGTGTGCACGATGATCTCAAGGGCCAGCTACCGGTGGGCCTGGTGATCCTGAATACCGGCTGCACGCGCTCTACCGACACGATTCGTGAGGAATTGGTCGCCCGCGTGCGTGAGGGCATAGGCCCGGTGGCGGCTTTCAAGTCAGTGGCCATCGTGGAGAAGCTGCCGAAGACGCGCTCGGGCAAGATCCTGCGTGGCACACTGCGCGCGATTGCCGACGATACGGACTGGAACATGCCCGCCACCATCGAAGACCCTGCCGTGCTCGAAGACATCAAAGGCAGCTTGCGTGAGCTGGGTTATGCCAGCGGCCCTTCCACATGAGAATGATGGGCGCGGCGTCTTATCCCGTGGGAGAACCGAAAGGCGATGACTGACATCAACACCCGCCTGCTGTCCAAGCGCGCCGCGGCTCTGGCAGGTGGCGGCGAGGAACGCGTGGCAGCCCAGCATGCCAAGGGCAAGCTCACCGCGCGTGAACGGCTTGGCGTACTGTTCGACCAGGGCAGCTTCACCGAGTGGGACCAGTTCGTCGAACACGATTGCCATGATTTCGGCATGGCGGGCAACCGCGTTCCGGGCGACGGTGTGGTCATCGGCTACGGCCAGGTCAACGGTCGGCTGACCTTCGCCTTCAGCCAGGATTTCACGGTGCTCGGCGGCTCGTTGTCGGCGGCGCATGCCCGCAAGATCTGCAAGCTGATGGATCACGCGCTGCGGGTTGGCGCACCGGTGGTCGGCATCAACGATTCAGGCGGTGCACGCATTCAGGAAGGCGTGGCCTCGCTCGGCGGCTATGCCGATGTGTTCCAGCGCAACGTGCTCGCCTCGGGCGTGGTGCCGCAAATCTCCATGATCATGGGGCCGTGTGCCGGGGGCGCAGTGTATTCGCCGGCCATGACCGATTTCATCTTCATGGTGCGCAACACCTCGTACATGTTCGTCACCGGGCCGGAAGTGGTCAAGACCGTCACTCACGAAACGGTGACCCAGGAAGAGCTCGGTGGCGCTGCCACGCACACCACCCGCAGCAGCGTGGCCGATGGCGCTTTCGACAACGATGTGGAAGCGCTGTTGCAGTTGCGCCGCTTCCTGCACTTCCTGCCGCAGAGCAACCGTGAAACCGCCCCACCGCGCCCCACCGCCGACCCGGCCGAACGGCAGGTGCCGGCGCTCGATACCCTGGTACCCGACAATCCGAACCAGCCCTACGACATGCGTGAACTGGTGGTGCACGTCTGTGATGAGGCAGATTTCTTCGAAGTTCAGGCAGATTTCGCGGGTAACATCATCACGGGCCTGGGCCGCATGAATGGAGACACGGTCGGCTTCGTCGCCAACCAGCCGATGGTGCTGGCAGGTTGCCTGGACATCAACGCCAGCCGCAAGGCCGCCCGCTTCGTGCGCTTCTGCGATGCCTTCTCCATTCCGATCGTCACCTTCGTGGATGTACCGGGCTTCCTGCCGGGCACCAGCCAGGAGCTGGGCGGCATCATCAAGCATGGTGCCAAGCTGTTGTTCGCCTACGGTGAGGCTACGGTGCCGAAGATCACCGTGATCACACGCAAGGCTTATGGTGGTGCCTACGACGTGATGGCCTCGAAGCACCTGCGCGGTGATGTGAACTACGCCTACCCATCGGCCGAAATCGCGGTGATGGGCCCGAAGGGCGCGGTGGAGATCATCTTTCGCACCGATCGCGACAACCCCGACAAGATCGCCACCCGCACCGAAGAATACCGCGACAAGTTCGCCAACCCCTTCGTCGCCGGCAGCCTCGGCTTCATCGATGATGTGATCGAGCCACATGCGACCCGTGCCCACCTGTGTCGCGACCTGGACATGCTGCGCGACAAGCAGCTTGAAAATCCATGGAAGAAACACGACAACATTCCGCTATGACGCAGCCGATCGAAAAGATCCTGATCGCCAACCGTGGCGAGATCGCCTGCCGGGTAATCCGTACGGCACGCGAACGCGGTATCGCCACCGTGGCCGTGTATTCCGACGCCGATCGCCGTGCGCTGCATGTGCTGCAGGCCGACGAAGCGGTACACATAGGCGGTAGTGCCTCGAACGAAAGCTATCTCGTCATCGAGAACATCATCGAGGCGGTTCGGGCGAGCGGTGCGGACGCCGTGCACCCGGGGTTCGGCTTCCTGTCGGAGAATGCCGCGTTCGCCACTGCCCTGCTCGAGGCAGGTATCCGTTTCATCGGCCCCGGCGTGCATGCCATCGAGGCGATGGGCGACAAGATCACCTCCAAGAAGCTGGCGGAAGAGGCCGGCGTGAATGTCGTTCCCGGCCATCCGGATGCGGTCCCCGATGCGGATACCGCCTACGAGATCGCCGAGCAGGTCGGCTGCCCGGTAATGCTCAAGGCATCCGCCGGCGGAGGTGGCAAGGGCATGCGTGTGGCCGCCACGATGGATGAGGTACGCGAAGGTTTCACGAGTGCGCAGAACGAGGCACGCGGCGCGTTCGGAGACGATCGCGTGTTCGTCGAGAAATTCATCGAACAGCCGCGCCACATCGAGATCCAGATCATCGCCGATGCCCATGGGCACGTGGTGTACCTGGGAGAACGCGAATGCTCGATACAGCGACGCCATCAGAAGGTCATCGAGGAAGCACCCTCCTCGTTCATCAGCGATACCACGCGCCGGGCGATGGGTGAGCAGGCGGTAGCGCTGGCCAAGGCTGTCAGCTACCAGTCTGCCGGTACTGTCGAGTTCATTGTCGACAAGGCAGAGAACTTCTACTTTCTCGAGATGAATACGCGGCTGCAGGTGGAGCACCCGGTCACCGAGCTGATCACCGGAACCGACATCGTCAGCCTGATGATCGATGTGGCCGAAGGGCGTGAGTTGCCGTTCGGGCAGAGCGAGGTGCAGATCGATGGCTGGGCGTTCGAGGCGCGTGTGTACGCCGAGGATGTGGACCGCGGCTTCCTGCCCTCCACCGGGCGTATCGTGAGCTACACCCCACCGGTCGACCAGGCCGGTGTGCGCGTGGATACCGGCATCGCCGAAGGCGGTGAGATCTCGATGTTCTACGACCCGATGATCGCCAAGCTCATCACCTGGGCACCGACACGCAGTGCGGCCATCGAGAGAATGCAAGGGGCGCTCGACAGCTTCACCATCGAAGGCGTACAGCATAACCTGCCTTTCCTCAGTGCCCTGTTCGATCACCCGGCACTGATGGCCGGCGATCTGACCACCCGTTTCATCGAAGACCACTTCAGCGATGGCTTTAACAGCCGGCAGTACGAGTCGCCGGTGCTGGCGGTGCTGCCGCGGGTGGCAGCCTGGCTGGAGCAACGGTGCCGCGAGCGGGATCGCTATGTGCGGCCGCAGGCCACACCCGTCGTCGGCACCGATACTCTTGCACTGAGCGTAATCTGTGGCGATGACACCACCGAGGTCGACGCGGCGAGCCTCGCCGGCATCGAATCACACTGGCTACCGGGGCAACAGCGCTTCGAAGGCCGAATCGATGGTGAAGACTGCACGATAGGCGTGAAACGGATCGCCGTGGGCTGGCAGCTGAGCAGTCGTGGCAGCGTGCGCGACTACCGCGTGATGGACACCCGCATCGCCGAGCTTCTGCGCTGGCTACCGGCGATGGATGCCGGTGATCAGAGCGGCCGCCTGCTCTCGCCGATGCCGGGCCTGTTGGTTACCCTGCGGGTGAAGGAGGGCGATCGGGTAGTGGCCGGCCAGGAAGTCGCCGTGATCGAGGCGATGAAGATGGAGAACAGCCTGCGTGCCGAGGCCGATGGCACGGTGAAGCACATCGCCGTGACACAAGGGGCCAGCCTTGCGGTCGATGATATGATCATGGAGTTCGAGTAATGGCGTACGTTTGTACACGCGTGCCTTCTGCCAGCGATGGTGACACTTCTGATGAGCTTAATGTGAAGCGGAAGAATAGCGAGTGATCGGGCGTCTGAATCATGTGGCCGTGGTCGTCAGTGACCTGGTCGCCGCCGGCGCCCGCTATCGCGACGTATTGGGTGCATCGGTTTCCGAACCGCAGGCCCTGCCCGAACACGGTGTGACCGTGGTGTTCGTCGATTTGCCCAATACTCGCATCGAATTGCTGCAGGCGCTGGGCGACGATTCACCGCTCAGCAATTTTCTGCAGACTCACGCCGACGGTGGCATGCACCATCTGTGCTTCGAGGTCGACGATATCCTGGCAGCCCGTGATCGGCTGATCGACCAGGGTGCCCGTGTACTGGGTAACGGCGAGCCGAAGCCTGGCGCCCACGGCAAGCCGGTGCTGTTCCTGCACCCGAAAGACTTCTTCGGCACCTTGATCGAGTTCGAAGAGGTCTAGGAGGAGCGCAGCCGAATCCGATGGGGTACCGACATGCAGCCATCGGCACCCCATGACGACTATTCCTTCAATGCAAGCTTGACAAGACGCCCTTCGGCACCGTCTTCCAGCACATAGATCGCGCCGTCCGGCCCCTGTTCGACCTCTCGTACGCGCTTACCCCAGTCGTAGCGTGCGGCCTCCTTGGCCACCTTCTCCATCTCATCGACATCGCTGGCCGGTGCGCCGGTGTTATCCACCTTCGCCTCTTCGAATTCCACCCGGATCAACGCTTTCGACGACAGACCTCCGATCAGACCATCGCCTTGCCAGTCGGCGAACGCATCGCCGTCGTAGATCACGAAGCCTGACGGCGAGATCACCGGGTTCCACGCCAATGCCGGGTTCTCGTAAGCCAGGTTATCCTCATGCTTGGGTATTTTCTCGCCCGAGTAATGGGTGCCTTCGGATACCTCGGGATAGCCGTAGTTTTCCGAACGCACGATGCGGTTGAGTTCATCGCCGCCCTTGGGCCCCATCTCGTGAACCCACAACAGGCCATCGGCGTCGAAGTCGATTCCCAATGGGTTGCGGTGGCCCAGCGTCCAGATCTGGTCTGAAATCTCACCGTTACCGTGGAATGGGTTGTCGTCAGGTGCACTGCCATCCTGGTTCAGCCGGATGACCTTGCCCAGGTTCATGTCCATGTTCTGCGCCGGCGAGAACTTCTGCCGCTCGCCAGAGGTGATGAACAACATGCCATCGGGCGCAACGGCGAGGCGATGGCCGTAGTGCCCGTTGCCGGTGACCTTCGGGCTCTGCCGCCAGATCACTTCCCGATCGGCAAGCTCGCCGCCATCGTCGGTCAGCGTGAGGGTGGCGTGCTCGACCGCCGCGCCACTGAGCGAATCATCGTCGGCATCACGCTCGACGTACGAGACGAACACCTCGCTGTTCTCCGCGAAGTCCGGATGCACGATGATGTCGCCGAAGCCACCCTGCCCGCGAGCCTCGGCGTCGGGTGTATTGGAGATCTCGCCGGCCTTGCTGCCATCCGCGTTCAGCAGCCACAGGTTGCCGCCCTTCTCCGTGACCAGTGCGCGCCCGTCCGGCAGGAAGGTCATTGCCCAGGGATTGTCGAAGGTGGCGAGTGCCGAGCCGCTGAGGCTACTGCCATCACTGGCGTTGATCTGCACGGCCTCGCCGCCGCCACCTTCCTCGTGCTTGGCCGCCATGGCCGTCGTCGCGCTCGCCAGCAGTGCCGCTTTGATGGCAAACTGGACGGCCCGTGCGGATCGTGTGCATTCACGTGTCATTGATGTTCCTCGGTATTTGGATTTCTCCCGCCGATGGTCGCGACCTGGTCACACGTGTACGGCGTTCCATTGCATGGAGGCAGCTGTCACGTCGGCAAGAGCATCGGCAAGCCTGCTCCAGGTTGTACGGGACCGCACCGGTCCGGGGGAGGCCATGCCGGCAGGCTTGAAAAAAGGTAAGTGACGTCAACAAGGAGGTGACGATGATGAACGAGGACAGATTGATGGATCGAAACAAGTTGCTCGATCGCGTACGCAAGCTGTACGCGATGAGCCGAGAGACCGAGTCCAGCCCGCACGAGGCGGAAATCGCGCTGCGCCGCTGCGAATCGTTGATGGCCAGGTTCGGTATCACCGAGGCCGACCTGGAAACTTCCGACTTCGGCACTACCACGCTTGGCGAAACCTTCCGCAGCGTGCCCACGCATGTGCGCGTGCTGTCCAGTGCCGTAGGCCTGCTGCACGACTGCCTGGCCGTGAAAAACCGCGGCACGATGGAATTTCGGGGCTACAGCATCGATGCCGAGGTGGCGGCACTCACCTACGAGTACCTGAAGATCACCCTTGAACGCTCCCTGCGTCGGCGCAAGGAAGAAGGTGCGGTGGCAGGCGGTCGCAAGCCCAGTTACGACTACCGTATCGGCTTCGCGCTCGCGGTTGCCGAGCGCTGTCGCACGATCGATCGCGAACGCCGGCAGGCGGCACAGGAGACCCTGCGGGCAGCCGGCAGCACCGGGTCGAGCCTGGTGGTGCGCAAGCTGGAGATGGTGCGCGAGGCCTGCAGCCAGGACTTGGTGGGCGGCAGCCGCGCCAGGATTCGCTACCGTCCTGGTGCCGCGCATGCCAGCGGCAGGTCAGACGGTACACAGGTATCGCTGGATCGGCAGATCGCGGGGCGGCAGGATCGGGAGTTGAGTTAGTGGGCCGACTGGCAGCCTCGCAGCCGAGCCATGCCTGACCTTTGCCGTTCGGTGATCGCATGGCAGCGGTTCCGCTCGCGTCTCTGTGGCATTGAGCACAGATTCTTCGCTTTCCAGCCGTTCGACGAACTCAGGATGCGCTAACCTGCAGCTTCGTCCGGAGCACAAAGTTTCACACGCCCGCTCAGCGCAAGCTCCGGCTACCTGCCCGATACGCCATCGCTGGAATGGATCGATGACACAGAACGCAATTTTCAGACTCTGGCCGCTGGCGTTGCTGGCATTCGTTGGTGCCTGCAGCGACGACAGCGCCGGGCGCGAGCGTTGCGAAAACCTGATGGAATCGGTGGAAGAGATAGAAGGGCCGCCGGAGTCGGTCGTCTCCAGCGGCGCGGACGTGATCTGGTTCTACGACGGGTTCATGTACACCTTTACCGAGAGCAGAGACTCCTGCAACGTCGAGTTCCAGGAACAGTAGGCGTAGTAGGAGTCAGTGGCTCAGGGCGCCGGGAATGTCACGAACACATATTCCCGACCCGGCCCTGACGGATCGCGAGTGACCCCGAACATTCCCATGTCGTTGAACGAGACGACGTGGTATTCGCCAGGCTCGGTGAGGGTGTAGCTCAACGGGCCACGCACCGTATCGTAGTACCGGTAGTTGCGCTGGATGTTGTAGCCAGTGGCGCCCTCCTGCGCTTCCCAGGTCATCTGATCACCCTCGAGTGCAAGCCCGACAACCTTCGGCAGGGTCGTCACTGCCTCCACCATGAACCGCACGCTGGTGTACTCCTGCCCACCCTCTTCCGGCGTGCGCGTCACACCGAATTCACCGGCGTCGTTGAAAGAGATCACATGGTATCGCCCCGGCTCGCTGACCGTGTAGCTCTCCCCTCCTCGTACCGTGTCGAAATAATCGTAGTTTCGATGAATGTTGTAACCGGTGGCGCCCTCCTGCGCGTCCCAGGTAACCAGATCTCCCTCTAGTGCAAGGCCGGTAACCTTCGGCAGGCTTTGAGCCGTGGCGTGTGTGGCAAAGAGCAGGGAGGCTGCAACAAACAACCAGTTTCGCATGTGCATGATAATATCCGTGAAAACGATAGAAATTCAATTCGCGTGGCAGCATACCTTACTGAATTATTAAATTGGCCACTATTTATTGAGCCGAGAAACGCTGTTCCCATAGCAGAGGCGGATTCCGAATCGGTCAATGTGAACTTCTGTGGGCTGCAACGGAAATGACCGGATACAATGCTGAATTATTGTGCGTTAGGGATGCGCTTTTCGGAAATGATGGCTTCCGCGATGGTAGCCGCTGGGGTACCGGTTATTCGTATAACTGAATTATCAAGGTAAGCTGCTCGTGGTTCAGTGCTTCAAAACCACACGACTGCTACACCGTGAGCAACCCGGCTGCCCTGCACATCGCCCACAATAAACTTTCGGCCGTGGCGCGCTCTGAACGAATTCAGCGAAGCAGGGCTTTTCTGGGTAACGAAAAATTCATTTGGACCTGGCCGCTCCTTCCAGCGTTGACCATCAGTACTCTGATTCGGCAGGAAACCGGCACCCAGCGCGGGCCGCTCGCTTAAGGTTTTAATAAGCATTCAAGGTCCATATTGTTAGACTGCTCTCCCCCTGTGCGCCCTTCGCTGCCCCCTCCCCCACCAGTTGTTCGACACGCAGGATTTCGAACATGAGGCGACCACCACCCTATTCGGGTGTCGGGTCGTACACAAGCGTGTCGATGCCCTGGTGGCCACCAGGGAAGCTGTGGCATGGAGCAACCGAGGGCATGACATCGAAGTCTGTCGCGAACGGCTTCGTCACCCGCCTGAATCGTGAAGGCGATACCACGGCTAGTGACCATCAATGCCATGGTCGATGGTGCACTCCGCTCGGTGACCATGGAACTCGATGGCGAGCAGTACGACAGGATGTCGAACGCTCATATTGAACGTGCCGTCGTGTTCGTGGAGGGCGCCCTGGAGCGTAACGGGCAACGCCGGGCTTTGCGTGCTCCCAGAGATATCGAGACGGTGCGGGCTTCGGTTGACGAAGAATGCGGAGTGGGGCTTCAGCGCAAGTAGCTGACTCACTGCAGGTCAATTCATCAGCACCTTCTCTCGTCGAAAAAAAATGTGAACGTGGCCGCAGTGCTCGTCGCGCACAACGATCAGACATGGCGCACACTTTTCGATGCGACGCCAGCGCTCCTCATAGGCGGGAAAAAAACTGTGAGCTCGATCAAGGTCTAGTTCGCGAACAACGATCAGACCGAGTTCACACTTCTGACTTCCACTAGGACGACTATCAGAGGGGGAGCCAGCACCGATGAACACAGTGACGTCGCTTTCATGGAGCTGCACCCGGTTGATCTGCTGGAGATCGAGTCGGGCAATCGAGCGGGACGATGGTGCATGACAGGTCGGCTACCAGCGCCGATGCGATTGGCGAAATCACCCAAGGTGTACGTTCGCGATAGCGGGCTACTGCATGCTCTGCTCGCCATCGCATCGAGAGAAGCCTTGCCTGGTCATCCGAAGCTTGGCGACAGTTTTGAAGGGCTTGTGGTGGAAAACCTGCTGTCCATGGCCTCGCCCGACGTCACACCGTTCTTGTATCGAAGCGCTGCGGGAGCCGACATCGATCTGGTGGCGGAAAGACATTATCCTGCCCGAGGAAACAGGGCCTAGTCGATGTTCGCTGCGTGCCACGCACTACGCCGCCGCCTCAGCTCCTCCCGCTCTTCCTCGCTGAGTACCATCGGCGCGGCTATAGGTACGCCGGTGTCCGCGTCGAACAGCGGCGAGCGCTTCTGATCGCCACGCATCATTCGGCGTAGAACGGCGCCGCCGACGGCGAAGATTGCCGACAAGGGCAACTTGCGATGCATGCCTGGCCCCTTGGGGTTACCCAGCGCCGAGTCTGAAAAGGCCGAGTATGCCACGGGGCCCAGCACAGCCGCTCGCTGCTCCGCTTCCATGGTGGAGAACACGCCCTGTGTCACCAACCCGATGAAGGGTACCTTGCCGGTGGCCAGCGTATTGGCGATCGGTGAACGGCAACAATCGGCGTACCAGCGAAGGATGCCGCGCTCGCTCAGCCTGACGGCACGCAGCTGCTCGATACCCGCTTCGATCTGCAGGCGAGCCGGCGATGTCTGGTAGACGGTGGTGCCGGCATGTGCATCCAGGATGGCGTCGGGCTCGCCCAGGTAGTGGATGTAATCCTGGCAATCCCCACAGTAGCAGCGCAGATGCGTGCCGCGGCTGTCCGGCACGGGCTTCAGCCAACCGTGCACGGTGCCGCAACGGCAATGAAACGGCAGCGCACCGTGAGAGTGCTCGGCCACTTGGGGAATCGACGCATCGACGGTGGTCATGGTTTGCAACCTGGGCGTTCAGCAGTTCCAGGCAGGATCGCAGTTTTCGGAAGGTCAGCGCAAGCGTAGCTTGCCCTGACTACTTCCCAAAGCCGAAGTGGTACATCAACGCCGATGCAACTGATGACCTGGATCGAATGCGCGGTGCGAAACGAGGGTCGTCGATACCCTAAAGCCCACCACAGCGATCACGCCAACGACGCATTGTCCTCACGCTTCACCGCGATGATCGATGAACGCGGCAGCTTGTCGTCGCCATCGGGAAACGAGCCGCCAGGATGCTGGATGCCGACGAAAGCGGTGCGCCGGTCGGCGCTCCATGTCAGTCCGGTGACCTCGCTCCCCTTCGGCCCGGTGAGAAAGCGGACGATCTCACCGGTGGCCGGGTCGCCGATCAGCATCTGGTTGTTGCCCATGCCCTCGAATTCGCCTTCGTTGCTGTCATCACCGTCGGTCTGAATCCACAGCAGGCCGGTGCTGTCGAAGTTCATGCCATCGGGTGAGTTGAACAGGTTGCCGGCATTGACGTTTTCGGAGCCGGCATAGGCATCGTCGAACTGACCGGGGTTGCCTGCCATTACGTAGAGATCCCACTCGAAGCCGTCGTCGGCATGGTCTTCATTGGTCGGAAACCAGCGCACGATCTGCCCGAAATTGTTCGCTTCACGCGGGTTGGGCCCACCGACCGGGGTCGGGTCACCGCCGGCATTCGGCTCGATGCCACGATTCTTGTTGTTGGTCAGTGCGCAGTAGACTTCCACGTCGACCGGGTTGGCGGCCACCCACTCGGGGCGGTCCATGGTGGTGCCACCGACCGCCGAGGCGGCCATACGGGTATGGATCAGTATCTCGGCAGCCTCCATGCCGGTTGCCTCGGGTGTCAACGCCAGCCATTCACCGCTCATGTCGTCGTTGAACTTCGCCACGAACAATTGCCCGTCATCGAGCAGGCCTTCGGTATCTTCGCCTTCCACGTACGCATTCGTGGATATGTACTTGTACAGATACTCGCCACGCTCATCGTCGCCGAGGTAGACCACGACCCGGCCATCCGGCGCCAGTACAGTCTCGGCGTTCTCGTGCTTGAAACGTCCCATGGCCGTACGCTTCACCGGTGTGGATGAGGCATCTGACGGATCGATTTCGACGATCCAGCCGAAGCGGTTGGGCTCGTTCGGGTTCTTCGACACATCGAATCGCTCGTCGTACTGTTCGAATGCGTACACGCTTTCCGCCTCGATACCGTAGCGCACAAAGGCTTCGGGCATCGCCATTTCCGGATCGGTGGAACCGAAGTAACCGTTGAAGTTCTCTTCACACGTAAGGTAGGTACCCCAGGGGGTGCGGCCGGAACCGCAGTTGTTCATCGTGCCCAGCGATTTGTTGCCGTCCGGGTCGGCACTGGTCTTCAGCATCTCGTGGCCGGCAGCCGGGCCCGCGATGCGCATTTCGCTGTTCGTCGTGATTCGGCGATTGAACGGGGAATCCGTCACCACCGACCAGCCTGCATCGCCCTCGGTGACCTCCATCACGGTGATACCCTGCGCATTCTGCAGCTTCAGCACCTCCTCGGCATTGGTCGGCACCACGACCACCTCGACATCGACGGCGGTGGCATCGGTCTCTCCACCGGAGCCTGCCTCGCTCTGCTTTTCGGCTTCGGCAATCAGACGCGCCCTTTCGGCATCCGCCTTTTCCTGCGCGACAGCTGCCGCCGCCGGCAGGTTGATCTCGGGGTTCACGTATTCGTGATTGATCGCCAACACCTGATGATCACCAATCGAGAACAGCTCCATGCCATCGGTGTTCTCACCAAAGGCGCGCGCCTGGCTCTCGGCGGTGCCACCGGTGGCATTGTCGAATGCCGGTGCGTCGGAAAACAGAGGTTGGCCCCAGCTGGCCAGCACCTGCCAGCTGTAGCCTTCCGGCACATGTACCGTGTAGTCCGTGGCGATCTCAATAGGCTCGAAGCCGAAGCGTGAGCTGGTAGCCGCCGCCGAGGAGGCAGCCTCGGCCGTACTGGCAAGTGTCGACAGCAGGGTACCGGTGCCCATCGCGGCCGCGCCGGACCCGAACGCGATCACACCGAGAAACCCTCTACGTGATATCGCGCTTTCAACCACGCCATCGAACGCCTGGATGTCGGGGCGCGGATTGCGTTGCTCGTCGAACTCGTCGAAGGACAATCGTGAAGTGACAGTATGTTTCATACAGGCTCCGGCAATCTCGGTTGTTCAGAATAGCTTAAGGCTGAAACGCGCATGTGTCACCTGCGTGACAAAGCCTGATTCATTTTCCAGGGCATGGCAGTGCATGACATCCGCGGTTGGTCTGCCGGCATCGTCCGGCATCGATCCGACCACGGCGGGACCCTCACCTGCCGGCAGTCGACCCTGACCCGCGTGCTTCGATGTGAAATACCCACCGACGGCGATTACCTCGCGCAGCTCCGCTGGGGCAGAACTGCTTTCCGATGTCGCCACCCACCCAGCCACGATCGACGGCTCACCGGCGACGGGAACACTGCAGAGAGCGGATGACAATGCAATGGCTGGGTATTGCCGATTTGACACGGGGGTGCACATCTGGAAGTCTTCCTAACTGTTCTGCAAGCCTGTGCCTGCGGTTCGATGAAAACCCCACGACTCACCGGATGCGAGGATCAAACTCACCATGTTCGAGAAAAAACGGACGGTCACCCCCCTGACGAGCCTGTTGGCCGGCGCATGGGCGCTTTGCTTTGGTGCCGCCGTGCAGGCGCAGGACGACATCGACATCGTACTGGTACCGGGGCTTACCACCGATGCCTTCTACATCACGATGAACAAGGGTGCGCAGGCGGCCGCCGACGCCCTTGGAATCAAGGTGGATTTCCAGGGCGCTGAAGACTTCAACCCGACCTTGCAGATACCGGTGCTCGAATCGGTCATCGCACGAGAGCCCGACGCGATTCTCATCGCACCCACGGATACCACTCAGCTTATAGAACCGCTACGACGCGCCAGCGACCGAGACGTGGCAGTGCTGACGGTCGACACCTTCATCGACGATGGCAAGTACCAGGACGACGCAGGCGACGGCGACTTCCCCCTCTCCTACATTGCATCGGACAACATTGCCGGCGGGCGCCTGGCCGCTGCGGCGATGGCCGATGCCCTCGACGGCTCCGGCTCGGTGTACGTCTCCAACGTCCGGCCCGGCATCTCCACCACCGACCAGCGTGAAGAGGGGTTCAAGCTGGAGATGTCCGAGAATTTTCCCAACATCACGGTGCTCGACACCCAGTACAACGAGAACGATGCCTCCACGGCTGCCTCCCAGTTGCAAGCGGTCCTCGCACGCGAGCCAGAGCTTGGCGGCGTGTTCGGTGCCAACCTGTTCTCCGCCGTCGGCGCCGCCAACGGCGTGGAATCGGCCAAGAAGTCGGAGGCCATCACCGTGATCGCCTTCGATGCCCCGCAAACCATCGTCGATCAGCTCGAATCCGGTCTGGTCGACATGGCGATCGCCCAGCACCCGGCGGAGATAGGTTACTACGGTGTCATGAGTGCCTATGCGCATCTCACCGGCCAGTCCGTACCGCCGCTGATCGGCACCGGCTTCACGGTCATCACGAAAGACAACGTGGCCGATGAAGACGTCGCGAAATTCATCTACTCGGAGTGATCGACGAGTACTCGGGCTGAATCACTGGCGCCGACTGCTTTTTTCGCGACGGCATCCTCCTGCCTCGACTCCCGGCCGGCCCGTGCGGCCGGCCGGCAACCTTCTCTACCGCAAGGATGACTCCACTCCAGTGACCGAACTGTCCAGAGTTCCCGAAGCCGTTGCCTTGCCCACGCACCTGCGCATACTGAAAGTGCTCACCGGCGCCTGGTCATGGATATTTCTCGCCATGATCATCGCCTTCTTCGAGGCCTGGTCATGGAGCTCTTACGGCCGAACCTTTCTCGGCAATCTGTACAACGTGCAGAGCATCCTGCTCACCACCACACAAATCCTGATGATGGCGCTGGGCCTGACGTTCGTCATCATCTCCGCTGGCATCGATCTGTCGATCGGCTTCATCGCGGGGTTGGCGGCCGTCACCATGGCCGTCGTGATTCGGGCCACACCGGAGCTCCATCCGGCCCTGTCGTTCACGCTCGGCGTGGGAGCCGGCATCGGCATCGCCCTGATTCCAGGTCTCATCAACGGCTGGCTGATCTCACGACTGAAGGTACCTTCCTTCATCGGCACGCTCGGCATGTTCGGCGTGACCCGCGGCCTGGCGTTCCTGATCGCGGGCGGGGCCACAGTTGCCATAAGAAACGAGACCGCACGGGATTTCGGCAATGGGCGCATCGCCGACATCCTGCCCATACCGGTGCTGGTTGCCGCGATCATCACCCTGTTCTTTCACTACCTGTTGTCGCACACACGCTTCGGCCTCTACGTGTACGCCATGGGCGGGAACCTGCAAGCCGCGGTACGCGCCGGCGTCAACACCACACGGCTGACCTTCATGATCTTCCTGATCAGTGCCTTCACCGCGTCCATGGCCGGTATCTTCTACACGGCGCGCTTCTCGGCCGGTGCCGCCGATGCCGGTGAGCCGATCCTGTTGAACGCGGTGGCTGCCGTGTTCATCGGCGGCGCCAGCCTGAGCGGTGGCAGCGGCACCATCGGTGGTACGGTGATCGGTGCGTTGATCATCGCCATCATCCAGTTCGGTCTCGTGTTCATCGGCATGCCACCGTTCTGGCAGTTCATCACGGTGGGCATGGTGATCATCATCGCGGTGCTCATCGACCAATCGCGAGACCACCTGGCTCGCATGACCACAGGTGCCGCATGAGCCCCGACCGCGCGCCGCTGCTCACGGTAGACGGTGTCAGCAAGCGTTTCGGCGCAACCCAGGCATCGAAGAACGTCTCGCTGAAACTGTATCCCGGCGAAGTGCTGGCTTTGGCAGGCGACAACGGTGCGGGCAAGAGCACGCTGATCAAGATGATCGCCGGGGTGCATCGGCCCGATAGTGGCAGCATTCGCTACAACGATCAGGTCATCAGTACGCTGTCTCCCCAGGGTGTGCGCGATCTGGGCATCGAGACCATCTACCAGGATCTGGCGCTGGCAGACAACCTGGATGTGAGCATCAACATCTTTCTCGGCCGCGAACGCATGCGCAAGGTGTACGGCATACCCTGCCTCGATCGCAAGACCATGCGCGAGGAGGCCGGCGGTGCCCTGGCTCATCTGGGCATTCGCCTGAACGATCTGACGTTACCGGTACGCTACCTGTCCGGGGGGCAGCGCCAGGCGATAGCGATCTGCCGTGCTGTCTACTGGAAGGCCCGGGTGCTGATCATGGATGAACCTACCGCCGCGCTGGGTGTTCCCGAACAGCGAGAGGTGAAAGACCTGATCAAGCGCCTGCAGGCCGAAGGGGTGGCGATCATCTTCATCTCCCACAACCTCAGCGACATCTTCGAGGTCTGCGATCGAATCCTCGTGCTGGAACGGGGCCGTCCGGTCGGCGAACGCCTGATCGCCGACACCAACGATGACGAAGTGGTGGCGATGATGATGGGACGTGTGGTGGACTCGTGAAGAACTCCTGCCCGTGTTGATCGCAATGGCGGGCCTGCCCGCCTCCGGCAAGAGCAGCCTGGCGAAGCGCCTGGCTCGCGCCCTGCCGGCCACACTGCTCGACAAGGACAGCGTACGTCACTTCCTGTTCGGTACCCATGTGGACTACAGCGGGGCGCAGAACGATCTGGTCATGGGTATCGCCTACGAGGTCAGTGCCTACCTGCATACACAGCAAAGGGATATCCGCATCCTGATCGACGGCAGAACCTTCTCGGAAAGCACGCAGGTCACTACCCTGAAACAACAGGCGCGCCGGATGGGCACACCGCTTCGCCTGATCGAATGCACCTGCTCGGAAGCCTCGGCGCGTACCCGGCTTGCGCGCGACGCAGGTACGCACTTGGCCGCAGATCGCGATTTCGACATGTATCTGCGCCGACGTGCCGCGGCCGAGCCGATCACGGAGCCGAAGCTCGTGCTCGACACCGATGTGCTGTCGCTCGACGACTGTGAGGCAAAGGCATTGGCCTGGCTGCAGGAATCGGAAGGTATCCGCGAACCAGATCCGGTCACCGGCCGGGTGGTCGTGATCGATATTGGGGGTACCAAGACGCGGATCGGGCACATCAGCCACGGCCTACCCTGCGATGAGTTCCAGACGATCGACAGCCAGCGCCTGAACCGGCACGATGCAGCGAATGCACTGGCCGAGATCATCGGCAGCTATTGCCACGCGCGAGCGTTCAGCCCCGATGCGGTCGTGGCGGGCATTCCCGGCATTCTCGACCGGCAGTCGGAAACCATCAGCCACTGCAACAACCTGCCCGCCCTCGAAGGAACAGGCTTGCGTAAAACGCTGGAAACCCTCCTGCGATGCCGCGTGCTGTTCGAGCAGGACACCATGCTACAGGTGCTCGGCGAATGGCGAGCAGGCGTCGCCAGAGGGCACGATTCGGTCATTGGTACGTATTTCGGTACCGGCATTGGCGGCACCTGGCTGAAACATGGCCAATCGCGATCCTCGCCCGCGGCATGCCTGCAGGCCGGGCACATACCCGCTGGCTTCGCAGGCCGGCGCTGCGCTTGCGGCAACCTCGATTGCGTGGAGGCGTATGCCAGTGGCCATACCTTGCGGAAGCTCGCGGCTGCTCATCGCGTGCCGTTGAGCGAGATCTTCATGGCATTCGATGGCCTGCATGAGCTGCCGGGCGAGCCCTTCCCGAGTGAGCCCTCCGGTGTGCCTGATCGCACGTGCGGCAGGTCTTCCGATCAACCGACGGAAGGGCCGTCCGCGCAGGCTTCCCACTGGCCCCTGGACCGGCCGCTGGCAGCCGCCTTGTCGCGGTTCATCCAACATCAGGCCGCTCTGCTTGCTACGCTTGTGACCATAGCCGGCCCGGACATGATCGTCATCGGCGGCGGCATACCGGCCATGCCAGGCTACCCCCGTGACGCTCTGATCGTAGCGGTGCGCGAACATCTGCAGAAACCCATGCCGGCAAACCGGAATTGCCTGGGCTTTGCCGAACTCGGTAATGAGGCTCCATTGCATGGTGCGCTCGCTCTGCTGCAGGAAGACTCTGACGACAGTCAGCGACATACATTTACATTTTAATACAACTCATGGCACTGACAACCGGTCTCGACATCCTTCAGGCAGCCCAGCGAGGTGGATACGGCGTGGGCGCCTACAACACCGATAACCTGGAAACCACGCTTGCAATAATGGAGGCGGCCGAACAGACCCGCAGCCCGGTGATGCTGGCGATCACCTCCGGTGCACTGAACTACAGCCGGAAGCGTATCGCCGATATCGCACTCATCGAGGCGCGCGATGCCGGCGTACCGGTGGCCGTGCACCTCGACCACGGCGACTCCTTCGAGACGTGCATGTGGTGCATACGTCATGGCTTCACCTCGGTGATGATCGACAAGTCGCACGAGGATGAACAGACCAACATTCGCGAGACACGGCGTGTCGTCGATGCGGCCTCGGCGGTCGGCGTGAGCGTGGAGGCGGAAATCGGCAAGCTCGGTGGTATCGATGCCGAAGCGGCTGCCGGTAGCGGCAGCGCGCTGATCACCAGTGCCGACGAAGCGGAACGTTTCGTCGCGGCATCCGGTGCGGATACCCTGGCGATCGCGGTGGGCACCGCCCATGGTCCGAACAAGGGTGTGGGTCGGCCCCATATCGCACTCGATCGCATCATCGAGATCCGAGCCCGCGTGGCGGCTCCCCTGGTCATGCACGGTGCCAGCAGCATACCGGCCGATGTCGTCACTCGTTTCAATGCGGCCGGCGGGCAGCTCGAGGGGGCCGTGGGCATCCATGATGATGACATCCGCCAGGCGATCGCCAACGGCATGTGCAAGGTGAACGTCGGTACCGATTTGCGAATTGCCTCGTCCACCGCAATTCGCGAACTGGTGAACGCTCGGCCCGGCGAGCTGGACATGCGCAAGATCCTCACGCCTGCGCGGGCGGAGATGGCCCGGGTGATCATGAAGAAAATGGAACTGCTGGGTTCGTCGGACAGGGCATGACGCTGCGCGTGGCGGGCATGACGCTGCGCGTGGCGGGCATGACGCTGCGCGTGGCGGGCATGACGCTGCGCGTGGCGGGCATGACGCCGTGTGCGGCGGGCATGGCGCTTGCAACTTCGTCTGGTTCACAGGCCACCCCAGGGACGCCAGCCGCACGTGAACAGCACCTTCGAGCAGAATACCTTCGGCGATCGATTCCTGCGGTCACTGAATGGCAATGCATTCGACAAGCGCAGCGCCAGCGACGTTTTCGAGCGTCATTTCGACCAGGACTTCGGCGAACCTGATCAGCTGCTGGTCATCGTCGGCAGCGACTCGGGGTTGTTACTCGATCATTTCGCATCAAGCACGCTTGGCAGGGCAACCAAGGTACTGATCGTCGAACCCGATACGATCGTCGAGCAGATTGCCGCCGATCGCGACCTGCCGGAGGCGGATGCCGACGTTCGGCTGCTGCGTGAATCGGAGTGGCTCGCCAGCTTGCGTACCGAAAGCCTGCCGGGTTACGTGTTCAGCGGCAAGTTGATGATGCTGATGTCCGTCGCCTGCAAGCTGGGTTTCGACGATCGTTACGAAGCGCTGGCTCTCGACGTGCGGCGTGCGATGGCACAGACCGCCTACAAGATTGCTACACAGGTCAACAGCCAGATCTTCATAGAGCGCCACCTGCAGAACGCGCCGTTCAACACGGACAGTGTGGCCATGTTGCGCGGCATAGGCGAGGGTTGTACGGCGGTGATACTCGGTGGCGGCCCTTCACTCGATCGGGACTTGCCATGGATCATGGCGAATCGTGCACGACTGACGATCATCGCCGTGTCACGCCTTTGCGAGAAGCTGGACCGTATCGGCCTGCGTCCCGACATGGTGGTCTCGGTGGATCCGCAGCACGGCATGTACGAGATCAGCAAGGCCGGCATCCGCTGGGAGGATACCTTGCTGGTTCATCAGTATCATGTCGTACCCGCACTGTTGCAGCAGTGGCGCGGCCCGACCCTGCGGCTCGGCCCCGCCCTGCCCTGGCCCTCCGCACTGGAGGGAAAGCTGCCCAACGTAGCCGGCCCCGGGCCGACGGTCAGCCATGCTGCCACCTGGATGGCCTATGAACTCGGCTTCCGGCAGATTCTCCTCACCGGTGTGGATCTGTGCTTCTCGGCCGATGGCAATACCCATGCCAGCGATACCCCCGAGGCAAGGCTTGCCACCTCGACAATCGCGGGTGATCAGGTCGTGTCCACCTACGGCGGGCGATTGGCCAAGACCAACATCGGCCTGAAGACCTCACTCGTAAATCTGGAAATGCTCGTTGCGACGATCGACGCCGCCGGTGTATCGGTGATCAATCTCAGTGAGGAAGCTGCTCGCATAGAGCGGATCGAGCATCGCGATGCCGCTGATATCGACTTGCCGACTCGCAAGGCGGACATCGGTGCGCTCGACGTGGTGGGGGCCACACCGGAGACGTGTCGCAAGCTGCGTCGCGAGCTGCACACGATGATCCGGGCTCTGGTCATGGTTCGCAAGTGCAGTCGCAAGGCCGACAAGTATCTCGATCGCCTCCACGGTCTGGATGGACGTCCTGCAGACTACCGGTACAAGGCGAAGCTCGACCACCTCGAAGCCTCCCTTGAAAAGTCGTTCGGGCCGGCCATGAGCATGATCAAACTATACTCTGGCCCCGCGCTGACGGCACTGTGCAATCCGAGCGGTTTCGACGACATGGACGAGAAGACCATGGCCGACTGGGGCAAGAGTTATTACCGGATCCTGGCGAACACCGCGCGCACCCTCAACACGAAGCTTGCCGACGCCGTCGAGGCGTTGACCTTCCGCGAAATGGAAGACGCTCCGCAGCCGGATATCGACGCATTGCTGACGTACTGGCAGCGCGTCGGCATCATGGGCCGTACCTGGCATGTGCTGCAGCATCGCTCTGAAAACCTGGATGCGAAGGATCACGACAGGCTGAGCGTCGCGTTGCAACAGTTCGCGGCCACGCTCGATGACGACAAGACCAACTTCGCCAGCAGCCTCGCACGGCTTTCCAGCAATGCACAGGGCATCGTACGTCGCCTGAACACCCTGCAGGAGAGCAATGACGAGGCGACTCTGCAGACGCTGACAAACCGCTTGCTGAACGGGGCCGGCGTACAGGTGACGCTCGGTGCGCTGGCACAAGGCTACCTGGCCGAGCTACGGGACGATCCGGCCACCGCCATCGATTGCTTCGAAACGGTGATCGACGCGTTGGGCACGCAACTGGAGACCACCGGGGCGCTCGATGCAGACCACCTGCCAATGCTCGAACCGAGCTTGTTGCACACGGCACAGGCACACCTTGCGAACGGCAACAAGGTGGCGGCCATCGAGAGTCTGGGTGTGCTGACCCAGCATGCCATCGACCATGCACCCCGGTATGCAGGTCTACTCCGCGCGCAAGGGTTCGTGGAACAGGCCATCGAGGCCCTGGATATCTACCTGGACGCTCGACCGGACGATTGGCGCATGCGGGAGGAGATTGCCGAAATGCATAAACTGCTGGGTGACGACGTATCGGCACAGGCAGCCATGGAGATTGCCGACCAGACAAGGGTGGCGAACGCGCTGCAGCGTGCAGCCTGATGTACGTGGCCTGATGTGCGTAGCTGATGTGCGTAGCGTGATGTGCGTACCGTGATGTGCGTGGCGTGATGTGCGCGGCCTGATGCTGGCAATCCGGCGCATTTGGCCGTAGCCGGCGGCCGCTCGATGAGGGCTGTTGATCCGGTCACCCTGACATAGCACGAGTGCCTGTGGTAGCGTTCACGGTCACATAGAGTCAGCGCGATACATCGATGAAAGCGGGCGCCGTCGACATGGCCGGCATCACGGATACCGGCAGGTTGCGGCGGGTCAATCAGGATGACTGGCATGCAGATGCCGATATCGGCATCTGTGTGGTCGCCGATGGCATGGGCGGGCACGCCAACGGTGCCGAGGCGAGCCACCTCGCGCTGCAGGTGCTGCGCGATCAGCTGGAAGCAGGCTGCGCTTCGGACGAGCCGCCCGAACTGACCATCGGCAACGCCATTCGCGCCGCGAATGCGGCAATATTTCAGCAGAATGTGGCACAGGGGCACTCGGCCGGAGCCGGCATGGGTACTACCCTTACCGGGCTGTATGACGTCAACCCGGCCCTCCTGCAGGCACCCACCGGTTCGCATTCCTTACTTTTCAATGTCGGTGACAGCCGCGTTTACCGGTTCCGTGCCAGCCAGCTGGACTTGCTGACGCGTGATCACACCCTCTACCGAGAGTGGAAAGACGCAGGCGGGCAAGGCATCGCACCACCGCGCAACATCATCCTTCGTGCGCTTGGGTTGTTCGCATCGGTGGATATCGATATCACACCGGTAGAAAACCAGGTGGGCGACGTGTATCTGCTGTGTTCCGACGGTCTCAACGACATGCTCGATCGTACCTTCATACAGCAGTGCCTGACACAAAGCATCGATGAGCCTGCTTCGGTCATCGCGCAACGCCTCGTCGATGCGGCCAACCAGGCCGGAGGTGAAGACAACATCACCGTGGTCATCATCAAATACCTCGCTACCGAGTCCTCATGACGCTGTTCTTCCTGCTTGCCTCTCTGCTGGTCATCGCTTCGTTATCGATCCTGCTACCGTTGATGACCGGGCAACGCATCGGCAACGATCTGGACCATCAGGACGCCAACCTCGCCATCGCCCGCGAGCGGCAGACCGCCCTGCGCCAGGCGTTCGATGCCGGCGAGATCGATGAGGAAACCTACCGCGCTGAAAGCGACAGCCTGGAAGAGGCGCTGGCGGCCGATCTGGCCAGCGGCCAGCATCAGAGACGTGATACACGAGGGCAATGGTTCGCGATCGCCACGGTCGTCATCGCAGTGCCCATCAGTGCTGGCGTGCTCTACATGCAGTTGGGCACCCCGGAGGCGATGAATGAGCGGTACGTTGCCGATGTCACGCGACAGGCACAGGCTCAGGTTGCCGCGCAGGCTGCGGCGGAAGGTGTAGCCGGCGGCGGCTCAGGTACCGACTCAGGCGCCGGCGACGAGCAACGACAGGCAGCGCTCGACGAACTGATTCCGCAACTCGAACAGCGGCTCGCGGAAGCACCCGATGACCTGCAGGGTTGGCGCCTGCTTGGCCGTACCCGATTGATGTCGGGCGCCTTCGAGGGGGCGAAGGTGGCCCTGAGCAAAGCGAACGAGCTTGCACCGGATCACCCGGATACGCTGGCTGCCCTGGCAGAGGCGACCGCCATGGCCAGTGGTGGCAACCTCGCCGGCGAACCGGTGGCCTTGCTCGAACAGGTTCTCGCGAAGGCACCGGAACACCCGCAGAGTCGCTGGTTGCTCGGTATCGCCAGGCAACAGGCGGGCGAGCACGAAGCCGCCATCGCCCTGTTCGAGGTGCTGCTTCCCGAATTCGAAGGCGACGCACCGGCCGTTGCCAGTGTGCAGCAGATGATCGATCGTTCCGCGCAAGCGTTGTCGGCAGCGGAGCCTGCAAGCGATGCACGCGGTACAGACCCGGTGCCGCCGAATGCTGACAACAGCGCACCGGCCGGCGAGGCGAATCCGGCTGGCAAGGGTGCAGCCGTCACCGCACGTGTTTCCCTGGACTTGCCCGAAGGCACCACTGTCGATGCCGGGCAAAGTGTATTCGTCTACGCCAAGGCGATCGATGGCCCGCCGATGCCACTGGCCGCCGCACGTCTGACGGTAGGTGATTTACCCGTAGAGATTACCCTGGACGAAAGTGCGGCGCTGATGCCCAACCTCACCATCAGCAGTTTCGCAGAGGTGACGATCGGCGCCCGCATATCGATGAAAGACGATGCCATTGCCAGGCCGGGCGATTGGCTCGGCGAGGTGACTCCTGTCAAGACTACCGGTGCCGGGCCGGTGCAGATCAGGATCGACCGCAAGATCGACCCTTAGCCCCGCAGGTCGTCGAAGAACTTTTTCACTCCCCCGAGCCAGCTGTGCGCTTGCGGGTTGTGTTTCTGAGCAGCATCTCCGCTGATCGACTCATGGAACTCCATCAGAAGATCACGTTGATCCTTGGCGAGGTTTACCGGCGTCTCCACACGCACCCGGCACATCAGATCACCCACCGGGCCACCGCGCACCGGCTTCACACCCTTGCCCCTTAGCCTGAAGGTTTTCTCGGTCTGCGTTCCCGCCGGAATTTTCAGTTTAACGCGGCCATCCAGCGTGGGCACCTCCAATTCCCCACCCAGGGTGGCGGTTGCGAAATTGATCGGCACGGTACATTGCAGATCGGCGTTGTCGCGCTGAAAGATCGGGTGTGGCTTGACGATGACGGCGACGAACAGGTCGCCCGGCGGGCCACCACTGTCACTCGCTTCGCCTTCACCCGTCAAGCGGATCTTGTCACCGGTATCGACGCCCGCCGGAATCTTTACCGACAAGGTCTTCTCTTTCTTGTTTCGTCCCTGACCACGACAAGCCGGACAGGGATCCGTGATCACCTTGCCCTTGCCGCGACAGGACGGGCAGGTCTGCTGAACCGAAAAGAAGCCCTGCTGCATCCTGACCTGACCGGCACCGTGACAGGTAGGGCAGGCACTCGGCGAAGTGCCACGCTTGGCACCACTGCCATCGCAGGTCTCACAGGCTTGCAGTGTGGGCACACGGATCTGAGTGGCCGTACCACCTACAGCCTCCTCCAGCGAAATCTCGAGGTTGTACTGCAGGTCATCTCCACGGTACACACGTGCCCCACCACCGGCACGCCCGCGACCGCCGCCGAAGATATCGCCGAACACATCGCCGAAGATGTCGTTGATGTCGGCACTCCCGCCACCGAATCCACCGCCACCGGCCGCTTGACCACTGACACCGGCGTGACCGAACTGATCGTATGCCGCTCGTTTCTGAGGATCCTTGAGAACCTCGAACGCCAGCTTCGCTTCCTTGAATTTCTCGATCGCCGCGGCGTCTTCGGAGTTGCGATCGGGGTGGTACTTCATTGCCAGGCGGCGATAGGCCTTCTTCAGCTCACCATCATCGGCGTTTCGCTCCACACCGAGCACTTCGTAATAGTCCCGTTCAGCCATGCTGCACGTCAAACCTCATCCGATTAGGTATCTGCTCACGCCTCTTTGCGTGGGCATCAGTCTGCCAAAGAAAAATGCGTCAATGCGCAAGACGCCAGAACCTTGCGGAACCCGCCATACGAAGCGCAGGTCGTCTGAGATTCTGGCGACAATGAGATACGTTTACCAACCGTACGCCACACACGCTCGGCAATTCGACGCTGGAGCCGCGTGATATCAGCTCCAGCGTCGGAGCTTGATCAGGAAGCCTTGTCTTCCTTCACCTCTTCGAACTCGGCATCCACGGCGTCGTCGTTGGACGCATTCGCAGATGTACCGGACTTGCCACCCTCGTCAGGTTCGGCGCCACCGGCAGCCTCTTCTTCGCTCACCTTCTGAGCGTAGGCCTTCTCAGCCAGCTTGCCGGTCACCTCGCTCAGCGCCGACTGCTTCGCTTCGATAGCCTCGATATCCTCACCTTTCAAGGCCTCACGCAAGCCGTCGAGCTTCTCGTTGATATCGGCACGCTCGGCATCATCGATCTGATCGGCCAGGTCGGCCATGGTGCGTTCCGTGGCATGCACGAGCTGTTCGCCCTGATTACGCTTGTCTATCAACGTGCGCATCTTCGCATCGTCCGCGGCATGATCTTCGGCATCCTGCACCATGCGCTGGATTTCCTCATCGGACAGGCCACTGGATGCCTTGATGATGATCGATTGCTGCTTGCCCGTCGCCTTGTCGCGCGCCGACACATTCATGATGCCGTTCGCATCGATGTCGAAGATCACCTCGATCTGCGGCAGGCCGCGCGGGGCTGGCGGAATGTCTGCCAGGTCGAAACGCCCCAAGGACTTGTTCGTGTTGGCGATTTCCCGCTCGCCCTGCAGTACGTGCACCGTTACCGCAGTCTGGTTGTCGTCGGCGGTGGAGAACACCTGCTGTGCCTTCGTCGGAATAGTGGTGTTCTTGTCGATGAGCTTCGTCATCACGCCGCCGAGTGTCTCGATACCCAGTGACAACGGGGTGACGTCGAGCAGCAGTACATCCTTTACCTGACCCCCGAGCACACCGCCCTGAATCGCCGCACCCACGGCTACGGCTTCATCCGGATTGACATCCTTGCGCGGCTCACGCCCGAAGAAATCCTTGACCACTTCCTGAACCTTGGGCATGCGTGTCTGCCCGCCGACCATGATCACGTCTTGTATGTCGGATGCGCTCAGACCGGCATCTTTCAAGGCCATCTTGCACGGGTCGATGGTGCGCTGTACCAGCTCATCGACGAGCGATTCGAGCTTGGCCCGCGTGACCTTGATGTTCAGGTGCTTCGGACCACTGGAATCTGCCGTGATATAGGGCAGGTTCACATCCGTCTGCTGGGTGGACGACAGTTCGATCTTTGCCTTTTCTGCCGCTTCCTTCAAGCGCTGAAGGGCGAGCGGATCCTGGTGCAGATCGATGCCAGACTCCTTCTTGAACTGATCCGCCAGATAATCGATCAGACGGTTGTCGAAATCCTCGCCACCCAGGAAGGTGTCGCCGTTAGTAGACAACACTTCGAACTGATGTTCGCCATCGACCTCGGCGATCTCGATGATCGAGATGTCGAAGGTACCGCCACCCAGGTCGTACACGGCGATTGTCTTGTTGCCACGCTGCTTGTCCATGCCGTAGGCAAGTGCAGCCGCCGTGGGTTCGTTAATGATTCGACGAACCGTGAGGCCCGCAATCAAGCCTGCATCCTTGGTTGCCTGGCGTTGCGAATCGTTGAAGTAGGCAGGTACCGTGATGACGGCTTCCGTGACCTCTTCGCCAAGGTATTCCTCAGCGGTCTTCTTCATCTTCATCAAGACCCGGGCGGCAACCTCGGGCGGAGCCATGGCAGTACCGGCAGCCTTCACCCAGGCATCGCCGTTCTCCGCCTTCACGATACTGAAGGGCACCAGCGAGATATCTTTCTGCACCGCGTCTTCATCGAAGCGCCGACCTATCAGGCGCTTCACCCCGTACAACGTGTTCTGAGGATTGGTCACCGCCTGGCGTTTCGCCGGCTGACCGACGGTCACTTCACCGTCGTCGGCAAATGCAACGATGGACGGAGTAGTGCGATCGCCTTCGGCGTTCTCGATGACTCGGGGCTTGTCGCCCTCCATGACCGCGACACACGAGTTCGTCGTGCCGAGGTCGATACCGATGATGGTTCCCATGAACAATTACCCTTGTATTCAACTAAATTGTGGATGACGAACCCTCGGTGAGGCGTTCGTCGAGTTGAGTGAAACGTGTGGCGCTGTGCCTGTAAATTCAATACCGTAAGTGGGGTTACTAGCGCCTGGTAGCGCCATGCAGGCAACCTCCTAGCGTGCCACCATGACCAGCGCGGGCCGGATCAGCCGCTCGTTGAGTGTGTAGCCCTTCTGCAATACCGCAGTCACCGTATTGGTCGCCTTGCCTTCCACTTCCTGCATCGACATGGCCTCGTGGAAGTCCGGGTTGAACTTCTCATCGATCGGATTCACTTCGACGATACTGTGCTTCTCGAACGCCTGCGCGAGCATCTTCAGTGTCAGATCGGTTCCCTCGAGCAGCTTCTCGATGCTTCCGCCATCCGCCTGGGCAGCCGCGATGCCCATCTCCAGACTGTCCCTGATCGGCAACAGATCGCCGACCATGCCTTCGAGTGCGAACTTACGTGCATTGACCAGCTCGCGCTGGGCACGTTTACGCTGATTTTCCACGTCGGCCTGCAACCGCAGCAGGCGATCCCAGTGCGCGGCGGCCTGATCTTCCGCAATGGCCAGACGCGCCTGCAGTGACTCGACGCTGTCGTCGGTACCGGCGTCCGCGACATCATCACCCCTGTCACCGTCGATCGAAACCACACCGGCGGCCGTGTCGTGTTCCCTGGCGACCGATTCGCCGCTTTCGAAGGCCCCCGACGGCGCTTGACCCACCGAGTTCGACGCAGTGTCGCCAGCCGCTCCCGACTCGTTGCCACCGGCCTCGGCAAAGGCGTCGTTCATGGACCCCTGCTGCGACCCGGATGCCTGCGAATCACGACCGTTGCCAGCCGCCCCGTTCCTGACAGGCTCGTTCTTGTCATGAGGTTTGCTGCTGGCATCTTTTTCTGGCGACATGATTGCTCCCGGACTCCTGAGTGCTGAATGGACGAGACTGCGTGGCTCGGCACGCGGTCAGCGGCAATGATAGTGGTGAAGGGAACGAGTTCAAGCGCGGGGACGGCGCGGCGCAAGTGCAGGCGCGGGGCAGGTCAGGTAGATCAACCGCGGCCGTTGAGCGCGGCACTCAGCAACTTCGAGGTCATGTCGACCACCGGCACCACCTGGGAATAAGCCATGCGCTTCGGACCCACGACCCCGAGCACACCCAGCACCTTGCCATCGACCTCGTAGGGTGATGTGACCAGGCTGCATTCACCCAGCGCATCGTAGCCGGATTCGCGGCCGATATAGATCTGCACCCCCTCGCCGGCTAGGCAGCGTTCCAACAGATGATAGATGTCGCGCTTGCGCTGGAACGCATCGAACAGCTCGCGCAGGGTGTTGATGTCGCTCAGCTCGGCGTGGTCCATCAGGTTTGTTTCTCCCGCGAACACCATGTTGTCCGCCGCCGAATCACCGTCGGTTTCGTCGTCGAACACCTTGCCGGCCACATCGTTCATCACCTCCATCAGCCGTGACATGCTCTCGCGCGTCTGCTTGAGGTCGGCGTGCACCCGGTCGCGCACCTCCTGCATCGGCTTGCCCAGGTACTCGGCACTGAGGTAACGCGACAGCTCGTCGAGCTCATCCTTGGCGTAGTCTCGCTCCACCTGAATGATGCGATTCTGCACTTCCTTGTCGTTGATGATGATGATCGCCAACACCCGCTGCTCGGAAAGCGGAATGAATTCAATCTGCTGCATGGGTTTTTCGTCGCGCCTGGGCACCATGACCATACCTGCCATGCGCGTGAAACCGGACAGGAAGGTGGACGTGATGCGCACCAGGTTCTGGTCACTCAACCCCGGGTCCAGCGCACTCTGCATGCTGCGGATGGTTTCCACATCCATCGGCTTCACCTCGAGCATTTGATCGACGAACACGCGCCAGGCCGCGGAGGTGGGCACACGCCCGGCTGAAGTATGCGGTGACTTCAACAGGCCCATCTGCTCCAGGTCGCCCATCACGTTGCGAACCGACGCGGCGCTGATGTCGATCCCGGGCAGACGCGACAGCGTACGCGAACCCACAGGCTGACCCAGCTCTATGTACTGGTCGATCAGCAGCTTGAGAATGCTTTGCTCACGTTCCGAGAACTCGAATACCGGAGGCGAACTCATCTTGTGAACACTCGTGTTTGCAATCCCCTTTGCGCCGGCATGTGGCGGCTCCAATATAACGATAAACTGGTGGCGTAAGCTAACCGATCAAGCCACATGCCCCGCAGACATACACATCCCGTACCCGTCGGCCCCGTGCTCGTCGGTGGCGGCGCACCGATCGTGGTGCAGTCGATGACCAATACCGATACCGAAGATGCCATCCGCACGGCGGCACAGGTAGCCCAGCTGGCACGTGCCGGCTCGGAACTGGTGCGGATCACCGTCAATACCGAAGCGGCCGCTCGTGCCGTACCCGAAGTGGTAGAGCGCCTTGCCGCCATGGGCATGGAAGTACCGCTGGTCGGCGATTTCCATTTCAACGGCCACAAGTTGCTGGCCTCGGTGCCCGAATGCGCCGCTCTGCTACACAAGTACCGGATCAACCCGGGCAACGTGGGCCGGGGCCGCAAGCGCGACGAACAGTTCACACAGATGATCGAGATCGCCCTGAAGCACGACAAGCCGGTGCGCATCGGCGCCAACTGGGGTAGCCTCGATCAGGAACTGCTGGCCCGGATGCTCGACGAGAACGCCGCCAGTGCGCACCCGAAACCGCTCGATCAGATCAACCGCGACGCCGTGATCTCCTCCGCGCTGGACAGCGCCGCCCGCGCCGAGGAAATCGGTATGAGCCGCGAGCGCATCATAATCTCGTGCAAGATGAGCCGCGTGCAGGATCTGGTGCAGGTGTACCAGACTTTGGCAGACCGATGCGACTACGCGCTGCACCTCGGCCTGACCGAGGCGGGCATGGGCTCCAAGGGTATCGTCGCCTCCACCGCCGCTCTGGCCATACTGCTGCAGCAGGGGATCGGCGACACCATCCGCATCTCGCTCACGCCGGAGCCCGGTGGGGATCGCAGCCGTGAGGTGCTGGTGGCGCAGGAAATCCTGCAGACCATGGGCCTGCGCTCGTTCACGCCGATGGTCACGGCATGCCCCGGTTGCGGGCGCACCAGCAGCACCTACTTCCAGGAACTCGCCGAGCGCATCCAGACGTACCTGCGCGACAGCATGCCCGCCTGGAAGGATCAGCACCCCGGTGTGGAAGACATGTCGGTGGCAGTCATGGGCTGCGTGGTCAACGGCCCCGGCGAAAGCAAGCATGCGAACATCGGCATCAGCTTGCCCGGCACCGGTGAAACCCCGGTGGCCCCGGTGTACATCGACGGCGAGAAGGCAATGACGCTCAAGGGCGACACGATTGCCGAAGAGTTTCAAGGCATCGTCAACGAGTACGTCAAGACGCACTACGGCAGGAGCGCGTAGTGACGCGCTACGACAAGAGCGCGTGATGGCGCGCTACGGCAGTGGCTCCGAGCGCATAGCGGGTGAGCCGGGGTCTGTCATCAATTAGCCCATTCAAGACTTCCCCATTCAAAAATTTCTTTGAGAGTCCAGCACTCACGACGTGACGTCACCGCGCCCTGGTATCGGCTTCCCGGCGTCAGCGGGCAAACCGCAGGAACCGCTGCTCCGGTGATCGTGATCGGTGCCGGATTGGCAGGAGCCGCGGTCGCTTTCGCACTGGCCGAACGAGGCCGCGAGGTGATCGTGCTCGAGGCCGGTGGAACCGTTGCCAGTGGCGCCTCTGGCAATCCGGCAGGTGTGGTCAAGCCGTTCGTGACGCGCGATGAGTCACCGACCAACGCATTTTACCGATTTACCCACCGGGCTCTGGTCGATCTGCTCGACAGGCCGGGATGGGCCGAGCGTTGCGGCTTCCACAGCTGCGGTGTGTTGCAGCTCGTGAACACTCCCTACGCGGAACGCCCCGATTACCAGATGCTCGATGCCGCTGCCGCCTCCGCTCACGCCGGCCACGTAGTGTCGAGCCCGGCAATGTGGTTCGCCGATGGCGGCTGGCTCGACCCGGCCAGGCTGTGCATGGCCCTGCTCGACCATCCGTTGATCGATTGTCGCCTGAACAGGAAGGTGAGCGAGCTGCAAACTGACGGTGATGGTGGCTGGTCGATCCATGTGACGGCGGCTTCCGGCTCGATGGCTGACGAACAGATGCCCGCCGACCCGACTGTCGCTCATCGGATGTCGGACGCACAGCGGCGTGGCCGAACCGATGGCACGCTGCGGTGCGGGCAGCTCGTTCTTGCAACCGGTATGGCGCTGACAGGTCACCCGTTCACCGAATGCTTATCCCTGACACCCGCTCGCGGCCAGTTGAGTCGGTTCGCCACGGCATCTGACGGCAAGGCGCTGAGATGTGTAGTCAGCGGCCGTCACTACGCCCTGCCGGCCGAGCGCTCGGTCTTCGTCGGCGCCACCTTCGAGCGAGATGACGTCGGCCTGGAAGTTCGCGCCACTGATCACCACAGCAACCTGCAGGGCCTGAAAGGCTTGCTTCCCTCCCTGCGCGTGGTCTCCGAGGCGCTCGGCGGGCGCGCCGGGGTGCGTGCCACAACGCCCGACCGGCTGCCGATGCTGGGCCCGGCGCCGGATATCAAGGGCTATCGGAGAGACTACACCGGGCTGCAGCACGGCCAGAGCACCGACCGATTTCCGCAGGCACCGCTGCATGAGGGTCTGCATGTCTTCGGTGGTCTCGGGTCGCGCGGCATCAACGTGGCCGTAGGCTGTGGCCAGCTACTTGCCAGCCACCTGTGCGGTGAGTCGGAAACGTTGCAGCACTGGATGCCTCTGCTCCACCCCGCGCGGTTCTGCATCCGATCACTGCGCCGTGCCGGCTGATCTATACTGCGATCATGGCCTCTAGTGAAAAACCTGCCGATTCGCCTTCCTCTACGCGGTCCGGCGCATCACGCGGACATGACAGCGGTATCGCTGACAGCGAAGTCATCGATAGGGACAAGGCTGCAGGTCGATGGCTTGCGCTCGCCAGGGCCGCGCTGAGCGACGGCGACGAATTCGACAGTCTGACGCGAGAGACGCTGGACGGGCCCGCCATCAAAGCCCTGTACCACGACCGGCCGGTCGCCGACCCTGAACAGCAGAGCGCGCAGGCAGGTAATACCGCCTCTGCGCGATCAGCCCGACCATCAGCCGAACAGGAACAATACAAGCCGGCGAACTCGCCACTCGACAACCGCGTTCTCATCCGCCCTGGTGTTGTCGATAGCAGTCGTCGGCAGATTCTCGACGCGCTCGAGGGCGGTGCCACATCGCTGGAGTTACCGACCAACGCCACGGGCGAGTCGCTTCCATTGCTGCTCGGCGATGTTTTTCTCGACATGGCGGGAATCAGCCTGCATTCCGGTGAGGCCACGAGCGCGGTAGCCGATGCTCTGATGACGTGCTGGGACGACAACGAGGTCTCGCCGCAAGCGGCCAGCGCAGAGTTCAATGCAGACCCCTACGCGACCTTGGCCAGACAAGGTGTGCTGGATCATGGTATCGAACATGAGATTGCTCAGATGACCACGCTGGCGGCAATCACTGCCGACACCTACCCGCACGTGACTGCCGTCGGTATCGACACCGCCATACAGCACGATGCGGGCGCGTCACCTCGGCTCGAACTCATGGCGGGCATTGCCACCGCGAGCCGCTATTTCGAAGCACTTGTCGATTCAGGCATGGCTCCTGAAGCCTGCGCTCGACAACTGGTGTTCCGCATCGCGCTCGACAGCGACTTCCTGATGAGCATCGTGAAGATCCGCAGCCTGCGCAGGCTGTGGCTTCACGTATTGCAGCATACGGGCATCTCGGGTGTGCCGGTTCGTATCGTGGCCATCACCTCCGAGCGCGAGATGTCGACGCGCGAACCGTGGATGAACCACCTGCGGCACGTTTCGGCGTCGATGGCAGCCGTGCTCGGCGGCGTGGACGCCCTGATCGTGCTACCGCACGACCGGGTGGATGGGCGTTGTCTCAGCGAAAGCCCGCAACTGGGTGATCGTTTGGCCCGTAACGTCGCACTGGTGTTGCAGGAAGAGTCCTGGATGAATACCGTGCACGACCCCATGGGTGGAGCCTACGCAGCCGAACACCTGACTCACGAGCTGTGCGGTCAGGTCTGGCAGGGGCTGCGCGATCTGCAGGCCGAGGGCGGGTATCTGGAAGCCCTGGTAAGCGGCGAATGGCAGCAGAGAATCACCGAGCTGCAGTCGCGACGCGTACGAGCACTGACGTCAGGGGAGAGGGTGATGGTCGGTGTGAATCGATTCGTCGAGGATCAACCGGACGAACACCCTGATACCGACCTCGAAGGAACCGGCGGGGGGGAAGGCGGCGATACCGCCGACAAGGCCAGGCGCCCTCTGATCGAACCGCAACGTGATGCTCGTACTCTCGGGGGCTGGTGATGAGTGCTACCCACATCGATTTTCAGGCATTCGATCCGCCTCTCGCAGAGCCATTGCCAACGCCGGGTGCCAGCACTGACGACGTGACTTCCGGAGAGGTTGCCAGGTCTGATGCCACCGACAGCGACGATGGCCCGCTCCTGCCCGAAGGGATACGACTCGCAAGCCACTACACGGAGAAAGACAGCACAGCTGCAGGCTTCACCCCAGACTTTCCCGGCCTGCCGCCGTTCACGCGTGGCCCCTACCCGACCATGTACGTCACCCGCCCGTGGACGATTCGCCAGTACGCGGGGTTCTCCACGGCGCAGGAGAGTAACGCGTTCTACCGCAGCAACCTGGCGGCGGGCCAGCGGGGTCTGTCGGTAGCATTCGATCTGGCCACGCATCGTGGCTACGATTCCGATCATCCTCGTGTGTCCGGTGACGTGGGCATGGCGGGTGTGGCCATCGATTCGATTCTCGACATGCAGACGCTGTTCGACGGCATACCACTTGACCGGATGAGCGTGTCGATGACGATGAATGGCGCCGTGCTGCCGGTGCTCGCCTTGTATATCGCGGCCGCCGAGGAACAGGGTGTGGACAAGGCGAAGCTCACCGGCACGATCCAGAACGATATCCTCAAGGAGTTCATGGTTCGCAACACCTACATCTACCCACCGGCGGCATCGATGCGCATCGTGGGTGATATCTTCCGCTACACCGCCGAGCACATGCCCCGCTACAACAGTATCAGCATCTCGGGTTATCACATGCAGGAAGCCGGTGCCACGGCCGATCTGGAACTGGCCTATACCCTGGCGGACGGTGTGGAATACCTGCGTACCGGTATCGGGGCAGGCCTTGGCGTCGACGAGTTCGCACCGCGCCTGTCGTTCTTCTGGGCGGTGGGCATGAACTACGCCATGGAGGTCGCCAAGCTGCGTGCCGCGCGGCTACTGTGGTGCCGCCTGGTGAAACCGTTCGAGCCGATCAACGAGAAGTCACTGTGCCTGCGCACCCACTGCCAAACCTCCGGCTGGAGCCTGACCGCGCAGGATGTGTACAACAACGTGACGCGCACGGCGGTGGAGGCGATGGCGGCGGTGCACGGACAGACCCAGTCGCTGCATACCAACGCCTTCGACGAGGCGCTCGCCCTGCCCTCCGATTTTTCGGCGCGCATCGCCAGAAACACGCAGCTGTTCCTGCAGCATGAAGCCGGTACCTGCGATACCGTCGATGTCTGGGGTGGCAGCCATTACCTGGAGACGCTCACGCGGCAACTGACGGATCGCGCGTGGGAGCATATCGAGGAGGTAGAGGCCGAGGGCGGTATGGCCAGGGCGATCGAGGCCGGTATTCCGAAGCTGCGCATCGAAGAGGCAGCGGCACGCACTCAGGCGCGCATAGACTCGGGCGAACAGATGGTGGTCGGTGTGAACCGGTTCAGGCAAGCCAGTGAGCCACCGATCGACGTGCGTCAGGTGGACAATCGGCGTGTGCGCGAGCAGCAGATTCGTCAGCTTGAACGATTGCGTTCGGAGCGCGATGCCGATGCGCACGAGCGCGCTGTGACCGCATTGGAAACCGGCGCCCGTGACGGCACCGGAAACCTGCTGGCCCTGGCAGTCGAGGCAGCGCGTGCGCGTGCCACGGTTGGCGAGATATCCGATGCCATGGAGAAGACCTTCGGCAGACACACGGCACGGGTGCAGACCATCCAGGGGGTGTATCGTTCATCGATGCGAGACAGCCGGCAACTCGATGATTTGAACGAACGCCTCGAACGATTTATCGATGACGAGGGGCGACGGCCGCGCATCCTGATCGCCAAGATGGGCCAGGACGGTCACGATCGCGGTCAGAAGGTGATCGCCACCGCCTTCGCGGATCTGGGGTTCGATGTAGATATCGGCCCGCTGTTCCAGACGCCCGAGGAGGTTGCTCGCCAGGCGGTCGATAACGACGTGCACGTGATCGGGGCAAGCTCGCTGGCCGCCGGCCACCTCACGCTGGTACCCGAACTCAAGCACGCTCTGCGACAGCTGGATCGCGACGACATCCTGATCGTGGTCGGTGGGGTGATTCCCCCGCAAGACACGCCCAAGCTGGTGGAAGCCGGTGCGGCGGCCGTGTTTCCACCCGGCACGGTGATCAGCGAGGCTGCGATGGAGTTGCTGGAGAACATGTCGCGAAGTCTTGGTCACCCTGCCGTAACCGACGAACGCTAGTGGCTCTGCTAACTGATCTTGACGGGTCGAGAACCGCTATCATGCAGAAGGATCGATAGTGGCGGCGCACGATCCGGACGCCTTAGCCGCCGGGGTGCTGCAAGGTGATCGAGGTCAGCTCTCTCGCGCCATCACACTGGTGGAATCGCGCCGCGATGATCATCAGGAGCAGGCCCAGAGGATGTTGCAGCAGTTGCTGCCGCATACCGGCAAGGCTGTTCGCCTGGGCATCAGTGGCGTTCCCGGTGTCGGCAAGAGCACGCTGATCGAAGCGCTCGGCCGGCAATTGTTACGAGCCGGGAGAAGTCTTGCGGTACTGGCCATCGACCCGAGCAGCCGTCGCACCGGTGGCAGCATTCTTGGCGACAAGACCCGTATGCCCACACTGTCCCTGGATGACCGAGCCTTCATTCGACCCTCGCCCACCGCTGGCCATCTGGGCGGCGTGACCCGGGTCACCCGTGAATCGCTGCTGGTGTGTGAGGCCGCCGGCTTCGATGTGGTCATCATCGAGACTGTCGGCGTCGGCCAGTCGGAAACGGTGGTCGCGGACATGGTCGATTGCTACCTCGTGCTGATGCTGCCCGGGGCCGGTGACGAGCTTCAGGGCATCAAGAAAGGTGTGCTGGAACTTGCCGACATCATCGCCGTGAACAAGGCGGATGGTGCCAACGAGCACGCCGCCGCCGATGCCCGGGCAGCCTATGAAAGGGCCTTGTCGATCCTGCAACGCGACGGTGCCTGGCGGCCGATCGCACTGGCGTGCAGCGCCGAACACGACACGGGTCTCGACGAACTGTGGCGGCATGTCGAAGCTCACCGCGCACTGTTGACAGACAACGGTGAACTGCAAGCCCGGCGTGAGCAGCAACAGATCGACTGGTTGTGGAGCAGCCTGGAGCTACGTGTGCTGGGCAGCCTGCGCAAGCGACCCGGCATGCCCGCTCTCATCAAGGAGGTGGAACAGGCCATCCGCCAGGGTAGCCAGACCGTGCCTCAGGGGCTGGATACGTTAATGCAACACTGGCAACAAACACCGAATTAGAACCCGGCCCTCCCACACGATGGGTGATGGGTTCAGCACTACGCCCAAGCGCCCGTGGTCCCAAGCATCCGGTGGTCCTCACATACGACCGTGACGGGTTCAGCGCCGTATCAAGTGTCGGGACCGCTGCGTTCCTGTACCAGCACCCAGGGCGCCACCACGACGCAATCGAAGCTCGGGCCGCGCTTCGCCCAGTCGCGCGCATCGTCGTCTGATGCCCGTGCCAGCACACCGCTGTCGATCCAGCGCTGAAACTGGGCCGCGTCGTTGTCTACCATGTGCTCGGCCGCCGTGATCAGATCGGTACCCGGTGCCAGGGTGACGACCACGCCACGGGCAAAATGACGAGCCAGCTCCGGCCACTCGAGGATGCCGGATTCCAGTGCAAGCCGTTCACGTACCGTTTGCTGCGGCTGCCCAGGGCTCACGCAGGCTCCATCTGCTGAATGAACGCATCGGAGCGTTCGATCGAGCGATTCATCTGCTCGATGAGCCTGCCGATGTCGCCCTCCAGCGTGCTGAAGGTACCCTGCAGCGAACCGACCGCCTGCGCATTGAGGTTGTGCTTCAGGTAGAGCACGTTGTCCCGTAGGGTGGCCAGTACCGGCTTCATGCTGGCTTCGGCCTCTTTCATGCTCGCCAACATCTCGCCATAGCGTGCCTGCGTCTCCTTGAGCCGGGCCTCGCTGTCGCGCTTCAGGTTCGCGTCGGTGTACTGCCTGATCTCTTCATTCCATTCATCGAACAGGTCGTTGGCGACTTCCTCGACCTCACTGATCTGCTCGGACACCTCGTCGGACGCCTCCACACTGTCGTCGTATTCCGACTGCAGGCGCGAATAGGCCTTCTTCAGCCCGGTTTCCTCGATGTTCACGACCGAGCCGAAACGCTCGAGAGCGTCCTTGAACTCCTCCTGGGCATCTTTCTGAGCGTCTCGCGCATCCTTGACATTGCCGACCAACAGATCACGCTTGTGTAGCCCCACCTTTTCCAGCGCGTTGTACTTGAGCGTACTACATCCCGCCACGAGCGCGAGCAGCAGAACCAGGGAAAGCGAACGGGTGAGAAGGGTCATCGTGCGAGGGTATCCGAATGAGTGTTGTCGGCCCGAAGATGTGCCGCAGGGCTCCTTTAAGTATAGACATCCGCGTGTAATACACAGCATGAACAGGGTTGCCTGGCAGTATTTCCCTCGGTCATATTGCCGAGTGGTGCACACTATTCGTGACCGTAACGGCTGAATGCAGTGCTATTCTGCCGTTTCGCACCATTATTCCGATGTCGACCCAACCCTTCCGGCGTAGCGTATGGACATCAAGGATTTCATCCGGACCATTCCGGACTATCCCAAGCCCGGCATCCAGTTTCGCGATGTCTCCACCCTGTTCGGTAACGCGCGCGGTTTCCGCATGGCGATCGACACACTGCTGCACCCGTTCGCAGGCGACGAGATCGACAAGGTGGCGGCACTTGAAGCCCGCGGCTTCATTCTCGGCGGCGCCGTCGCGCATCAGCTTTCGGTCGGCTTCGTGCCGATCCGCAAGCGCGGCAAGTTGCCAGGCAACACGCTGGCCGAATCCTACACGTTGGAATACGGGGAAGACGTCGTCGAGATCCATGAAGATGCCATCGAGCCCGGTGAGCGGGTATTGGTCGTCGATGACCTGATTGCCACCGGCGGCACCTGTGCAGCCGGAGTGCGGCTGTTGCGCCGTCTCGGTGCCGAAGTGGTGGGCTGTGCCTTCGTCATCGACCTGCCCGAGCTCGGTGGCCGCGCGAAGGTAGAGGCCCTGGAAGTTCCCGTTTATAGCTTGTGCGAATACGCGGGCGAGTGAATCGCTCGAAAGCGCCTGTTCCGGCAAGACAGCCGGCGCTCCAGCTCGAACCCCCATGGGCCGGCCTTCGCAACCCACCGGGAGGGCGCCTCAGGGGCTCATGCGACCATCGTCCAGCACCCGTTCGATTACCTTACGAACAGCCTGCACCGTCGCCCGCTCGGTAGCATTCACACCAGACCCGTCGGTGCCTGCCGCTGCCGGTGCGGAGTCTACCGAGTAGTATCCTGCCACTTCGGACACCGCCGTCGGCACCTTGCCAGGCGCAGTCGCAGTGCCTGGGGACGCCGGCACGGGATCAGCGTGCACCGATCTCGTCGGCATGCTCAACTGCGATGGCTTGGACACATGCTCGGCAGCGTCGGCACGGCCAGCGGCGTCGAGCCCAGCGATGAAGATCAACGGCCGAAGCTTTTCCAGGGTAACGGGCCCGATGCCCTTGACATCCAGCAGCTCATCCACCGATGAAAACCTGCCCTGAGTATCGCGATGGTCGACGATCGCCTGAGCCTTCACCGGCCCGACACCGGGCAGATGTTCTGCCAGGGCCGCAGGATCAGCCTGGTTGACATCGATCCGGGAATCGGCCGCCGGGGCTGACCGTGCGAAGGCGTTGGGCGAACCGGCTGCCATGACGGCGACCGGCAAGGCCAAAGAGAGCACCACACCGGCGAAAGCGCGCCATGATGGGAATAGCGTACGGGCACCGGCGAGGGACCGATGTGATCGGGTAGAACGGAGCATGACGACATCCTTGTCGTGTATCGATCGCTAACGATACCAGAGTCCATCGCGCTTGGCCCGCCGGGAACTGAAGGTTAGACTCTCGGCTTCCGGGGGCCAGCCAGACGGCTCCTCTACGAAAACTGCGGCAGGGATGAACTTGATCGGTTTCTATTGCATCGTGCTGGTTATGGTGATCGCCACGGCTCTGCCCCTCTCCACCTGTCGCTACTGGTGGGTGCGTGGTCTGGATTTTCCGCGCCTGCTGATCGCCACGACGCTGACGCTGCTATGGCTGCTCTGGTTGATACTGTACGTCGACGGCCACGAGCCCATGCTGCTTGCGATCATTGCACTGAGCGTAGCCTTGGGCTACCAGCTGTGGTGGATTCTCCCTTATACGGAAGTGCACGACCAAGAAGTGCTGGGCGCAACCGCACGGGAGCGCGAGGAATGCCCGTCGATCAAGCTGGTGACCAGCAACGTTCTGATGACCAACCGGAAGCCTGCTCGACTGCTCGGGCTGATCGAGGACTTCCAGCCGCACGTCGTGGCGGCGCTCGAAACTGATCAATGGTGGCAAGACCAGCTCGATGCGGCACTGCACGACTACCCGCACCGCATCGCCTGCCCGTTGGACAACAAGTACGGCATGCACGTGTACTCACGGTTGCCGTTGGAGAATGCTTCCACGCAATTCATGGTGGAAGCCGATATCCCTTCGATGCACGCCACGCTGCGCCTCGACGATGACGAGCGAATCGACTTCCACGTCGTGCACCCCACGCCACCGGCGCCCGGGGAGAACGAACGCTCCACGGAACGCGATGTCGAGATGCTGATCCTGGCAGGCCACCTGGAAGGGCACGATAGACCCACTATCGTGGCAGGCGACCTGAACGATGTGGCATGGTCAGCCACCACCCGCTTGTTTCGGCGCATCAGCGGGCTGCTGGACCCGCGCGTGGGCCGTGGCATGTACAACACGTTCTCGGCCGATTACCCGTTCCTGCGCTGGCCACTCGACCACGTCTTCGTCTCCGATCACTTTCGCATAGCCAGGCTGGAACGCTTGCCATACATCGGTTCCGATCACTTCCCGATAGCGATGCATCTGATCCTCACGAACCGAAACGATCAGCGTGCCCAGCTCGACCCGGACGAGGTCGATCACGAGTTGGCCGAAGAGATCATGGATACAGATGTCGCCCGTCAGGCGAACGGGCTGGATATCGACAGAGACGAAGGCGCCGAGCGTGATCCGTGAACGATGGCGGCAGGCATGACGAGTCATCGGAACCGACGTCGGATTCGTTGTTCCGTGCCTTGCGCGAGCGGGTTCAGGCCGGCACCGAAACCCTGACGGCAACCCTTGCTCTGGCGTTGGCCGAGGCGCGGCTGGCGGCCACCAGCGCCGCCTTGATGTTGATAATCGTACAGTTGTTGATGGCTACCGTGATCATCGTCTGGTTGCTGTGCGTTGCCCTGCTGGGCGTTGCCTTGCACGCTGCGGGCATGAGTGTGCCTGCGGTGCTGATGATCGCCGTGATGGTGCATATGGTGCTGTTCGCACTGCTCATCTGGGCGGCGTTCAGGCTGTCCAGACACCTCGCCTTCACCCATACGCGCGAGGCGCTTGCCTACCGGCGTGAGCTGTCCGACACTATCGACCAAACGGGCTGAACGGGCCGCGCCCTTCAGTGTGAAATGCCTCATCAACTCATAGATCAACCCATCGGAGCACGTCATGGCAACTTCCGGAACTGCAGCTGTCGGCAAGACAGCCGATACCGCGCATGAAAGCGTGGAGAAGGCGTCACGCAAGGCACACGAGGCCATAGAAGGGGTGGAAAAACGCACACGTGACGGCATCGAGGCCGGCCGCGAAAAACTGAAGTCTGCCACGGAGGCGGTGGAACAGATGGAAGCCCAGGCCGAAGTGTCGCTTGAAGAAGCAACAGCCACGGTTACACGCTACATTCAGGAAAAGCCGCTGCAGGCAGCTGGCATCGCCTTCGCTGCGGGCGTGTTCGCATCGCTGCTTCTGCGTCGTGGCTGATCGCCGATGATCGGCAGGCAGCTGGCACACGTGCGTGCACGCGCCACGGCCTGCGAGATGTGCATGGAGCGTCAGGCGCACGCCGGCCTGCGGCTGAGGCAGCAGCGTCAGCGCTTCTTCGGTAATCCCTTGAACCTGCTGTTACCCTTCACGGTGGGCGCACTGCTCAGCGCCAGACTTCGGGCGCGTCCTGCCAGCGGCACACGCAAGGCGCGCGGCACCTCGCTTGGCAAGATGCTGCGCACAGGGTTGGCGTTGTGGAGTGCGTCCGAGGGGCTGCGTCGATCACTGGGGGTGGCCGCGGGCATGGCAGCCGTCCCGCCAGGTGCGGCGCCCTCGCGTGACGCCTGACAGCACCGGCGAGGCGCCCCCGGAGCCTTCGGCCGCGGGGGCGCCTGCGGTACCCCACCACCGACGGCCTGCCACCGACCTGCGTGTGCCACACGAACGTCGGCAACCGATGAGCTCGAGAGATTTCGTCAGCAACGGCCTGTTCATTTTGGCCGTGCTCTACACCCTGTACTTCACCTCCGCTGTGCTAATTCCGATCACGCTGGCGGTGTTCCTGAGCCTGGTATTCTCACCGGTGGTGCGCTTCGGCTCACGTCGGCGAGTGCCGGCCTACCTCAGCGCCGCGGTGATCGTCACCACACTGATCGGCGCATTTTCATTGATGATCGGAAGCCTCGCCGAGCCTGCTCAGCAGTGGTTGTCCAGCGTACCGGCAACGCTGTCGGATATCTCGGCGCGCACCCGCGGCGGCAGTTCGCTGAGCGAGCTCAGTGAGCTGAACGAGCAGATCGATCAACTGACGAAATCCGGCAACGGTGAGGAGGTTCAACGGGTCGTCATGCAAGGGCCAGGGTTGATGGAAAGCTTGCTGGGCAGCGTACCACTCGCGCTGCAGTTTCTCGCCATCGTGCTGTTCCTGACATTCTTCCTGCTCGGCTCCGGCGACGGTCTGCTGCGCAAGCTGGTCAACTTTTCGCCTTCCCTGCGTGAACGCAAGCGAATGGTACGCATTTTTCGTCGTATCCAGATTGATATCGCCAGCTATCTCGGCGTCGTCACACTGATCAATATCGGCCTGGGCGCCACGACTACCCTGGCGATGTTCCTGCTGGGTGTGCCCAACCCGGCACTCTGGGGCGTCATGGTCGGCCTGTTCAACTTCGCGCCCTATCTCGGTGCTTTCACATCGCTGGTCGTGTTCACCTTCGTCGGTTTCTCCACATTTCCCACCCTGCTCGATGCGCTGCTGGTCCCCGGCGTGTTCCTGCTGATCACGGCGGCGGAGGGGCAGTTGATCACACCGATGCTGGTGAGCAAGCGCCTGTCGCTGAGCCCGGCAGTGGTGTTCCTGTCCGTGATCGTCTGGGGCTGGTTATGGGGTGCCGGTGGGGCCCTGCTCGCGGTGCCTATCGTCGCCAGCATGAAGGTGATATTGGAAAACAACCGCCGGCTCAAGCCCCTAGCGGACCTGCTCGGCGGCTAGAAGCGACTACTTTCGCCGCAGCCGTCCGCTTGCGCGCATGCCAGAACACCAGGGCGATGGCGAGCTGAGTACCGAAGATCAGTGAAGCCAGCCACAGATGCAGTGGCTGTGACACCATCGGCATGTGAAGCCGATCCATCGACATGCCGATCACGCTGGTAGATACCAGCAAGCCCGCCAGAAAGATGTTCAACGTGAACAACAGCCGCGAAGGATGCAGTGCCAGGATGCGATAGATCAGCCACGCGTTGAGTGCCACCACGGCGAGCGCGAACCACTTGTGCACGCTGAAGATGACCGGCAGGTTGTCGATCCACAAGTGACGGTTCTGGTAATCGCTGGCGCGTGAGATCAGATCGACGCCCTCGCGCACCTGCGTGCCCATGATCAGCTGCAGCAGGCCTGCGACCATGGCAACCGCCAGCCACACGATCAACCCTCGCGGCAGCCTGTCGACATCGTTCATCGCCAGACGCTGCCGATGCACATGTAACAGCGCCGCGATCAACAAGCCGACGATCACCTGCGCCAGCAGCATGTGAATGGTGATCATGCCAGGGTGCAGATTACTCGCGACCACCCGTGAACCCAACCAACCCTGTACGCCCACCAGCACGAACCCGGCGAGAGACAGGTAGAACAGCCACGGATCGGTACGCCGGAACGGAATCGAGAAGATCAGCGTGAGCAGGATCGCGAAGCCGGTGAAGACGCCGAGCAAGCGATTCAAATACTCGGTCCATGTCTTCTGCAGGTTGAACGCCGTTTCGGCATAACCGCGATCCGCGTAGATCTGTTGGTAGTCGGCTGGTAGCTGTGACTCGCTGGTCGGTGGAATCCACTGCCCGAAGCAGGTGGGCCAGTCCGGGCAACCCATCCCCGAGCCGGTGGCACGGACGATGCCGCCCACCAGAATCAATGCGTAGATGATCGCAACGGTTGCCAGCGCACAGGCAGCGAAGCGGCGACGTGCACGGTGATCTGTATCGGCCTTGGTCACTATGGTCGAGTCATGATGAAGTCGATGGAATTTCCGAAGCGACGAACGCACCCGTGCCGTATTTCAATCGCAGTGCCTACAGTTCAGCCGAGCGGCTCGCTTGCTACACGTGAGTACTCTACGTGATCAGGATACCAGCGGTTTCATGAATTCGGCAGAAGCGGCAGGGAACCAAACCGGCGTCGGTAAACACCAAGCGGTACTCGCGAATGCACCTTTGACACGATGAAGAATCAACCCGTACGCCTTGCCCTGCTCCTGTGCCTGAGCGTTGGCATCGTTCAGTCAACCATCGCCACCACATCCGATGCTGCCGCTTCCGACGCCTCCGGTGATGGTGCGCAGACGCCGTCTCACGGCGCCTTTCCCGATGCCGACCTGAAGCGCTGGAAGGAGCGATCCTTCGAGGGCAACTCGACCTATGCTCTGGTGGAAGACGATGGCCTGCAGGTTCTCAAGGGCGAGACACGAGGCCAGGCGTCGGTGCTCTATCGCGAAGTACCGATCGACCTGAAGAAGACGCCGTGGCTGCAGTGGTCCTGGAAGATCGCGTCTACCTACGGGTCCGATATCGATGAACGGAGCAAGGCGGGCGACGATTTCCCTGCACGGCTCTACGTAGTGGTCAAGACCGGGCTGTTTCCCTGGCAGACTCTGGCCATCAACTACGTCTGGTCGTCATCTTCGGAGGCCGGCGCCATCTGGAAGAACCCGTTCACCGACAAGGCCGGCATGATCGCCGTGCGCACGGGTGATCGGGAGGCAGGCCAGTGGGTCACACAGAAGCGCGATGTGATGGCCGATTTTCGCACCGTGTTCGGCAAGGAGATAGACGCCCTCGACGGTTACGCCGTCATGGTGGATGGCGATAACTCCGGAGCCAACGGCACGAGCTGGTTCGGGAACATCGATTTCACCGCAGAATGACAGGCAGCAGCGCCTTGCCGAAGCTGCGCAGCTGAAATGATCTGGTTGTTCGTCGTGGCACCTGATGAATCGGGGGTCCGGCAATGCCACGGGCTGATTGACGACAGACCCTGATCATCGCGGGCACTATCCGGCGTGCAATGCGCGGCATGCGGTGCTCGGCATCATGCAATGCGCGGCATGTGATGCGCGGCATGCGGTGCGAGGCACCATGCAATGCGCGGCATGCATGCAATGCGCGGCATGCGATGCGCGGCATGCGATGCGCGGTGCGATTTATGCGTTAGGATTTAGTTCTTGTCCTGACGGAGCGGAGATCCACTTGTGCATGCCGGCGGCGAATGAACCCACTGAGTGCTGAGGCGCGGTACCTGCGCCGGCTGAAGAAGTTGCCACTGGTGCGGTCCATCGATGACGAGCGCTGGCAGAACCTGCAGGCTCATATCGATTTCCGCGAACTGGAAGAAAGCGAGGTCCTGTTTGCAGCAGGTGGCAAGAGCGAGAACCTGTACCTCGTGCTCGACGGTGAGCTCTGCCTGTTCCTGCCCCGGCCCGACAGCGCCGAAATGTTCTACCTCGACTCACGGCATGCAGGCGATACCGCGGGCGATTTCGCGGTTCTCAACGGCGGTGCACACCTGGTCAGCGCCATCGCCGCGACGCGCTGCCGGGTGGCCACGTTTCCGGCCTTCGCCTTCGAACGCCTGATCGGTATCGACAAGGGTATCCTGGCGCATGTGTACGACACTGCGGCCGAACTCTCGCGTCGCGTTACTCTCTCGCGCGTGTTTCTGGAGCTGTTCGGCGAGCTGGATGCGCGCATGATGAACGATCTGCTGGAGTTCACGCAGGTGCAACACTATCGAAGCGGCGAAGTCCTGTTCGAGGAAGGTGATTCGTCAGACGGCCTGCATATCGTGGTCTCCGGCAAACTGAGCGTCACCACCGTGAATCAGGCGGGCCACGCGGTCAACCTCGGCGAGGTGCGATCGCCGGCCACCGTCGGGGAGCTGGGCCTGCTGTCGGGGAGCCCGCGTACGGCCACGGTCTTCACGCGGCGAGAATCCACCATCGCCTTTCTGGAGAAGCAACAGTTCGACCTGCTGACCGAGCGGCATCCGGCGATGCATCTGACACTGACGCGGCAGGTGGTGCGACGCCATATCGAACATGCCCGAGAACGCCGCAAGCGCTCGCGCGACAGTAACTTCGTGATCCTGCCACTCGACTCACGGCTGCCGTTGCGCCGCTTCATGCAGCAACTCAAGCGCGAGATGCGCGAATCCGGCAACCCGCTGATGCTCGAGTCGCGAGGGTTCGACACCCTGTATGGCAAGCGCGACGCCGCGCAGACGTCCTTCACCGATCGCTTCAACTCCGCCATCGCCGAATGGCTCGACGACAAGGAGGAGCGCTACAGTGAATTGATCTACCTGACGGACCTGCACTGGAGCGAGTGGACCCGGCGATGCGTGCACCGGGCCGATCGCATTCTGCTGCTGGCCAACGCGTCGGCTGTCAACGACGCGGGTATTCGCGAAGTCGAACGCGAATTGGCTGCCGCCTTCGCAGGCGCACGGGCGCAACCACCGATCGATCTGGTCTTGCTTCACCCCTCGAAAACGATAGCGCCGGAACACACCGCCCGCTGGCTCGAACCACGAACCCTCGATGCATTTCATCACATACGCCTCGATGATCTCGACCACATGGCAAGGCTGGCACGCCGCCTCGGTGGCAAGGCACGCGCTCTGGTGTTCAGCGGTGGCGGCGCCCGTGGCTATGCCCACCTGGGCGTACAGAAGGTGATCGAAGAGGCCGGCCTGCCAGTGGACTACATCGGCGGTTCAAGCATGGGGGGCTTGCTGGGTGCGTCGATGGCCATGGGCGACAATGCCGATTCGGTCTATGAGCTGTCGAAGCGCTTCGCCAACAAGCGCGCCTTGTTCGATTACACCCTGCCGGTCGTCGCCTTGATGAAATCGGCGAAGCTGACGGCGTTCTGCCGCGAGGTCTATGGCAATACCCGCATCGAAGACCTGTGGATACCTTACTTTTGCGTATCGTCCAACCTGACCATGGGCAACGAGGTAGTGCACGATCATGGCGAACTGTGGCGAACTGTACGAGCCACCATCTCCCTGCCCGGTGTATTCACCCCCGTGCCCACACGGGACGGACAACTGCTGATCGACGGCGCCGTACTCAACACGTTCCCGGTGGATATCATGCTCGACAAGCTCGGCGGCACCGGCAAGATCATCGGCGTGAACGTCAGCCAGCTCGTGGAGATTCACGAACATTACAGCTTTGGCCCCTCGTTGTCGGGCTGGAGGGCACTGCTGAGCAGGCTCAATCCATTCAGCAATCGCGTGGCCATACCGCGTATCGCCGAAACTCTGCTACGCGCCACCGACATCAAGAGCATCGTGCGCCTCAACGAGACACGGGCCATGCTCGAGATCTTGATCGAACCCGACGTGAGCGAGATCGCCCTGCTGGACTTCAAGCGCTTCGCCGAAATCAGCGAGATCGGCTACCGGGAGGCGCAGCGCGTGTTGCAGGAACACCGCATCGTGACGGCCAGTCAGATCGGTGCGAAATCCGAGGCCGTGGACGTTGTGCCGGCTGCGTTGGCGCCACGGTTCGACGACGAAGCACGGTTGAATGCGGCAACGCGCTCGGACGGCGCATGAGAACGACACGCCGTCAAGGTCTGACCGACGCCGAACAGACCGACTATTTTGCAACAAACTGCCAAAGTGTCGCGACAGTCTGGCAGTTGCCCGCAGAATAGCCGGCGGCCCCAGCCTGCCTGGTCAGCCTGAAAATCCGATACGCCTCTCGCTTGTGGCTATACTGATCCGATGAGAAGAAGCCCACTCATGCACGTCATGTTGATCATCTCGCTGTTGTTCGGCGAGCTGGCCACGAGCGTGCATCTTGTCGGTCATCTGCATGAACATCGGCACCATCATGAACATGCACACGGTTATACCTCTGGTAACTTCGCCGCACGGGCGGGCGATGTCAGTCGGCAACCGGCGAAGCTGACCGCAGGGCATCCCCGCATCGTGCCTATCCCGGAAAACAGCGGGTCGCAGCACACCGGGGAACCCCACGAGGAAGGTATAGCAAGCCGGGATTGCGGACTCTATCATGCGTTCTCGGGCCTTCAGGCTTGCCTTGTAGAACCCGCGGAGCCTGCTTCCCCGCGGTTCGGCGTTGTCGCCGGCGCAACTTTTCACATCGAGCCGACCGTCGCCAACGCGGTAGCGGTTAGCCGTATTCGCGGTCCACCCATTTTCTCCTGAACGATCTGAAAGTATCAGGCGGCATTGCTCGCCCCCCCCCCCCATAGATCCTTTAGGAGTTACTGCATGAAATTTTATACGCCGCTTGCCGCGGTCTGCTTGAGCCTGCCCGCATTGGCGGCGGCACAGATCGAACGTGACCTCGAGAGCCATGAGCATGGCTCGGCCACGCTCGACGTCGTCATAGACGGTACGACGGTTTCCCTTGAGCTATACACGCCCTGGGACAATCTGGTCGGCTTCGAACATGCTCCCTCGACCGACGAACAGCGTGCATCGGTTCAGGCTGCTCGCGAACTGTTGAACCAGCCTGATCAGCTTTTCACGCTGAACGGTGGAGATTGCAGCGTCGACGATGTCAGTCTGGATAGCAATCTTCCGGACGGTGCACAGAACGAGGGGCATTCAGACGAACCCGAGGAGGCGCAGCACGACGAAATGGCTGAGGAGATGGCAGCAGCGCCAGAAGACGAAATGCACGAGCAGGTCGAAGAGGCGCATCATGAGGAGGAAGCCGACGACGAACAGGCCGAAGGGCATGACGAAGGCGAATCGGAAACTCACTCGTCCGCGCAGGTCGGCTACACCTACACGTGCGCCGACACGTCGAAGCTGAGCACCATCGATATGGCACTTTTCGATCAATGGGAAGGGCTCGAGGATCTCGATGTGCAACTGGCAGGCCCTGGCGGGCAAGCCGCCGCGGAGCTTGGCCCGGATCAGCAAACGCTGAATATCGATCAGGTGCAGTGAGTGGGTGACGTCAGCGAAGCTATCGTACAGCTGGAGAACGTACGCTTCGCCTGGCAGGCACACGCCGAACCGGTGTTGTCGATCGACAACTTTCGGATTCGGCGTGGTGAGCGGGTGTTTCTGCAGGGGCCATCCGGCTCGGGCAAGACCACCCTGCTCAGCCTGATCGCGGTGGTTCTCAGTGCGCAAAGCGGCCGTGTAGTCGTCGATGGGGAAGTACTCGCTCAGCTCAAAAGCGGCCAGAGGGACCGGTTCCGGGCCGATAGGATTGGCCTGATTTTCCAGCAGTTCAACCTGCTGCCGTTCCTGTCGGTCGCCGACAACATTCAGTTGCCCTGCCTGTTCTCCACGCGTCGACGGGCACGCGCCATCGAGCACAGTGGTTCGCTGGCGGCGGAAACCGATCGGCTGCTGCAGGCCATGAACCTGACGCCTGCTGAAGTCCAGGATCGCTCGGTAACCCGGCTCAGCGTGGGCCAGCAACAACGGGTGGCGGTGGCGCGCGCGTTGATCGGGCGACCGCCGCTGATCATCGCCGATGAACCGACATCCGCCCTTGATGCGGATGCCCGGCAGGCGTTCCTGGCGCTGATGTTCGCCGAGGTGGCAGCCGCCGGGGCCTCACTGCTGTTCGTCAGCCACGATGCGTCATTGGCTACGAACTTCGATCGCCGGCTGGACCTGCGCGAGATCAATACGGCTGCCCAAGGCGCTGACGCACCAGGTAATTCAGGATGATCGACGATACCTGCAAGGGCTTGCACGATGACATCCGCATCATCGACAGCGACTGGCAGTGTCTGTTCAATGGCATCCGCCGTGAATGTTACCGCCAGGGTCAAACCACGAAATGATCGGTATCGCCTGGAAAAGCCTGCGCAATCGATGGCCCACGGCGCTGCTGGCCATGCTCGCGATCGCGATGAGCGTGGCATTGATCATGACGGTGGAGAAATTACGGCGCGACGCCCGCGACAGCTTTACGCAGACTGTGTCGGGTACCGACCTGATCATCGGTGCACGCAGCGGTGCTGTACAGTTGCTGCTGTATTCCGTGTTTCGCATCGGCAACGCCACCAATAACATCAGCTGGGAAAGCGTCGAAGATATCCGCAAGCGCAGCGCCATCGACTGGATCATCCCTTTGTCCCTGGGCGATTCGCATCGAGGTTTTCGGGTTCTCGGTACCAATCTCGACTACTTCGAGTATTACCGCTTCGGCGATGACCGAACCCTGCAGTTAGCCTCAGGCAAACCGTTCGACGATGTGTTCGATGCCGTCATCGGTAGCGAAGTGGCGGCAACGCTGGGCTATGACATCGGCGACAGCATCGTGGTTGCCCACGGTACGGGCAACGTGGCGCTGGTCGAGCATGAGAAGCAGCCGTTCAGGGTCAGTGGAATTCTCGAACCCACCGGCACGCCGGTAGATCGCGCCGTTCATGTCAGCCTGCAGGGTATCGAGGCCATGCATGTCGACTGGCGCAACGGCGCCAACGTGAAAGGTAGCGGTACGGATCCCGACACCATCCGTGGCATGGATCTGCAACCCGGCGCGGTGACCGCGCTGCTGGTAGGCTTGAAATCCAGAGCGACTGTCTTCCGCGAACAACGCGCCATCAATACCTACCGCGCTGAACCCTTGCTGGCGATTCTACCGGGGGTGGCGTTGCAGGAACTGTGGAACCTGGTGAGCGTGGCCGAAATGGCGCTACTGGCCGTATCGATCTGTGTGGTGGTGGCAGGTTTCGTGAATCTCATCTCAGTACTGCTGGCGGGTCTGAATGAACGCCGACGTGAAATGGCAGTACTACGTGCGGCCGGGGCGCGCCCCGCTCAAGTGTTCCTGCTGCTGTGCATCGAATCGTCCGTGCTCACGCTCGGCGGCATCGTTGCGGGCATGGTGCTGCACTATGTGCTCACAGGCATCGGTTCGTTCTGGTTGCAGCAACGCTTCGGGCTGACGATGATGATCACTCTACCGAATGCACGTGATCTGATGATTTTGCTGGGCGTGGCGATCGCCGGCCTGCTGGCAGGTACACTGCCTGCCTTGCAGGCCTACCGCTCATCGCTGGCCGATGGGTTGACCCAACGGCTTTGACGACGTTCGATTTCGGAGAACCGACCGCATGAACAGGAATCAGTGGATTGCCGCCAGTACCGCGATGGTGGTGCTGCTCGTCACCGCTACCGCCCAGGCGGGCTGGTGGCCGTTCGGCAGCGATGAGAGCGCAACGGCCGATGAGAACCCGGTCGTCGAACTCAACTGGGAAGATCTGATTCCCGATGACTTCGTGCAGCCGACGGATCCGTTCGGCACGATGTCGCAGGAAGAGGTGGACAAGCTGATGGACGGCAGCCCGGAATCGGAGGCGAAGCTTGCGAAGATCGATGAGGCATTCAACTACGCACCGGTGGTAGATGCACTCGACGGCAAACGCGTGCAGTTGCCCGCGTACGTCACACCGCTGGAATTCGATGGCCAGACCCGCATGTCCGAATTCCTGCTGGTGCCCTACATGGGTGCCTGCATTCATACCCCGCCGCCGCCGGCAAACCAGGTCGTGCACGCGGAGTCCGGTACACCGATCGAGCTGGAGAGCAGCTGGGACCCGATAGTCGCCGTGGGCATCCTGCATGCCGAAACCGTGCGCAGCAACCTGGCGGAGTCCGGGTACCGGCTCGAGGTCGAAGAGATATTGCCCTTCAAGCCAAGTTATCCAAGTGATGACTCGCAGGGCGAGAGCTAGCAGGACTGCGTTTCAAGTGCGAGTGGCCAACGATTGACGGCAGCATCGACGTTCGATAGCCGGTCGGCCATCGGCGCATGACCGGCTGCCCGACGCCGACGGGTCGCCGGCATTCACGCCGTGGCGGGCGAGTCTGTCGGGTTTCGGCCGACCATGCACCCGCTGTGGGTACGAGAACTCGCTGCTGATCTCCAACCGTTACCGGGCAGCCCGCTTGGCGCCGACGACGCAGAACACCACCAGTACCGCCGTGACGAACATCGCGATGCTGACACGCTCCCCGAGGATCAGCGCCGCCAGCAACAGGGCGAAGAACGGCTGCAGCAGTTGTAGTTGTCCGACCGCCGCGATGCCGCCCTGTGCCAGGCCGCTATACCAGAACACGAATCCGATGAGCATGCTGAACACCGAAACATAGGCGAGCCCCAACCAGGCCGACGGCCTGACATCGCTGATATCGGCAGGCAACAGCAGCAGACTGGCCGGCAACGTCACCGGCATCGAGCACACCAGGGCCCAACAGATCACCTGCCAGCCACCCAGCCTTCTCGCAAGCCTGGCCCCTTCCGCATAACCGAGCCCGCAGATCACGACGGCGGCGATCATCAAGGCATCGCCGATCGGGGAGACAGCGGCACCGGTACGTAACGCGAACCCCGCAACCAGCAGGCTTCCCAGACCCGAGAAGATCCAGAAGGCTCGCTGCGCCTGCTCACCGGCGCGCAGCACACCGAACAGCGCGGTCATCAACGGTAGCAGCGCGATGAAGACCGTCGAATGCGCCGCGGTGATATGTTGCAGCGCCAGTGCGGTCAGTAGCGGAAAACCGATCACCACGCCGACAGACACGATCAGGAGAGACGCCGCATCGTGCCTTTGAGGTCGGTCGACACGCAGTATCAGGATCAGGGCGGTTGCCAGCACACCGGCCAACGTGGCCCGAATCATCGTCAGGAACACCGGGTCGAAACCCATCACTGCCAGGCGCGTGGCGGGTAGCGAGCCGCTGAAGATCAGCATGCCCAGAAAGCCATTGATCCAACCACTGGTCGATCCGAAATCCTGCGCGTTGCCTGTCTTCAGATTATCGCCTGCCGTCTGATCACCACTCCTCGCCTCACGGCCTGAGCGACCTGAGCCGCCTGAGCGGCCTGATCGGCCTGAACCGGCATCCGGGTATTCGGAACCCGTGAGTCGATGGTCGGTTGCAGCATCGTCAGTTGTAGTCATGGATACCCCGTGATCGGTAGATTCAGCATACGGCGTCAGTACAGGAATCAACAGAGACAAAAAGGTACAATTTCATCAAACTGTACTGGTCGAATCGAAAGCACAGAAAGATGACGACTCGTATCGCAAGCGTCATGGCCGCCGTGCACGAGCGAATCGCGGCGCGCGTGCTTACGCCAGGCGCCAGGCTGCCCTCGATCCGTGATTTTGCGCGCGCACTCGGCGTCTCGAAGTCGACGGTGGTCGAGGCGTATGAGCGGCTGCGAGCGGAAGGGCTGGTGCATGCCAGGCCGGGCGCCGGCTATTTTGTGTCGGCACCGCTGGCCCCCCTGTCGCTGGCCCGGGCCGAACCGCGTATCGAGCGCGAGATCGACCCGCTATGGATATCCCGGCAATCGATGGACGCATCGGCCGATGTACTCAAACCCGGCTGCGGCTGGTTGCCGGCCAACTGGATGCCTGAGGCCGGACTGCGAAAAGCCCTGCGCAAGCTGGCGCGGAGCGACGGGGCGGTACTCGCCGACTACGCAACGGCAGCCGGCCTGCCCGCATTTCGGGAACTTCTGTCCCGACGACTCATGAACCAGGGCACAACCGCACCTGTCGAGCAGATCCTGCTGACCGAATCAGGTACGCAGGCCATCGATCTGCTGTGCCGGTGCCTGCTCGAGGCGGGCGATACCGTGGTGGTGGATGACCCGTGCTACTTCAATTTTCACGCGCTGCTCAAGGCGCACAGAGTGCGCGTGGTCAGCGTGCCCTACACGCCGGTGGGGCCGGATATCGCAGCGCTGCAAACCGTGATGAACAGTCACCGACCGCAGCTGTACATCACCAACTCCGGTATCCATAACCCGACTGCCGCGACTCTTTGCGCGGAATCCGCTCACCGAGTGTTGAGCCTCGCCGAGCGCTACGGAGTCCGAATCATCGAAGACGATATCTTCGCCGACCTGGAAGAAAGGCCGGCTACCCGACTGGCCGCTCTGGATGGTCTGAATCGTGTGGCCCAGATCGGCAGCTTCTCGAAGACTGTTTCCGCATCGGTTCGTTGCGGGTATATCGCAGCGCCGTCGAACTGGATCGAACAACTGCTGGACCTGAAGGTTGCCATCTCATTCGGCAATGGAAATCTGGCCGCTCAGCTCACGCTGGCCATGTTGACCGACGCCGGGTACCGCCGACATCTCAAGGCTTTGCGGCAGCGGCTGGGAGACGCGAGAATCGACGCGATACACAAGCTTGCCGGGCTGGCCATCGTTCCCTGGACCCTACCGAGCGCCGGAATGTATCTGTGGTGCCATCTGCCCGAGGGCATCGACGCCGCGGCGGTCACCCGCGAGGCATTCGCGAACCGGGTCGTGCTGGCACCGGGCAACGCATTCAGCCTGAGCCGTGAGCTGAGTGGCTTCATGCGATTCAACGTTGCCCAGTGCAGCGATGCGCGGGTGTTCGAGGTGCTGGAAACGGCCATCGACGCGACCAGGGCGCGTCGCTGATTAGCCCCTATGGACCCTATGGATCACAGGCCCCGGGGTGGCTGTATGATGGAATGGGGCAGCGGCATGTTGTGCGAACCTCATCGCCCCATACCTTTTTTCGATCGACACCTCGCCGGCCGACTCGCCGAACCACCCGGAATCCAGATGAACGCCACCCTGCAGCCGTACCAGCCAACGATGACCCGTGCCGGGCTGCAGCCGGCCCATGCGGTCAAGGCCGTCGATGAATTTGGCGAAACCGTGAATGTTCACGTGCCTGGCGAACTGCCCCTGACGATTCAGGTCGATGGCATGGAGGTCGTTACCCTCATGACACTCGGGACCGAGCCCGAGGCACTCACGCTCGGCTATATCCGCAACCAGAAGCTGCTGGAGAACCTGCACGACATTCTGTCGGTCAAGGTGAACTGGGACCGCGAGCTGGTGGACGTGACCACACGCCGGGGTGAGGGTATCGCCGACTGGCAGGAGAAGATGAAGCGTCGCATCATCACGAGCGGCTGTGGTCAGGGCACCATCTTCAGCTGCACGCTCGACAAGCTCTACGAGGTGAAGCTACCGACACCGGTGTTACGCCAGTCGAACATCTACCAACTCATCAGCCATGTCGGCCAGCTCAATGACGTTTATCGGGTTTCGGGGGCGGTGCATGGCTGCGGCTTGTGCTCCAGCACCGAATCGTTGCTGCATATCGAGGATGTGGGGCGGCACAATGCTGCCGACGCGATCGCCGGGCACATGTGGCTGAATGATCTCGATGGTGGCGACAAGATCTTCTATACCACCGGCCGCCTGACCTCCGAAATCGTCATGAAGACAGCCTTCATGGGCATCCCGACGCTCCTGTCTCGTTCCGGCGTGACTCGCATGGGGCTGGAGTTGGCCGAGGAGCTTGGCATGACGGTGATCGCACGTGCCAAGGGCCGTCACTTCCTGGTCTACAACGGACATGAAACTGTGGAGTTCGATGCCGTTCCGCCTCAGCGGCGCACCCCGCCCCCGACCAAGGGCATGCGCGATCTCGACTCCTGATTTACAAGCCCGGTACGAGCCACTATATTGAAGGGTGTATCGGCACTGTGTCGGGAGACCCGCATGTCCAAGTTCGACGAGGCAATGACTGATTGCAGGAACCAGATGGCCGAAGCCGGCATCGCATGTGATGCGAAACTGCTCTCTTCCATCGCCAAGGGGCTGGGGCCGTCGCTGTACAATCGCAACGCCAATCTGGTGGCTGCCAGCGACGATACCGAGGTAGCGAACGTCAAGGCTCGTTTCGTTTCCCGAAAACTGGGAGTGGAAGGACCTGAAGCTGATGCCGCCATCGCGCACGCCATCGAGCAGATCGGCCCGTCGAACCGGCAAAAGCTGCGGCCGGTTTTCTACTATCTGATCGTACGATACCTGCAGAAGGAAGCGGTGTATGAATGAGAGTCAGCCGGCACGCGCCCGCGGGGAACTCGCATCATCGATCAGGTTGTCGGCCTGAGGCTCTGCCTTGATCCCCGACGCGCCTGCTTTCCCGGACCCGATGACCGTCCCGCTCCCAGCAGAGGTCTCGGCGCCGCTCGCAGGCAAGCCTGCTGACCCGGCATCCCTTGTGCTCCCGGCTTCGACAACCGGCTCGTCTGCAGGCACTGGCGCAACCTTGGGTACGGCCCTGGAAGACCCTGCCACTCTGCCAAAGCTTTCGCCATCCGCCAGTAGTGTCTCGTCGAACACGCCAACCTTCGTCATCGTTCGATCGAACTGGCGCAGCATGCGCTTCTTGCGTACTTCGAGGTTTGCAGTTTTCTCCGCAGAGTCGATACCCAGCTCCATCCTGATCTTCTTGCGTCGCAGGCAGTTCTTCCGATAGCGCAGGAAAGTGGACTCATCGCGTGGCGAGCCCTGTTTCGACCCCTTGGTGTAAAGCGCCGAGAACCCCAACACGGGCAGCAGACCCTTGGCCACACTGTCGACGAGCCGTCGATCATCGAGCAGTTCATCGAGCACGAGCGCACGAAACCGCTCAGGGTCAAGGTTGGCATCGAAGAACAGGTCGATCAGCAGCTGCCGCTCAAAGACGTCGAGCTGGTATTCACGCGCGAGTATCGCCAGGTTCTGCGTGGCGTAGAGATCCTGATAAGCCATCACGGTCTCCAGCAAGGCAAGACCCGCACGCAGTCTCACGGTATTGACGTGATGCGGGCGTGTGCTGTAAGTCGGCAAACGGCTGGCACGGGTCTCGATCAGCAGGCGCTCGAGCAAGGGCGTGACGATGGCGCCGCGCACCCTCTCGATCCAGTAGATCCGTGCTCCACTGTAGCGCCAGTAACTGCTCATCAGTTCTGGATGACGAATGCCCTCTTCCAGCGATACCACCGTGTCGAGCAGCTTGATCACGATTCCCGCCAGCGTATACGGCTCTTCCGCACGCGTTGGTGTGGGCTGCATTTCGGTGTATCGATCGACGTTGTACTGCGCCTGTGGCAGCAGCAGATGCGGCTGCTTCAGTGTCAGCCGAGCCTTGAGTGCACCGGCGGTGTTCACATGGGAATCGGTAAGCTCGGACACCATCGCCGCGATCGGCCCACCGAAACGAAACTGGATCTTGCGCAGCGAGTGCCCGTAGCCGGTGACCCGCAGGGAGCCATCCTCGACCACATCGTGCAACATGGCCAGGGTGACGATCAGCGGTTCCAGCGCCCGGCCCAGGGTACGTTCGGCGATCGCCGAGATCCTGAAGGCATGGCCCGACATGGTCGACAAGGATTTGCGCCGACCCTTTTCCAGCGAGCGCATCATCTCGAGGCTGGCAATATGAACCGTCTCGATCGAGTTGGGTGCTTCGGCCACCACGAAATACTCCATCACCGGCAGGTTCATGTGCACCTCGTGCACGGCCTTGCCGCGACGGCCTGAAAGACGCTCGCGCTTCTTCGGATCGTCTAGCGTGTCACGTACCGCCATCAGCAAGGTATTGCGCAGCGGCTCGCGCAGGGCGTAATGATCGACCCCCGATAGTGCGAAGGCTGCCACGGTGCGTTCGTAATCGCGCACCAGGTACGGCAGTTCCGGAAAATCACTGTTCACATCGATACCCAGAGCCGTCAGCTCCTCACGCCCGGCTTCATCGAGAAAGCTGATCACCTGATCACCGGCAGCGCGCGCGGTCAGCCTCAGACGGCTCGCCTGTATGGCTGCAACCGCGGTCGCCATCGCTTTCGACGGCGCCGGCGGCGGGTCCACACGCGCCCCGACCGCAGCCTCGAATGCGGCAAGATACTCCGCCAGCACGTGAACGTCATTGGCGACGCTGTCGCCGAACCAGCTGAAGATGTAGGCCTCGTCGATCATCTCGTGATCGCCGACGGTGATCGGGCTGTACTGGCAATTCTTGCCGAGCGTGTCCTGCAGCATCGCCGCAACGATCAGGTCGTGCGTGATGATCGGCATGCCATTGCCGTGGTTGCCATAGAGGCGCACACCCAGCAGGATGTTCGCGGTCAACACCGCCGCATTGATGATCGGCTCGAGCTTGGGCAGGCGGTTGGTATTGATCCAGCGATTCGCGCCCAGCGCGTCGATATCGAGCGAATCGACATCGATGCTCTCCGGATCGATGTCCTGGCGGGCGAAGAGCTCGGCCGCGAGCAGGTCGCGACCGCGAGCCGTCCTGAACAGCGGCGGCGGCAGGCTGTTCAGCGGTACGAAGTGCTCCACTTCGGTTGCGATCCATCGCTTCGACAACCGGCCGGCTATCACTCGCTCGCGGTCGGATGTGCCGGTCAGTACCCCATAGGCTCTGACCAGTTTGACAAGATCGGTGAGCGGGTACGCCCGGGCCACGTTTATGCTTCCTCTGCCACTCCCACAAGAGTAGCAATCTGTCGCGAAATTGGTAGCACATGAATCTCAATGAAACATGTGCGATATTTTCGAGGCTAGGGTACCGCGATCGCCGAGGCCACCTGCGGTACTGTTACCTTGGGGTCTTTAGCGGCAGGTACTGCATCGACTGCAATGGCTGCATGGCTCGATACGGAAATCGTGAAGTCTTAGTAGCCCTCCCGCCAGACTATGTCTTGTTCAGCGCCATTCGCATGCGGAAGGCCGATGACGGAGTTTCCAAGCTGTCATGTCGGAGGCGGTGGGCCCGTTGTGCATCCACCTTACGAGTCAGCGTTCCGATTCATGCGACGGATACACGACATCGTTCAGACCGGCGGGGTTTTCGCACGGTAATCGCACAGGTCCCGAATCAGGCATTGCGGGCAACGCGGCTTGCGCGCGACACACACGTAACGCCCGTGCAGGATCAGCCAGTGATGCGCGTCGAGCAGGTAATGCTTCGGTACGTGGCGCAGAAGTTTCTTCTCGACCTCCAGCACCGTCTTGCCCGGCGCGATACCCGTGCGGTTCGATACGCGGAAGATGTGTGTATCCACCGCCATGGCCGGTTGCCGGAAAGCAGTGTTGAGCACCACATTGGCAGTCTTCCTGCCAACGCCTGGCAACGCCTCGAGTGCTGCCCGCTCGGCCGGCACCTCGCCGCCGTGTGCCTCCAGCAGCTGCTCGCAGGTCGAGATGATGTTCTTCGCCTTGTTGTTGAACAGACCGATGGTGCGGATGTGATGCTTTACCCGCTCCTCGCCCAACGCCAGCATCGCCGCAGGCGTATCCGCTTCGGCGAACAGTGTAGCGGTCGCAAGGTTCACGCTGACATCCGTGGCTTGCGCCGACAGCAACACCGCGATCAGCAATTCGAACGGTGAGCGGTAGACCAGCTCCGTACGAGGCTCGGGCTTCTCGGCCTGCAGACGGGCGAAGATGGCTTCTCGCTTGGCGGGATTCACGTGGTCAGCGAAAGCTCGCTCGCAGGAATACCGCCGCACGGGACAGATTCACCCAGCGGTGAACTTCTGAAAGAGAAATTCGACGCATTGCCAGGATTCACCGGATCGCGCATTTCAATACGAGGAATTGGGCGCACTGTCCGGATTCATCTCGTCGTGGACCTCATCCGGATCGATATCGTTGACCAGCAGTATCTCGCGTACCGCGTCGATATCTGCCAGCGTCTTCTCCACACGACCGGCGAAATCGAACTCGTTCACCTCGATGCGCCGGGGCATGTAGCTGAAGGCCACCTTGAGGGCGTGCAAGGTATCGTCGTCTACGTTGCTCATCAAAGCTCCCGATGGCCTTCGACTGTCAAGGAGAAATGCCGGGCATCGAACGCCACGCACTCACGGGTGGCATCGAGATCATCAGGTGCCGCAGTATAGCTCCAGGCACTATCCACGATGAGTTGCGGCCCCGCCTGCACATCGAAGAAGCTCGATAGTATTCGGGCACGATCGCGTTGCTCCAGGTCGATCAGTAACTACGTAGCTGACCGACGAGCACACCTTGAATACTGACCCTCGCAGCACTGTAGCGCATCGTCTGCATGGACTTGTTCTCCGGTATCAATTCCACCAGGCCCTCGCTCACCTGCCCGAGGCGCTTGAGTGTGGCTTCGAGACCATCGATCAGTGCCACCACGATATCGCCGGTATTCGCGGTATCCTGCTTGCGCAGGATGACGGTATCACCATCGAGAATGCCGACATCGACCATGGAATCGCCGGTGACGCGCAAGGCATAGCGGCCGGGGCCGATGAAGAATTCCGCCAGATCGAGGTAGTTTTGATCTTCTACCGCCTCGATGGGCAACCCGGCGGCGATCCGGCCTACCAGCGGCATGCGGAAGTCGCCTGTCGTTACCTCTGCCGGCAAAGGCTTGAAATCGATCACGTTGCTCTGCTCTTCGCGCGGTGCCGAGGGTGGCGGGATCTCCACACCGGCGATGCGCAGGCCACGCCAGCCCTGACCGACGCGCTCGAGCCGCTGCTTGCGGATCAACGACTGCACATAACGGTGTACCGTACCCTTGGACTTCAGGCGCAGACCAAGGGCCAGCTCCGCGATGGTCGGGGACACGCCGTTGACTCGAATATGGGCCTCGATAGCCCCCAGCACGCGGGTTTCAAGATGCGTGAGCGGTTGAGTACCTGGCATGACGTTCTCCAAATGTTCTCCTCCCGCAGCATAGAGAAGCATGGGCGAACTTTCAACGCATTTTCGCAGCGTCACCGCCGCCAGGAGAGCATCAGCGACCATCGTATCCACAGGGATGTATCCACCGATGCGCTCAAATTCCTTCGACGCGCCCACGGGACGCGCCCACCGTGTAAGGCGAGCAGTCGAACCCAGACAGCCACCGGTCGCGCTCGCGTATCATCCGATACGACAGCTCGTTGCAGTAGTTCCAGACCTGATTGGTCTCGATTTTCCTCTCCTCCCTCAAGGAACGGGCTTCCAGAGGACGTTTCGATGAATGCAAACGGGAAACACGGGGCGGCCCATGCACCGTCCGGCTGGTTGGCGGCGGATCAATCGGCCGTCAACGCGGATGCTGAGCGACGCGTGGTCGCGCTACCCGGAGACGAGCGCTGGCGGGCCACACCGAATGGCGCTCTGGAGCTTCACATT